>NZ_JARTVP010000001.1:1444767-1612370 GCF_029625865.1 Mesorhizobium sp. WSM4887
CGCCATCGAAACCGAGCAGGCGCTCGGGCCTGTCGATCTCCTTGTCAACAATGCCGGCATTGCCGGGCCGGCCGCGACCGTGGTGGACTATGACCCCGCCGCCTGGCGGCAGATCATCGAAATCGACCTCAACGGCGTCTTTTACTGCTGCCGACGTCTGGTGCCCGGCATGATCGCGCGCAACTACGGCCGCATCGTCAATGTCGCTTCCGTGGCCGGCAAGGAAGGCAATCCCAACGCCGCCGCCTATTCGGCCGCCAAAGCCGGCGTGCTTGCGCTGACCAAGTCGCTCGGCAAGGAACTCGCCGGTCTCGACATCGCCGTCAACGCGTTGACCCCCTCGCCCGCCCGCACCCGTATCCTCGAACAGCTCACCGAGGCCCAGGTGACCTATATGCTCAGCAAGGTGCCTCGCGGTCGATTCGTCGAGGTGGAGGAGGCTGCGGCCATGGTCGCCTTCATGCTGTCGGACGAGAATTCCTTCACCACTGGCGCCACCTTCGATCTGTCCGGCGGGCGCGCGACCTACTGAGCGAGGATCGCGACAGCGCGCCCACGCCGCCATTCCACATGACCCGAGGTGGCGGCCAACCCCGCGACGCGCATCAAAAGGGATTGTACGCCGATACTGTCGGATTGGTTCCAGCGCGAGATCTGCTCGCGTCCGCGGAAGGAACGGCCCCAATCGGTGAGCAAGGCATCGGCGGTGAGGGTTCGAGAAAGGCCCCGGGTCGCCGGCATTGGTGGCTTCGACAAGCGACGGATCGGGTCGGGCGCGGTCATCAGTCGATCCTGTGCATCAGGTCGTCATCGAGCCAGCGGCCAAAGAAATAGACGAGTTGCTTGTGCCACCACGGCCAGTCGTGGCTGACGTCGCCGCCCCAATAGTCGACCCAGGCCCCAATGGATTTCTCGCGCAGCACCTGCTCCAGTTCGCGCGTTTCGACGAGCATTCGTTCTTCCCAGGCGCCCTGCCCGCAGCAGAAGATCAGCCTCAGCGCCCTCAGCCGCCCGAGCAGCTTCTGGTCGACGATGCCCGGCAGATAGTCGAGCGGCGAATTGTAGAAGATGCTGCCCTCGAGCGCCCGACCGAAAAAGTCGCGGGTCGAATAGACGCCGGATAGCGAGATCACGCCGCTCGCCAGCTCCGGAAAGCGGAACACGAAATTCGACGAGTGGTAGCCGCCCATCGAGCAGCCGCAGAACAGCGGCTTGAGGGCGCGTCCGCCATTGGCCTTGGCGGCAACCGCCTGCAGCTCCGGCAGCGCCTCCTCGCGCACATAGCGGAAATAGGCTTCGTGGCGGGCGATGCGACTGATGGGATCGCCATGCTTGTCGAAGAAGGATTCCGAATCGATGCCGTCGAGCGTGAACAGCTGGATGCGGCCGGTGTCGACGAATTCGGCGAGTGCTGCGACGCCTCCCGAATCCTCGAACTGGTAAAAACGCCCCTGCGAGGTGGGAAACACCACCACCGGCCGCCCGGCATGGCCGTAGCGCTTGTATTCCATGTCGCGGCCGAGATTGCGGGCATGGGCCTTGTGATAGGAGACGTCCATCGGCTCACGCCTTTTCCGCGTGGATATAGTCGACCGCCTGACGCAGCGCCTTCTGGTCCTTCGAGCGCATCTGGTAGGCGTAGTTCCCCATGGCGCGGCTGAAAACCTCTTCGATGGCCTGATGGTGGACGATCTTGTCGCCGTGGGCGGCTAGCACGTCCTCATGGCTGTGCAAATAGTCGAGGTGTCGCTTGCGGCTGGCATAGGCCGTGAAATACTTGCCCTTGTAGGGCCCGCCGGCCGCGTCCTTCACCACCATGTTGGCCCATTCGGCATAGACGTCGATGTCGAAAGTGTAGTTGATCGCATCCGTCATCCAGGCGCCTGGCGGCCGCATGTTGACCTCCAGCGCAATGATGCGCTTGTTCCTGGTCTCGAACAGTTCGATGTGGAAGAAGCGCTCGCGTACGTCGAACGCCTTCAGGATCTTGCGGCCTGCCTCCTCGACCGCGGGCGTAATCTCGGGGAAGCAGGTGTAGCTCATATGGCGGTCGCGGTTGACCACCTCCATGACGCTCTGGTCGTAGCGGTGGCTCGCCGCCAGCACCACCTCGCCGTCGCGGTTGACCAGCCCGTCGAAGGTCACCACCAGCCCCTCGATGAACTGCTCCATGACGAAGGTCACGCCTTCGGGCTTGTCCTTGAAGAACTGATCGAGCTCCTTCGCGTTGGAGATCTTGAACGTGTTCGAGGCGCCGGAGCCCGAATCCGGTTTCACCACCACCGGATAACCGACCCGGCGGATGAAGGTCATGGCGCCGGCCCGATCGGAGCATTTGCGTTGCGGGATTGTCTCGACGCCGCTCTTGCGGAAGAAGGCCCGCATGCGGCTCTTGCGCTTCAAATTCTTCACGAAGTCGAGCTTGGTGCCGAAGATGTTGAAGTCGGTGCGGATATTGGCCTCGAGCTCCAGCCAGTGCTCGTTCAACGACTCGAAGCGGTCGATGCGGCCCCATTTGTGGATGAAATGGCCCATCGCCCGGAATACGGCATCGTAGTTCTCCATGTCCGCGACCCGATAATATTCCGAAAGCGCCGCCTTGAGCTTGCTGCTCAGCGTCTCATAGGGCGCGTCGCCGATGCCGAGCACGGTAGCGCCGGCCTTCTTCAGCCGGTCGCAGAAATCGGCGCCGTTGCCCGGAAAATGCGGCGAGAAGAACACGAAATTCATGCACGACCTCCCCCTCGGATCAGGTCCTCCGGAGGCGAGTGTGGCGCATTTGGCTGATGCGGGGAAGAGCCGCGCCAAAGCATGTCGACCAAAACTGTGCAGCGGTTTTGGGAAGACGATATGCATGAAACCAAAGACTTAAAGCCGGGCCGGCACTTGCCTCCGGATGGCCGCTCCTGTAAGAGAGCCGGCATGACCACGCGCACCCGCTCCGTCGCTTCTTCTCGCCCCGGCTTTGCCCGCGAGACCGTGCGCGCGCTTGCTTCGACCCTGCTCCTTCTCGGCCTTATCGGCGATCGCCGGGTTCGCTGAAGGAGCGCCCGGCGGTCGAAAACCGCCGCTTTGGGCGCCTGCTCCTTGGCTAGATTGGCAAGTCACATCAAGCGAACGAAATTCTTTGGTAAAGGCGCCGCTCGGCACCGATCCGCCTGAAGGCGGTCCCACGAGCCGCCGGGAGAAAGACGATGAATAGAAGAGAAGCAATCCGCGCCGGCGAGGCCGAAACGGGCGCGCAAGCGCCCGGCCACATGGCCGATGCCGCCCGCAAATATCAGCCCTACCCGACCGTCAACCTCGCCGATCGCACCTGGCCGTCCAAGGTGATCGACAAGGCGCCGATCTGGTGCTCGGTCGACCTGCGCGACGGCAACCAGGCGCTGATCGACCCGATGGGCCATGAGCGCAAGGCGCGCATGTTCGCGCTGCTGCTCGACATGGGCTTCAAGGAGATCGAGATCGGCTTCCCGTCGGCCTCGCAGACCGACTTCGACTTCGCCCGCTGGTGCGTCGAGGAGGGCGGCGTGCCCAAGGACGTGTCGCTGCAGGTTCTGGTGCAGTGCCGGCCCGAGCTGATCACGCGGACCTTCGAGGCGCTCGAGGGCGCCCACCGCCCGATCGTGCATTTCTACAACTCGACCAGCGAGCTGCAGCGCCGCGTCGTCTTCGAAAAGGACGTCGCCGGCATCAAGCGCATCGCCACGGATGCCGCCAAGATGATCACCGACATGGCCGCCAAGGCCGGCGGCGGCTTCCGTTTCGAATATTCGCCGGAGAGCTTCACCGGTACCGAGCTCGAGGTCGCGCTGGAGATCTGCAACGCCGTCACCGAGATCGTGAAGCCGACGGCCGACAACAAGCTGATCGTCAACCTGCCATCGACGGTCGAGATGTCGACGCCCAACATCTATGCCGACCGCATCGAGTGGATGTGCCGCAATCTCGACAACCGCGACAAGCTGATCATCTCGCTGCATCCGCACAACGACCGCGGCACCGGCATCGCCACCACCGAGCTCGGCCTGATGGCCGGCGCCGACCGCGTCGAGGGCACGCTGTTCGGCAATGGCGAGCGGACCGGCAATGTCGACATCGTGACGCTGGCGCTCAACATGTACACGCAAGGCGTCGATCCCGAGCTGGACTGCTCCGACATCAACCGGATGAAGGACGTCTATGAATATTCGAACCAGCTGAAGATCCCGGAACGCCACCCCTATGTCGGCGAGCTCGTCTACACCGCTTTCTCCGGCTCGCACCAGGATGCCATCAACAAGGGCATGAAGGCGCTGCGCAAAGCCAACACGCCGGTTTGGGAAGTGCCCTACCTGCCGATCGACCCCGCTGATGTCGGCCGCACCTATGAGGCGATCATCCGCATCAACTCGCAGTCGGGCAAGGGCGGCATCGCCTACGTGCTGCAGGCCGACTACGGCCTCAATCTGCCGCGCAACCTGCAGATCGAGTTCAGCCAGGACATCCAGGCGATCACCGACGCCGAAGGCAAGGAAGTGCCGGCCAAGCGCATCCACGAGCGCTTCCTCGAAGCCTATGTCGACCAGCCCGGCGCCAGGCTGAAATTCCTCGACCATCGCACCTATCCGGACACTGCGGTAAAGGGCCGTCGCGTGGTCGAGGCGGAGATCCTCGACAACGGCAAGGAAGTCACCATCACCGGCACCGGTACCGGCCCGATCGACGGCTTCGTCGATGCGCTTTCGCGCCATATCCGCGTCGACATGTCGGTGCTCGACTATTCCGAACATTCCTTGCAGCGCGGCTCGAACGCCTCGGCCATTTCCTATGTCGAGATGGAATATCCCGGCGGCAAGCTGTTCGGCGCAGGCATAAACACCAACATCGTCGCCGCCTCGCTGGAGGCCGTGGTCTCGGCCGCCAACCGCATCCTGGGCCGCAAGCCCGCCTGATTGTTCGATTGATAAAGCGTGGCCCGTTCATCGGACGTGCCACGCTTCATGGCAGGCGCGAGCCGCGTTCAAATTCGTTAACCGGCCGGTAAATTTACCGTGGCTTACGCGATCACATAACAGAAGGTTCCTTGTGCGCTGGAGCGCGCGCTATATTATCGCGCCCTAACCTGTGCCGACTCTGAAAGGTCCGACACTTGGAGCCTGCCACGCCTGCCGCCCCCGCAGTGCGCGAGACATTGGAGCGACTGCTTGCCAGCGAAACGTTCGGACGATCCGAGCGGGCCCGCAGGCTGTTACGCTATCTGGTCGAACGCGAGCAGGCAGGCGAAGCCGACCGGCTGAAGGGTGTGTCCATTGCCATGGATGTCTTCGGCAAGGACGGCGATTTCGACGGATCGACCGACGCGGTCGTCAGGGTCCAGGCGGGGCGGCTGCGCGAGCTTTTGGATCAATATTTCGCCAGCGAAGGCATTGGCGAGCCGGTACGCATCGCCATTCCGCGCGGCGGCTATGTGCCTTCTTACGAGTTGAACGCCATACGGCTCCCAGCCGACGCCAAACCCGCGGATGACCCGATCGCCCGGCCTTCCAAGCATTTCGAGAAGCCCGAGGCCGCCGCCGCACCGGTCGACGCCGTGCCGCTGACGACGACCCCGGCACCGACCGAATCCGCGTCATCGCTGACGCGCCAGTTGCGGTTCTTCTGGGCCGCCATGGTGCTGGTCATCGCCATGCTGGGTATCCTTGTCGTCCGCCAGGGTAACGCCTTTCTTCATGGTGACGACGCGGCCGCGCCGGTCGAAGTCGAAACGGCAGGCGCGACCAGCAGCGTCGCCTCCCAAACGTTCGACGGGCTGCCTTTGATCTACTTGGCCATCAAAGCCGACGGACCCGAGGCGGCCCGTGTTGCTTCCTCGCTGCGCGCCGGTCTGGCCGGCTTCGATACGATAGACTTCATCGGACGCGACGCCGACGCTACGCGCAATCGTTCCGCCGATCCGATCAGCTTCGTTTTCGATCTTATTCCCGGGACTAACGCCGGCGACGTCATGATCGAGCTGCAGAGCGTCGCGACGGGACGGGTTCTCCTGTCACGCAACCTGACATCGGCCGAAAGCGCGCCTGGTGCTGTCGAGAGCAACATCGCCAATCTCCTGAGCTCTACCGTCCCCGCTTCGGGCGCGATCTACAGCTATATCGACCAGAGCGATATCCGGACCAGCCAGATAGGATGTCTGGTGCTCGACGACCTCTACTATCTCGACCAGAGCGCCAAGGCGCACGAAGCTGCGTATCGCTGTCTGGAGAAGCTGGTCAGAGAAAGCACCAAATCATCGCTCATCTACTCGGAACTGGCTTCCCTGCATCTGGAAGCCGTCAACAACCGCTACGCCTATCCGCCCGGCGCAACGGTCGAGCAGGCCATGTCGTTTGCCCACCGCGCCATTCAGATGGCACCGATGAGCCCGCACGCGCATCGCGCCTACGGCTACCTCAACTCGCGCCTCGGCAACACCGACGAAGCGATCCGCTGGATGCGCAAGGCTTATGAGCTCAACCCCTACGATCTCGGCATGGCCGCCGCTTATGGCTACGGCCTGATCTTCGCTGGCAGATACCAGGAAGGGACGCCGATCCTGGGCCATGCCGTCGAGGCCTTCAGCGGTCATCCGACCTGGTGGGACTATGGCCTGTTTGTCGGAGCCTTCATGCAAGGCGACACCCAGAGGGCAGCGATTGCCAGCGAGTCGCTGCGGACCACCGCGTCCAAATCGCATTACCTGGCGGCGCGCCTGATCGGCGCCAAGATCTCAGGCCGCGACAAGCTCGCAAACGAATTGGCGAACGAGCTCACGGCCGAATTCCCGAAATTCGCCGCCAATCCGCGCGCCACTTTTGTTGACAGGAAGTACCCCGCCGATCTCATCGACCGGCTGGTGCAATCCTTGCGCTCTGCGGGGATTGGCAATCCGAGCTGAGCGAACGTGGAGCATTCGCTGACGTGCGGACTGATTGGAATATTAAATTCGCACGCCGGATCTGCTCGGCACAGCGGGCGTCGACACTCAACGAGTCTTAGGCCTGCTTACGCGTTCGATTGGGGCGCGCACGGCGAATTCGCGAAGATTTTACTGGCTATCGACCTGCTCAGGGAGCAATTCAGCCACAATCTTGAATTGCCCCTCATACTGCTTCACAGCCAACAATCTCGATGTTTAACTCTCTTCACGTCGCCGAAAGCGGTGCTGGCTCGAAGACGATCGTCTTCCTGCACGGCTTCGGCGCTTGCCATTCGATCTGGCGCGACGTGATTGCGGGATTGACGCCCGATGTGAGGACACTTGCCTACGACCTGCCGGGCCACGGAAACTCCCTGGAGTGCCAGGCGGCAGGAGTCAAGCAGGCCGCTGGGGTTATCCTGGCCGATCTGGGCAAGCGCCGCCTGGGCAAAGTTCACGTCGTCGGCCATTCCATGGGCGGCGCGATCGCGACATTGATGGCATCTGCCGATCCCGAAAGGGTGGCCTCGCTGACCTTGCTGGCGCCCGGCGGCTTCGGCCCCGAGATCAACGGTCCGTTGCTGCGGCGCTATGCGGCCGCGGCCGATCGAGATGAGATCCGCGCCTGTCTTGCCGCCATGTCGGGGCCGCAAAGTTCTCCTCCTCAACACGTGGTGGAGGCGCTGTGCGGCATGCGCAAACGGCCGGGCCAGTTGCGGACCCTCGTCGGTGCTGCAGCCGTGATCACCAGGGAAGACCGGCAAGGTGTCATCCCGAGCGAACGGCTGGAAACCCTGAGCATGCCGGTGATGGTGCTTTGGGGAACGGACGATCCCGTCCTGCCCGTCGCCCAGGCCGAGGACTTGCCGCCGCATTTCCACCTGCACCACGTGCTGGAGGCGGGCCACATGCTGGTCGAGGAGGCGCCTGACCTGATTGCAGAGGCCGTGCGCCGCAACACGCGTCGCCGCGGCAGAATCCAGAGACCGGTGTTCAGCGCAGCCGCAAGCTGAGCCCATCTCGCAGTGCATTTTGCCGGCGACTGTGTTAACTCGCTGTTTACCAACAGCGAGGCAGCGCCATGAAGGATGCAGGCGACAAAATCACCCCGATCGAGCCATCGCGAAAGCTCGCGGACGCGATCCGCGACGTCAAGAACGCCTTCGCCGACCGCGATGATGTGGTGGTCGACATGCGCGAGGCGCACCGCATGCGGCTCGAGTTGCTGGCCGCGGAGCTCGCCCCCGTTTTCGCCGACGTGCCGACGGATATCGACAATTTCGACTTCGCCGTCTCCTCCGGCCTGCAGCCGCGGCTGTGGGTCGATGCCGTCAGCCATGTCGCCATGGGGCGGGATCGCCGCACCTTCCGCTTCCTTAAGGACACGCGCATCGGCCGCGTGGTGCTGGCCGAATCGACCGACATGAAGCCCGTCGCCGATGCCGTTACGCGATACGTGGCCGAGCGTGTCGTCGAGCGGCAGCGGATGATGGAAGGCGCGGTCGAGAGCGCGGTGACTGGCCTGCATCGAGCCGAGGTCCGGGAAGCCGAGCCGCCCTTGCAGGCTGCAACGCGCCGCAACGGCTGGACGACCTTCTTCGCCGGCCTCGGCTTGATCGCCGCCGGCGCCCTGGTCGGCCTGGCGGTATCGCTGGTGCTGTTCTGGGACCGCATCGCCCAGATGAAGATCAGCTTCTGACGACGGGCTCGCGCACCACCGGCATATCGGCACCGAGCTCGATCACCTGAATGTCCGACGGCGGCAGTGCCGGACCGGTCAGGCCGCGCCGTGTCAGGCGGATGGTCCAACCACCTTTTTTTCCGCCGATCTCGAACAGATTGTACTGAGCGGCGGGATGATCGCCGCCCGGCGCCTGGCCGGCGGCGGCCACGCCGACCACCGGCACCTTGACGCCGCGCGGACCGATGGTGAACAGCGAAGGCAAGTGCGAGTGGCCGTGCAGCACAAGCTCGGCGCCATACCGGCGAATGACTTTGTGGAAGCGCGCGATACCGAACAGCCGCTTATGCTGCGAGACCGCGCCACGCACCGGCGGATGATGGATCATGATGGCGCGAAACAGCCCCTGTCTGGCCGTCGCGTCGAGGATGTTGCCGAGCCGCTCCGCCTGGCCCTCCATGAAGAAGCCGTTGGCCATGAAGGGCGCCGTGGCCCGCGCCGTCGTGACGCCGATCAGAGCGACATCACCGCGAACCCGCAAATAGGGAAAGGAATTGCGGTCGATCGGGCTGTTGATGCCGTCGCCCGTCATCCACGGCGCCCATGACCGGCAAACCTTGTCGAAGGCGCCCGGCACATAGGCATCGTGATTGCCCGGCACCACGGATACGTCATTCGCAGAGCCCAGCGTCTCCAGCCAATGTTTCGCCATCTCGATCTCGCCATCGAGCGCCAGGTTGACGAGATCGCCGGTGACCGCGAGGTGGTCGGGGGCGTTGGCTTTGATATCGCCGACAATCGTGTCGATCACCGCATCGTGCATATGACGGCGGCGGTTGCGCTGCCAGTTGACGTAACCCAGCACGCGCTTGGACGCGAGATCGCGATAGGTTACATCGGGCAGCGGCCCCAGATGGACATCGGAAATATGTGCAAGCCTGAGCATAGCCCCTTCTTAAGCGACCCGGTCCGGGCTTTCTACTCAACGTTTCCTGTCCGCTCGCGGTTTCGTGGATGACTGGCGCCGATCCGGAACAGGCGTTCCGCCAGACCGGCTGGGCGGGACTGCGGGCAAGGCTGTTCCATCTCTATTTCCTGCTGCGGCGCCCGATGACGCTTGGCGTGCGCGGCTTGATCTACGACCGCGCATCCAACTCCATCTTCCTCATCCGCCACACCTATGTTCCGGGCTGGCAGTTGCCTGGCGGCGGCGTCGAGGTCGGCGAGACGCTTGTCGAGGCGCTGGCGCGCGAGCTCGCCGAGGAGGGCAACATCGCGTTGACGGCTCCGCCGGTGCTGAGATCGATGCACTTCAACCGTCGCGCCAGCACACGCGACCACGTCGGCCTCTATCTGGTCGAAGCCTTCAACCAGACGGCGCCGAAATCGGCGGACCATGAGATCGCCGAGGCGGCGTTCTTTCCGCTCGACCGTTTGCCGGCAGATGCGACGCCGGCGACGCGACGTCGGATTGCCGAAATTTTCGGCGGCGTGCAGGTCTCGGCCTACTGGTAACTCATGCCGCCTTCCTGAACCGGCCGCGATCATGTGGTGCGGCATAGTCGAGTTCAGGTCCCGCCGGGATTATCCCCGTCGGATTGATCGATTTGTGGCTGCCGTAGTAGTGCGACTTGATGTGATGCAGGCTGACCGTGCCTGACACGCCGGGCACCTGGTAGAGGTCGCGCAGATAGTTCGACAGGTTCGGATAGTCGGCGATCCGGCGCAGATTGCATCTGAAGTGGCCGACATAGACCGGATCGAAGCGCACCAGCGTGGTGAATAGACGCCAGTCAGCTTCGGTGATCCGGTCGCCGACAAGATAGCGCTGCTTTGACAGCCGCTCTTCCAACGTGTCGAGTGCTGCGAAGAGCTCGCCGAACGCTTCCTCATAGGCTTCTTGCGAGGTGGCGAAGCCGGCGCGATAGACGCCGTTGTTGATCGCCGGATAGACCAGCGCATTGATCCTGTCGATCTCGGAACGCAACGCCGGCGGATAGAAGTCCAGGCTCGCATCACCCCATTCGTCGAAGCCGGAATTGAGCATGCGGATGATTTCTGACGACTCGTTGCTGACGATGGTTTCCTGTCTTTTGTCCCACAGCACCGGTACGGACGCGCGGCCCGAATAGCCGCGATCGGCCTTGGCATAGATCTGGTGCAGGAAGTCGAGGCCGTAGAGCGTGTCGCCGGTTGCGCCGTCCTCGGCTGTGAAGGTCCAGCCGTTCTCGCCCATGAAATGGTGCACCACGGAGACGGAGATGATGTCTTCCAGCTTCTTCAAGACACGGAAGATCAAGGTCCGGTGCGCCCAGGGGCAGGCGAGCGAGACGTAAAGGTGATAGCGCCCGGGCTCCGCCTTGAAACCGCGTTTGCGCCCTTGCGCCGGCGCACCGTCGCGCGCCACCCAGTCGCGCCATTGCGCTTCGGCACGCACGAACCTGCCGCTGCTGTCGGCAACGGTCGAGCGGTCCTGCCATTTGCCTTCAACCAGCAATCCCATGCGAAATCTCCCTGCGGTTCCAACAGACATCTAGGCGCTTACCCGAAATGTCGAAGCCCCCAGGCGCTGAACAGTTCGTCAAACGGCGAAAAGAAAGGTGAAAAGCGCCGATTGCAGCCGGGAACAATTGATGCTAGCGGAAGCGCCCATGTTTGACTTTGCCACGATCCGGTTCGACCGACGACGAAAGGACGCCCGCGCTTGATGAAGCGCTGACTGGCGAACGCTGCCGCTTGCAGCAAACCTTTCCTCGCATACCGGAACGCAAAGACCATGAGCCTTGCCGACGTGAAATATCTGCCGGAGACCCCGGCGCACGATCCTGAAATCGAAGCCATCAACGACGAGGCCTTCGGGCCGGGCCGTTTCGTGCTGGCCGCCTATAAGATCCGCGAGGCCGGCGGGCACGACCGCTCGATGTCCTTTGTCGCCGTCGAGGACGAGACGGTGATCGCCTCGGTGCGCATGACGCGCGTGGCGGCAGGCGCCGGACGCGCCATGATGCTCGGCCCGCTTGCCGTGCGGCCCGCCTTCAAGAATCTCGGCATAGGCCGCAGGCTGGTCGCGATCGCGCTCGAAGCCGCCGCGAAGGCCGGCGCGCCGGCCGTCATGCTGGTCGGTGATGAGCCCTACTACGGGCCGCTCGGCTTCAAGCGCTTCCCGCGCGGGCAGATCACCATGCCGCGTCCGGTCGATCTCGACCGGCTGCTCCATCACGAAATCAGGCCTGGCGCGGTGGCCCGGTTCGTCGGTGAGGTCTGTCATGCTGATACGGCGCGGGTTGCCGACCTGGCCCAGGTCGCGGTCCGCGCCTCGGCCAATCCGCAGTCCTCGATCGATCCGGTCATTCAGGTTGCGCCGCAGCAGCGCGCTTCGTAGCATGATCCGAAATTCTGGGAGGACGCCACCATGACCCCGAACGGCCAGATCGCGATCGTCACTGGCGGTGGCTCCGGCCTTGGCGAAGCGACGGCGCGCGCCCTTGCCACCAAGGGCGCCAAGATAGCGATACTCGATATCGGTATCGATCGCGCGGCCAAGGTTGCCGCCGATATCGGCGGCATCGCGGTTCAATGCGATGTCAGCAGCGCAGACAGTGGCAGCGCGGCGATCGCCGAAGTGGCGGCAAAGCTCGGCGAACCGCGCATCCTGGTCAATTGCGCCGGCATTGCCATTGGAGTGAAGACGGTCGGCAAGGATGGCCCGCACCCGCTGGATCAATACCGCAAGGTGATCGAGATCAACCTGATCGGCACCTTCAACATGATCCGCCTGGTCGCCGACCGGGCGGCGAAACTCGACCCGCTCGCCGGCGGCGAACGCGGCGTCATCGTCAACACGGCGTCGGTCGCCGCCTATGACGGCCAGATCGGCCAGGCTGCCTATTCGGCGTCCAAGGGCGGCGTCGTCGGCATGACATTGCCGGTGGCGCGCGACCTGGCGCGCTCAGGCATTCGCGTGTGCACCATCGCCCCAGGGATCTTCAAGACCCCGATGATGGCCGGCATGCCGCAAGAGGTGCAGGATTCGCTCGGCGCTTCGGTGCCCTTCCCGCCTCGCCTCGGCGAGCCCTCGGAATATGCAGCACTCGCGCTCCACATCATCGAGAACCAGATGCTGAACGGCGAGACCATCCGCCTCGACGGCGCGATCCGCATGGCGCCCAAATAAAAGCGAAATGAGCACGCCGCCGACAGCCGCCGACAAGACAGGGCCGTTGGCTGGCCTCAGGCTGATCGAGATGGCGGGCCTCGGCCCGGTGCCGCTCGCCGCCTTGATGCTATCGGAGATGGGCGCAGACGTCCTGCGCATCGAGCGGGCGGACGCCAAAGAGCCGCTTCTATCCTTGCCCGAGGCCCACGACCTCGACCGCCACGGCCGCTCCATCCTCAGGCTCGACCTGAAGCGGCCGGACGGCGCGGAGCTTCTGCTGCGCCTTGCGGAAAAGGCCGACGTTCTCATCGAAGGTTTTCGCCCAGGCGTCATGGAGCGGCTGGGCCTCGGGCCTGATGTCGTGCTGGAAGGCAATCCTGCGCTGATCTACGGCCGCCTCACGGGTTTCGGCCAGGACGGGCCGCTATCGCGCCGCGCCGGTCATGACATCACCTACCTCGCCTATGCCGGCCTGCTGCATGCCGTCGGCCGGCAGGGAGCGCCGCCCGTGCCGCCGCTCAACCTTGTCGCCGACCAGGGCGGCGGCGCCATGATGCTGATCGCCGGCGTGCTGGCGGCCCTGTTCCAGCGCTCGCGCACCGGCAAAGGTCAGGTGATCGATGCCGCCATGGTCGAGGGTGCATCGATGCTCGCGGCTCCGATCCATGCCTTCATGGCGGCCGGCCTCTGGAGCGAGCGACGCGGTGAGAACCTGCTCGATTCCGGGGCCCCCTTCTACGACGTTTACGAGGCGGCGGACGGACGGCATGTCGCCATCGGCTGCCTCGAACCGCAATTCTTTGCCGAGTTCGCCCGATTGTTGCCGCTCGACCGGCGTTTTGTCGGCAGCCAATATGACAGGACATCGTGGCCTGACATGCGCGCTGCCATTGCCGCGAGGATCAGAGAGAAGACACGCGACGAGTGGGCCGAGGTGTTTGGACCGACCGACGCCTGCGTCGCTCCGGTCCTGTCGCTGACCGAAGCCAGGGATCATCCGCAGAGCCGTGCCCGGCAAAATTTTGCAAGATCGCGCGAGCTCGAACGTCCGACGCCGGCGCCGCGCTTCTCCAGCGCCGCCTCGACGCTTGCCGCGGCGCCGACCGTCGCCGACCGCCGGCCTTCGGCTGTGCTGGCACGCTTCGGCATCGACGAGACTGAAATTGAAGTCCTTGTCAGGTCCGGCCTGTTTGGCAGATAGCCGGAGAGTAGAAATCAACTTATCGCGGTGGGCGCTGTGACCGAGACCAGGAAGGATGTCATCCGCGAGACCGACACCGAGGCCGTCAGGCTGGCGAAGACTCTGGTCCGCTCGGCCCGCTTCGGCGCGCTTGCGGCAATCGAGCCCGGCACCGGGGCGCCGCTGGCAAGCCGGGTCGGCGTGGCGACCGACATCGACGGCGCGCCGCTGATCCTGGTCTCGATGCTGTCGGCGCATACCGGCGCGCTTCTCGCCGACCCGCGCTGCTCGCTGCTCGTCGGCGAACCCGGCAAGGGCGATCCGCTCGCGCATCCCCGCATCTCGCTTGTATGCCAGGCGCTGCGGTTGGAGCGCGGATCGGCGGGTCACGCCCGCGCCGAACGGCGCTATCTCAACCGCAATCCGAAGGCGAAACTCTATGCCGGGCTCGGCGACTTCTCGATATTCCGGCTTGAGCCTGAACGCGCCAGTCTCAATGGCGGCTTCGGCAAAGCCTATCTTCTGGATCGCGCCGACCTGATCGCCGGCGGCACGATCGTCGAGGAGCTGGGGGCCAGCGAACAGTCGGCGCTGGACCACATGAATGCCGACCATCGCGATGCGCTTTGCATTTATGCGCGCCATTTCGGCCGGGCCGAAGGCGATGGCTGGATCGCTACGGGTTTCGATGCGGACGGCATGGATCTGGCTTCTCCGGATGCCACCTGCAGGGTCTTCTTCCCTCGGCCTCTCGGCACTGCCAGCGAGTTGCGGTCCGTGCTGGTCGAGATGGCCAAGGCCGGGCGCGCCGCAGGGCGGGCACAGTAGCGAAAGTTAATCGTCCCGGATCGAAAGCAACTCTTGAGATTTAGGTAAAATGATCTACCTTTTGTTGCAGCGCCGATTCAGCGGCGCTCCCTGACCTGAATATCGTGGAAATCAGCCGCCATTGCCCCCATGGCAGCTGGATGAGCCAGAAAACATGGGGGATCCATGATCTCAAGCAAGCTAGTCGCCAACGCCGAATCGGCTGCCGCGTTTCTGACGCTCATGGGCAATGAAAAGCGGCTGCTGATCGTCAGCTATCTGATCGAGGGCGAAATGTCCGTCGGCGCCATCGCCGAGAAAGTCCAGTTGAGCCAGTCCGCTCTGTCGCAGCATTTGGCCAAGCTGAGAGCGCTTGATATCGTCGAGACGCGTCGCGATCGCCAGATGATCTATTATTCCTGCAACTCCGACGCGGTGCGCGAGCTGCTTCGCACGCTGGAAGGCATTTTCGGCGACGGCGACCTGTCTCAGATGGCCTACAGGATGCGTCGCGCCGGGACTTGACCCGGGCTCTGCAAAGCCCCTTACCTTGCTGACGACCGTTCGCCGGCGAGATTTCTATGAACCTCATCCCTGTCTACGACCCGCGGGATCCGCGTGTCGCCGCCTATCTCGATATCCGCGAGCGCGATCTCGTCGGACGACATGGGCGCTTCGTCGCCGAAGGCAAGGTCGTGCTGGATCTTCTGCTGTCGGCCGGACGCTTCGCGGCGGAATCGGCCCTCATTCTGGAGAACAGGCGGGCAGGCCTTGAAGGTGTCTTGCGCAAGGCGCCAGCCGACTTCCCGATCTATGTCGTCAACGGCGACGTCATGGACCGGATCGCCGGCTTCCACATGCATCGCGGCGTATTGGCGATTGGCGTTCGGGGCTCTCCTCGACCGGCCGAGGTGCTGCTCGAAACCTTGCCGGCAAGCGCGTTGGTCGTGGTTCTGGTCGGCATATCCAATCACGACAATATGGGCTCGATCTTCCGCAACGCCGCAGCCTTCGGCGCGGACGCCGTGCTTCTCGATCCCACCTGCTGTGATCCGCTTTACCGCAAGGCGATCCGCGTTTCGGTCGGCGCGGCGCTGAAGGTGCCCTTCGGCTCCTTCGACGATGCGATGAGCGTGACCGCAACGCTTGACCGGATGGGCTTCGCCCAGTTCGCGCTCTCGCCGCGCGGCGAAACGGACATCCGCGCTGCGGAAAGAACGTCTCGGTTGGCCCTCTTTCTCGGCACGGAAGGCGAAGGCCTGCCCGAGACCCTGCTCAGTCGCCTGCGGACCGTACGGATCGGCATGGCGGAGGGATTCGACAGCCTGAACGTTGCAGCCGCATCGGCCATCGCCCTGCATCACTTCTCGAAACGATAGCGGAGCAGCGACCAGACGCTCCGCTCGCCACGTCATTCGGATCAGTTGCTTGCGTTAGCCTTCTGCAAGGCCCTGACACGGTCCGCGAGGCTGATGCCGCGCTCGCCAATATCTTGCCGCTCGTCGCGAGGGGTCGCCAAGGCCTTGGCGATCGGAGAATCCGGCCCTTCCAGCCTCATCGTCAGGTTGACGACCTCGGCGGCCAGTTCGTTCATTTGTTCGCGAAGCGCCGCACCGGCGCGCGGTGCCTCGCCTGCCTGTTCGGGCTGTGCCGTTTCGAGCGCGGCAAGATCGGTCTTGAGCCGCTTGTTCTCCCGCGCAAGCGCCGTCAGCCGCGCCTCTAGCCGCTCGCGATCGCCTTCGAGCTTGGCGATGGCATTGTCGATCCCTTGGACTTCGTCGGCCTTATGCGTTCCGCCATTTACCGCATGATCTTTGCTTGGGCGTTCGCGCATCCGCGCCAGCTCCTTTTCGCGCCTGTCCAGCTTTTCCTCGCGGTCGGCAAGGGTTGCAAGCAGCCGTTCGACCTTCTTGTCCAGCTCGGCCGTCCGCTTCTTCTCCGCCTTGAGCGCGTCCCTGGCGGCTTTGCTTTCCGCTGCCAGTTCCTGATTGCGCCGGTCCGCTTCCTTGCGCTGGCTGCGCAGCACCGCAATGTCATTGGCAAGCTTGTCCAGTTCCGATTCGCGGGCGACGAGCTCGATCTGGCGGTTTGAGGAAGAAAAGCTGGCTTCGTCATACATCTGCTCGAGCTTTTGCAGCTCCAGCGCGCGCTTCTCCAGCGAGCGCTCCGCCTGCGCCAGCTTTTCCGTAATCTTGTGCAACTCTTCCTCGCGCAGCCTGAGCTCCGCGTTCTTGGCCTGCAGATCGGAAAGCGCCTGAGTCTTGTCCTTCTTCTCGACCGCCAGTCCCTTCAGGGCCTCCTGGGCGCGGCCGATCTCGACCAGTTGCTCGGCCACCTTTTCCTTCAGATTTTTGATGTTCATCTCGAGTCGGCGCGTGTTCATGGCGAACTCGGCGCGGATACGGTCCTTCTCGGCCAGCATCTCGGCAGGCGTCAGCGGCATCGAGGCCTCAAGGCGCCGGCGTGTCAACACGACGGCCCGCCGCCAGACGGCCGGCGCGATCAGCGACACCAGAAAGGCCGCGCAGAGGAAGCCGAGTGCGAAGAACAGGATCGACTGGACCAAGGTGGACTATCCGTATGCGAGGCGGCAACCCGCCATGCCGACTGTGCCACCTTGGCATGGCGGAAATCCAGCGCCGCGGCAAGAGCACGCCGCGGCACGATCAGTCTTATCCGAGCGGCTGTGGCAATCCTGTCCGGTCAGAACGGATTCCACGTCGCCCGCTCGGTCAGCTTCAGATAGCCGAGATTGACGCCGAGCCGGGCACCGACCCCGGTGCGGATCGGAACGAGCAGCACTCTGTTGCTTTGCAGCACGTTGAAGCCGACGCCCGCCACGACATAAGCCGATCCGGCGACGCCGCCGAAGCGGTTGTAGAGGCTGCTGATATCGTCGAGATTGTAGACCAGCATCATCACGCGCGAGCCTTCGCCGCCGAAATCCCAGCCGAGCGATGGGCCTTGCCAGAACACCTTATGGTCGCCGGCGTTCTTGGTGTACAGCGTGCCCTCGCCATAGGTCAGGCCGCCGATCAGCGCGCCGGATCCCTCCTCGCCGAGCAGATAACCGTTTGGCAGGCCGTAGGACGCGAACACCTTTTCGACCACGGTGGCGAGGCCTCCCGACGTCGCGCCGAAGAACTTGTGGCCGGAATCGACAATCTCTTGCGCGGTGTATTCCTGGGCCCGCGACGCCGAGGTTGAGAGGATGAGAGCACCCGAGAGGGCGATCGTCATGGTGAGGACGCGGACGAACATCCGGTCAAAGAATCGGGAAAACATGCTTCCAATCTCCGTCAGGGAGCACTTTCGCCGACGCCTCGTATCCCTACGGCTCTTGGCGGCCGTTTCGAGATGACTGTTACGGGCAAACTATGCCGTAATCCTTTTTCAACCATTAAGCTGGCGCAGGAAGATGGCGGTTCGAGGGCTGAAGAGCCTGACACGATCTCTATCAGCCTCAATTTCGCGGCATCACGCACCATTTTCGCTGTCCGCAGCTGTGGATTTGTTGATGCATGGACGGACGCTGTGTATTCAGAAGGCCTTGGAAAAGAGCGTGATTCGCGTAGCGGGCGCGACAACGTTCGGCCATGACATGTGAACCAGCAGGGATTTCTCCGATGGCCGAGCTCTTCACCCTCTCCGCCCCCGATCTGGCTGCGCTTTTGTGCAGCCGCGTATGCCACGACATCATTTCCCCGGTCGGCGCCATAAACAACGGCCTCGAACTGCTCGATGAAGGCGGCGCCGACGAAGACGCCATGAAGCTGATTCGCCAGAGCGCCAGGAACGCCTCGGCGCGGCTGCAGTTTGCCCGCATCGCCTTCGGCGCCGCGGGCTCCGCCGGCATGATGATCGATACCGGCGACGCCGAGGCCGTGGCCATTGCCTTCCTGAAGAACGAGAAGCCGGAACTTGTCTGGAACGGCGCCCGCGCGCTGCTGCCCAAGAACAAGGTCAAGCTTCTGCTCAATCTCATTCTTGTCGCCAATGCCGCCATACCGCGTGGCGGCAGGCTGGTTGTCACGTTGGAGAACCTCGAGACCGAACCGCGTTTCTCGCTGTCGGCGAGCGGCCCCATGCTGCGGGTGCCGCCGAAATTCCTCGAGCTGCATTCGGGCCACAAGCCCGAGGAGCCAATCGACGCCCACTCGGTCCAGCCTTATTACACGCTGCTTCTGGCGCGCGAGGCGAACATGACGATCTCGATCCATGCGACGGCCGATGAGATCGTGTTGTCGGCGGCCTGAGGCGACAGCCAAGAATAGGTCAAGTATCCATTGTCACTGATCTTGCATCTGGCAGTGCGATCGAAGCATTGCCTGCCGCTTGGCACTGCAATGCATCGCAGGGCAAAAACGCGCAAAGCGGTTCTTTGGAAAAACTTTACCTAACCGCTTTTCGGCTTCTTTACCAGATTGTTCTAGGGTGCCTCCCGGTTACCGGATTGCCGGTTCGGCAGATGGCAAAGAGGACCCGGAAATGAAACGCTGCCTGTTCGTGGACGACTCGAGCGTCATCAGGAAGGTCGCGAAGCGTATCCTTGGCGGCTCGGACATCGTGGTCTTCGAGGCGGCCAGCGGGCTTGATGCGATCGAGATCTGCTCCGGCGACATGCCCGATGTCATTGTTGTCGACGGCGGCCTGCCGGATATGCAGGCGGTCGACCTCATTCGCCGCATCCGTGCCATCGAAAGCCCCGTCAAGCCGCAGATCCTGGTCTCGCTCGTCGAAGTCGATGTCGGCTCGATCATGCGAGCGAAACGTGCCGGCGCCCAGGGTTACCTGCTGAAGCCCTTCAACCGCGCGCAGTTGCTCGAGAGCTTCCGCTTCCTGAAGATCGCGGCCTGAGCTTTTCGACACCCCAAACAAAAACCCGGCCTGAGCCGGGTTTTGTGTGAATTGGCAGAGGATCAGGCGCTGACGCGGATGTCTTCCGGCTCACGCAGCACATAGCCGCGGCCCCACACCGTCTCGATGTAATTCTGGCCGCCGGACGCTGCGTCGAGCTTCTTGCGCAGCTTGCAGATGAAGACGTCGATGATCTTCAGTTCCGGCTCGTCCATGCCGCCATAGAGGTGGTTGAGGAACATTTCCTTGGTAAGGGTCGTGCCCTTGCGCAGCGAGAGCAGCTCAAGCATCTGATATTCCTTGCCGGTCAGGTGCACGCGCTGGCCGCCCACCTCGACCGTCTTGGCGTCGAGATTGACCACCAGGTCGCCGGTGGTGATGACCGACTGGGCGTGGCCCTTGGAGCGGCGCACGATGGCGTGGATGCGCGCCACCAGCTCGTCCTTGTGGAAAGGCTTGGTCATATAGTCGTCGGCGCCGAAGCCGAGGCCGCGCACCTTATCCTCGATGCCGGCCATGCCGGAGAGGATCAGGATCGGCGTCTTGACCTTGGAGAGGCGAAGCGTGCGCAGCACCTCGTAGCCCGACATGTCGGGAAGGTTAAGATCGAGGAGGATGATGTCGTAATCGTAGAGCTTGCCGAGATCGACCCCTTCTTCGCCAAGGTCGGTCGTATAGACGTTGAAGCTTTCCGATTTCAGCATCAACTCGATGCTCTGTGCGGTTGCACTGTCGTCTTCAATCAGCAGAACACGCATTTCATTCCCCTTTTCTGCCGCCGGGCCGCGTCACGACCCGTCCCGAACCCGGAGCAGTGATTGCCTGAACAGAAGGTGCCACCGACTGGTTAACAAATCCTAATTTCGTGTCGGTCACGATATCAGATTTTTTAACCCCTTTCTACACCCACTTGAATTTAATAACGAATCGTAGACCCAAATCGCTCATGCACCACATTAATAAGCAAGCCTAAGTGACTCCAGAGACTCGCAGGCCGCGCTTCCTGCCGCTGTCCGGAATTTTTACCCGGCCTTAAGTCCTCGCCCGTATGATTAACAATGCCCGTAAACGAATGGTTACCGCCGGCAAAAATCTTTAGGGCTTTGTTTCCCATAGAGCGGGGAAAGCCGGTGGAAACGGGCGACGCGTAGGCCTTTCGAGGTCGATGGGACGATATGCAGGTGTGCGTTTTGCGGAGTACCGAGTCATGAAGTCACGTGAAAACCTCGTTCGGCTGAAGCAGTTTCAGGTGAATGAGAAGCGGCGCCAGCTGTTGCAGCTGGACATGATGATCGCCGAATTCGAACGCATGGCCGTCGAGTTGGAGGCGCAAATCGTCGCTGAAGAGAAAAAAGCCGGCATCACCGACATCAATCATTTTGCCTATCCGACCTTCGCCAAGGCGGCACGCCTGCGCCGCGACAACCTCAGGAACTCGCAGAACGATCTCGCCCAGCAGCGAACCATGGCCGAATCATTACTCGGCGAAGCTGAAGCGGAGCTTTCCAAGGCGGAGATGCTGGAATCGCGCGACAGCAAGATCCGCGACGCGGAAGTGGGCGGCCGCAGCGCCATGATCGGCTGACCGCCGAGCGCAATTGATCCCTCGGAGCGCTGCCTGATCGCCGTTTCGAACCACGAGCCGAAAAAGCCCGGCCTCCGGCTTAGGGCAGCATCGCCGTTTCATCATCCTGATGGTCCACCGATGCCCGCGCTCGGGCTTCCTTGATGTCGGGGGCATGCTCTTCCGCCCAGGACCTGATCTGGCTGAGCAGTCCCGCAAGGTTCTGGCCGAGCTCCGTCAATTCATACTCGACCCTCGGCGGTATGACCGGATAGACCTCGCGCCGGACGAGCCCGTCGCGCTCCAGCACGCGCAGCGTCTGCGTCAGCATTTTCGGCGTGATGCCTTCCAGCTTGCGGGCGAGCTCGCCATTGCGCAGGCGGCCGCGCCGCAACGCGCAAACCGTCAGATAGACCCATTTGCTGGCCAGCATTTCGAGCACCGTATGCGACGGGCAGGTGCGCCGGAATGCATCGTAGCCAAAGGAACCGCTGTCTTCACTATCCATGAGATACCTATATATCCGAAAGGTGCATACTAGACAAGCGATTGTTACTATCCAAATGATAGCGGCAGCAATCAAGCAGGAGAGCATCCAATGCGTGCCGTTACCCAGAATTCCGTTGGCGAACCCGACGTCCTTTTCGTCGCCGAACAGCCGGCCCCCTCGCCCAAGGCCAGCGAAGTTCTGGTCCGCGTCAAGGCCGCGGGCATCAACCCGGTCGATGGCGCGGTGCGCGCCGGCTACTTCCCTCTCATCGGCGAACCACCTTTCATTCTCGGCTGGGATATCTCGGGCACCGTCGAGGCGCTGGGCACCGGCGTGACCGCCTTCAAGGTCGGCGATGCGGTCTTCGGCATGCCGCGCTTCCCCAAGCAGGCCGCCGCCTATGCCGAGTTCGTCGCCACGCCGGTGGACGAGATCGCAGCCAAGCCTGCCGCCATCGACCATGCCCAAGCCGCGGCGCTGCCGCTGGCCGGGCTGACCGCCTGGCAGGGTCTCGTCCGCCACGGCGGTTTGCAATCCGGCCAGCGCGTCCTGATCCACGCCGGCGCCGGCGGCGTCGGCCATCTTGCCGTGCAGATAGCCAAGGCGCGCGGCGCCTGGGTCATCGCCACTGCGAGCCCGGACAAGCTTGATTACGTCCGCTCGATCGGCGCCGATGAGGTCGTCGACTACACCAAAGGCGATTTCACCGAACAGGTCCGCGATATCGATCTGGTGCTGGACGCCATGGGCGGCGACCATGCCGACCGGTCGCTGAAAGTGCTGCGCGAAGGCGGCGTGCTGGTGTCGCTGCTCAACGTCCACGATGCGACAAGGGTCAAGGCCGGGGAGCGCAACATCCGCGTCGAGCGCATGTCGGTGGTGCCGGATCGCGAGGGGCTGGTGGAACTCGCCAGGCTAGTCGATGCCAGGAAGCTCGCCGTGCACGTGGCGAAGGCTTTTCCGCTGAACCAGGCGGGTGCCGCCCATGCCTTCCTCGCCACCCGACCGATCGGCAAGGTTGTGCTGACGGTTTGATCAGCGCAGATCCCGGAAGCAAAAGGGCGCGGAGTTCCGCGCCCTTCTTTGGTTTCCGGCAGTCGGAGCCTAGTGCCGGTACTGCTGGATCCGCGTCGTGCGCAGCCCGGCAAGGCCATATTCGTCGATCGATGCCTGCCAGGAGAGAAACTCCTCGGTGGTCAGCTTGTAGCGCTGGCAGGCCTCTTCCAGGCTGAGTAGTCCGCCGCGGACCGCCGCGACGACTTCCGCCTTGCGCCGGATAACCCAGCGCCGTGTATTCGTCGGCGGTAGATCGGCTATCGTGAGAGGGCTGCCGTCGGGCCCGATAACATATTTGACTCTAGGTCTAACCAGATCGGTCATCGTACTCTCTACTAAAAACTCAAAGACCCAATCCCCGCCACCGTACCGCCACAGCTTTAAAAATTGCCTAAGCGAAGCCTAATGACTAGGTAAGGATCGTGAACGTCGCGTTAGGTTTTCGTTCGGCATTTGAGATAATCGGGGTCCGGCCCTGATTTTGCCCGATAAAATCGCTTGAGGAGCCAAGCTGGCGCCGCCGGGATGCTTGACCTATATTCCGGCCATTGGCAGCCAGCGCCACGCAGATTGAAAGAACCATGAACAGCCTCGATCTTCCCCGACGCCCAGAAGACACCCGCGTCGTCGTCGCGATGTCGGGCGGCGTCGATTCATCGGTCGTTGCCGGCATCCTGAAGCGCGACGGCTATGATGTTGTCGGCGTCACCCTGCAGCTTTACGACCACGGCGCGGCAACGCACCGCGCCGGTTCCTGCTGCGCCGGCCAGGACATCGACGATGCCCGCCGCGTTTCCGAGACGCTCGGCATCCCGCATTACGTGCTCGACTATGAAGAGCGCTTCCGCAAGGCGGTCATCGATCCCTTCGCCGAGAGCTACGTCGCCGGCGAGACGCCTATCCCCTGCGTGTCCTGCAACCAGACGGTCAAGTTCGCGGACCTTTTGGCCACCGCCCAGGATCTCGGCGCCGATGCTTTGGCCACGGGCCATTACATCCGCTCGCGCGCCAATGGCGCGCATCGCGCGCTCTACAGGCCGGTCGATGCAGACCGCGACCAGAGCTATTTCCTGTTCGCCACGACCCAGGCGCAGATCGACTATCTGCGCTTCCCGCTCGGCGGACTTCCCAAGCCGCAGGTGCGGGCGATCGCCGAGGAGATGGGGCTGACGGTCGCCGCCAAGCAGGACAGCCAGGACATCTGCTTCGTGCCGCAGGGCAAGTACTCCGACATTATCGCCAAGCTGAAGCCGGCGGCCGCCAATCCGGGCGATATTGTCCATATCGACGGTCGCGTGCTCGGGCGTCACGAAGGCATCTTGCGCTTCACGATCGGCCAGCGCCGCGGCATCGGCATCGCTTCGGGCGAGCCGCTCTATGTCGTCCATCTCGACGCCGACCGCGCCCGCGTCATTGTCGGCCCGCGCGAGGCGCTGGAGACGCACAGGATCTACCTGCGCGCCATGAACTGGCTCGGCGACGGCCCGCTCTCCGACGTTCCGGCCGGCGGGATCGAGCTTTTCGCAAAAGTCCGTTCGACCCGGCCGCCGCGCCCGGCCGTGCTGCATCACCGCGACGGCGTGACCTCGGTCGAGCTGGTCGACGGCGAATCCGGCATCGCGCCCGGACAGGCCTGCGTGCTCTATTCCGATGACGGCGATGAGGCGCGAGTCTATGGCGGCGGCTTTATCGAGCGCTCCGAGCGCGGCGCCGAGGCCGAGGCGATGCTGTCCAGGCTTGCGCAGCAGCCCGCGCACGTCCCCGCCGAGTAACCCACGCCTTCAATCGGGCGCTTTGCCTCAGGATTCCTTTTGTGGTCGCGCCTTAAGCGGGCGACCCGCTATGCGCCACCGTCCCAGCCGTCAGGATGCGCAGCACCCGGATCGCTTCCTCGCCGTCGGTGCGGGGTTCGGCGCGCGTCTCGATGCACTGCATGAAGTGGGCGAGCTCGCGCGTCAGCGGCATGCCTTCGCCGACCGCAACGTAGGAAGGCTCGTTGGCGGTGAACGCCCACTGGCCGCTGTCCTGCCAGACAGCGTGCCTGTAGACGGCAAGCTTGCGCTCCCACGGCTCGACATCGTCGAACACCGCCATCGCCTTGGTTCCGACCACGGTCAGCCGGCGCTCGCGATAGGGATTGAGACGAGAAGCGAAGAGATGGCTGCGCACGCCGTTCGGAAAGCGCATGTGCAGATGCGCGAAGTCGCTGAGGTTGTCGAGCAGTGCCGCGCCCTCGCCCCTGACCTCGATCGGCTCGGTGCCGGTGATGGCGAGGATCATCGAGAGGTCATGCGGCGCAAGGTCCCAGAGCGCGTCGTTCTCGGTGTGGAACTTGCCAAGGCCGAGCCGGTGCGAGTGGATGTAGCGCACCTCACCAAGCTCGCCATTGTCGATCAGCGCCTTCAGCGTCTCGAAGGCGGGGTGGAAGCGCAGCACGTGACCCACCATGAAGACGCAGCCATTGTTCCTGGCGGCCTGCACCGAACGCTCGGCGTCCGCGACCGTCAGCGCGATCGGCTTCTCCACCAGCACGTCCTTGCCGCCCTCGATGGCGCGCAGCGCCATGTCGGCATGGAACTGCGGCGGCAGCGCCATGACAATGGCGTCGACATCGGCGCGCTCGAACAACTGGTCCGGCCCGATCGCCAGGCAGTCCTGCTCGCTGGCAAAGCCTTCGGCGCGGGCACGGTTGACGTCGGAAACGGCATGGAGCGCGCCAAGCGCCTTGAGGGTGCGGATGTGGTTGCTGCCCCAGTATCCGCAACCGAGGACGGCGATGCGCGGCTTCATTCGCTCAAACTCTAGAATTTCGTGGCCGAGACATAGCGACGTGCCCCGTCGAACTCAACCCCGATGCATGCACTTCAGCGTCTGCCCGGCGCGGCTTTTCCGGGATGAGATTATGCTGATGCGTGCGGCTTGACAGCTTTACCCTGCCAACCTTATATCCGCGCGACCTTGGCGAACGCCTCGAATTGCCCACGACCGGTGTGGTTCTTCGAGCCTCTTCGCCGCTCCTGGCGGAGTAGCTCAGTTGGTTAGAGCACGGGAATCATAATCCTGGGGTCGGGGGTTCAAGTCCCTCCTCCGCTACCACCTCAACCCATGTCCGGCCCGGATACGTAGTCGTGACTTGCTCGGACGCGGCTTCGGTGATTTGCCGGCAGGCGCGGCGCCCAACTCCTACTGCCCGGGCTTGTGGGAAAGCCGGTCCAGCGCGTCTCGAAGCGCAGTGGCGGCACCGCCACGCTCATCGGCGGACATCAGCCCCGGTTCAAGTTCCAGCCTGAAGTGCGGCAGCTCGGTTCGAACAACGCGACAGGCGCCCGCTAGATTGGCCTTGATGACGCGGTAGGTAGCGACCGGATAGGCGATGCCCTTGACCTGGACGTGCCCCATCTCCTCACAATCGATCGTGTCCTTCACTTGCGCAAACGTCTCGTAGGAAATGAGGATGGTCCCCGGAGCCGCCTCTTGTTCCAGGCGCGAGGCGAGATTCACGGCGCCGCCGATTATCGTGTAATCCATTCGGTCCTCGCTGCCGAAGTTACCGACGGTGCAGTAGTCGGTATGGATGCCGATGCGGCAGCGCAGCGGTGTTTCGATCCCCATGTCCCGCCAGACCTCCGTAAGCTCGCTGATCCGCTTTTGCATGGCAAGCGCCATCTGCACGCAAGCCAGCGCGTCCTGCTTGACGCCGCGCGTCTCAGGGTCGCCGAAAAACATCAGGATCGCGTCGCCGACGTACTTGTCGATCGTGGCACCATGATCCAACGCGATTTTCGACATTTCCGTCAGGTAGTGATTGAGGAGCTGGGTGAGATCCTCGGATTCCATCTTGTCGGTGGTCTCGGTAAAGCCGGCGATATCGGAGAAGCATATGGTCAGCTTCTTACGCTGGCTGGCGATTCTAACGTCTTGGCGGCCGGTGAATATCGAGCTGTACACTTGGGGCGCCAGATATTTGGCCAGCTTGCTGGAAAGCGCTTCCAGGGCAGCGGACTTCTCGGCGAGGTTCTCCTCCCTTTGCTTCAGCTCGGTGATGTCCGAATAGACGGCGACCGTGCCGCCGGCGCTGATCCGCCGCTCGCTAATCATGATCCATCGTCCGTCGCCCCGCCGCTGCACCCACGGTTCGCCGGGGTTACGGTGCCGCCATAGGCGCTCCGCGACCCACTCATCGACCCGACCCTCGGCATCCCTGATGTAGCCACGCTCCGCGGATCGGCGAATGATCTCCTCGAATGCCATGCCGGGGGTTAGCTCTGCCTCCAGACCGGCGTATAGCAGTTCGCGGTAGCGGCTGTTGCTAAGGACAAGCCAGTCCTCTTTGTCATAGAGAGCGAAACCTTCGGAAATGCTTTCGATGGCATCGACCAGCCGCTGACGCGCTTCTGCAACGTCGCGCAGGTTCTTTTCCTCGACCTCGACAGCGGTATCCCGGAAGAGGCTCAGCGCCTCGGCCATGCGCCCGATTTCGTCGCTGCCCGCCGCCGGCAGCGGCGCACGAAGGTCGCCGCCCGCGATCGCGAGCATGCCCTGACTCACCGCTCCCAGACGGGCGAGAAGGCTGCGGTCGACATAGAGCCAGACGACCAGAACCGAGCTCAACAGGCTGAGAAAGGCAGAGCCGAGGACAACTCCGGTGCCGTAGCGCTGGACGAGCGCGGCTTCGCGACCGGAGGCAGCGATCTCGCGGTCCGCTGCGGCGACAAGACGGTCGACGGCTGCGGTCAGACTGCGCGACAGCCGATTGTTTTCGGCCAGAAGTTTTTCGCCCTGCGCGAGGACCGCAAGCTCCTCCTCCCGTGCCTTCGGGATGCTGCTCTCACCATCGGTGAGTGCCTCGAACTCGTCCACCCGCAGCCGAAAACGGGTTTGCAGCTTTTCGTCGATCTCCGAGGAAGCCGTTTCCAGAGCGGCAAGCGAGCGGTGCAGCGGAAACAGGATCAACGCCAGGTCGCCTCGCGTCGGCGCGGTCGCGGCCTTCACCAGCGCGTCGTTGACCGCCGAGATCTCCAGCAGCGCCTTCTGCTGGGGGATGTAAGCCGCAATCGCGTGGACCATGTCGGCCATTGTCGCTGCGCGTCGATCGGGCGACAGCGACGTATCGGCCGCGACCGCCCGCCATTGCGGGAGCCTGGAATCCATCACGACGATGCCGGTGGCCAGAAGGCGTTGGCTGCCGGTCGTCGTCGCGGCGAGGCGGTTCAGAAGCTCCTCCTTGCGGGCGACCACATCGAGGCGGGCGACAACAAGAGAGTCGAGCTCCTTCAGGTTGCGCCTCAGGACAACCGCAGCTTCCTCGATCTCAGCTAAAGGCACTGTGCCCAGCGTAGCATCTTTGAGATCCGTACGCAGGGCCTCGAGGCGGGACATCTCGAGCGCGACGGCCGCCGAGACCTTGCTGTGCTGAGCCTTGCTTGTCGCCGCCAGCACCGAGGGCGCGGCAGCGGCGACCCGTTCGGCCTGGCGCGACAGCTGGAGGGAGGCCAGCGCCGGCGGCACCCGATCCCTGGTAATTCGGTCGACGACGTCGCCGACATCGAGGAAGGCATAAAGCGCCGCGGCGGTAGCCAGCACCGCAAGGCCGCTGATCCCGAAAAAGGCGAGCAACAGCCGACCGCGTATGCCGAGGCGTTCAAGCATCGTGGGGAGTCGGAACAATCCAGCCACACTGGTCTGCATCAGACTAGACGTCTCAGCGTCACGCCGGCGTTCGGCGCACCCTATTCAACCGGCACGTACTCCCCGCCCCGCCAGACGTACCAAACCCAGCTCTGCCTCGTGAGGTCGCCCTTGGCGTCGAAATCGACCCTGCCAATGACGGTGTCGAATTGCTGTTCGCGCAGTGCCGCTATGACCGCCTTTGGCGCCAGCGAACCTGCCTTCGCCACCGCCTGGGCCCAGACCTGCACCGCGCAGTAGCTCAACAGCGTATAGCCCGCGGGCTCGAAGTTGTCCGCACGGAACTGCTCCACGATCGCGGCCGCGCCGGCATTTCGCCGCGGGTCCGCCGGGAAGGTGAACAGGGTCCCCTCCGCCGCTGAGCCTGCGATCAGGGCGAATTCCTCGGTAGCCAAAGCATCTCCGGATATGAGCTGAAGCGTGTAGTCCCGGTCGCCTGCAGCGCGAGCGATCAGCGCAACGTCGGCATGATACCCGCCCACATACAAGGCCGAAATGCCGGCGGTCTGCAACGCAGCGACCTCGGCTGAATAGTCGTCCTTCCCAGGCCTGTATGCGTCGTAAAAAACTTCAGTCACGCCCCGTTTGTTCAGCTGCTTCCTGGTCTCGTCGGCGAGACCCTTCCCATAGGTCGAATTGTCGTGAAGGATTGCGATCTTCTTGTCGCCCCAGTGATCGGCAAGGTAGTTGCCGGCGATGAAACCCTGCGCGTCGTCGCGGCCAATGGTGCGGAAGACATTGCCACGGCCCTGTTCGGTCAGCTGCGGATTGGTCGAGCCTGGGGATATTTGCACGACGCCCGCCGCCTCATACACTTTTGATGCGGGGATCGAGGCTCCAGAGCAATAATGCCCGACGACGAGCACCACCCCGTCAGCCACCAGCTTCTGGGCGGCCGCGACCGCCTGCTCGGGATCGCAGAAATCGTCGACCGAGATCAGCCTCACCTTCTGGCCGAGCACGCCGCCCGCCGCGTTGAGGTCGGCCACCGCCCTCTCCGCGCCGCGTTGCCCCTGCTCGCCGATCCAGGCAAGTCGCCCTGTCATCGCAGACGAGACCCCGATCAGCACTTCAGCCCTCGCGGAACTGAACACGGCCGCCAGAACTAGGATCGCTAGGGCGATGACACGGTGCATGTTTTGCACCCCCTGTGAACAGTAGCTTACGCTAATCCAGTCACACCCGACAGCCCCTTCGGTAAGCGCGAGTGCCTCGGATGTGACGCGAAAACACCGCCCCGGCGCACGGGCCTAATTCTAAACCGTCGGGCATGAGCGCTCTCCATTCAAGCCTGTTTTCAAGTCTTGTTTGCCTGCAGGAAATCGCGGGCTATGGTTTGGGACTTTTGTTCTACGTTCGAAGCAGGCGCGGGTAAGACGGCGTGGCGCATAATCCTCTGGTTTCAATCGTGGTTCCTGCGCACAACGCCGAGGCAACGCTGGCGCGCGCACTCGATTGCCTTCTCGATCAGGATATAGCGGATTGGGAGGCGATCATCGTCGATGACTCCTCCACGGATCGCACCCCCGCGATCATCGCCGGTTATGTTGAGCGCGATGCCCGATTTCGCACATTGAGCTCTTGCGCGCGCAGCGCCGCCGGCGCGCGCAACAGCGGGATTTCGACAGCGCGCGGCCAATGGCTCATGTTTCTGGATGCGGACGATTGGGTGGATGCCAGCTTCCTTGCAAAAATGCTGACCGCTCTGAAAACCGCTCCCGATGCGGTGGCCGCCTTTTGCGGTTCTCGGCGCGTGATGCCCGACGGCGAACTGACCCCGTCGAGCATCTCAACAGAGGTTGCGATCGAGCCCTTCGAAACTTTCGCGCGCCGGCGCGCCATTCGCACTCACGCGCTGCTGGTCGATCGGAAGACAATTGTCGAGTTGGGCGGTTTCGATGTGTCGCTGCGCACCTGCGAGGACTGGGACCTGTGGCAGCGTCTCGCACGTCTGGGCAAACGTTGGGTGATGGTCGACGAGCCTCTCGCTTTCCATCGGGTCAGCCCCAACTCGCTCTCCTGCAATTCGACGCAGATGCTGGCAGATGCGGCAATCGTGATCGTCCGCGGCTTTTCTCCTGATCCCAGGGTCGAACACCCGGCATCGGTTCACGCCAATGGAGCGATCGACGCGAACGGCTGCTCCGCTGCCGAAGCACTCGCGTGGTTCGCGCTGTGGAACGCCGCGTCGGATTGCGGCCGCGGCGCCTGCTCAATCGACGCGCAGTCCCTGCGCGCGGTCCCGGCAGCACGCAAATGGGCGCGTGAGATCGCCAGGGTGGTCTTCGATGGCCTTATGGTAGGAAGCCTGTCGGTGCCAGCGCAATTGGCTGCCAGGTGGGACAGGTTCGGTGGCCCCCTCACCGAGTTGATCGTCGAACTCGGCAGGGTCTGGGACGATCCCGCAGCGGGTCGCCGCGTCCAGTATCACCTTGAGCAAATGCTTCTCGACTCCGACGATCTCGCCGCGCCGCGCAGACTGACGCGGACACTCGGAATTCGCGTCGACGTTGGAAATCCGGCCTCCACCGACCTGCCGGAAGGAATCGATCGAATTTATGCGTATCTGATGATGGACGGCCGGATCGAGGCTCGCGTGCAGTTCGGCGCGCTCGGGAAAGTGACAAGGAGCCATTGGATTGAGTTGGCCTCGCAGAGCGGCGTCGCCGACAAGTCAAACATGTCTGAAGCCGAGGCATCGTTGTCCATGGCGGAGCCTCCGTCCGATCCGGATAGCCACTTCGGCAAGCTGGCGCGATTGGCCGCGAAAGCGCAGGAACTGGTTCGGTCGAGCGCCGAACCTGCAGAGCCATTTGCGGCACCGCGCCGTAAACCGGCCGCGGATGACAACGGTACTGATCGCACGTCGTTCTGGAATCGCCGTTTCGCGACCGAGGATCCCTGGAACTATCGTTCGCCCTATGAGCAGGAAAAGTATGAGCGGCAGCTCGAAATTCTGCCTGCCGGTCTCATCGGACGGGCGCTTGAACTGGCCTGCGCGGAGGGCCACTTCACGCGGCAGCTGGCGCCGCGAGTCGGCCATTTGACCGCAACTGACATCTCCAGCGTAGCCGTCGAGCGGGCGCGCGCGCGATGCAGCGGTCAGCCGAATGTCGACTTCGGCGTACTGGATTTCTCCGCGGAAACGCTTCCGGGCAAGATGGATCTGATCGTCTGTTCGGAAGTGCTCTACTACCTGGACGATCTCGCTGAGTTGCGGCGCATCGCCAAGAAATTTGTTGAGGCGTTGACGCCTGGCGGCAGTGTCGTCAGCGCACACGCATTCGTGCTCCGAGACAATGTTGAGAGGACGGGCTTCGACTGGAACACATTCGGCGCACAAGCGATCTCGGAGACGCTGGCGGCGACCGAAGGCCTCGTCCTCGAGCGGTCGATCCAGACCGAGCTCTATCGCATAGACCGCTTCCGCCGCCTGTCACCGGACGGCGTGGCGACGGACCCGGTGATTGATCATGTGCCAATCCACGCGCCCATCGGTGTTGGAGTCGCGCGAAATATCGTCTGGGGCGGGGCACGGGCCTTGCGCCGCGACGTCGCGCGCAGCGAGCGGCGGCAGCATGTCCCTGTCCTCATGTACCACGGCATCGCCGATGATGGTCCAGCCGCGCTCGCCCGTTTTCGGCTCACGCCCGCCGCATTCGACCGCCAGATGGCATGGCTGCGCGCCAATGGCTTTCACGCCATCACGTCCGAGCAACTGGGATGGTCCATCGCCAACCGTGAACCTTTCGTTGGCCGCCCGGTGCTCATCACCTTCGATGACGGCTTCCAGAATTTTGCCGACCATGCTTGGCCGATCTTGCGCGCGAACGACCTGACCGCGGAAGTGTTCCTGGTAACGGACTTGGTAGGGGAAAGTGCACGGTGGGACATCGACAGCGGTCCGCCGACGCAGCTTATGGACGCTGGGACGGTGCGACGTCTCGCCGGCGAAGGTGCGTTCTTCGGAAGCCATCTGGCGACGCATCGCGCGATCGATGGTCTGTCGAGTTCTGATTTGGCCGCCGAGCTCCTGCGCTCTCGCATGTTCGTCGAACGGTGGACCGGTCGGCCAACCACGGCGTTCGCGGCACCCTTCTCTGTCACCGACCGACGGCTTGGCCGGCTGGCCAGGGAATGCGGCTATCGGATCGGCTTCGGCGGCAAACACGGGCCGGCGGATCTCGATTGCGATCCCATCGACCTTCCGCGCATCGAGGTTCGCGGGGATCGCTCGCTCGAAGACTTTGTTGCGCGTGTCGAGGCCGTGCTCGGATGACCGGTCAACAAACCGGGTTCTGCTTTTTTATCGGTGTCCCGCCCGACTACCTTGTTCGCAAGTCTATTGAACGACCTGGGATACGGCTGACATCAGCTCCTGCGGGTTTGGCGCCCCAAACATGTATCGCCCACCCTCTGGAACCTCCGTGAAGCTCCAGCGGACCACCCCCTGCCGGTCCAGCAGGAATTGACCGATCAGTTGTCCGTGTCCCGTTGCCATCATCTGTTGGTCGGCCTCGGTCACTTCGTAATGGTCCTTCTTGTCGAGGAATTCGCTGGCCGCAAAAGGATCCATGGGAGCGGGCAACTCGCCTGGTATGTCGACCCGCATATCCTTTGCCGCTGCCATCGAGACCTTGTACGGCCAGTTCGTGTCGTCCTGGGTGAATTCAAGATTGGGCAGTCCAAAAGCACGATGCGAAGCGCGTTCAGGGTCGGAAGCCGCAAGCAGATTCGGCATCGGGTGGTAGCGGAAATAGAGACGCGCCCGTTCGATCGGCGTGTTGACCACCGTCAGGCTTTCCACCCCCTTTTCGCGCAGTTCCGGATCAAGCCGCGCCTGGGCGGCGATATGGCGTCGGCAAAACGCACAATGCAGACCTCGAAACAGGCCAACCAGCACCGGTTTTTGTCCGCGGAAGTCGTCAAGCGCGATCTTGCCTTCCTGGGTTATGGCGTCGAGCACCACGTTCGGCGCACGATCGCCTGGCTGAAGCGGTACCAAGTCAATACGCGCGGACATTGTTCAACCTCCCACCCGGCTAGTCGAGAAAAGGCAGCACCACAAGCGCTTCCGGGTCTAGCCCGTGCTGGGCGCATATACCCTGCGCCAGGGAAAAGTAGCGTTCGGCCTCGGCCAGATTGTCGAGGTCGAGATTAAGCGTTGCCAGACCATCATAGCACGGAAACAGCAGTTGGGGTTCACTCGTTTCGCGCGCTACGTCCAGTGCTTCGTGGAACAAGCCAACCGCCAGTTCCGGACGACCGTTGCACTGGTGGATCTGCGCAAGCACGATCAACGGCACCGGCAGGTGCTCGCGCTGGTCGAGTGCCCGGTCGATCTCGATGGCCTTCTCGGCAGCAGGCACGCCCTCCGTTGGGCAACGATCCGTGAAAGTACAACAAGCAACCGCCAGGTTCGCGAGGAGGCGCGCCTGAAAGCCCAAATCACCAATATGGCGCGCCACTTCAAGACCGCGCCGACAGACCTTTATCGCCTGTGCCGGATCGATGGTCGTGTAAAGCACGCCGAGATTGGTGTAGCCGCGGCAGGCCGTGCCCAGCAGGCCGGCGGCTTCGGCCAATTCAATGCTACGCTCGATCTGGCGTACCGCTTCAAGGTTTCGCCCAAGGCGAGCCAGCGCGACAGCCTTGGTGTTGAGTGCCTCGGCGGTCACAAGAGTGGCGTCACGCCCTTCCTCGGAGACATGCTCCGTTGTCAGAGTGCGTACGCCATCCAGCGCCGCGTCTGCCCATTTTGCTGCGCGAGCGTGATCTCCGCTACGGAACGCCTGTCGGCCACGTTCTTGCCACAGCTGCGCCTGCTCGATCGGGGCATCCGCTCCTTCGAGCAGCGCTGCGGCTTCCGCATAGCGGGATTCTGCGTTGTCCCGCTTGCCGACGTCCCAGAGCAGCCGACCGATCTTGCGCAAAACTCGTGCCGACGCGACACGATTGCCTGATTCCCGATATGCCTGCAGCACCGTTTCGTAGTGCTGGTGCGCGACCTCGCGGCGGCCTACCGGGCCGCTCAAATCGGCAATGCGCTCCGCGATTGCCAATTTGAGCGGCGTTTGCCCGATCGCGCCCAACGCAGTCAGCGCTCGCTCGTAGAAACGAAGGGCGTCGTCGTTGGCGTATATCATGCGAGCGCGATCGCCCGCCGCCTGCAAGTAATGCGCGCCTTTCTCCCGCTCCGCGCTCTGCGCGAAATGATGACCGAGCACGGTCAAATCCTCGAGCCGTTCCGGCTTCTCGCCACACAGCTGCTCCAAGGCGGCACCGACCCGCCCGTGGATATCGGTCCGGCGTTGCAACAGCAGATTCTGGTAGATCACGTCCTGCAGCAACGTTTGCGTAAAGCGGTAGCTTGGCGACGAGATCGAGCCTGATCCGGCGACCTCCTCGATGATTTCGGCATCGCAAAGCAGTTCGCAGCCGGCTTCCAAGCGGCCGGGTTCGGCTGTCACGGCTTTCAAAAGTGTGGCATCGAAGCGCGGGCCGATCACCGCGGCTTCCTGGGCCAACCGGCGCACCTCCTGGGGCAGCCGGTCGACCCGGGCAAGCAGCATTGCCTGGATAGTGGCGGGAATGCCGGTTGCGACTTCGCCTGCCGCAGTCCGCCATCGCTGGCCCTCGCGCATCAGCACACCGCGATCGATCAGGCCGCGAACGATCTCCTCTATAAAAAGCGGGTTGCCGCCGGCGCGCTCGAGGATCTGGTCGACAAGCCTGCCTGCGGACTTTACCCAGCTCTCACCGAACAGCGCCGCCAGCAGCCCGCGTCCGTCATCAGTGTTGAGCGGCGAAAGCCTGAGCGCTGTGTGACTGACCCGACTTGAGTCGAGCTGGTCGTTGTCCGGCGCCGGACGATGCGTGACCAGCAACATCAACCGCGTGCGTTCCAACCTGTCCATCACGAAACGCAGCGCCTCGAGCGACACGGCGTCGGCCCAGTGCAGATCTTCGACGACAATCAACAGCGGCGACAAGGCAAGCCGCCTTTCGATGATCGTGCGGACTGCGTAGAGGATTTGCCGCCGCAGCTGCTCGGGCTCGACATGCTGCAAGGTGGCATCGGGGTCGCCAAGGCCAAGCACATGGTAGAGCAAAGGCATCAGCCGCTTCGCCTCCTCGCCCTGCAGGCCGAGGTCGGTCAGCAAGCCTCCGAGCTTCGCCCGCATTTCATCCCCAGTATCGCTTTGCATCATCCCGGCAGCGCTGCGCACCACTGCGCCCAAGGCGCCAAAAGATTGTTCGCCCAGCGGTGAGCATGTGGCCTGCCGCACGGCGACGTTGCGAAAACGATCCTCGTCGCCGACGCGGGCGACGAATTCCTTCACCAGCCGCGATTTCCCAATACCGGCTTCTCCGACGAGGCGAACAAGTTGGGCCGAACCGCCGCACGCCTGGTCAAGGCTGGCCAGCATTCTATGGAGCTCCGCACCACGACCTATGATCGGCGCGCTGAGGCCGAGCGCCTCGAGCCCACGCGCTGCACGCGGCAACGCAAGCGGTGCGTCCAGTCGATGGACGAGCACACTGCCTGCTTTGCCGCGAAGCACAACATCGCCCAGCGGCTCGAAAGAGAAGGCATGCCGGGTCAGCCTGTGAGTGAGTTCGCCCACCAGAACCTCACCAGGTGCGGCCAGCGATTGCAAGCGTTGCGCCGTATTCACGGTATCGCCGGTGACCGAATAGGATTTGGCGGTGCCGATGCCCAATCCGCCGGTGACGACCGGACCAGTGTTTATGCCGATGTGGAGCAACAGAGGCGAGCCGGAGTGGGGAGCGCTTTCGCCGAGCCGCGTCGTCCGGGCCATCATGTCGAGAGCGGCGCGAAGCGCACGTTCCGGATCGTCCTCATGCGCGACCGGCGCACCGAACAAGGCAAGCAATGCATCGCCGATGAATTTGTCGACGAAACCGCCAAAGTTTCGCACGGCTGCCGTCAATTCCCTGAACAGTTGGTTCTGCAGCGCTTGCATCACCTCGGGGTCGAGCTGCTCGCTGAGTGTCGTGAAGCCGCAAAGGTCGGCGAACAGGACCGTCACCGTCCTGCGATCGGCTTCAGAGACGGGATGGAACCCATCATCTTCGCTTTCGATGTTCGCGGGCAGCGACGGAGTTCGAGAAGGCGGCACAATGGTCCGGCTCGGTGTCGGAGCAGGCCGTTCGACGGCTTTTGCCGTCGCACCGACGCTTGCCCCACATTTCGGACAGAACTCGAAATCAGGTGCGCACAGATAGCCGCAACTGGCGCATGGCACGGGCTGGCGCCTGCCACACTTCGGACAGAAGGCGAAACCGCCCTCAACCTCGAAACCGCAGCCCGAGCAGTCCATCGAGCAAGACCTCACTGGAGCCATGACGGCGTGATCTCGCCACGCACTTCACGGCCGGGGTATTCAAACAAGAATGAACCGTTAGTCGTCGGCCAGCAAGCGGCAGCGCAAATGGGGCATCGAGCGATCGGTCCAGGCCCGGTGGCAGAGCGCTGCCGACTCGCGCGTCTGCGTAGCCGTCGTCCACGAAAATTCCCTCTTAGCCTCCGCCTTCCTGCTATTATGGAGCCGAGGACACGTGCCCATGAGCGAAAACCGGAAGCTGGCCGCAATCCTGGCTGCAGATGTGGTTGGATACAGCCGGCTCGCGAGCGCGGACGAAGATCGTACTTTGGCGAGGTTGCGGGCACTGCGCAGCGACCTGATCGATCCGATCATCGCAGTCCACAACGGGCGGGTGATCAAGCGCACCGGGGATGGAGCGCTGGTCGAGTTCCGCAGCGTGGTGGATGCCGTGCGCTGCGCCGTTGAGGTTCAGAACGGCATGGTCGAGCGCAATGCCGGCGTGCCGCAGGACCGCCGCATCGAGTTCAGGATCGGCATCCATCTGGGCGATGTGGTCGAAGAGAGCGACGGCGACCTGATGGGCGACGGCGTCAACATCGCCTCGCGTTTGGAGGGCGTCGCGGCGCCCGGCGCCATCTGCCTGTCCGAGGATGCCTATCGCCAGGTCAAGGCGCGGCTCGACCTCTCGGTCAGCGATCTCGGCAGCACACAGCTCAAGAACATCGCCGAGCCGATCCGGGTCTATTCGCTGCAAGTCGGCAGCGCCGGGACCAAGCCGGCCGCGACCCCGGAAAGCGCGGCAAGCCGGCCCGCGACGGCAGCGCCGCCGAAACTGTCGATCGCCGTCCTGCCGTTCGCCAACATGAGCGGTGACGCCGAACAGGATTACTTCGCCGACGGCATTTCTGAGGACATCATCACGGCGCTGTCCAAACTGTCGCAGCTCTTCGTCATCGCACGCAATTCGTCGTTCACCTTCAAGGGGCAGAACGTCCATGTGCAGGAGGTGGGCTCGAAGCTCGGCGTGCGGCATGTACTTGAGGGCAGCGTACGCAAGTCGGGGAACAGGGTGCGCATCACCGCGCAGCTCATCGATGCAACCTCGGGCGGTCATCTTTGGGCAGAGCGGTTCGACCGCGATCTGACCGACATATTCGCCGTGCAGGACGACGTGACGCAGCAGATCGTCGGGGCGTTGGCGCTCAATCTGACCGAAGGCGACCGTCAGCGGCTGGCGCCCGAGTATGCGCGCAACACGCAGGCGTATGACTATTTCATGCGGGGCCGGGAGCTGTGGCACCGGCTGACGAATGAGACGAACGTCGCAGCCCGCGACCTCTTGCAACGTGCCATCGAACTGGACCCGAAGTTTGCCTCTGCCCACGCCTTCCTCGCCCTCACGCATGGACTCGATTACCTGAACAGGTGGAGTGCGTCGCCGCCGGAATCGATGGCGCAAGCGGAAGAGGCCGCAACGCGAGCGGTGACGCTGGATGACAGCGATCCCTGGGCGCACTGGGCGCTGGCTATCGTCAAGCTGTATACACGACGGCACGATGAGGCCATCAACGCGGCCGAGCACGCGATAGCCCTCAATCCGAACTTCGCCGAAGGGCACGTGATCCTCGGCGAGGCGCTGCACTATTCGGGCAGATCCGTAGAGGCGCTCGAGAGTTACGCCCGGGGCAAGACCTTGAATCCATACTTTCCGGATGTGCTTCTGCATTTCCAGGCTTTGGCATCGTTTCAACTCGGAAGGTACGAAGAGGCCGTTGACCTCTTGCTGCAGCGGCTGGCTCGCAACGCTGTCACCGATGTCTCGCGCGCGCTTCTGGCCGCCAGCTACGGCCATCTGGGCCGTTTCGCCGAGGCCCGCGAGGCATGGCAGGAGGTGCTTCGCGTCAATCCCGACTATTCGCTGGACTACCGACGCAAGGTCTTGCCCTACAAGAACCCTGCCGATTTCGAACTCATCGTGGACGGGCTCCGCAAGGCCGGTATCGTGCAATGACAGGTGAGGCCATGTCAGGTCAGGCCTTGAACTGCGTTCATTCGCGAATGGACTCTCCGCGAATAAAACCTGATGCGAAGCTCAGGTCGCCTTGATCTCTGCCTGGCCGATCTTGCGCCATCGGGCGTCTTCCCGAACCAGTTTCAGGTCGTCGGTCGTCTCGGCAAATGTTTGCAAGCGATACTGCCGGAGCAGAACCGCAAAGAGCGCCCCTTGCGGCAGGCCGGCAAGCTGCTCGCGGACCGAGATCTTTTCATCGATGACCCGCACGCCCCAGGCATTTTCCCGAACCTGCAGCTCCTGAGCCAGATCGCGCTCTTCCGGCGCGTTCTCGTCAAGCGCGACCAGCAGGATCGAGTGGAAAAGCGCCACATAGCCAATCTGTCTCAGGCCGCCCACAACCCGCACGCGCGGCAATATGGCGAGCACGAGGAACGTGAGGAACAAGTTCGGCAGCAGCACGCCTTCCAGTAGCGCCTGCTTGAGATGCGTTCGCTCGAACGGGATGGAAAGACCATGCCGCCTGTCGGGCTCGATCAGGTGGCCGTTCTCAAGGACGAGCTTGCGCACGCGCTCGTCGCGGATGCCCCAGAAATAGGCTGTGGCATTGGGCAGGAATCTGCCAAATGGTCTCGCTGCGGTCTCTTCCAAGGCACGTTCGAGACGCTGGCGCCTCGCGGGCTTAAACAGCAGCCTGGAAAGAAGGCTGCCGTCATATTCCAGATGCCGAGCCATGGCGGCCGCGGCCAGCCGATCATCGATGAAAACCGGCCAAGTCATGTCGGAACCATCCCAATTGGCGACCAGATCCTCGTTGAGGGCTGTGACCGCGTCGGCCGCGGTTGCAAACATCTTGTCCCGGCTGGCAAGCAGTGTGCCCAGCCAGCGGCTGGCATCCGTTTCATCACCAACCGCTTCGAGCGCGCGTTTGTTGAGGAAGACGGGACCGGCCGCGCAGGCGCTTTTGCGGCAAAGCTTGTGGCGCCCCATGCCAAACAGGTTGACCTTGTCGTCGCCGACATCGAGCCATCCGGGCCCCTCCCGGCCGATTGTCTCCATGGTCATCGTCGTTCCCATGAAGCAGAAGAAGGCCGAGAGCCCGCTTTCGACCGCGCCGAGCCAGGCAAGCAGCAGGGCGTCGAAGGTGATCCGGTCCATCAGAAGCAGACAGTGCAGGCCGGACTGAATGACCGGTCTGTGCTCGAACTCGTCGAGGGCCTTGCCGACCTCTTCAGGCTGCATGATCGCACCAAGACGCTGATGCAGCACGTCGCGCAGGATCGAGCGGGCAGCGATCGCCGGGTCCGATGCAGGCCTTGCCACCGGCCGCCACAGATGGCGGGCATAATCGGAAACCGGTGCGTTCCAGTTCTGCTCGATGTCACGCACGACCTCCGGGCAGAGCAGCGACAGCACAGCCAGAATTTCCACTGGAGGCGTGGGGATTGGGTCAGCCACGGCGGTCATCTGTCCCGTCTGGCGGCTCGCGGTGCAAACGCCAAGGGAGACCAGACTTTCTGGATGCCGGCCCACACATGGATCGTCAACTCGATCAGAACGGTGTGAGACGAAGTTATCCTACAGAGGTCTCCATCGGCAACCGCCAGTTCGCCGACTCGGCTTGGATTGCTAGATTGGACAAACAGTTAAGACCGAACAGCGGACCTCAGAATCGCAGCCGGGCCATGCTCAGGAGGTCGTGGTACTGGCCGTCGGTAAAGCCGGCCTTCACATGCCGACCTTCGACCTCGAAGCCATGGCTTTTGTAGAGGCGCATGGCCGGTTCGTTGTCGGCATAGACGGTCAATTCGACCCGCTTCAGAGCGCGCCAGTTGTCGGCCACGTCGAGCAGCGCGCCAAGTATGGCAGAGCCGATGCCTTTGCCGACAAAGGCATCGTCAAGACCGATATTGATCTCGCCGATATGCGAACGGCGCGGCGAACCCTGCACGACCAGGCTGCCATGGCCGACGACCCTGCCCTCCACCTCCGCAACGATCCAGGTGGTTTCCTGGCCGGACTTGGCGATGCGCCGCTCCACCTGCTCCACCATCTCGAAAGGCATCCTGAGCGTGCCCCAGCGGAAGCCCGGCATGTTGAAGATGGCGCAAAGCGCCTCCGCATCGCTTAGCCGAACGGATCGGAGCTGCGGCTGGATTTTCTCGGAGGATGGCGAGGTTGTGCTGGTCATAACGTTCCCGGCGATGGCAATCGGCACGGTACGATGCACCCTACGTCACCTGAAAATCCAGCCGTCTCTAGAACCTATGATGCCGATTGCGAGCTAAAATACCGAGTGGCGGCGAAGAGTTTGAAGACACCGCTGATGCCGATCCAGGCGAAAAGGGCAAGCCAGCACAATGTCCCGATCGCCGCCCAGTCGATCCGGTGCACGGCAGCGTCGGTGATGACGAGTCCAACAATGGCAAGCAGGCCAACCAGCAACTGCGCCAAGCCCAGCACCAGCAGTTCCTCGCGCGGCGCGCTTCTCCAGACGACATATATGCCACCCGCCCCCGCGAGGAAGATGGCGCTGTAGACCTGAGCGTGGAAGCCATCGACCGGCCATGGCCAGAAGCTGCCGAATGTCAGGGGGAACAGCAAAAGGCCGACGCCATAGAGCCCAAGGACTGCCAATTCCACCGGCATGTAGCCGCGCCATGCGGGCTGTAAGGTCACGCCTTTTGCAGAAGGACGGGCCCTGGCCCGCCACAAGAACAGCCCGGATGCCGCGACCGAACCAAGATAGACCAGAAACCAGAGCCAGGGCGCTTTGCGCCCGAAGTTGAAATAGCCGAGATTGATGAACGACGCCACCGACACGATGACGGTGAAGATGAGCGCCATGACGAGCACGAGCCTGCCGGGCGACCAGCGATTCCAGAACAGCAGCGCCGCCATCACGACCATTTCGGCGGTGTAGAAGCCACCAAGGAAGCGGGCATTGAACGGGGTGACGGCCCACGGCCAGCGCGGCTTGACCAGCACGGGCGCGAAGAACAGGCCGGCGCCTACGGTCAGGACGATAATGACCACCAAGGAAAAGAGGCGCAGGGTGCCGGGAAACGGCGGATTGTCGGATGTCGGCATCGGGTAGCCCGCATAGATAAATGCCCATGGATCATCATAGCGCCGGTTGCGGCCGGCGAAAATCCACCAAACGGACTTGAGGTATCGCCCGGCTTGTCTATTCGAATGGCCGTAGGGTCGGTTTCGAAGTAAAATGGCGCAGTCGGACCAGGACCGGTCCGGTCAACACGTTTCGGCGGCGCATTTCTTCCGGAGCCTGCACGATGAACGAAGCTCAGGATCTGTTCTCGCTTCTGCGGCAATCGACCGATGTCGATCCGCGGGCAATCGATGCGATCAAGCGAACCATCGCGGAGGGCAAGGACCGCGAGCTTTGCCGCATCAATGCTCTAGCCTTCGCCAGCAAGCATGGCCTCGATGTGGAACGCGCCATAGGCGCCTTTCTGCATGCGGCGCGCGTGGGCCTCTTCGACATTTCCTGGAATGTTCTATGCCCCGGCTGTGGCGGCGTGCTCGACAGCAACGCCACGCTCAAAACCGTGCAGAAGGAGGAATATACCTGCGCGCTGTGTTCCGAAGGCTATTCACCGACCCTCGACGAGATGGTCGAGGTGACATTCACGGTCAGTCCTCGCGTGCGCAAGATTGCCGCCCACAATCCACACGAACTGCCGTTGGTGGAATATTTCCGCCAGATCTACTGGGCGTCCGGCGTCGACCTGCCGGAAGAGGATTTCGCCAAGACGATGGAAGCGTTCTCGCTGGAGGATATCGAGCTTGCGCCAGGTGAAAAGGCTGTTCTGCCCGTACAGCTTCCGTCCGAATTCATCATCGTCTTCGAGCCGGTCACCCATTCAGTGCAGTTCATCGACGTCAAGGGCGAACCGACAAGAGAGCGACGAAGCCTCTCATTGGTCTTCGACCGCGAGCATGTCCAGAACCAGACGCTGGAGATGCAACCCGGCCCGTTGCGCATTTCGCTGGAAAACAGGACCGACACCCGCGTGCTGCCGACGGTCTTCATCGCCGGCCAGGGATTGCATGATCTGCTGGGCAAACGCCGGCCGTTCCTGACAGCCAAGCGCCTGCTCACCAACCAGACGTTCCGCGATCTTTATCGCACGGATACGCTCGACATCAACCAGCGCCTGAAGATCACTAGCCTCACCTTCCTGTTCACCGACCTGCGTGGATCGACCGAGCTTTACGAGCGGGTGGGCGATCTTTCAGCCTTCGATCTCGTGCGCGTGCATTTTCAGGTTCTGCACGAGATCGTCGCGTCCGAGGCAGGCGCGGTGGTGAAGACGATCGGCGATGCGGTGATGGCGACCTTCGCGACGCCGGATCGTGCGATTGCGGCGGCCCTGAGGATGCGCGATGCCATGCGTGCGCTCAATGAGAAGAGCGGGCGCGAGGATCTGCTGCTCAAGATCGGAGTCCATGCCGGCCCGTGCATTGCTGTGTCTATGAACGAGCGACAGGACTATTTCGGCCAGACGGTCAACATTGCTTCGCGGGTCCAGAACCTTGCCAACGCACAGGCGATCTTCGCCACGCGCGCGGTGGTCGACGACAATCTCACCGCCGATCTGTTGCACAGGAACGCGCTGACGCCCGTGCCACACGAGGTCTCGCTGCGCGGCATCGAGAGGGAGATAGCGGTATACACGATCCCCTGAAGACTTGGGCGTTGGGGACCTCAGACGCGCCTGCAGACAAAATAGCGATCGGCGGGTACCGAAGGCGGCAGTGGAAGGCTTTGCAACTGCGGGTGATCGAGCGGCGTGCCGCTGACCGCAATGCCTCCGACGCGAAGCAGGCGCGCGGTCAGTTCGGGGAGCCAGGTAGAGGTCACTGCATCGCGATCTTCATAGCCGGTGCCGATGTCGGCATGAACAAGAGCGGCCTCGATGCCGATGAACCTGCTCGCCGTCTCGCGGATTTCGCCGAGCACGAGGTTTTCAGCTTCGGGAATTGAGCTGGCGTGTGCGGCAAGTGCGCGGTCGAACGCCACGATCCGTCGGCCGGGCAGACGCTCGCGCAGATGGTGGAACGTCCGGCCATTGCCGAGGCCGAGCTCAAGGATGGGACCCTCGATCTTCGCCACCTCCGCGCAGACTTGATCGAGAATGTCGCGCTGTGCCGTCAGCCTGCGGATGAAACTTTCGAGGCGACTCATATGCGTCTGTGTGTCCTGAACCAGCTCAAGAGACCGGCAATGCCCGCGACCAGGATGAAACCCGAGCAACGTGTTAGCCCGATCCGGCGTCGCCGCATATAGAGGCGAACGTTCAACACAGCAACAACCGAACAGGCCGACGACGAACCGGGTGGAGTCTGCGGCTTGGCGGGCGGCGGACTGGCGATGTCACTTGTAGGGGTCTGCAGCGTCCCGCAAGCCGTCGCCGAGGAAGTTGAACGCCAGAATGACGAGAATGACGGGGAGGATCGGCAAAAGTAGCCATGGATAAAACGCGATCACGCTGACGCTGCGCGCCTCGGTGAGCAGGATGCCCCAACTGGTTATCGGTGCCCGCAGCCCGAGCCCGAGGAAGCTCAGCGCCGTCTCGCCCAGGATCATGCCGGGTATGGAGATCGTCGCCGTCGCGATCAGATGCGACATGAAGCCCGGAATGAGGTGCCGCCGGATAATGCGGCCGCTGCTGGCGCCCATCAATTGCGCGGCCAGAACGTAATCCTCCTCTCGCAACGCTAAAAGCTTTGAACGCACGGCCCGCGCCAATCCGGTCCAGTCGAGCAGCCCGAGGATGACGGTGATGCCGAAATAGATCAGGATCGGACTCCAGGTTATCGGCATGATCGCCGCCAGAGCCAGCCATAGCGGAATGCTGGGGATCGATTGCAGAACTTCGATTATCCGTTGAACGATCAGGTCGAAGATGCCGCCGTGATAGCCGGCCAGTCCGCCGATGACTATGCCGAGCAGGAAGCTGAAACTGATGCCGACGAGGCCGATCGTCAGTGAAATGCGTGCACCATAGATGATGCGCGAGAGCACATCGCGCCCCAGCCTGTCAGTGCCGGCCAGGAAGAGCTGGCCGTTTTCGGCAGGGCAGACAAAATGCCTGTCACCTTCGATCAGGCCCCAGAACCGGTAGCTGTCGCCCTTGCAGAAGAAACGGATCCGCTGAACATCATCCTGTTGGTCGATGTAGTTCCGCTTCAGCGTGTCCATATCCAGCGTCATTTGGCGGCCGTAGACGAACGGCCCGACGAACTGGCCGTTGTGGAACAGGTGCACCCGCTGCGGCGGCGCATAGATGTAGTCCATGTTGCGCGTGTGCAGATTGTAGGGCGCCAGGAACTCGCAGATCAGTATCGCGAAATAGAGCACCGCCAGGAATATGCCGGATACAAGAGCAAGCCGGTGCCGTCGAAATTTCCACCACATCAGCCGCAACTGCGACGCCTGAAAGACCTTCGACTGCTCCGGCGTCATTGCCTCGACCGACTGCAGGTCAAAGGGCGCGATGGAAACATAGTGTTGCAGCGGAGCACCCGGAGCGGGAAGTGGCGATTGCGTGTTCATTTGGTACTGCCGCCCTGCAAACGAATTCGTGGATCAAGCAGTGCCAGCGCCAGATCGGAAATCAGCACGCCGATGACCGTCAGGAAGGCGAGGAACATCAGGAACGACCCTGCCAGATACATGTCCTGGCTTTGCAGCGCCTTGATCAGCATCGGCCCGGTCGTTTCCAAAGACAGCACGATCGCCGTGATTTCGGCACCGGAAATGATGGCCGGCAGGATAGAGCCGATGTCCGAAATGAAGAAATTGAGCGCCATGCGCAGCGGGTATTTGACCAGGGTCCTGAAGGGATGAAGGCCCTTGGCGCGCGCCGTCACGACATATTGCTTGTGAAGCTCATCGAGCAGATTGGCGCGCAGCCGCCGGATCATGCTTGCCGTGCCCCCGGTGCCGATGATCAAGACCGGGATCCAGAGATGGGCGAGGATCGACTTCGCCTTGGCCCAGCTCATCGGCTCGCCGAGATATTGCTGGTCCATGAGATGGCCGACGGACGTGCCGAACCAGATATTGGCGAAATACATCAGGATCAGCGCCAGCATGAAGTTCGGGATGGCAAGGCCGAGAAGGCCGAAGAAAGTCAGGCCGTAGTCGCCCCAACTGTATTGATGCGTGGCCGAGTACATGCCGATCGGAAAGGCGATGAGCCAGGTGAAGAGGATCGTCACGAAGGAAACCAGCACGGTCAGCCACATTCGGTCCCCGATCACGTCGCGAACCGGCAGCTCATATTCGAAGGAATAGCCGAAATCGCCGTGCAGCATCCCGCCGACCCAGTAGAAGTAGCGAATGACCGGCGGCTTGTCGAAACCATAGTCCTTCCGCATCATCTCGATGCGGTCGGAATCCACCGCTTCGCCCTGGGCCCGAAGCTCGGCAACATAGCTGTCGAAATAGTCGCCTGGGGGAAGTTCGATGATCGTGAACACAAGCGCCGATATGATCAGCAGCGTTGGAACCATTACGGCGAGGCGCCAGACAATATATCGAAGCACGCTCAGGACTCTCCAAGCCAAAATGTATCGGGCATGTAGACACCGAAATAGGCGGTCGGGTCGTAGCCGTAGAGCGCCTTGTCAGGCAGATTGCGCAGCCGCGAGGAGGCCAGAACCGGCTGATATGTTCCGTTCACCGTGCCGATCGAAAACACCTGATCGGTGTAGATCGACAGCATTGAATTCCAGATTTCAGCGCGCTCCGTGGCTTCGGTCGATGCGTTCCAGCGCTTGAGTAAGGTCATCAACTCGACCACCGGCGGAAGATCGGGCGCCTCGCCGAGCCTGCCACGAGACAAGTAGTGAGCACCCCAGAGCGGCCATTGCAGTTGGTCGTCAATGGTGGGGGCCAGCTGGTACGGGTTCATGTCGGCGGTCGGCACGCCATTGTCGATGCCCGACCACATCGACATCATGATCTGGCCGCCAAGCGCGCGACTGCGAAAGATGTCGCGCTGCGAAGTCCGGATGAACAGGGCGATACCGATCTGGCGCCAGTGATCGCTGATGAGCTCGAGCGCATCGGTTTCCAGCGTGCTTTCGCCGGCCGTTTCCACGACGATCTGCGCCGGGCGTCCATCGGGAAGTATCCGCAGGCCGTCATCGTCACGCGCCTGAAGCCCGACCTCGTCGAGCAGGGCATTGGCCTGATCAGGATCGTAGGTGACCCATGCTTTCGCGAATTCGGGCCGGTAGAGCGGGCTCTCCGGCAGGACCGTATCGGCACTTTCCTGCGCCAATCCATAGAACACGGCCATATTGATCTCGCGTCTGTGCACAGCGAGCGAAAGTGCACGACGCACGCGCACGTCGCGAAAAAGGCCACGCCAGACCTGGTCGGCACAATTCAGATTGGGCAGCAGCGCCAGTCGCGAACCCTGTGTGCGTTTCCAGAGATGCATCTTGACCGGGTAGCGCTTCTCCGCGTCCTTCAGGAAGGAGTAATCGCTGAAATCAATTCCCATGCATTGCAGGTCGCTCTCGCCCGCGCCGGTCTTGGCGGAAATAATCGCCGACGAGCTCACATTCATGACAATCCGGTCAACATAGGGTAGTTGCCGGCCATTCTCGTCTATGCGGTGAAAGAACGGATTGCGCTCGAAGACGAACTGCTCAGCCGGCGGCTTGGTCCGGTTCCGCCAGGGATCGAGCGTCGGCAGTTCCGGGTTCTCCGGGCGATACTGCCGCGACATGCGGATATGCAGGAGCGTCCATTTCTTGGCCCTGTTCTCCTCCATCAGGCCGGCGAGCCGGAATGGATCCTGGTATTTCTTGTGGAACTGCTTGAGATAGGCGGCCGGCAGAACAAGCGATAACGGCGAAGCAGCCGCGAGCTTGGGCAGGAAGTCGGGATTTGGCGCATCCCAACTATAACGGACCGTCAACGCATCGACGATCTCGAAGCGTGGCGGCTTGCCGTCGGCCAGCAGGGCCGGGGCGAGCCCGCCTTGCGAAAGTTCGTCGTTCAGCCAGACATCTTCCCAGCAATAGCGAAAGTCCTCCGGCGTCAGCAGGCTACCGTCAGACCATTTATGTCCTTCCCGTATCTTGAAAGTGAAGACGCGATCGTCTGCTACCTCGAAACTTTCAAGAATGTCGGCTTGCAAGTTGAGCTTTTGGTCATAGCCGACCAGGCGAGCATATCCGTAGATCGTCATCATCCGGATATCTTTCTGACTGCCGATGATCGTGCGCAGCGTGCCGCCATACTGGCCGGGCTGCCGCCCCATCGCAGCGAGATTCAACACGCGCGGGTTCTTGGGCAAGCGCTCGGAGAGTGCCGGCAGCGCCAGGGCCTTCAGCAGCGGCTGAAGAAATTGCGGCTCCAGATCGCCTGCGTGCAATGTGCCCGGCAAAACCGCCGAAGCCATGAGTCCGAGGACGGTGCGCCGGCTGATCAATGGCGTAGCTCGCTGACATCGGCCGAACGTCGGGCCAACACGAGGTGGCCGCCACCAAGATCGAGCGGCGACAATACATCCTCGTCGCCCTCGTCGCGGAATTGCGGTCCCCATGCGCTGGTGTCGGAAGCGCCGCTGAGCTTCAGCGTCTTGAAATCCATCGGCCTGTCGAGGTCGGGGAAAGGTACTGCGGCGACGAGTGAGCGCGTGTAGGGGTGGATCGGTTTCCTCAGCAGAGTTTCGCGTGGCGCAAGCTCGACGATACGCCCGCCGCACATCACTGCGATTCGGTCTGCCATGTAGTCCACCACCGCCAGATTGTGCGATATGAACAGGTAGGTCAGGCCCAGTTCCTTCTGCAGGTCCTTCAGCAGGTTCAAGATCTGCGCCTGGACAGAGACGTCGAGCGCCGAAACCGGCTCGTCGCAGATCAGCAGTTCAGGGCCCAGCGCCAACGCGCGCGCGATGCCGATACGCTGACGCTGCCCGCCGGAGAAACTGTGGGGATAGCGCTTGATGAAGCGCGGATCGAGCCCGATCGCCTGCATCAGGCTTTTGACAGTGGCGAGTCGGGACGCGGCATCGCCACGTTGATGGATCTCCAGCGGCTCGCTCAGGATGTTCTCCACCGTCATGCGAGGTGACAGCGATGAAACCGGATCCTGGAAGACCATCTGGATTTTGGCGCGCAGCATGCGCAGGGCGTCTCCCTCGCCTTGCAAGACGTCGATCGCTCCATCGCGGCCGTTGAACGTCACAGAGCCGCCGCTAGGGGTGATAGCCCGCATAAGGATCTTGCTGACCGTGGTTTTGCCGGAGCCGCTTTCGCCGACCAGCCCCAGGCACTCGCCGCGCCTGATATCGAAGCTCACGCCGCCCACGGCGCGAACCGTGGTTTGATGATCCCCGCCAAACAATCCGGACTTGCGGATTGTGAAGGTCTTTTTCAGATCCCTGACCGACAACAGGATATCGTCTGGCCCCTTCGACGGCGGCGCCGTCTGCTTGCCGAGCAGGTTCTCGACATTCACCGGCACCTCGCGCAGCGCCTTTAGCCTTTCGCCAGGCTTCAGGTCGAAATGCGGAACGGCTGCCATCAGGCCCTTCAGGTAGGGGTGACCTGGTCGGCGGAATATCGCCTCGACAGGTCCCGCTTCCATGATCTCGCCATGGTACATGACCACGACCTCGTCGGCGACGTTGGCGACCACGCCGAGGTCGTGGGTGATCAGCAACATCGCCATGTTCAGCTTGGTCTGAAGGCCGCGCAGCAAATGTAGGATTTGCGCCTGGATGGTGACGTCCAACGCCGTCGTCGGCTCGTCGGCGATCAACAGGGCGGGCCGGCAGATAAGCGCCATGGCGATCATGGCGCGCTGACGCAATCCTCCTGAAAGCTCAAAGGGATACATATCATAGGCGCGTTTGGGACTCGGAAAGCCGACAAGACCGAGCATTTCCTCGGTCCGCGCCTTGCGCTCCGCCCGAGCCATGGGGGTATGAATCTGCAAGGATTCGCTGACCTGGTTGCCGATCGTGTGCAGCGGCGATAGCGATGTCATCGGCTCCTGAAAGATCTTGCCGATGCGGCTGCCTCTCAATGCCCGGATTTCGGGTCCGTCACGTGGCATCTTCAGGATATCTTGCGTGGTGCCGGGCCTTTCAGGATCGGAGAACAGGATACGGCCGCGAACATGGGCTGATCCCGGCAGAATGCCCATCACTGCCTGGCTGAGAACCGATTTTCCGGAGCCGGACTCGCCCACAAGCGCGGTAACCTTGCCGGGCAGGACGCGAAGATTTGCGCGCCTGACGGCATGCAACGGTCCGCCGATGATGGCAAAAGAGATGCCAACATCCTCGATCCGCAGCAGATCAACACCCGAATTCATTCCACACCAGCCCCAATCTGGCAGGTTCGGAAGCGAGACTAACCTATTGCCAGCTTAGAGCAACTTGGATTCGGAACGGTCGCCAGCGGCGGAACCGGCGAGCGGACTGTCTATCTGGGGCCCTTCGGATCAGCTCGTGGCGGTTACTGGAGCTTGCTCGGGTCGCCCGCCGACAGCCGCGCGGCATCGCGGTGAAGCAGCATGACCTGCTCGGCGTCCGATCTTCGGTCATAAACCGGCTCAAGCGCACCGTCTTCATCGACTGCGAGAGCACCCGACAGATCGGGTGAGAGCACCGTCAGTTTCTGCTTGATGCCAGCCAGTTCCTCGCTGCCGAGCGTCAGCCAGTTGCTGGCGCCGCAATAGCTGGCGAAGTCCTTGCTGGCGAGAATGCTGTGCGGATATTTCTTGGTCAGTACCTGGAGACGCTGGACCTCGTTTACAGCCGAGCCGAAGACAGAGAATGTGAGCCGGTCGGTAAGCCCGACATTGCCGAACATCACATTGCCGACATGTAGACCGATACCAAATTTTATGTCGGTTAGCCCCTTTTCCTTTCTGCGCAGATTGAGATCCGTCACGCGCGCTGTGGCGCTGCGCGCTGCCGCAAGAGCAGCCTGGCAGGCGATCTCGGACTGCGAGCGATGCCTTTCGCAAGGGTAAACGGCGATGAAGCCATCCCCGATGAAACTCATGATCTGCCCCCCTTTGCGATTGAAAGGTGCAGCAACGGCGTCGAAAAACTGGTTCAGCGTATCGATATAGATTTCACGGCCGGAGGTTTCGGCAAGCCTTGACGACCCGCGCATGTCGCCCATGACCAGCGCGGCCCGGATTGTATCGCCCTCGCCGCGCTTGATCTGACCGTCAAGCACGCGCCTGCCGGCGTCGCCGCCGAGATAAGTGGTCATCATGTTGTCGGCGAGCTTGGTGAGCACCGCCATCTTGGTTGCCATAGCGAGATGGTTCTGGATGCGCAGCAGCGCCGAAATCATGCTGTCGCTGAACCCTGCGGCACTGTCGGTGGACCAGGACCCCATCATGCCCTGACTGGCGTTGCCGTTGAAGGAATGCACGAAAGCCAAATAGTCGGTGACGCCTATAAGCCTGAGATCATCGAAAACAGGAAACTCTGAAGGCAGCGACGGGTCGAGCCGGCGTCGCAGGTGGTCGAGCTTATTGCTGAGCAGATGATAGTATGGGCTGGTCAGGAACCTGTCGGACGGCGCGCCGGGCTCATTGCGGAAGCTTTCGATTTCTAAGCCTCGGCCGCGAACCCAGGTGAAGCCAAGCGCATCATAAAGCGGATGAAGCATCGAAAAGCTCAAATGCACCCGCTTCAACGGCAGGCCGGCAGCAGCCAGCCGTTCGCAAAAGCCTTTTACCAATGTTTCCAGGTCGTTGCCGGCAAGTACCGATTGGTTCAGCCAATCGGCTACCTTATCCATGAGAATGGTGGAAATTTCTGCTTGCGTTGTGCTCATGCTATCTCGAAACTCCTCGAAGACGAGGCATTGTCCTTTGATCCGCCCACAACACAGTCCGCCAACGACTCCAAGAAGAGATCCCCGAAGTCAATGAAGCCAGCTTTGGCAGGAAAAGCCGGCGAAGAACTTCGCAACTGGCTGTCCGTGCGGGCGAGCGACAGGCTAACTGTATCTATTTACTCGCGGCATTATGTGTCGACGCTGCCGGCCGAGTGCAACCACGATCCTGACATCGAGCAAAGAATTCGCGGCTCAGACCGCCATCAGGCCTTTACCACCGTCTCTCGGGCTAGCCCGAGGCGGCCGAAAACATTGCGCGTGTCGACGATCAGAAGGGCGTGATCGGCGATCGCCTGATAGTCGATCGCGTCGTGGTCGGTTGCAACGACGACAGCATCGAAATCCTTCAAGGTCCCCTCGCTCAATTCGACAGACCGACGCCCCTTGATCGGCATATGCTCCCGTGTCGCCGGAATTTCTCTGACGTGCGGATCGTGGAATTCGGCCTTGCCGCCCCATTCCTCGATGAGTTCAATGAGCCGCAATGAAGGGCTCTCGCGGATGTCCGGCACATTCTTCTTATAGGCGAGCCCAATGATGAGAATGCGCGAGCGGCTGAGCGCCTTGCCGCAACGCCGGTCCAGCGCCCTGGCCAGTTCATCGACCACATGACGCGGCATAGCCGTGTTGATCTCTGCCGCCAGTTCGATGAAGCGGGTCGGCAGTTCGTATTCGCGCGCCTTCCACGTCAGGTAGAAAGGATCGATGGGGACGCAGTGCCCGCCAAGTCCGGGCCCAGGATAGAACGGCATGTATCCGAAGGGCTTGCTCTTTGCCGCCTCGATCACCTCCCAGATGTCGATGCCCATCGCACCGAGCACGACCTTCAACTCGTTGACCAGGGCTATGTTGACCGAGCGAAAGATGTTTTCCGTCAGCTTGACCGCCTCGGCGGTCGCGGTGGTGGAAACCGGAACGACGGTCTCGACCACACCCTGGTAGAAATCCTTCACGAGCGCCGCCGCTTCAATGCCGTCGCCTGCCACGACCTTGGGGATCGTCGCGACTTCAAAGCTGCGGTTGCCGGGATCCTCGCGTTCGGGCGAGAAGCCAAGGAAGAAGTCTATCTTCGACTGCAAGCCGGTTTGTTCCAGGATGGGCTTGATCACGTCGTCGGTGGTGCCGGGATAGGTGGTCGATTCCAGCACGACCAGCTGGCCGAGACGCAGATGCTTCGCGATGGTGCCTGCCGTGTTCCTGACAAAGGAGAGGTCTGGCTCGCGGTTTTTCGTCAGCGGCGTCGGAACGCAGATGACGATGACATCGCAGGCGGCCAGTTCGGTAAAATCCGCAGTGGCGCGAAACCGTCCGCTCGCCACCTCGACGGCAAGGGCAGTGGACGTCACCGCCTCGATGTAGGATTGCCCGCTGTTCAGATTCTCGACCTTCTGGGCTTCAATGTCGAAGCCGAAAACCGGGAAGCCGGCGCGTGCTACCGCGACCGCCAGCGGCAATCCGACATAACCCAGTCCGATCACCCCGACTTGCGAGGTGCGCGTCGAAATCCGGTTCAGCAGACTGTCATATGTCGATCGTGAGGCGTCCAAAAATCTGTTTTCCTCAATGTGGACAGACTGCCCGCTTCCACGGCGAGGCTCATGTGGGCCCAACAACCCCGAGGCATATTGCGGAAAATGGATCTCCGCAAGCCGTCGTCAGGCCGACACCTTCGCCTTCAGGCTTGCGGCAGCCATCGCATAACCGCCGGCGGCGCCGTCGATGAAATGAACATGATCGCGCTGCAGCGGCGAGGCGACGAGGCACGTCATCAACGCCGATTGCTGGCGGTGCAGGCCATAGGTGCAAATGCCCGCCTCTTCGGCCTGCTGCAGCCGGTGCTCGATCCGCTGCAACAAATCCGCATCTACATCGATGGTCATCTTCAAGCCGTCATCGAACTTCCGGAAATCCGAATTGCTGGCCACGTCGCGTTTGTAGATCTTCGGATCGAACCTCCCGATCGTCCAGCCATATCGATCGGTCACAGCCGCAAGCGACAACAGGAACACTATCCACAGCTTCGACAACCACCGCCTTCCCGCCGGCGCGACGGCCCGGGCCTCGAGATCGAGGCCGGCGCGCGAAAAACCGTAGGCCGGCCCGTTCACCGGCACCGGATGGCCATCACGTTCCTGTCGACCGACAAGGGCGATGATGTCGGAAGCCAGAACCTGAAAACCGCGCACATCGCGCGAGGCGCCCGGAACGGCTATGATCGAGACGATTTCGCCATGCCGGGCTTCGATCGGGCTCCAGCGGCAGGAGAGACCAGTCAGATCCGGCCGCGCGTTGGCCGGCGCAGGATCGATCAGGTAGCGCCCCGCTTTCATCTCGGCTTCCGCCCAACTGCCGCCGCCGCCGGCAAACATGGCATAGAACACCGCTTCGGAGGCCCGGAACCTCGCTACCCGAACGTCGAGGCCTTGCGCTCTTATATCCGCTATCGGCACGATTGCGGCACGCAAGGTCAGGGACAACTCGTCCGCCACCCATCGCTGTACGGCCGCCAGGGCGTTGCGCGTGATCTCCAGCGCCGAGCTCGGAAACGCCACGAGCGCGCCGTCGCCGCCGAAGACAAAGGGAAGATCTTGCCGACCCAGCGCATTGAGCAGCGCCGAAATGACGCTGGCGCCGGCCATATTCACGGTTTTATAGCGCCCGGCCCCGATCGCCTTGGTCGAGCCGACGATGTCGGCGGTGGCCAGCGCCCAGCCATCGGGGAGCGGCCGATAGTTGTCGATATCGGCAACGCTTTCGAACTTCGCGAACACCGGCAAGGAAGCGACGAACGGGTCGGACGCTGCGGCTGTTTCCATGAGCATGCAATAGCACATTCCACTGCTTGAAGGTGAAACTCGATCATGCTTCGAAATTGACTTGCGCAGGCTTTCGAATGATAGGCTCCGACGATGCGAATTGCCTTCTACGCGCCGCTGAAGTCGCCCAATCATGCCGTTGCCTCTGGCGACCGTCAGATGGCACGGATGTTGATCAAGGCGCTTGAGCATGGAGGGCATCGCGTCGATCTGGCATCCGAATTGCGCTTCTATCTACGCGAACCGGAGTCGAAAAGTTTCGATGCGCTCAAGGTCGAAGCCCGAGAGGAAGTCGCGCGGCTGACAGAGCTTTGGCAGCGTGACGGCAAGCCCGACCTCTGGTTCTCCTATCATCTCTATTACAAGGCGCCCGACCTGATCGGGCCCGAGCTGGCGTCGGCCTTTGCCATCCCCTATGTGACCGCGGAAGCCTCCTATTCGAAGCGGCGCAACGTCGGTTTTTGGGCCGATATGCAAGCCTTGGTGGCGCGAGCCGTCGAACAGGCGGCGCTGAACATCTGCTTCACGCAAAGGGATTGTCGGGGACTGACAGACGCTCTTCCAGACGCCGTTTTCGGCATGCTTTCGCCCTTCATCGACACATCGGTATTCCGGGAACTGCCGGCGCGTGGTTGTCCGACGCGTCTCGTTACCGTCGCCATGATGCGACCGGGCGACAAGGTCGATAGCTATCGCATGCTCGCGCACGCCCTCGCTCCGATCGGCCACCTGCCCTGGACCATGTCGGTCGTCGGGGACGGGCCTGCCCGTGACGAGGTCAAAGCGCAATTCGCCGGCCTGCCCGCCGACCGGATCGAATGGCTTGGCGCGATCGAGCCAGCCGCCGTGCCGGATGTCCTCTACAGTGGAGGGATTTACGTCTGGCCGGGTTGCGGCGAAGCTTATGGCGTTGCCTATCTTGAAGCACAAGCTGCCGGCCTTCCGGTGGTGGCGCAGGACATCGCCGGCGTGCCGGAGGTCGTGCGGGATGGCCAGACCGGATTTCTCACCCCGCCGGGCGATGTGGCGGCGTTCACGTCTGCCATTGAAAGGCTTCTGGTCCGTGACGACGAAAGAACCGCCATGGCCGGCAACGCCAGACGTTTCATCCTCGAAGAACGCTCTCTCGGTACTGCAGCGGCGCGTCTTTCCGAACTTCTTGCGAAGATCGCGGTTGCATGACAGTCGATCAGATCTGGCAGCCCTTGGTGGAAGAACTGGCGTGCTGGCGACGGGCGGACCGCAAGGCGGAGTTCTGGTTGCGCGACGACGACGCTGTGGATCCGACGGCTGCGCTTGATCGGCTTCTGGAACTCACCCGTGCATTCGAGGTGCCGCTCACTCTGGCCGTCATTCCGGCGCTGACCGACGAGAGGCTTGTCGTCCGGCTTGACGAGGCGCCGCATGCCTCGGTCGCCATCCATGGCTGGGCGCACCGAAACTATGCGCCGCAGGACCAGAAAAAGCAGGAACTCGGCGCCCATCGGCCACGCCAGGCGGTGCTCGATGAGATGGCCCGCGGGCTGTCGCGCCTAACCGGGTTGCACGGCGCGCGTGCCGTTCCGATGCTGGTGCCACCCTGGAACAGAATCGACGCCGGCTTGGTATCGGAGCTTGGATCGGTAGGATTTGCGGCATTGTCGGTCTTTGGGCCGCCGAAGCTGGCCCCAGTGCCGGTCATCAACAGCAATGTCGACATCGTCGATTGGCATGGCACGCGCGGCTGTCGCGATCATGGGTCCTTGGTTCAGGCCATCATTGCGCAATTGCGGCATGCATTCGACGGTGGCGAACCGGTCGGCCTGCTCACGCACCATCTCGTACACGATGAATCGGCCTGGCTTTTTCTCGAACGGCTGTTCACAGTCGCCGCACAGACTGAAGCCTGCGCATGGCTTCCGATCAGGACATTGATCGGGCGTAGCGGCGGTAGAGCAATTCCAGGAAAAGTGTGAGCGATTTTCCTCCGGAATTGCATCAAAACAATAAGATAGAGCAAAATAGCTCAGCGCTTTTTGTGCAATGAGACTGGAAATTTGAGCGTCTGGCCGTCCCGCGCGGCAAAAGCGCCGGCAAACCTGGCTTTGGCCAGTTTCTCGATCTCGTCCAATTGGTCGTCGGTGCGTGTCGGATCGTGGTGGAACAGCCCAAGCGCTCGGGCACCGGCTGCCTCACAGAGTTTGACGCCCTGCTGCCATGTCGAGTGCCCGTTGCCACGGCGGTCTTCCATTTCGTCCTCGGTGTAGGTGCAATCGTAGATGACGAGGTCGGCGTCTTCGATCAGGTCGAGCACCGCCTGATCGAGCTTACCCGGCTCGTGCTCAGTGTCTGTGATCACCGCCACGACGCGGCCGCCCCATTCGACGCGGTAGCCTATGCAGCCTCCGGGATGGTTGAGACTGCCGGTCCGGACGACCACTCCTTCGCGCGGCCTTAGAACGTCTCCGGATACGAAATCGCGGCAGTCGATGCTTGCCTTGCAGATGTCGAGCTTGGCCGGAAACCACGGCGGCCGCATGAATTCATCGACCATCTGACGGGTCGTCATGCGTCCTGCAAGATGGCCGGACCAAAGCCTGACCTTGACGCTCCGGTCATAGATCGGTTTGAAGGCCGGCAGCCCGATGATGTGATCGTAATGGCAATGGGTGAAAAAAAGCTCGAAATCGGTCACGCCCGAGGCCCGAAACGCTCTGCCGGCAAGCCCTAGGCCAGACCCGGCGTCGAACAGAAGCATATGCTTGCCGCATCGCATCTCAATGCAGCTCGTGTTGCCGCCATAACGAGAGAATTCTGGTCCCGATACCGAAATGCTGCCCCGCACGCCCCAAAACCTGACCAGGAAATCCATGCTGCTCCTTCGCCCGTCGTGGCCAACAACTGCTGCTAGGCGTTTCGTGCGTCGATCAGGTCCGCGGTCGTATGGCTTAGACGATCGGCAAGAACCCGCAATATCTCGATGGTCATCTCCGGGAACTCCTTCATAAGCCTCAGGAAATGATCCTTGCTGATTTTCAAGGCTTCCAGCGGACTTGCCGCTCTGACGGTGGCAGTGCGGGAGCTGTTGCACAAGATGGCGATCTCGCCAACGATCGAATTTGGCGCCAGTTCGGCAACTTTTATCGGCCCGCTGTCGGAATCGACCAGAACATCCGCACTGCCTGAAAGGATGACATAGGCGGCGTCTCCCTCGTCGCCCTGCCGGAAAAGGATCTGGCCGGCGCTGTAGCTCACACGATCGGATGTGAACGCAAGCAGCTTGAGCTTTGTCGGTTCGATGCCGGAGAACAAGGGAACGCGTTGCAGCATTCCAACTTCATCCTTGAGCAGCATTGTCGCAAACCTTCTCAAAATTCGCGTTTGCCAGGCGCCGTATCCCGAGGCCTTGCAGCCAATTCCCACCGACAGAACGATCCCATCTCAATGCCCGTTGATCTAAGACAGCAGTTCCTTGAAGATACCCTTCCCTGCCAAAAGTGTCTCGAGCGTTCCGTCTTCCACCAATTTACCCGAGTCGAAGACGATAACGCGATCGAACATCATCCCCATTGCCGGATTCGTCACGACCCACACAATTGCCGGCGAATGGCCGTCGCACCTGGCTTCGTCGAGCACGTTTCGCAGCACCTTGTCCTGCGCACGCTGGTCGAGCGCCGACAGCGGCCGGTTGAGAATGAGAAAATCGGGACGCTTGAGCAGGGCCCGGGCAACATCGAGCTTCTGCCGCTGTCCAGCGGTCAGCCGCCTGCCGCCGGCGCCGACGTTGAAGTCCAGGCCAACATCCAGAAGTTCGGCATAAAGCCCCAATTCGTCGAGAATGTCATAGACGATGGAGCGGATGCGATCCGGCGCGTCGGGATGGTTGTTGCCCACACGCCCGAACAGGACATTATCCATGACGCTGGCCGCGGCAATGTATTTGGCAGGATCATAGCGTTCGATCGCATTTTGCAGCTCGGACGGCAGGGTTTCATAGAACCGGTTGCGTGCAGCGACGATCTTGCTCATCAGATCCTCGCTCAGCAGGCCGAAGCGGTGCCGGGGCTCGATATAGGCAAAGCTCAGTGTAACGATCATGGCGCGATCGTTCTCCGAAACTGCCTCGTAGGGACGGTTCTTGAGCCGTTGTAACAAGGTTTCGTAGGCGGGTATCTCTTCGGCGCCCATGAAGGCGAGCTGCTGGAAGAACTGGTGATCGGGCGGCAGGTCGGCAAACAGCTCGATCGCCTGTTCGGCGATCTCCATGCCCATCTCGAAAAGCGTGCGGTCGAGGCCGGCTTGCCTCAGCACAGACGCAAAATAGGGATTGGCCGCTAGCGCCTTGTCGGCCAGTTCGGGGCCGGCGGCGGCTCCGAAGAGCAGGTTTTGGCCGATCGATGCTTCCTTGTTGTAGGCGCCTGGTTCGAAAGGAACCACCAGTCCGCTCAGCCCTTCCTGTTCCAGCCGGGTTCGAAGCGCCGCACGCAGTTCGACGATGCGCCTGGCGAGTTCCGTGTGACGCGTCAGGTCAGCCGAGGAGCGCAAGCCAAGATCCAGAATGTCGCGCGACAGAAGCACTGCGTCGAGCACCCGGCGCACCGCCTCAAAGAGGTCGTGCGGGCCGGTGGCGCCGGCGGATGCATAGTCGATCCAGTCGCTCCGGATGTCGAGGTCCGAATTGCCCGACCGCCGCGCCTCGTGAACGTTCCAGCGCTGCTGGTCTGCCGCAGCACCCTCATAAGGGACCGATGTCAGCGGCGCATGCTTCAACCCATAGAGCAGGTTATCACGGAGGCTTGCATGGAACAGGAAAACATCCGACGAGGCGTAGGACATGCGCCGGCCGGTCACCGCTTCGGGAAGTTCAAGCAGGTCGTCGGCGCCCGAAGCGATCTTCCCGCTGTCCGGCCAGTTCAGCCTCGCGAAGGCTTCCGCAAGCGCCTCCGCTCCACCTGTTGCGGTGCTGACCAGCGCCACCGTCTCACCCGGCTTGACCTGGAGCGAGATCCGGTCGAGGAGCATTCCACCGCCATCGTCCGCTATGGACAGATTGATCGCCGACAGCGGGTTGGTCATCGGACCGGGAGCATCGATCGTCAACGCCCCAATTCTTGGCGCAATGAGACCCTCGACGGTGAATTGCTCAACGACCTGCTGGTATTTGACCTGGACATCCTGGCGAGCCTGATCCCAGTCGATCAGTTCCTTCATCGGTCCGGGCAGGTCCTTGTAGGCGCTGATCACGGCCACCAGTTGGCCGACGTCCAGCCGCCCCCGAATGACCAGGTAGCCACCGATCATGTAGAACAGAAAGGGCGTGAGCTGCGCCAGGAAATTGTTGAGGAACTTCACCATGAATTTCCATTGGTAAAGATCGAAGCGGATCTTGAAAATGAGGCCGAGCCGGGCAGCTATGTCGGCGCGCTCGTAGTTTGATGTGTCGTGGACGTGAACCGCGCCGATGCCGTCGACGATTTCGCCGACCCGGCCCGAGAGCGCGCGCGCCGTCAACTGCCGTTCGCGCCCGAGCACGATCAGCCGCCGCCGCATGCGCGGGATGAGGACGATCTGGATCACCACGATCACGACCGCAATCGTTCCGAGCCAGAAGTTTTGCACCATGATGAACAGCATGGCCGTCAGCGCCTGACCGCCGAGCAGCACCGGCTGCAGGAAGGCATCGCCGATGAAGCCCCCCAGCGGCTCCACCTCGTCCTTCACCATGGTCGCCACTTCGGCGGATTTCACGCGTTTGAAGTAAATCGGCGGAAACCGCAGCACGCGATCGATCAGATCGAATCGGATACGCCGCAGCATACGCTCGCCAAGTCGGCCTTTGTATGTGTTGATGTAGAGTTTGAACAGGCCGTTGATGATGACTAGCAAAAGGAAAACAATACTCAGCGCAAACAGCGTCTCCGTGCGGTCGAGCTGAAAGCCGGAGAAGAACTGCACCTCACCAATGAATGGCAGGTCATAGTGCAGCCTCATGAACGGCTGGGTCGCACCGGGTTCTCCGAAACCCTTACCTTGGATGGGGCCATTGACGATCAGCTTCGGCAGATCGAAGGATATGAAATACGGGATCATCGAAAGCACGACGATCATCAATATCCAGACCTGCTGCTTCTTGGTGTGCGTCCAGATATAGCGGGCTAAACTGGGTTCCATCCGACCGTGGACCGTTCAATTGCAAGGCTGCAGGACATAGAAGCACCTGCTGGCTAATGGCGCATCGGCAATTTCTTCGTCGCCAACGACATGCTTCGAGCCACAGTGCACCGTGATTGTCCTGCGCTCAACGATGAAAGGACGCTGCGAGGCGGCGCGATCCAGTTCAGGCGCATGGTCGATGACCGCAACACGGGCATTGTTGATTAGCGAAGAAAGCAGCTGGCCAAACGATTGACGGCTGCCGTGGCGTTTTGGCGAACGGCCGCCACAGCTGCGCTGCTGATGCTGGCGCATGAACGCCGATGGTCCGGACTGATGCGACAGCCCCTCTCCGGCACGGGGCAATGGCGAAGCGGCGTGCAGCATGATCAACGTCCGCGAACCAACCAGCCTTGCCGGGGCAAGATTGCGTTGTGTCGCCCGAAATCCCAACCTACAAGACGAGTATGATGGATGTCACGCAACCACGCAATGCGGGCATGGACGGGCACGAACAGGCCTTGGACCTCACGCGGGGAATTGCCGCCTATGTCAACCACCCTCTCGTGGCAGGGCTGTCGCGCGTCATCGCGAGGCATCCGCAGGCCGATATCGCCAACGCCTTCAACCACAAGCAGGTCGCCTGCAAGATGTGGGCACTCGACAAGCTGTTCGATAGCTGCGGCGGCCGGTTCGGGCGCATATGGGTTCTGGGTGGATGGTACGGCGTATTGCCGGCAATGCTTTTCAACGATGCTCGCTTCGACATCGGAGCGATTGATAGCATCGACATCGATCCTGAAGTCGCGCCGGTCGCCCGGACCCTCAACCGGGATGCCGTTGACCGGTTCCGCGCGCTGACGGCAGATATGTACGCCGTTGACTATGCGGCCGCGCAGCCCGACCTGGTGGTCAATACGAGCTGCGAACACATAGTCGATCTGCGCGCCTGGCTTGCCCTGCTTCCGCGGGGCACGAATGTATTGCTGCAATCGAACGATTATTTCAGCGAGCCGACCCACATCAACTGCGTGGCTTCACTGGCAGCCTTCGAAGCAATGGCGGCCCTACGGGAGGTGCGGTTCTCGGGCGAACTGCCGACAAAAAATTATACGCGCTTCATGCTGATTGGAACTGTTTAACGCATTTCGCTCGAAAGAAGCGTGACGGCTGTCGAATAACGACGTCGCGCGAATCTCACCGGGGCGACGCGCGTTAGCTAGAGTTCCGTTTTCAGGGACCATGTTCGATGTCGCTCGCGCAGGATTTGGGCCGAGCGACGCGCGCCTTCCAGATCGAGACGATGCGCGGACGGCCTCGGTCCAGCAAGCGCCTGTTCGATCGCTCGCGCCAAACCTTCAGGCGTTAGGTCCTTTTCCGTCAGCACCGTTGCAAGACCCATTTCTTCGAGCATCAGGGCGCGAACCGTCTGTTCGGTTTCCGCACCCGCCGCAAATGGAACGAGTAGGGAGCGACAACCCGCGCGAAGCACGTCGCAGACCGTGTTGTAACCCGCCTGCGAGACCGAGAGGCGGGCGCCGGTCAGCAGGCTGGCGAAATCCTCGCGGAACCGGAAGACGGACAGGCCCGGCGTGGCATCACGTGCGATCGCGTCGAAATCGCCTTTCGGCAGGTTGGGACCGGTGATCAAACACCATTTCCAAGCGCTGTTGGCATTCCGCGCCGCTGCAACAGTGGCACTAACGAGGCTCTTTCCGGCAGCCCCGCCGCCAACCGACACCAGAACATCGAAGCGCTCGGAGACCGCGGGCGGTGGCGGCGCGGCAACGAGCCCAGTGTAGGCGACCTTGGCCCTGATCGCCCCGACCAGTGGAAAGGTCTTGTCGATGGTCGCGAAAGCCGGATCGCCGTGGACCATGACAAGGTCGAAATGCCTGTTGATGAGATCGACCGTTTCCTCGTTTCGGCCCGGCTTGACGCGCTCCTGAAGGATATCACGGACGGACGTCGCCAGCAGCGGTCTGGGTGATGTCGCGTCGATGGCCTCGATCAGCGGCAGGAGTTCGAAACGCATCTGCCGGCGTCCAAATGGAAACGCCTCGACAATGACGATATCGGGCCCGCAATCCCGATAGGCCTGCAACAGCATCTCCGAACGCCATCTCCTGAAAGCATCGTCGATGGGTTTGCCCTGCAGGTCGACAAGTCCGGAAAATCCCTCATCGCCGGAGGTGACGGGTGGCAGAGATACAGATTTGACGCCCGATCCTGGAAACCCCGCGATCGGCGCGCCGCCCGTCACCACGGTTACGTCAAACCCGTCATCGACCAGAGCCGCCGCAATGCGGCTGGCGCGCGCAAGATGGCCGATACCGAGGAGGTGCTGGACATAGAAGAAGGCGCGCAGTCGCTTCATTCGGCGGTCCGCCACTCCCGCTCGAAGAGTTCCTTGAGCTGCCCAATGCTTGTCATATGATCGAAATTGGCGCGCACGCGCCACTCTGCAGCGTCACCGAGGCGGGCGCGCAGCACGGGATCACGGATAAGGCGCTCCAGCGCCTGTGCCAGGGCAATTGGATTTTCTGTCGGGACCAGCAGCCCGGTTTCATCCGAAGATAAAAGCTCCGGCACGCCGGAAATATCGGTCGACACGCAGGCGAGCCGCTGGCTGGCCGCCTCAACCAGAACATTCGGCAGACCGTCCCGGTCGCCATTTGCGGTGATCCTGCAGGCCAGGGCGAAGATGTCGGCGCGGCGGTAGTGCTCAAGCACCTCCTCCTGAGCAAGCGCGCCTCTCCAAGAGACGCGACCATCCAGGCCGAGCTTTTGCGCCAGCGCCTTGAGCCGTTCCAGTTCGTCGCCACCGCCGATATGCTCGAAACGCCACGCCAAATCACCAGGCAGGAGGGCAAGCGCCTCCAGCAAGGTATCGTAACCTTTCTTTTCAACGGCGCGCCCGACACTCAGAACGATAACCGGTTCGTCCGGTGCCGAGCCGTCATGCGGTTTGCGCGCCCCGCGGAAGCTGCCGAAGCGATCAAGGTCGAGCCCATGATAGCTCAGATGTAAACACGAGTTGCCGTTTGCGAGTTTTTTCAGACGGTCGAAGCCGGTTTTCGTGCAGGTGACCGTCCAGCGGGCCGAGGAAAGCTTGCCAGCCAGATCCCAGTCAGCCGAAGTCCAGATGTCCTTTGCATGGGCCGAGCAGCTCCACGGCAGACCGCGAAGCTGGCTGGCATAGCGTGTCACCGATGCCGGTGTGTGCGCGAAATGCGCATGCAGCCAGCCCGCATCTTCCGGCCATTCGGCCGCCAACACGAGCGCTTGCCCGAAGCGGCGCACGCGATTGCGCGTAAAGTCGCGGGGGATGTCGGCAGCCAGCGATCCGAACGCGCGCCAGAAGCCTGGCCGCAGCAGACAAGCAAACAGCGAGCGAACCACGCGCAGCGGTTCTTCATGCAGGTATTCCGGCAGATAATGGACGGGCGCTTTGATCTCGTTATGCACCGGATGGCGTTTTGCGTCGGTTGGCCGCCTCAGCGCAACGAGTATCAGGTCGAACCCCGCTCGCTCCAACCCGAGCAGTTCCTGCGCGATGAAGGTTTCCGACAGCCGCGGATAACCCTTCAGAACCACGACGATCTTGCGATGTTGCACTCAGTTGATGCCTTCAATGACCGAAAGATGATGGCCGGCCTGCCTGTCGAGCAGTTCCGCGACGATCGCGGAAATATGAGGCAGCCCTTCCAGCCTCAGATGCGGATTGCTCTGCGATGGGCGGGGCCGATCCGGCAGCACCTTCAGTGTATCGGCAAACCGCTGGGAATCCTCAGCTTCTTCCGGGGAAAGCATCTTGATGAGACCGAGTTCGGCTGCTCGCCGTGCGCGGATCAGTTGCTCCTCGCGCGGCTTGACGCGGGGCACGATCAGCGCCGGCTTGTCGAAAGACAGTATCTCGCAATAGGTGTTGTAACCGCCCATCGCCACTACCGCCTTGGCGCCGGCAATCAGCTCTTCCATGCGGTTGTCGAATTCGATGATCTTGATATACGGGATTTTGGACCCCTTCTTAAGAAACTTGTTGCGCTTGCGCGCCGGCATGTAGGGCCCAAGCACGATCAGCGCCCTATGCTGCAATTGCGGATCCTGCTGATAGGCATCGATAACGTTGTGGATCAGATCGGCGCCGTCGCCGCCGCCACCGGTCGTAACGAGGATATAGTCGCCCTCGGGGCGGTGGCCGGGCAACTCGTTCTTCTGCAGGCTCCGTTGCAGGAAACCGACGAACTTCATCTTTGCCCTGATAGCCGGCGGCACATCCAGGCCGGTCAACGGATCGTAAAAATCCGGCGGACCGTAGGCCCAGACCTTGTCGTAGAACAGGCCTATCTTGCGCATCACATCCCTGCGTTCCCACTCTGCTTCCAGCAGATGCGGCGCATCCATCACCTCGCGCAGGCCAAGCACCAGCGTAGTGCCTCGCGTCTTGAGGTAGGACAGCGTGTCCTCGATCTCACCGCGCAGCCCGAGCGGTTCCTTGTCGACGATGAAGATATCCGGCCGAAACGTCTCGGCTGTGTGGCGAATGATCGACTGGCGCATTCTTAGCGTCTCATGCAGATCGATATCCTTTTCCAGCGAGGTGTATTCGCCGTTGCGCAACTTGATGACGCTCGGGATCTTCACGAAGTCGACGCGGGCGCGGTAGTCGAAGGCGCCGGCGATAGGCGCGCCCGAAATGATAAGCACCTGAAGTCCGTGGAAATCCTCGACCAGGGAATGCGCGATCGTGCGGCAGCGCTGCAAGTGGCCGAGCCCGAACGTGTCGTGGCTGTACATGAGAATTCGAGCATCTTGTACGTGCTGGGTCATTGTCGAACCTCTTTAGAATTCTCGCCTGAGGACCGCGGGCCCCCGCAGGATTCGAACCCATTTCTCGCGGGTCTATCGACCTGTTTTGAACATGAGGGAGCAATTTTTTCAAATTATATTACCCAAGAGGGTTCATATGCTGAGCAGCGTCTGCTCAGCTGCTATGCACATTGGATGCGATGCCCAGCCTATTTGCCTTGTCGGCCTCGTGCGCTGCAGATAGATCACGGCGGATACATGCACTTGTATCGAGACGGGTCGCGGGCTGGCCGATTGCTTGCTTTCAGAAAAGCGGCCAGGGCGATGGCGCTCCTCCCTCGTGGCCGACGCGGCTAAACTGCCCAAGAATGGGCTGAAGATCTTCAAAGACAGCGCGCCGACACAAACCATGATCGATGCCCCAGATGCGGGCGCTCTCGCGCCGCCCACGCAGAACATCGCCTTGTCCCTCAGCCAGACGAATTCAGTAACAGCATTGGCGTTATCCCACCTCCGACCCGATGAGCGAGGGGGCAACCCGCGCGGCCCACCCAAGCGCAGGACCTAACGTCGACGATTGTGCCTTCGAGCGTCGCCCAAGCGAAAGAGCCATATCCTACTCAAATTGAGGTATGACTCCGCGGGGACAGCCTTTCAAGCATGTGCTAATAAAGTCGTTTCGGGGAGGATGCCATGCCGTCCTTGAGGTGGGCTGCAGTTGTCGCGCTTGCCGCGAATCTCATCAATGCGACACCGACCATAGCCGCCGAAGCAGTGGGCCGGGCAGTCGTGATCAAGACTGCCGTTACCGGCGCAACCGGACCACTGGTGGTCAGCGCACCCGTTCATCGGGACGAACGAATCAGGACATCCAATACCGGGCTTGGCCAATTCGTGTTCCGGGATGGCACCAAGCTGGCGGTGGGGTGGGGTTCTTCCGTCGTCCTCGACAAATACGTCTTCAACGATGATAATTCGGTGAAGAAGCTCACCATCCGCGCTGCCAAGGGAACGTTTCGCTGGATAAGCGGGAACTCGCCTTCGTCCGCCTACCAGATTGTGACGCCCGCAGGCACAATAGGCGTGCGGGGAACAGCATTCGATGTCCACATCGCGCCCAACGGCAAAACCGCCGTCGTGCTGCTGAAGGGGTCGGCCCGATTCTGCAGCGGCGGCGGATGCAGGGAACTGAAGCGGCGCTGCGATTGCGTGGTCGCGACGCCGTCAGGCGCGATGTCCGACGTTATCAAGGTCAATCGATCTGTGCTCACCACACTCGGCACCTCGCGGGCATTGCCGTTTCTGACCGGCAATCAGCAGCTCTCGGGAGGCTTTGACGCAATCGGCGGAAATTGCGGGCTTACGGCTGCCATTCAGCAGGAGCATACGGCGCGGCCGGAGCGGCGCAACTCACCGGCACCACCCAGTCCGGGCACCCCCGATCCGCCGAGCCCGCCGCGGGGCGACAAAGATGACGGCAACAACGGCCATGGAAATGATCCGGGCAAGCACGATCCCAGCAATCCCGGAAAATCCAAGGGTCCTGGCAAAAAGTAGCGGCAGGGGTGGCCGGCAGTGGCAAGAGCAGCGGATAGCCGCTCTTTTTCTCGGCGCGTCCGTATCCGACTTCGCCAACCGGTCTGGGCCAACTCGCCCCTACGTCGGAGTGGACGAAATTGTTGCCCTTGAACACCACCGAGTCGAGCGGTCGACCGCCCTACATCAATGAAGGTCAGGAGCCGGAGCCGAATTGTTGCTCCGCATAGCCGGCATTCGCTTCCATCGCCGCTCCCGCCCGCTTGCCAACAAAATCATCCGCTCTGCGCGAGATCCGGCCATAGAATTCCTGCAACCCTGTCGGCAGGCCCGCAGCCTTGGCTTTGGCCGCCGCGATCATCTTTCGGGTGCCTGGCAAGCGCGATTGCAACGCCTCCACGAGCTTGCCGTGGAGAAGCCGCAATTCGGCAAAATCCGGCGACGACCCAACGTTTTCATCGCCTACGACGGCATTGATTCTGGTCCTCGTGCTCTTTCCCTTGAGTTCCAGCGATCCCGCGTCGAGCAAGGCCCAGCCTTGCAGCGATCTTACTGTGTCGTCGGACGCGAGGATATCAAAACTCACCGTCTTGCACGTTGTCTCGATACGCGCTGCGATGTTCACCGCGTCGCCAACGGCCGAATAGTTGAAACGCGACTCCGCGCCCATATTTCCGACACAGGCGACGCCGGTATGGATTCCGATACCGATGCGAACCGTCTGCCCGGCCCCGAATCCGAATGCATCGCTTTCGTTGAGGCGGGCAATCGTCTCGCGCATCGCCAATGCCGCGCGAGCGGCTTTGCGGGGATGATCGGTGACGTCGACCGGGGCATTCCAAAAGGCCATGATCGAATCGCCGATGAACTTGTCGAGCGTGCCTTCATTGGCGGTGACATGACGGCTGAGCGCGTCGAGAAGCGTGTTCAAAAACCGCACGACGGCGGTGGGCGGCAGTCTTTCGCTGATCTCCGTGAAGTTTCGCACATCGACAAACATCACGGTCAGCTCTCGGTCGTCGCCGCCAAGACGAAGCGCGTCGCGCGTGTGCTCGATCCGGTAGAGAAGCGATGGCGACAAATACTGACCGAAGGCCCGCCGGATCGCGCGCCGCTCTCGATCAGTCACCAGGAAGCGGAAAGAGGTTGTCGCGAAATGCGTGATCGTGCCCATGAGGATCGGCGCAAACGGGTCGAACAGCAGTCCCGCAAGCGAAAAGGCAAACCATGATGCGACGAGCGCCAGTCCCGTGATCGCAAGGCCGCAGGCGAGCGCAATCACGGGGCTTACGAAAATCGTCAGAATCACCAGGAGGCTGCCGAGCATCGCGATCGACGCGATTTCCAGCCCGTTTGCCCAATCAGGCCGAGACAGATAGTGGCCGGACAGCACCTGTTCAACGATCTGCGCGTGGATCGAGACGCCCGGCACGTTCTCACCGAGCGCGGTGACACGAATGTCCTGCAGCCCGGCGGCCGAAGTGCCGACAAACACGATGCTGCCTTCGATCGCGGCCCTCGTTTCGGACGAGACGCCGCCGGGTGCAAGCACGTCCTTCGCCGAAACATAACGCTCGGCCCTGTCGGGACTGACATAGAGCCAGAGTTCGCCGGCCGAGGTCACCGGGATAACGAAGTCGCCGATCTTGACGGAGGTCATTATGCCCTGCCGATCCGGCGCGCCGGCAATGAGATAGGTGGAGGCCCCCTGCGCTACTCTTATGGCTTCGAGGGCAAGATCCGGATAAAGCTGCTCGCCATCAGTCAGAAAGAGTGGGGCTGTCCTCACCACAGCGGTAGATCTGCCGGGATTGAGGCTGATGTGTCCGATGCCGGCTGAATTGGCCTCAAGCTGCGGCCGCAGCGGCGTGGCTGCCTTGATAGGCGGAGGAGCAGCGATCGGGCTCTCGCCCATAAAGGCAATGCCAGCCTTGATTTGCGGCCGATAGTTCCCTTCGTTGGAGATGCCGTAGCCCAGGATAACTGGCTTGCCGGCGATCGACCCGGCGAAGATCTCGTCATTGTCGGGCAGGCGGTCGAGCAGGGCCGGATCGATGCCCGGCACGTCGCGGAGGACAGTGCGAGGCGACAGACGGTCGGGCTCGGCGAAAAGAATGTCGAATGCGATGGCTGCCGCACCAAGCTCCGTCAGCTTTTCGACCAGGGCCGCCATGCGATCCCTGGGCCACGGCCACTGCCCGAACTGCTGCAATGAGGCCTCGTCGATGTCCACCACGCGGACGGGCATCGACTCGAAGCGGCGAGGTGCCAGCCTCTGATACTGGTCGAACGTCGCTTCGCGGGCGAGTCTCAACGGCTGCGGGTCGCTCGCCCGGACAATGGTAAGCGCTGCGACCAGCGACAGACCCAGGGTGACGCCGGCCAACTGGGCGCGTGTCATGACATCTGCACCAGTAACTGTGCCGCGTATCCTGCCTGCATGGCCCCGCTCCGGGAGGCAGCTTTCGAGCCTCGAAGCTAGGCTGCATTGTTCCCGGCAAATGTGCAATCGCCAACCTTACGCCCAACGGAGCAGCGCGGGCCGTGCGCTGGCGATTTGCGTAGCGACGAAGTTCTCAATCGGCTCCAGCGCTAGACAGTCGAGGAGCAAGAGCGCTAGCGGAGGCCGCCGGCCATTTTCTCGCTCTCCGGCAAGTTTCGCAACCACAGCATAGCGGCCGCCCCAAGAAGCGGACCCGGCACCAGCAGCAGGAAGGCCCAGCGCCAGCCACCGATGAAGTCGGCGAAGCGCGGCGTCAGCCAGATGGCGAGCACCGTCAGCGCAAAGCCGGCGCCAAGCTGCACCGACAGCGCCGTGCCGACGAAGCGGCGATCGCCGAGTTCGGTCACTGCGGCTGAGAATTGCGCCGAATCGCCGATCACCGAAATACCCCAGACGACGGCGACCAGCATGAAGAGCCAAAGCGGCCCGGCAAACAGGAAGCCCATCAGCAGCGCACAGCTTCCCGAGACGATCATCATGCCGGCGGTGGTCGCGGTTCTGCCGATGCGGTCCGACAGATAGCCGCCCAACAGGCAGCCAATGATGCCGGAGGCGACGACGAAGAAGGTCGAAAGCGAGGCGGCAGCGGCCGATCCGATCGCCTGCGCCTCGAATGCCGAGCGCGTATAGGCAAGCAGCCACGCCCACATGGCGTAGAGTTCCCACATATGGCCGAGATAGCCGAGATTGGCCAGGAGCAGCGGCCGCTCGCGAAACACCTGCCCGATGCGCGATGGCTCGAACACCGCCTTGCCGAAAGGATAGGGCCCCTCCCTTGCGAACAAGAGAAACAGGAGCGCGCCGACCGTCGTTGCTAGACTGGCGGCCGCGACCACCGGCCGCCAGTCGAGCGCGGTCAGGACAGCGCGAAAAAGATGCGGCAGCGCCGAGCCGATGGTGAGCGCGCCTATGACTGCGCCGAGCGCCAGCCCCCGGTCGCGCGTGAACCAGGTGGCGACGAGCTTCAGCGCCGGCGGATAGACGCCGGCAAGTGCTGCGCCGGTGACAATACGCGCGGCGATCACGCCGCCCGGCCCGAGATGAAACAGCAGGCTCGCATTGGCGAGCGCGGCGACAAAAGCGGCGGCCGCCATCAGCCGGCTGAGCCGCACCAAATCGGGAAGGTTGACCAGGCTCGCCCCCAGCGCACCGATCACGAAGCCGACCTGAACGCCGTTGGTCAGCCAGGCCTCCCCGCCGGCGCCGAGCGCAAGCTCCTGCCTCAGTTCGGGCAGGATGGCGGTCGCCGAAAACCAGGTGGTCAGCGACAGAACGACCGCCAGGCAAAGCAGCGACAGCACGCGCCAGCGGCCGCTGTCGGCGGCCATGCCAAGCGGGCTGCCGCTCACCGCGCTCATGCGCCTTGCAGCGGGACGGTCAACACGGTCGCCGCGCCGGTGGGACAAAGCTCCCCTGGCCGTTGCGTAGGCTGGTCTCGATCTTGCAGATCGGCTTGTCGGGGCGCAACTTCTTGACCTCCACGCGTCCGATGATCGCCTACTCAACGCCGACCGCCTTGACGAACTTCCATGCGATTTCGAGAAAGACGGTCCCGGGCCCGGGCAAATCCTCCGCGACCAGGGCATTGAGAATACCAGAACTGACGCCGCCGTGGAGGATCGGCTTGCCGAACACCGATTCTCGGCCAGCGCGGTCATTATGCAGCGAATTGCGCTCGCCGGTAATGTGGGTGGAGAGTTTCGATTCTATGCCAGCCCGAACCGTTCGACGGCCCGCATGATGCCGCGCAGTTCGGCGAGGCCCTTCAGCCTGCCGATCAGCGAATAACCGGGATTGATCCTGGTCTTGCCGATGTCGTCGGCGAGCAGATGTCCGTGATCGGGTCGCATCGGAATGCGCCAGTCGGCGCGGCCTTCCTTTCGACGGCGCGCTTCCTCCTGCATCAGGGCGAGGATGACATGCGCCATGTCGGTGCCGCCCTCGAGATGCTCGGCCTCATAGAAGGAGCCGTCATCCTCGATGGTGACGTTGCGCAGATGGACGAAATGGATGCGGCCCGCGAACTCCTTGACCATGGCGACGATGTCGTTGTCGGCGCGCGTGCCGTAGGAGCCGGTGCAGAATGTCAGCCCGTTTGCCGGGCTGTCCACGGCATTGAGGATGAATCGCGCATCGTCAGCTGTCGAAACGATGCGCGGCAGGCCGTAGAGCGAGAAGGGCGGATCGTCGGGATGGATGCACATGCGCACCCCTTCCTGTTCGGCGACCGGAATAATCTCGCGCAGGAACCAGGCGAGATTGTCGCGCAATTCCCTTGGCCCAATCGAATCGTACTCGGCCAAGGCCTCGCGAAAAGTGTCCCGGTTGTAGCTGCGCTCGGTGGCGGGCAGTCCGGCGATAAGGTTACGCTCGATCCGGTCGATTTTCTCGTCGCTGAGCTCTTTCAATCGCGCTTCCGCTTCGGCGATGCGCGCGGCGCTGTAGCCGGCCTCGGCATTCCGTCGCTTCAGCACGAACAGGTCGTAGGCCGCGAAATCGATCGCGTCGAAACGCAATGCATAACCCGTCGTCGGAAGGCGATACGCCAGATCGGTGCGGGTCCAGTCGACCACAGGCATGAAATTGTAGCAGATCGTCGCGATGCCGGCCTTCGCGAGCGCTCGGATCGTATCCTTGTAAAAGCCGACATAGCGCAGCCGTTCCGGCGAGCCGATCTTGATCGAGTTGTGGACGGGGATGCTCTCGACGACCGACCAGGTCAGCCCCGCCGCCTCGATGATCCGCTTGCGCTCCAGGATGTTTTCTAGCGGCCAGGCGCGCCCGTCATAGATGTCGTGCAGCGCCGAGACGACGCCCGTCGCCCCGGCCTGCTTGACGTGATCCAGCGTCACCGGATCGTCCGGGCCATACCAACGCCAGCACTGCTCCATTTGCTGCCTTCCTTTGAGAGAGAGCGGAAACTTATTGTTGGACCAGGATGAGAGTCAATCGACAATTTCGGCTTTCTCGAACGCCTGACGGCCGACAGGTAGCGCGGTAAACTGATCGAGACGGCGTCCAACTCGATTGTTTTCCCGGAATCTTGGGATATCCTGGTCCAACAATTTGGGAGATTCGTCATTGGAAAATTCTCATGCCGCGCGCGAGAGCGGCGCCCGCCGCCACGCCGGCGGCAGCTCGGCGGTCGATGCCGCGGCCGGGCGGATCCTCGATCTCATCCGCTCGCGGCAGCTGAATGTCGGCGACGTGCTGCCGACAGAGCGCGAGCTCAGCGAGATCACCGGCGCCAGTCGCAACACCGTGCGCGAGGCTTTGCGCGCTATCCGGACCTACGGGCTGATCGAACCGAAACCCCGCGTCGGGGCTGTGCTCGCGGACGGGCATAGCATCGCCATCCAGAATTTCTTTGCCGCGCATATGGATGTCTCGCGCTCCTCCTTCGCCGACATTCAGGGCTTCAGGCGCATCATCGAAGTCGGCATCGGCGACCACATCGTGCTCAACGCCACCAACGAGCAGATCGAAGCGCTCGACGCGGTCAACGCGCGGATCGTCGAGAGCCGCTCGATCCAGGAGGCCGCCGAGAATGATTTCGACTTCCACATGGCGTTGATCGGGCTGGCGGACAACCGCATGCTGTCGGACATGTATTCCTTCCTTTCCCCGGTGATCCTGCGGATCATGACCATCGGCAAGGAGATGCGCCCGGTCCTGGCCGACACCCGCGCCGCGCATGGCGAGATCGTCGCCGCCCTGCGCGCGCGCGACAGAGTGGCCTACGCCTACCTGATGAGCCGCCATCTGGATTTCGCCCTGCGATTCCTGCCGGAAGAGCCGGGTTCCGACACGTGACTGAAGGAGTTCCCGCAATGAAGGATTTTGTTGGCAAGGTCGCCCTGGTGACGGGGACGACGGGAATCGGTCTGGCAACCGCCAGGCGCCTCGCCGCAGGGGGTGCTGCGATCATCGCCTGCGGCATCGACCGCTCGGCCAATGCGGCAATGAGAGCGGAGCTGGAAAGTTCCGAAGCCGGCGCGCTGGTCGTCGACACCGACGTCTCCGTGGCGGACCAGGTCCGCGATGCCGTCGCTGCCGGGGTCGCACGGTTCTGCGGCCTCGACGTGATCGTCAATTCGGCGGCCGTCCATCCCTACGGGACCGCGACCACGACCGACTGGGAAACATGGAACAAGGCCATGACGGTCAATGTCGGCTCGATCTACCTGACGGCGCATTACGGCATCCCCGAAATGATCCGCCGTGGTGGCGGCGCCATCGTCAATGTCGCCTCGGTGCAGGGTTTCGCCTGTCAGCAGAACGTCGCCGCCTATGCCACGACTAAGGGCGCAATCCATACGCTGACGCGTTCGCTGGCGCTGGATTACGCGGCGGCTGGCATCCGGGTCAATTCGGTCAGCCCAGGCTCGATCCGCACACCGATCCTGGAGAAGGCCGCGCGTGGCGAAACCGGCAGCGATGCCGATGTCGAGGAAGCGTACAGGCGCTTCGGTGCGGCGCATCCGCTTGGCCGCATCGGCGAACCAGAAGAAGTGGCCGAACTCATCGCCTTTCTGTGCTCCTCCAGAGCGAGCTTCTGCACCGGCGCGGATTACAAGATAGACGGCGGCCTGACCGCCGGCATCGGTGTGAAATAGAGGCATGAAGATCGGTCTTGGCCTTTGCCGGAGTAGCTGACGCCGGACGATTTCCGCTTTGCCCGTCAGGCGGCGCCATGAATGTCGCTCCCCGCCTCACAACTGATTTTCGTGGCCCCGACGATCACCCAGGATAGATCAGGAGCTCGTTGGCATTGCAATGTGGTCGCACCAGTGGCGATCAAATCGCATTCGTGTTGAAAACGCAGGTTCAAAATCACCCAAAAGCAAGTGAAGTCGAGGTCAAAAGGTTTAAACTGATTTATATTTCGATTCAAATTGTCCATATTAACTAACTATTAACATGTCGCTTAACTTTTTGATTTTTTTACGTATGGTGCCATGAAGGAGGTAGTTCGAACTACCGGAGAATGGGGCGACTTCTCCTATGCGAAAAGTTTTAGAAACAGCGTTACGACCGGCGGATCGGATCCGCTCCACTCCAGCCAACATCTGAACCATGAGACCTCTCGTTTTCCGCGGCTGCAGCACCAGACTTCGACCGGACGTCCAAGCGTGACCGCCGTGGCAGCGCTAGAAGCAGCCCCTTCCCGGCAGGACCTGCCTGCATTGCCGACGGTGCAGCTTGGCGGGCTGCCTGTCACCGTGATCGACCGGCAGGGCGCCGCCCGCTTGATGCTCGCGGCGGCGCGGCAGCACCGCCATGGCAGCCGTCCCTACTACTTCACCTCCGTCAACGGCGAGGTCATCGCCCAGGCTCGCGCGAAATCGGAGATCGCCGCCCTCTTCCGCGAAGCCGATCAGATCTTCGCCGACGGCCAGCCACTTGTGCTCGCCTCGCGCCTATTGTGCCGCACGCGGTTGCCGGAACGGGTGGCCACCACCGATCTGTTCCACGATGTCGCTAAGCTCGCCGAGAACGAGGCCGCGACCTTCTACCTGCTTGGATCGACTGAGGCCGGGAACGCCAAGGCCGTGGCCGCCATCAAAGCCAGCTATCCGCGCCTGCGCATCGTCGGCCACAGCCACGGCTACCTGACCGGCGAAGCACTCGAGAAAAAGCTCGAAGAGATCGACGCGCTTGCACCGGACATTTTGTGGCTCGGCCTCGGCGTGCCGCGCGAGCAGATCTTTGTCCGCGATTTTGGCTCGCGGCTCTCGAATGTCGGTGTGATCAAAACTTCCGGAGGGCTGTTCGACCATATTGCCGGCAAGGTCCGGCGCGCCCCGCTCTGGGTCCAGAAGGCGGGTTTCGAATGGCTGTGGCGCATGTTGATGGAGCCGCGCCGGCTGTTCTGGCGCTACTTCACCACCAATCCCCGTGCCCTTTATGCCCTGTTGAGGTATTCCCAATGACAGCCGAACATTCGCTGCGTCCGCTGCCGGAGGGAACCGACACGGAGATCGCTGTCGTCGGCGGCGGGCTCTCCGGGACACTTGCCGCGACTCTCCTCGGCCGGTCAGGCTACCGTGTCACGCTGATCGACCGCCACCCCGTTTTTCCGCGCGAGTTCCGTGTCGAGAAGATCGCCGGCGACCAGATCGACAAGCTGCGCCGGATCGGCCTCCTCGACAGTCTTTCCACGGCGGCCGCGGCATTCGACGAGATCGTCAACGTGCGCAAGGGGCGAGTGCTCGACCGCACGCGAGCCCGCCATTACGGCATTTTTTACGACAACCTCGTCGCGGCGATGCGGGCCGAACTGCCCAAGACCGTTCGCTTCGTCGCCGGCAGGGTGAGCGCGGTGGAAGCCGGGCCGGAGCGGCAGCGTGTATCGATCATCGGGCAGCCGGATGTGACGGCTCGCCTGCTTGTGCTTGCCACCGGCATGGGCGACATCCTGCGGCGCGACGTCGGCATCGAGCGCCGGTTCGTCCACCAGCGCCAATCGTTGACTTTCGGTTTTAATGTCCGGCCGGCGGGAGCAAGCGCGTTCAAGCATCCGGCACTGACCTATTACGGCGAACGCGTTTCGGACGGCATCGATTACCTGAACTTCTTCCCGGCCGGCGGCGTTACCCGCGCCAACCTCTTTGTTTTCCGGGAGCATACCGACCCGTGGGTCAAGGCGCTGCGCGACCGCCCGCGCGAAACGCTCATTGAAACGCTTCCGGGACTCCTCAAGACCTTTGGCGATTTCGAGGTCATCGACCGCGTCTCGAGCTGGCTCACCGACATCACCGTCGCCGAAAATTGCAAGCGCGACGGCGTCGTCCTGATCGGAGACGCTTATCAGACATCCTGTCCGGCCGCCGGAACAGGTGTCAGCCGCCTTCTCACCGATGTGGAGCGCCTGTGCATGGTGCACGTGCCGGAGTGGATGGCCTCGCCCGGCATGGCGGCAGCGAAGATCGCCGCCTTTTATGATGATCCCATGAAGCAGGCGATGGATGAACGGGGGCTCGAGTTGGCAAATTTCCGCCGCAGCCTGACCATCGACACGGACCTGCGCTGGCGCGCGCGCCGGCAGGTTCATTTCAGCCGTCGCCGCATCCTGCACGAGATCGACAAGTTCAGCCCGAGCTTTGCCGCGCGGCTGCGCGGTCTCAAGCGGCCGCAAGTGGAAGCCGTGACCTGATTGCGGGTCAGCCGGCGCATTTCGTTCAAAGGACGCTTCGGCATAACCGTGCGCGACCGCCTGAAGCTAGCGTAAGGCGTCCGATCCGACCCGCTTCAACTAGGACGACTCGGCGGCTTCATCGGCAGCCGGCGGCACGATGACAGCCGAAGGCTTGGCCTTCTTGACATGCGCGGCCTCAAGGATATGCCGCGCCAGCGCCTTGGCCGCCGGCAATTTCTGCACCGTCAGATGCGCAGCATAGCCGAGCGGACTGCCTGCGCGGTAGATTTGCCACATCGGTGAAGGCCGGCCACCGAAGACGCGCTTGTAGGGCTCGTCGCCGATGGTGAAATCGAGGTGTTGATCGCCGCGCTCGATGCAATCGCGGGCGATCTGCTCGAACATCAGGCTGCCGATCGACTGCTTCCGGTAGCCGGCCTCGTCGAAACCGCCGAGGATGACCAGGAGCGAGCCGCGGTGCTCGAGCCCGAGCGCGCCGGCGATCGGCTGGCCGTTCATCCAGAATGCATAGGTGCGGGCGAAGCCGCCGCACCCTTCATTGGCCACGGCCAGGTAGAAATCGAAATAGGAAGGCAGCTGCAAAAGGTCGGCCGGACCGTTGCTGCCGTCGAAGCGTTTGCCGCGATAGAGCTTGAGGGCATCGAATGTCGTGCGGACCGCGGCCGGGCCGTCAACGCATTCGAAGCGCGCCTCCCCGATGCGGTTGAGCTGCCGGGATTTCTTGTCCAGCTCCTTGCGATAGGACTGGTCCAGCCGCTGCTCGCGCCAGCCGGCGAATGTCGGCTCCAGCTTGCTGGAATAGGCGCTCATGCCCATGCTGTCGCGCTTGTCGACGCCAAGCAGGCGCTCCATCGCCAGGGAGCGGTCCGCCAGCTTGCCGATGCGCAGGAGATCGTATGGCCGCAGATGCTTGCGGATGGCGGCGACGGTGCGGGCGTCGGCAAGAATGCGGGAGAAGGTCTCCTCGTCGGCGACGGGCGAGACATAGTCCGAAACCCGCATATCCGCGAATTCCACGACCTTCAGCAGCGTGTAGCGGCGCCTCACCAGCGGCAGGACCATCGCGAGCCTTCCGCTCGCACGCACGCGGACGACGATGATCAGTGGCGTGGCGGCGCCTCGCCGCACGAGCCTCTCATAAAGTTGCGCGAGCCAAATCGGATGCTGAAAAGCGGTTGCCGCCGAGCTGGCGAAGAGCTCGGCGTACTCCGTCGAACGGAAATCGAACGCATCCTCGGCAGTGACTTCAAACATGTGATCCGAACCGGCAGGGACAGCGGCTATCCACGACTTCTTACGTTCCAGGTCAAGACCGGTCGCCGCGATTGTTGGAATCTTGGTATATGCCGAAACCGCTAATCTTGCGTTGCATGGCAGGCCGGGCGGACGACCACAACCGCTTCGGGATCGCAAGTCGAAAATCATGCCGAAAAAGTAGAAATCCGGTTTTGCGTGTAACGCCGATGTAAGTATTTTCGGCCAGTCTCTCGTTCCTCATTGATGGAAATCCGAGCAGGACATAGCCGCCCAAGACATGCTGGCGATCGAGGTCATCGTTCCGCAATCGGCGCCCCGCCATTGGCAGCGGCTCGCCATAGAGCGGCTGGAGGCGGACGGCCACGATGTCGCGGTGGCGCATCAGCCCGGGCCGGCGACCTGGCCGGCAGCGGCAAAAGCCGCCTTCCAGTTCGAGCAACGTCTTTTCCGCCGGCGCGGACCCCTTCTCGGCTCCGCGCTGCAAGCAATCCCGGCACGGCCCGGCGGGCGCCCCGCCGCGCTGAGGCTCGATCTTGCCGGCGATGCGGCCTTGTCGAATGTCCCCACCATCGGCCTTCGCTTCGACGGATCCAGCGCCGATCTGTCGGCTGCAATCGCCGTCGCGGCCGGCAGGCTCCCGGTGATCGAGGCCGTGCTCGACAGGAAGACGGTAGTCGGCCAGGCGCGGCCCATGGTCGACAAGCGGGAATCCACCGCACTCGGCACCGAGGACGTGTTCGCCCGCGCCATTACTCTGGTTCAGTCGGTCACCCGCGCGTTCGCGGCGGACCGGCTGCCACGAGAGGCCGTGGCTGAAATCCATGGTCGTGGCGAGCGAGGCGGGTTCACATCCGCCTATCTCGGCGCGGCGCTGCCGCGGCTCGGCCGGGAAGCGCTTCGGCGCGCGCGCTTCCGCCACGCGCATTGGCGTGTCGGCTATCGCTTTACCGATGCCCTGGGCGTCGCCGATACCGGCAAGCTCGGCACCGGCTGGTCGGTGCTGCCGGACCCGGGCGATCATTTCTATGCCGACCCGTTCCCCTTCTGGTGGCAGGGTCAGCCCTTTGTGTTCGTCGAGGACTATCCGCACGCGACCGGAAAGGCGGTCATTTCCGTTGTCCCGTTCGACGCGGATGGCGTTCCTGGCGAGCCTCGGGTCGTGCTGGAGGAGGCTCACCACCTCTCCTACCCGCAGGTATTCGAGCGCGACGGCGCGATCTGGATGCTGCCGGAGGCGAGCGCCGGCGGCAAGCTCACACTCTACCGCGCGTCGGGCTTCCCGGACAGCTGGCTTGCCGAGACCGTGCTGGTCGAAGGCGAGATTTCCGATGCCACCTTGTTCGAGCATGAAGGCATGCTCTGGCTGTTCGCCACGGATCGTGACGGCCATGGAAGCACTTCCGACACGCTGGTGATTTTCTCCGCCCCCGCGCTTGCCGGTCCGTGGCGGCCGCATCCGGCGAACCCGATCCTGATCGACCACCGCATGGCCCGCCCCGGCGGAGCCTTCGTGCGCAATCGCGACGGCCGCGTGCTTCTTCCGGTCCAGGACGGAACGCTGGGCTATGGCGGCGGGCTGGGCCTGTCGAAGCTGCTGGAGCTCAACCAGCAGACGGTGCGGCTGTCGCCGCCGCGGCCGATCGATGCGGCTGGCGACTTTCCTTATCCGAAAATCCACACACTCAATCGGGCCGGGCGCCTGGAAGTGATCGACGGGATCGCCGCCGTGCGCAAGCGGTCAGGCAAGCAGTAGCGCCTCGTAGCCCGCGCACATCCTGGCCGGCGAATACTTATCCCGCAGCCGCCGTCCCGCCTCTGAAAGCCTGGCCTTGGCTTCCGGCCGCGCAAACAGATCGCCAAGGCCCCTGGCCATGCCGGCAGCGTCGGCCTCGACGAAGAGTGCGGCGGGAGAGCCGTCCTCCGCGGTCAGCACCTCGCGCAAGACGTCGAGGTTGCTGGCCACAACCGGCAGCCCGGAAATGGCTGCTTCGACGCAGGCGAGGCCGAAGGTCTCCGTCATCGAGGCAAACGCATAGGCATCCCCGGCCGCGAGGAATTCGAAGATGCGCGTCGGCGGAACCTCGCCCACGAGATGCAGGCGGTCGGCAACGCCGCGGCTTTCGGCAAAGGCGACGAGCGCTTCGCGCTCCGGCCCCGCGCCTGCCAGCGCGAGATGGACGTCGGGCAGTCGATCGAGCGCGCCGACAAGCGCGATCTGGTTCTTCATCCGCGTCAGTCGGCCCGATGATACGGCCAGCCAAACGTCCTGCGGCAGGCCGAAGGCGGCGCGCGCCGCTGCCTTGTCGAATTCCTCGCCCGGCGCGGGTACGCCGTGATCGATGCGACGCATGCGCCGCCGATAGGAGCGCGGATAGCGATCGAACTGCGCTTGAGTCCAGCCGGAATTGACGACATTCGCCTGGTAAAGGCCGACCGTGCCCATCAGCTTGTCGATTTGGGAGAGCAGCCCCATGACGCCCATGCTTTGCGGGGCGCCGCTTTGGTTTGCGACGATGTGCCTGACGCCGGCCAGCCGAGCGCCGATCGTGCCGAAGATATTGCCATAGTGTTGGTAAGTGATGACTGCGTCGGGGCGTGCCGCGCGCAGATATCGCGCCAAGCCGACGGTCGCCCGGATCTGCCCGGGCAATCCGCGCGGTCTGTCCGTCAGGACGAAATCCACATTGGGATCGCGGTCATAGGCTTCGGTCTTGCGGTACATGAAGACGGTGCGCACCTCGTGCCCGCGCGCCCGCAAGCCCTCGCCCACCATGTCGGAGATGCGCTGCGCCCCCGCTGCTTCCGCCTGGGTCTGCACTTGGACGATCTTCACGTGCGCCCCTTCAGGAGGGCATGAGGCACCAGCCCGATCCTGTCCAGGGACAAGCCGAGGATCGACGGGTTGATGCCGATTCTGCGCCGGGCGATCAATACCCCGAAAGCCGTCCATGCGATGACGGTTCCGGCAATGCTGAGGGCCGCTCCTATGGACCCGAGGTAGTAAGTTGCCACGGCCGTCACGCAAAGTCCGACAACGTTGACGATGACCAGCACCTTGAAGAGCGCATGCTGCAGACCCGTCAACTGCAACAGGACTTCGATCGGGCCGCAAGCGGTGCCGAACGTCGCCCCGATGCCGAAGATGACGAGCGTCGCCCTCATGGTCGGCGTCGCATAGGCCGGATTGAAGATGGACAGGATGAAGTCGCCGAATATCCAGAAGGACGCCAGCACGCACAGCGCAATGGCCGAGCCGCCAAGCGCGGCGAGGCTGGTGATGCGCTGCACGTGAGCCCTGTCGCCGCTGTAGAAGGCCGCCGATATCTGCGGCGCCAGCGCCTGGTTGATGCCGTTGAGGGCAAGGGTCACGAAGCGCGTGGTCCGGTCCGCCACGAAGATCGCGCCTGCCGCCTCTGGCCCCAGGATCATCGCCACGAGCAGGGTGCTGACCTGGCCGAGCGCGGGCGGCAGCGAGGTGACGCCCCACAGGCCAAGCGTCACCGTCTTGAATTCCTGCTTTTGCCCTTCCGTGAGACCACCGCGATCTGCCCGCGCCGTGTCGCGCAACAGCACAATTGTTTGCGGGACGACCGACAGGATGAGCAGCAGCGCCGTCAGATATGTCGCCGCGATCGCATCGATCTTCACTTGCATGAAGTGCAGCGCCGCAACGGCGGCGATTGTCGCCGCGCGCCAAATGATGTCCCGCGGCAGCAGGCCCGATATCAGCGCGTTCTTGGCCCGGAAGGCGCCCGAGGTAAACTCCGACCAGCCGAGCGAGAACGACAGCACCGCCGCCGCCACGCATAGCGGCAGCCATTCCGGCGTTCCCCTGCCGACGAAGGGCAGGAATCCCACCACGATGATGAGCAGGCTGGTGCCGACAAGCCCGGCCAGCGCCACGAGAATGGCACGCGCCATCAGCCCGTGAGCCGAGCCGAGATCGCCCAGCCCGGCATATTGAGGCCAGAACCTGAGCACGGTGCTCTGCTGGCCCACCGAAGCGAAGAAGGAAACCAGGCTCGCGCCGGCATAGGTAGCGCTGTAAAGACCGAACTCGCGTTCGTTCGTCACCATCGCCACGGCCACGAACATCAGGAAGGACAGGCCCGCGCTGGCAAGCTTGATGATGCCGGCCACGGCGCCGCTCTTGGCAAGCGCCGTGACCGACATGCGCATGTCGGTCGCCGGGCTGGCCCCTGCCCCGGGGGCGGCCTCGCGGTTCCCTTTAGTGTCCTTCAACCTCGCCTCCTGAGACGATCGGCGATGGGCTACCCGCACCTACGACGACGCTCAAAACCCGATCCTGCATAAGCAAAATGCCGCAACCGCGCCAGCGCGAACGCTTCGCATGGTTACCGGCATCGCCAGCGCCGAGCGCATCGTCACGCCGCCAAGCTTAACGGATGGCTAACGATAATCCTTAATACTGTGGAGACGAGTGAGGTCGTGAAGTCGCGGCTCTCGACGAGGAAAATCGATGAAGCCAGCCAGTATCGACGAGCGCACTCTTACGCCGTTGTTCGACATAGGTGCAGTGTGGGCCATCCTTTGGACGCGACGCGTGATGGTGCTTGCCATCGCCGGCGCGGCAGTGCTGCTGGCGCTCTCCTATCTTGCGGTGACCAAACCAAGCTATACCGCAACGGCCTCGATACTGATCGACCCCCGCGACACGCGCGCGACCAATTTCAACAACGTGCTTCCGGGGATCGGCTCCGACAGCGCCGCTATCGCCAGCCAAGTCTTCGTCATCCTGTCGCCAGACCTGCTCGGCGCCGTCTTCAAAAGCCAGAAGCTCGACAGCGATCCGGAATTCGCCGGCGGCGGCCTTGCTTCACGTCTGTTCGGAGCCGGCGCCAGCGCGCCGCAGGACGCCGCCTTCAAGCGCTTCCAGAGCAAGGTTTCTGTCGAGCGCGAAGGGCTGACCTACGTCATCAATGTCAGCTTCACGTCGCCGTCGCCGGAAAAGGCCGCGCGCATCGCCAATGCCATCGTCGATCAGTACCGGGCAGGCCTGGTGGGAGAACGCGAGAGCGCCAACAGCGACGTGAATACGCTGCTCACGGACAGGATCTCCGGCCTGCAAAAGGACGTCAGCGACGCCGAGCGGACGGTCGAAGACTTCAAGACGAAACACAATATCGTCAATTCGACGGACGGCGGCACGCTGCAGTCGCAGCTCGATCAGCTGACGACGCAGCTGATCGCCGCCCAGGGCGACGCCGACCAGGCCAAGGACCGCTACAATCAGGCGCTGGCTGCGGGCAGTTCGCCGGCCGGGCTCGCCAAGCTTGCGGATATTCTTACCTCCACCTCGGCCATCAAATTGCGCGACGACTACAACCAGCGCGCCACCGAGCTTGCCAGCCTGCAAACCATGTACGGGCCGCGCCACCCGACCATCGGGCGGCTGCAGTCCGAGCTGGAGCGGTTGAAGCGGCTGATGTCCGCCGAGGCGGATCGCATAAGGCAGCAGTTGAAGGCCAGCTATGATCTCGCCGTGCAGAATGTCGGCAAGCTGCAGGACAAGCTCGAAGCCCTGCGCCAACAGTCGACGAACTCGAACATCGCGCAGGTACAGCTGCGGCAGCTGGAATCGAAAGCCCAGGCGGCGCGCGCCGTGCTCGACGACTATCTCAAGCGTGCACAGGAAACGTCGCAGATGCAGGGCGTGCAGACTTCCGAAGCGCGCAAGATCGGCGTGGCTTCGCCGCCTGTCCAGCCGACATGGCCGAAGCCGGTCCTGCTTCTCTTGGTGAGCGCCGTTCTGGGGCTCCTCGCCGGATGCGGCCTCGCTCTGGCGCTTGGTCCGGTCCCGCAGCCGCAAGAGGACCCGCAGGCGCCGAAGGCGGCCGTGCCGGAGCCGGTCGTGGACCGTAAGGACAGCGCGCCGGTCAGCCCCCGGCCATTGCCGATGCCAGCCAATTTCGGCGAGTACCGTCTGCCCGGCGTCGCCGGTGGGACCGCCTACTCAAACATCAAGGCGATCAGGAAACAGCTCTTCCAGACCGGAAACGAAACGCTGTCGCTCGCCGTCCTGAAGATCATGCGGCAGATGGTCTTGCACCTGAACGACCACGGCAAACCGTTCGTCATCCTCGTGTCTTCGATCCACAGCAGTTTCGAGGCAAGGATTGCGGGCGCGATGCTGGGCATCGGAATGCAACGAGCCGATCAGAACGTGCTGATGGTGGAAATTGGCGATCGTCTGTCCAGCGCGACGACAGACGGAGCCGGTTTGTTCATCGATGGCGCGACCGGTCTGCAGACTGTCGTGTGCAGCTCAGTGGCGGAAAAAAGTCCTGGCGTTGCCGATCGCAACTCGTTCCGTGGCATTCTGGCCGAAGCCGGGAGCGCGTTCGATTTCGTCGTCGTGATCGCGCCCTCGCTCAATGAGAACGGCTGGAATCCGGAGCTCTTCGCCAAAGCCGATCTTGCGCTTCTGGCGCTCAGCCCCTCCGAGCAGCCTTCGGAAGCCGCCAGGCTGCTCGCGCAAAAATTCGGTGCCGGCCAGATCGGCCGCAGTGCCACTCTTGTCGTCGCGGCGGAAAGCGCGCGGCCAGCCACGGCGATCGACAGTCCGCGAGCGGCCGGCGAGCAGCGCCGCAGCGCCACCGTTCCGGGCTAGACCGTGGAGGCGGTGCATCGATGACATCGCCGCCCAAGGTGTCGAGGCGACAGGCGCTGGCCTTTGCCGCCGGAGCCGTTTTCGCCGCCTCCCCTCTGCCGCAATCCGCTGCGCTCGCGACGGCCGGCCAAGTTCCGTCGCGCGGCTTCAACCTTCCCGGATGGCTCGACCGAAACGATGGGCTTGCTCCCGCCACGGCCACGCTTGAGAAGCTGCGCCAATCAGGCTTCGAAACGATCCGGCTGCCGGTCAACGGCGATCTCGTCTCCAGCGGCGACCCGGCAACGCTTCGCCGCATCCAGAACGGGATCAGGGATCTTGTCGGGCTGGGCTTTTCGGTCCTCCTCGACATGCATCCTTCTGGCGAGCTTGTAGGAGTTTTTCGAAACGATCCCGAGGCGGCTGCAGGAAGAGTGCTTCAGGCCTGGACGGCGTTGCGTGCCGTCGTTGCCGATCTGCCTGCGGAGTGGGTCTATCCCGAGCTGCTGAACGAGCCACCGATGGAACGGAGCGCCTGGCTGGCGCTGCGGGAACGGATCGCCGCGGCGCTGCGGGCGAAATGTCCGCGCCACACGCTGGTCTGGGGACCGGCACGGTTTCAGGGCATCTGGGAAATCGCCGACGCGCCGCCGCTCGCCGACGACAACCAGATTGCCGCCGTTCACTATTACGCCCCCTTGGCCTTCACCCACCAGTGCGAGACCTGGGATGCCTCGCCGCTCGCCCGCATCGCGGACCTGCCCTTTCCCGCAAGCAAGGGAATGGCCCAGGTGAGCCGGCTTATTTCCAAACTGCGGTCGGCCGGCGACGAAGAAGCCGCCAGCCTCGTTGAAGAGGAATTGTCGGCGCCTTGGACGGCCGCGCGGATCGGCTCCGATTTTGCCGATCTGGCGCGCTGGTCCACCACCAACGGCTGCCCGGTCATGCTGAACGAATTCGGTGTGCTCAACTTCTGCGTGGATGCCGAAAGCCGCGCCTCCTGGGTGCGCGCCGTGCGCAAGGCGGCTGAAGCGAACCATGTGGCATGGACCTATTGGGAGCTCGATCAGGGCTTCGGCTTCATCAGGAGCAGGCAGAGCGTCGAGGGCTTCGACGGCTCGATGATTGCCGCGCTCCTTGGAGGTTAGGCCGGAAATGGACGACAGGCGCCATCTACGCTTGCTGGGACAAGTGACGAGCGGAGCGGATCAGCGATGAGCACGATGCAGGTCTCTTCGCCCGTCAGACTGGGTTTGCCGGGCAGGGATACGCCCGAAACCTTGCTGCATGTCGGCACGGCCTTGCTTGTCGTTGCGCTCGCCGTCTCCGCATTTGCCGTGTGGACGCCGTTCGGGATTGCCGCAACATTCGTGCTGACGCTGATCGTTTCGAACGCGATGCCGGCGGGCGTTCCGGTGCTGATCATCTGCGCCTTTCTCTTTCAGAACCTCGTGGTCGCCTGGTTCACCCCCTACATTCCCGACAACGACACGTTCGACGCGCTGCGCGGCACCAACTTCATCATCCTGATGACAGCGTTCGGCATTTTCCTGGCCGCCTCATTTCAGTACCGCGTCCGCGCGCTGACCGAGTTGCGCCCGTGGCTGCTGCTGAGCATGGTCCTGTGCGGAACGATTTGTTTCTATTTCGCTCTCGGCGTCGTGCATGGCGACCCCAAGGACGCGGTCGTCTATTTCCGCAACACGATCACGCCGCTCGCCTGCTTCCACGTCGCGGTCCTCGCCGCCAGCCTTTATCCCGTCGATCTGCGCAAGAGCATGCTGTGGCTCGGCGCCGGCGCGATCGTCTATGGCTATGCGGAACTGACCTTCACCATGGATTTCCTCGGACTGTTCCACGGCGACCAATATGTCGAGCGCAGCATCTCGCGGCAGGTCGAGACCGGCGTGTGGGAAAAAGCGCTTCAGGAAACCGGTTTCGTTTACCGTGGGATCGAAGACGTGATGACCACGACCTTCTTCAACACGCCCCTGTTCAACGACATCCTGCCAAGCGTCTTCCGTATCGGCGGCCCGAACTTCCATCCGATCAGCTATGCTTACGCCTTAAGCATCATTTCGGCCTGGCTGCTCTTCAAAGGACGATGGGTGCTGCCTCTCGCGGCTCTGCCGCTGCTGCTCGTCATCGGCTCCAAGGGCGCGACCTTCATGCTTTTCGTCGCAATTGCCGTGCGGCTAATCTACAGTCCCTCCCGCGCCGGTCTGGCGCTCATGGCCGCGATGGCCCTGGCCGTGGTCTGGACGACGGCGGCGATCGGCTATGGCGCCACCCATGGCGACTATCACGTCCTCGGTCTGATTGCCGGCATGCGCGATTTCCTGGCCGATCCGCTCGGCCAGGGCTTGGGTCTCGGCGGCAACCTGTCGAGCACCAGCATCAATCTCAACTGGCAAACCGCCCAGGCCGAAGGCGCCGCCTCCGTGCCGGTCGAGAGCGCGGTCGGTGTCATGCTTTACCAGATGGGCGTGGGGAGCCTCGTCTTCTTCGGCTTCCTGGCGGCGCTGGCCGTGGCATTGCGACGGCAGCTTATCCAGACCGGCGACCCGGATTTCCTGTTCGGCTTTGTCGGCATCGTCACCATTTCGGCCAATGCCGTATTACAGGAGGAGGCTTTCTACTCCCCTCTTGCCCTCGCCTTCTGTCTGCTGCTCGTGGGCGTCTCGCAGGGAACACGCTGGCGCATGGCGGCAAGAGCCGAAGCGGCGGACTGACTTCGGATCGGCTGGGCTCCAGACCGGCTTCACGATTTCGTTCAGGAACCGAACAGCACCATTTCGGTGAACGTCAGGTCTCCCGGAGAAGGCGATTTCGGACCCTTGAAATACTTGATCCCCTTGTTCGGAAAATACCTGCCGGACAGACCGGGAACCGGGCCCATCGCATCGACGAGGCAAAGCAGCTGTCCGCGCCGCAGGAGAAAGCGGCCTACGACCCCGGCGCACCTGACCAGATCCGCGTGGGATCGGCAGTAGACGACCTGGCAGCACGACACGAGCCCATGCAATATCCGGCGCGGCTTCAGCACAAGCGGCAACGCCAGACCGTCGCAGACGCAGATCAGCGAAAGACAGCCCAACGCGGCGTGCTCGAGCAATATGTATCTTTCGTTGTCGGTGAGTTCAGCCATTTCGGCGAGGTCCGCATGGGCTTCCAACACCCGGTCCGGACGCGGCATACCATTCAGAATGGGCAAGAAGGCGATCTGTCCGCCGGAAAACAGGCGAAAACCGAAGGCTTTGTTGAGCCTCACTGTCCCGGGCGATGGAGAAATATTGGTGTAGACCACATCCTTGCGCAGGGTAACCGTCGCGATCATCCGGCTGGCATAGGGCCGGAATTCCGCGTCCACGGACCAGCTCGAGAGATTGCAGCGGATTTCATCGCCTTCCAGGCTTCTGTGCTTGGCATAGAGCGTAAGCACCGCGCCGACGATCCGGCCCGACTTCTCCAGGACGAACCCATATCGCGGAAAATCGACGACCGCTGGCCGCTGCGCCAGGCGGGTCAGCGCTTCTATCCAATAGCTCCTGCTGCGCTCCGGAAACCCCCGGTGCAGGCAATCCGCCACGCCTCCCCAATCCCTCTCGTCGAAGGGCCGGCAACCGATACCGGGAGGGAATGCGCCGAGAACCGCCATAATCGACTCAAGAAAAAGGCACCAAATATGTCGAGGTCCGGGTTATCCTGACGATCGATTACTAACGAATTACACCGCTATCGAAGCTAATTTTATTGGCCGGATTTGACGGGATCGTGCAGTGCTCCTCCGCCTACAATTGATCGTCGCATTACCCTTAGGCGGGTTACAATTGTAGAATTGACTAAAACAATCATTGGTTTTGTATGATTCGGGCCGGTGGCGGTCCTTCCTGGCAGAAGCGCCTCGCCATCCCGGCCGGCACAGCGGCGTTCGCCGTGACCCGGAAGTCCGCTGGCAACTGCCGGAAGTAGCCGCGCCTGGCGCTGTGCCTGCTGCATCCAAGGCAACTCCGAGTTCGATCGTGCAGGCAAAATTTCACCTGACCGGCTTGTGCGCAAATCTCATATGTGAATATAGTATTCACAAAAGAAGATTTGGAGGATCGATCGCGTCCGACTCCGGCTTGCCGGAGCGGTGCGGCCATTCTCCCGGAGCGGACGAACAGCGCAATGACCAGCTTCCCGCCCACCGTCGGCGTCGCTTCGACCTGCCCTGCCGACATGCCGCCCGATCACGCCTTGCTGCCGGTATGGAATGCCGAAAACTGGTTCTATGAAGATTGGCCAATCGGCCAGAAAATCCGCTCGCTCCGGCGCACTATGGCCGAAGGCGACAGTCATCTCTTCAACACCCTGGTGCTCGACATCCACCCTTATGTGCAGGACCAGATGTTCGCCGAGCGCGAAGGTATCTTCGGCAAGCGCCTCGTGGCGGGCGCGTTCGTTTTCTCGGCCGGGCTCGGTCTAGTCGCCACCAACTGCGTCAATGCCTTTTCCTACGGCTATGACAAGCTCCGCTTCATAAAGCCGGTCTTCATCGGCGACACCATCTATTCGATCCGCACCAACATGGAAAAGAAGCCCCGCTACAAGGAAATGGGGCTGATCCGCGCCAGCTATGAAGTGTTCAAGGGCGAAGGCGAGCTGGTGCTCTACTGCGAGCATCTGCAGACGGTGAAATACAAGGACCCGGCCGACTTCGCCGGCAAGACGGAGAAGCAATGATGGCCGCCGACCTGCCGCTGTCCGGCCTTGTCGTCGTCGACATGAGCCAGTTCCTGTCGGGACCTTACTGCTCGCTGAGGCTCCTCGACCTCGGTGCCCGCGTCATCAAGATCGAGCGGCCCGATGGTGGCGACCTGTCGCGCCGGCTCTATCTCAGCGACACCGAGATCGGTGGTGATTCCACCATCTTCCACGCCATCAACCGTGCCAAGGAAAGCTTTGCGATCGATCTGAAGAACGAGGATGACCTTAAAGCGCTGCGCGGGCTGCTCGCCAAGGCCGACGTGCTGATCCAGAACTTCCGGCCCGGCGTCATCGAGCGGCTCGGCCTCGATTACGAGCATGTGCGGACGCTCAATCCGCGCCTGGTCTACGCCTCGATCAGCGGCTATGGCGAGGAAGGCCCGTGGGTAAAGCGTCCGGGTCAGGACCTGCTTGCCCAGGCGCGCTCCGGCGTCATGTGGCTGAACGGCGACGAAGATCAGGGTCCGGTGCCGTTCGGCCTGGCAATCGCCGACATGCTGGCCGGCGCCGCCTGTGCGCAAGGCATCCTTGCAGCACTGGTCCGGCGCGGCACCACCGGCGCGGGCGGCCATATCGAGACCAGCCTCTTCGAAGCGCTGATCGACCTCCAGTTCGAGGTGCTGACGACGCATCTCAATGACGGCCGGCGGCTGCCGCGCCGTTCGTCGTTCCATAGCGCCCACGCCTATCTGGCGGCGCCCTACGGAGTCTATCCGGCCAAGGACGGCTTCCTGGCGATCGCCATGACGCCGATCCCGAAGCTCGCCGACCTGCTCGAGATCGAGGCGCTGGCGCCCTATCGCGACCAGCCGGCGACCTGGTTCACGGCGCGCGACGAGATCAAGGCGATCATCGCGCAGCGCATCGCGCAGAAGTCGGTCGACGAATGGCTGGCGATCCTCGAGCCCGCCGACATCTGGTGCGCGAAGGTGCTGAACTGGAAAGAGGTGCTGGAAAGCGACGGCTTCAAGGCGCTCGACCTGCTGCAGACCGTGACGCGCGAGGACGGTGTTTCGATCGACACCACCCGGTCACCGCTCAGGATCGACGGCATGCGTGCCAAAGTCGAGCATGCGGCGCCGCGCGTCGGCGAGCACAGCGAAAAAATCCGCAAGGAGTTCGGCCTGTGACGACACTCAAGGGCATGACCTGGAACCATCCGCGCGGCTATGATCCGATGGTCGCCTGCTCCCGGCTTTGGCGGGAAAAGACCGGCGTCTCTATCGAGTGGGAGAAGCGCTCGCTGCAGGACTTCGAGTCCTTCTCTGTCGAAGAACTCGCCCGCGCCTACGACCTGATCGTCATCGATCATCCGCATGTCGGCCAGATCACCGCCGAGAAGTGCCTGGCCCCGCTCGACGTGCCCGGCCGCGAGGCGGAGCGCGAAGCGCTGGCGAAGGCAAGCGTCGGCCGGTCCTATCCGAGCTACACTTGGCAGGACCGGCAATGGGCCTTTCCGATCGACGCCGCGACGCAGGTGCAGGCCTGGCGACCCGATTTGATAGACGCCGCGCCGAAGATCTGGACCGAAGTGCTGGAGCTTGCCCAGCGGGGCCGCGTGCTCTTGCCGCTCAGGCCGCCGCACTCGCTGATGTGCTTCTTCACGCTTGCCGCCGATCTCGGCCGGCCATGTGCAGTCGAAAGCCCGAGCGATCTGATCGATCCCGATACCGGCGAGACCGTCTTCGAAATGCTGCGTGAGATCGCGGCACTCCTCGATCCCGAGTGCCTGACGATGGATCCGATTGCGGTGTTCGAAAAGATGGCCGAGGCCGGCTCGCGCATCGCCTGCGCGCCGCTGATCTATGGCTACGTGCCCTATGCCACTGCAGGCTTCCGGCCGAACCGGCTCTTCTTTTGCGACATGCCGACTGTGGGCGGCAACGGCCCGGTCGGCTCCGCGCTCGGCGGCACCGGCATCGCCGTCTCGGCCTTTTCCGCTGCCGGCGAGGAAGCGATCGACTTCGCCTACTGGATCGCCAGCGGCGACGTGCAGCGCGGCCTCTATGCCGCCGCCGGCGGCCAGCCCGGCCATGCCGCCGCCTGGGAGGACGAAGCCGTCAATGCCGCGACGGGCGACTTCTACCGCGGCACGCGGGCGACGCTGGAAGGCGCCTGGGTGCGCCCGCGCCACGACGGCTACATGGCGTTTCAGCAGGCGGCGTCCGATCGCCTCAACGAGGGTCTTGCCGGCCGGCAGGACGCCCCCCGCGTCGTCGCCGACATCAATCGCCTGTTCCGGCAGAGCTTCGCGGCGCCCGGCTAATACAGTCGGGCATCGGCCTTGCGGCTCACAGCCGCCAGAGCTTCTTCGCGTTGCCGGAGAGCAGTTTCGCGCGCTCGGTTTCGCTCGCCCCGGCAAGGAGCGCGTGCGTCGCCGCTACCCAGCCGAGCAGCCCGCCACCGAGCGTGCAGACCGGCCAGTCGCTGCCCCACACGACGCGATCCCAGCCGAAGCTGCCGATCGTGTGCTCGACATAACGCCGCAGGGTCTCGACGGTCCAGCTCGCCGGATCGGCATAGGCGACGACGCCGGAGATCTTGCCGACGACATTGGGGCGCCGGGCGATCTCGGCGATCTGCTCGCGCCAGGGATGCTCGGCCTTGCCCCGGATGTCGGGCACGCCGCAATGATCGAGGACGAATTGCACGTCTGGCGCCAGATCGACCAGCGCGATCGCTTGGCTCATCTGTTGCGGCAGGACGCAAAGATCGAAGGTCAGCCCGCTGCCGGCGATGCGCCTGATGTTCTCGCGGAACAGGGCGCCCTCGGAGACGTCGTCGGGCACGACATGCAGCACGCGGCGGAATCCTTTGACAAATGGATCGGCCTTCACCTTGTCCAGCCAGGCGGCGAAGCCAGGTTCTTCCGGCCGGCACGACACGATCGCGCCCCGCACCAGGCTGCCCGGCTTCTTCGACAGTCCTTCGACAAGGGCTGTCTCAGCCTCGATATCTGCCGGGTGGACGTCGACCTCCATATGGAGCGCCAATTCTATGCCCGCGCGGCGCGCCTCGGTGGCGTATTCGTCGTGGGAAAAATCGCGGTCGAGGGCCGGCACGCCGGAGAGCCATGGATAGCGTAGCGCCGCCCTGTCGATGAGATGCAGGTGGGTATCGACGATCATGGCTTCCTCCCTTGTCGCGCTATCCACGTGGCCCGAATTGCGCAGCGGCTTTTGCGCAAACGACATGCTTCAGACATGGACTCGATTATCTCACCGGAGAATTCGCCATTCAAATAAGAATTATTCCTTTGACCTGACATCCGACCCGGCGAGTTGCGACAGGCGGGCCGCTGCTGCCTGGAGCAGCGTGATGGTCCTGGTGATATCGGGCGCTGCCGGCGCGTTGACCAGAGTGATATAGGGTATGGTGAGCGCGGCGATGCCGTGCCCGTCGGAACCGAGCACCGGCGCCGACAGATTGTAGACGCCGGCGGTCTGCAGCGAAGCCATCATCTCGTAGCCACGATCGCGCACCTGGTCAAGGCGGGCGAAGAAGTCGGGCGACAACTTCATCTCCTCGTTGCTGCGCAAATGCTCGGCGATCATCATCTCGCGCTCTTCCGGCGAGCGGAAGGCCAGCAGCACATGTCCCGAGCCGGTGTCGAACAGGCTGATATGCGAGCCGACGCGGATCGAGATGCCCCAGTATCGCGGCGCTTCCTGCTGGGCAATGACCACGGCGCTGCCACGGTCGAACACGACGAGCTGGTTTGCCTGCCAGGAGGTCTCGGCCAGCTCGCGCATGATCGAGGTGGCGTAGGAGACCAGCCTGCGCACCGGTGCATGCAGCTGGCCAAGCCCGAACAGCTTCAGAGTCAGCGAATAGCGGTCGCCGTCTGGCCGGGTGACGTAGCCGCGTTTCACCAGACGGTCGAGCATCCGGTAAAATTCGTTCGGGCTGCGGTCGAGCCGCTTGGCGATCTCGGCCTGGGTCAGGCCGCCATCGACGCTGGCGAGCAGTTCCAGAATGTCCAGCCCCTTGTCCAGTGCCGGCGCGCGATAGCGGTCTTCCTCGTCGTCCTGCACCCGATGCCCTCTGGGTGAATTGTGATCTTCATATACGCAAGACAGCCTTCATAGGGAAGAAGTTTCGGCTTGACGACTTATGAATAATTTGTTTGCATATGAATGAAGCATGGAGCTTCAGCCATGACGGCCTGCGGCCGTTCCAGGGAGGATATTCATGAACAGACTGCTTTCCGGCGTCGCCGCCGGCGCATTGCTCATGGCATCGGGTGCGGTCTTTGCGGCCGACCTGCCGGGCAAGTTCACCGGCGTCACGATCGACGCCAAGCTGATCGGCGGCCAGCAATACGAAAAACTCTACGCGCGCATCGGCGAGTGGGAGAAGGCGACCGGCGCCAAGGTCAACGTCATCTCCAAGAAGAACCACTTCGATCTCGACAAGGAGATCAAGTCAGACATCGCCTCCAACTCGATCACCTGGTGCGTCGGCTCCAACCACACCTCGTTCGCCCCGCAATATCCGGGCATCTACACCGACCTCGCCAAGCTGCTGCCGAAGGAGGAGATCGACGCTTTCGTCCCGGCCAACATCGCTGCCGGCACGCTCGACGGCAAGCTGGTAATGCTGCCGCGCGCGCAGTTCGACGTCTCGGCGCTCTACTACCAGAAGAGCCTCTACCAGGACGAAGCCAAGAAGAAGGCCTACAAGGAGAAATACGGCGAGGAGCTCGCCCCGCCGGACACCTTCGACGAGATGGCTCAGCAGGCGGAATTCTTCGCCAGCCCGCCCGACTTCTACGGCACGCAATATGCCGGCAAGGAAGAGGCGATCAACGGCCGCTTCTACGAGATGCTGATCGCCGACGGCGGCGAATATCTCGACAAGGATGGTAAGCCGGCCTTCAACTCCGAGGCCGGCGTCAAGGCGCTCGACTGGTTCGTCAAGCTCTACAAGGCTAAGGCTGTGCCCGCCGGCACGACCAACTATTTGTGGGACGATCTCGGCCAGGGGTTCGCGTCCGGCACGGTGGCGCTCAACCTCGACTGGCCGGGCTGGGCTGGCTTCTTCAACGACCCGAAGTCGTCCAAGGTCGCCGGCAATGTCGGCGTCAAGGTGCAGCCGAAGGGCTCATCCGGCAAGCGCTCGGGCTGGTCCGGCGCGCATGGCTTCTCGGTGACCGAAAGCTGCGCCAACAAGGAGGCCGCCGCCTCCCTCGTCTGGTGGCTGACCAACGAGGATAGCCAGAAGCTGGAAGCCGCGGCCGGCCCGCTGCCCACCCGCACCAAGGTGTGGGAATGGGACCTCGAGCAGGCCAAGTCCGATCCTTACAAAACCGAAGTGCTGCAGGCCTTCCAGGAAGCCGCCAAGAACGCCTTCCCGGTGCCGCAGACGCCGGAATGGATCGAGATCTCCAACGCGGTCTATCCCGAACTTCAGGCAGCCATCCTCGGCGACAAGACCTCCAAGCAGGCGCTCGACGACGCTGCCGCCAAGGCGACGCAGATCCTCGAGGACGCCGGCAAGCTCTAAGGACTATCCTCCCAGCGGCGCCGGTCTTCGCGACCGGCGCCGCTTTGACCGAGGCGGCCGCCCTGCGATTGGATCGCCGGCCGTGCAAACAATTTTGGGACTTTGCATGAGGGCCAAGCGGCTTTCCGCGCCAACGCTTCTTCTGCTGCCGGCCGTCCTCGTTCTGGCGGCCGTGGTGGTCGTGCCGCTCTGCCTGTCATTCTATTCGAGCTTCACGCCGTTCAGGCTGACGCGGCCGGAAACCTTCTTCACCTTCATCGGCCTGCGCAACTATCGCAACATTCTGTCCGACGCGAATTTCTGGTGGGCCTTCGGCCGCACCGTGCTCCTGCTCACCATCGCGCTCAATCTCGAAATGCTACTCGGTCTCGGCCTCGCGTTGCTGGTCGAGAAGGCGAGCCGCGGCCAGCGGCTGCTGCGCACCATCATGATGTTCCCGATGATGTTCTCGCCGATCCTGGTCGGCTTCCAGTTCAAGTTCATGTTCAACGACAACATCGGCCTGGTGAACAACGCGCTGCAGTCGCTAGGCATCACGCGGGACGCCATCCCCTGGCTGATCGAAGGCCATCTCGCCTTCATCGCCATTTCAGTCGCGGAGATCTGGTCGTCGACCTCGATCTTCGCGATCCTGATCCTCGCCGGCCTGCTCGCCATGCCGAAGGAGCCGGTCGAAGCGGCGCGCGTCGACGGCTGCACGCCGTGGCAAACCTTCCGCTATGTGACCTGGCCCTTCATCATGCCCTTCGCCTATATCGCCATGACCATCCGCTCGCTCGACGTTGCGCGCGCCTACGACATCGTCAAGATCATGACCGATGGCGGCCCGGCCGGTCGCACGGAACTGTTGTGGACGCTGGTTGCGCGCACCGCATACAGTGACGCGCGCATGGGCGTGGCCAATGCGATGGCCTATTTTTCGATCCTGCTGTCGATCGTCTTCACCGTCTATTTCTTCAAGAAGCTCGCAGCGGCGCGGACCCAGATCGGCGCGGAGTGGTGAGGATGGACGCCAACGCATCCGCCCGTCTGCAGCGCCGCGCCGGCGTCGTCGCCCACCGCGTCGGCCTGTTCCTCGCCATGCTTTTGATCTGCCTGCCCGGCATCTGGATCGTGCTGTCCTCGCTACGGCCGACGGTCGAGATCCTGGCCAAGCCGCCGGTCTGGATCCCGCAGCAGGTCTCGCTCGATGCCTATGTCGCCATGTTCAGCGGTGTCGGCAAGGGCGGCATCCCCGTCTTCGACTATTTCCGCAATTCCCTGATCATCTCGGTGACCTCGACCGTCATTGCCATCGCGATCGGCATGGCCGGCGGCTACGCTTTCGCGCGCTACCGGTTTCGTGGCAAGTCGGCGATGTTCCTCGGCCTTATGCTGACCCGCACCGTGCCTGGCATCGCGCTGTCGCTGCCGCTGTTTTTCATCTATGCGCGGCTCGACATCATCGACACGCATTTCGGCCTGATCCTCGCCTATGTCGCGCTCAATGTGCCGTTCACCATCTGGCTGATCGACGGCTTCTTCCGCCAGGTGCCGAAGGATCTCGCCGAGGCCGCGCAAATCGACGGCTGCACGCGCTGGCAGGCCTTCTGGCAGGTCGAGTTTCCACTCGCCGGGCCAGGCATCGCGTCGGCCGGCATCTTCGCCTTCCTTACCTCCTGGAACGAATTCGCGCTCGCCTCGCAGCTGACGCGCTCGATCAATTCCAAGACGCTCCCCGTCGGGCTGCTCGACTACACCGCCGAATTCACCATCGACTGGCGCGGCATGTGCGCGCTGGCGGTGGTGATGATCATCCCGGCGCTGCTCCTTACCTTCATCGTCCAGAAACACCTCGTCGGGGGCCTGACTTCCGGCGCGGTGAAAGGTTGATCCGATGGCGATTGTCTCGCTCAAGAAACTGACCAAGCATTACGGCAATATGGAGATCGTGCACGGCATCGATCTCGATGTCGCCGACCGCGAATTCATCGCGCTAGTCGGGCCGTCCGGCTGCGGCAAGTCGACCACGCTGCGCATGATCGCCGGGCTGGAAGACATCTCCGGCGGCACGATCGAGATCGGCGACCGCATCGTCAACGATCTGCCGCCGCGTTCGCGCAACATCTCGATGGTGTTCCAATCCTACGCGCTTTATCCGCACATGACGGTCCGCGAAAATCTCGGCTTCTCGCTGAAGATCGCCGGCGCGCCCAAGGAAGAGATGGACCGTCGCGTGGCCGAGGCCTCGGCCATTCTCGGCCTCGACGCGCTGCTCGAGCGCCGCCCCTCCCAGCTTTCCGGCGGCCAGCGCCAGCGCGTCGCCATGGGCCGCGCCATCGTGCGCGATCCGGACGTCTTCCTGTTCGACGAGCCGCTCAGCAATCTCGACGCCAAGCTGCGCACGCAGATGCGCACCGAGATCAAGAAGCTGCACGCCAAGGTGAAGTCCACGGTTATCTACGTTACCCACGACCAGGTCGAGGCGATGACGCTCGCCGACCGCATCGTCATCATGCGCGACGGCAACATCGAGCAGGTCGGCACGCCGGACGAGGTCTTCCAGCGGCCGGCGACACGCTTCGTGGCGGGCTTCATCGGCTCGCCGCCGATGAACCTGCAGGAGGCGACCGTGGACGACGGCAAGATCGTCTTTTCCGGCGGACAGAGCCTGCCGCTGCCCGGCCGCTTCAAGGCCAAGGTGAACGCCGGCGACAAGGTAGTGTTCGGCCTGCGTCCCGATGACCTCTACCCCGTGGGCCACGGCCTGCATTCGGGCGATGCCGCTGACGTCCACGAGATCGAGCTGCCGGTGACGGTGACCGAGCCGCTCGGCAACGAGACGCTGGTGTTCGCCGAATTCGACCGCCGCGACTGGGTTTCGCGGATGCTGAACCCGAGGCCATTGCGGGCGGGCGATCGCGTGGCGATGAGCTTCGACCTGTCGCAGGCGCATCTCTTTTCCGCGGAAACCGGCAAATCCTTGAGGGCCTGACGATGGCGAAGATCGAGAAAGTCGAGCTTGCAATGGTTGATCTGGTGCCGAAGGTGAAGCGCACCGACGCCATCCAGAGTTTCGTCAGCCAGGAGACGCCGATCGTCACCATCACCGACGTCGACGGGGCGGTCGGCATCGGCTACAGCTACACGATCGGCACCGGCGGCTCTTCGGTGATGCGGCTTCTGGCCGACCACCTCGCGCCGCGCCTGATCGGTGAGGATGCCGACCGGATCGAGGCGATCTGGCACGATCTCGAATTCGCCACGCACGCCACCACCATCGGCGCTATCACGGCCATCGCGCTCGCCGCCATCGACACTGCGCTCTGGGACCTTCGGGCGAAGAAGCAGAAGCTGCCGCTCTGGAAGCTCGCCGGCGGCGCCAAGGACCGCTGTCCGCTTTACACCACCGAAGGCGGCTGGCTGCACATCGAGACTGAAGCGCTTGTCGAAGATGCGCTGGCCGCCAAGGCGAAAGGCTTTACCGGCTCGAAGGTCAAGATCGGCAAGCCGCACGGCGCCGAGGATTTTGCCCGGTTGTCGGCCGTGCGCAAGGCGGTCGGCGACGGCTATGAGATCATGACCGACTGCAACCAGGGTTTTACCGTCGACGAAGCCATCCGGCGCGCCGAGCGGCTGCGCGATCTCGATCTCGCCTGGATGGAGGAGCCGCTGCCGGCCGACGACATAGACGGCCATGTGCGGCTATCGAATTCGACGGCGACGCCTATCGCCGTCGGCGAGTCGCTCTATTCGATCCGCCATTTCCGCGAATATATGCAGAAGGGCGGCTGCAGCATCGTCCAGGTCGATGTCGGCCGCATCGGCGGCATCACGCCCTGGCTGAAGGTGGCGCATATGGCGGAAGCCTTCGACATGCCGATCTGCCCGCATTTCCTGATGGAACTGCATGTCAGCCTGGCCTGCGCGGTGCCGAACGGCAAATATGTGGAATATATTCCGCAGCTGGATGAGTTGACGGGCAAGAAGATGTTGATCGAAAACGGCCACGCCCTGGCGCCGGACGAGCCGGGCCTCGGCATCGACTGGGATTTCGATGCGATCAAGGCGCTGAGCGTCGTCGAATTCAGCGTCACCGTCACGGAGCGGAGGAACTGAGAATGCAGCGAATGGGCATGGTGCTTGGCCTGAAGCCGGAAAAGGTCGAGGAATATGTGCGCCTGCACGCCACCGTCTGGCCGGACGTGCTCGAGATGATCTCCGCCTGCAACATCAAGAACTACTCGATCTACCTCAAGCGGCCGGAGAACCTGCTGTTCTCCTATTTCGAGTATCACGGCACCGACTACGCCGCCGACATGGCCAAGATGGCCGCCGATCCGAAGACCCAGGAATGGTGGTCGGTCTGCATGCCATGCCAGGAACCCTTGCCGACAAGGCAGGAGGGCGAGTGGTGGGCGACGATGGATGAAGTCTTCCACCATGACTGATGCCTTCGATCCCGCCTCGCTGGCGCAATCCTGGCCGATGCCTGCAAAGCCGCGTCCGATCGTCACCTTCGGCGCCGGCTCGATCGTTGGCGATGCGCATTTCCCGGCCTATCGCAAGGCTGGTTTTCCAGTGGTGGGTCTCTACGATCCGGACCAGGCCAAGGCTCGGAAACTGGCCGAACAATGGGGCGTGACGGCATTCGGCTCGGTGGACGAAGCGGCTGCCGTCAAGGATGCGATCTTCGATCTCGCAACGCCGCCCGGCCGGCACGCCGAGGTGCTGAAGGCCCTGCCCGACGACGCGGTCGCATTGATCCAGAAGCCGATGGGCAACTACCTTGGCGAGGCAACCGAGATCCTTGAAATCTGTCGCGCCAAGAAGCTCAAGGCTGCAGTGAATTTCCAGCTTCGCTTTGCGCCGATGATGCTGGCGCTGAAGGACGCGATCGCCAAGGGCTGGCTTGGCGAGGTCGTCGACTTCGATGCCTGGCTGGCGCTCGCAACGCCGTGGCAGCTCTGGGAATTCCTGCTTACGGCGCCGCGTGTCGAGATCGCCATGCATTCGATCCACTATCTCGACCTGATCCGGCAGCTTCTCGGCGACCCGAAGGGCGTGCATGCCAAGACGCTCGGCAATCCCAATCACAAGGTAGCGCAGACCCGGACAAGCGCCATCCTCGACTATGGCGACACGGTGCGCTGCGCGCTCTCGATCAACCACGATCATAAGTTCGGACGGCGGCATCAGGCCTGCGAGTTCCGTATCTGCGGCACCGAGGGCGCCGCCTACGTCAAGCTTGGCCTCAATCTCGACTATCCGCGCGGTGAGCCCGACGTGCTGGAAATCCATCCTAAAGGCGGCTCCGATTGGGTCGGCGTGCCGCTCACCGGCGAATGGTTCCCCGACGCCTTTGTCGGGCGCATGGCCAATGTGCAGCGCTTCGCCTCCGGGGAAGACAAAGAGCTGGTCAGCTCCGTCGAAGATGCCTGGAACACCATGGCACTGGTGGAAGCCGCCTATCGTTCGAGCGCCGCGCCGGCGACGCCGCTCACCGCAAAACCGTAAGGAACGGCATGGAACAGGTCACCTATTTCGACGACTACGAGATCGGCTCGTCGCGGCTGACCAGCGGCCGCACCATCACCGAGACCGACTTTGTCGTCCATGCCGGCCACACCGGCGATTTCTTTCCGCACCACATGGACGCCGAGTTCATGAAGACGACGCCCTTCGGCCAGCGCATCGCGCATGGCACGCTGGTGTTCTCGGTCGGCGTCGGCCTGACCGCGAGCGTCATCAACCCGGTCGCCTTCTCCTACGGTTATGACAGGCTGCGCTTCATCAAGCCGGTCTTTATCGGCGACACGATCCGCACGCGCACGACGATCGCCGCGAAGGAAGACGATCCGAAGCGGCCGGACTCCGGGCGCGTCATCGAACGCGTCGAGGTTTTGAACCAGCGCGACGAAGTCGTGCTGGCCGCCGATCACATCTATATCGTCGAGCGGCGCCCCCGGCTCGGCTGAAGACGGAGACAAAACAACATGGCTGATCTGACAGGCAAGGTGGTGGTCGTAACGGCCGCTGCGCAAGGCATCGGCCGGGCTAGCGCGTTGGCTTTCGCCAAGGCTGGCGCGATCGTCCACGCCACCGACATCAATGAAGCGGCGCTGGCCGATCTCGGCGGCCACAAAGGCATCGTCAGTCGCAAGCTCGACGTGCTGAACGACGACGCCGTGAAGGCCGCCTTCGCCAAAATCGGCCGCGTCGATGTGCTGTTCAACTGCGCCGGCTTCGTCCACTCCGGCTCGATCGTGGAGATGAAGGACGAGGACCTCGACTTCGCGTTCAACCTCAATGTGCGCGCCATGATCCGCACCATCCGCGCCGTGCTGCCCGGCATGCTGGAGCGCGGCGATGGGGCGATCATCAACATGTCCTCGGTCGCCGGCGCCCCGAAAGGCGTGCCGAACCGCTTCGCCTATGGCGTGACCAAGGCGGCCGTGATCGGGCTGACCAAGTCGATCGCCGCCGACTATGTCGGCAAAGGCATTCGCTGCAACGCGATCTGCCCCGGCACGGTGGAGAGCCCCTCGCTCGAAAGCCGCATGCGGGCGCAGGGCGACTATGAGGCCGCCCGTGCCGCCTTCATCTCCCGCCAGCCGATGGGAAGGCTGGGCACGGCGGAGGAGATCGCCGATCTTGCCGTCTATCTCGCCGGCGCCACCTATACCACCGGGCAGGCCTATAATATCGACGGCGGCTGGTCGATCTGATGAGGCACCGAGCATGACCCGCATTACCGATCTTCGCGTCTTCGATCTGCGCTTCCCGACGTCGCAGAGCCTCGACGGGTCGGACGCGATGAATCCGGACCCCGATTATTCGGCCGCCTATGTCATCCTCGACACCGATAGCGAGGGGCTTAGCGGCCACGGGCTCACCTTCACCATCGGCCGCGGCAACGAGATCTGCTGCGCGGCGATCGAGGCGCTGCGCCATCTTGTTGTCGGGATCGACTTGGACTGGGTCAAGCAAGATCCCAGCCGCTTCTGGCATCACGTGACCGGCGACAGCCAGTTGCGCTGGATCGGCCCGGACAAGGGCGCCATGCACCTCGCCGTCGGCGCGGTTGTCAATGCGGTCTGGGATCTTTGGGCCAAGGAAGCCGGCAAGCCGGTCTGGCGCCTTGTCGCCGAGATGAGCCCGGAAGAGATCGTGCGCATCGTCGACTTCCGCTATCTCACCGATGCGATCACGCCGGCCGAAGCGCTGGAGATCCTGAGGAAGGCCGAGGCCGGCAAGGCCGAGCGCATCGCCAGCCTCCAGCGCGAAGGCTATGCCTGCTATACCACATCGGCCGGCTGGCTCGGCTATCCCGACGACAAGCTGAGGCGCCTCTGCCAGGAAGCAGTCGACGAGGGGTTCAATCACATCAAGCTGAAGGTGGGCCGCGACCGCGCCGACGACATCCGCCGTCTCAGGATCGCCCGCGAGGTGATCGGTCCGGACCGTTACCTGATGATCGACGCGAACCAGGTCTGGGAAGTCGACCAGGCGATCGACTGGCTGCGCGATCTTGCCTTCGCCAAGCCCTTCTTCATTGAGGAGCCGACCAGCCCGGACGATGTCGCCGGCCATGCCAAGATCCGCAAGGCGGTGGCGCCGATCAAGGTTGCGACCGGCGAGATGAGCCAGAACCGCATCATGTTCAAGCAGTTCATCGCCGGCGGCGCGATCGACGTCGTGCAGATCGATTCCTGCCGCATGGGCGGCCTGAACGAGGTGCTGGCCGTGCTTTTGATCGCCGCCAAGTTCGGCTTGCCGGTCTGGCCGCATGCCGGCGGCGTCGGCCTGTGCGAATATGTCCAGCATCTGTCGATGATCGACTATATCGCGGTGTCGGGCACCAAGGATGGACGGGTGATCGAGTATGTCGATCACCTGCACGAGCATTTCCTCGAGCCCTGTGTCATTGAGAATGCGGCCTACATGCCGCCGACGGCGCCGGGCTTCTCGATCGAGATGAAGCCGGACTCGATTGCCGCCTACCTATTCCACAGTTGAATGCGAGCCGTAACGCAGGTGGCCTTGGCGGCGTTACGGCGTCGCTTCTACCTGGCGCGCTTCAGTCAACCTCGACGGCAAGCACCGCAACACAATCGCCGGCCTTGACCAGGCCGGGGAAATGGCGCGCGGCCAGGAGCCCTGACATCCTGGCCTTGATCTCCTGGGGCGCGGTGCCGGTGCGACCGGTCGAATGGATGCGCGCCACGACCTGGCCTTCCTCCACCTTCTCGCCGAGATCGATCATGGTCTCGATCATGCCCTCGTCCTCGGCAAACGCAAAGCAGTCCCCCGAGGGCATGTCGAGCCATTGAGTTCGATTTTTCTCGATAGCACCATCAACGATGCCGGCATGGCGAAGCACATTGAGGATGCCACGGCGAGCGATGCGCACCGTCTCGGCCCGGGCCGTGCCGCCACCGCCGAGCTCGGTAGTGACGAAGACCTTGCCCATCTGCTCGGCCGCGGTGTCATACATGCCAACGGTATCGATCTCGGTCATGCGCATCGAGAACGGAGCCGCGAAGGCCTCGACCGCGGCGAAGGCCTTTTCCTCCTGCTCCTTGTCCAGCAGCGTATGCGCGGCGCAGAACGGCACGAAGTCCAGCGTCTTTCCGCCGGAGTGGAAGTCGAACACGATGTCCGCCCGCGGCAACAATTCGCGCTGGAAATAGTCGGCGATCTTTTCCGTCACGCTACCGTCCGGCCGGCCAGGAAAGCTGCGGTTCATGTTGCCCTTGTCGATCGGCGAGGTGCGGCTGCCGGCGCGGAACGCCGGATAGTTCATCGCCGGCACGATGATGACGGTACCGGTGACATCCTTCGGGTCGAGCGTGCGGGCGAGCTCGTAGAGCGCCAGCGGGCCTTCATATTCGTCGCCGTGATTTCCCCCGGTGAGCAGCGCCGTCTGCCCCTTGCCGTTGCGGACGACGCAGATCGGAATCATCACCGACCCCCAGGCGGAATCGTCGCGGCTGTAGGGCAGGCGCAGAAAGCCGTGCTGGACACCGTCGCGCTCGAAATCGACCGTCGGCGTGATCGGCGATGGAGGCAGAGCTGACATCGGGCTCAATCCTTGACGAACAGCTTGCGCGGCACATTGGCCAGGCACTCGACGCCGGTCTCGGTGATCAGGATCGATTCGGTGATTTCAAGTCCCATTGTCTCGAGCCACAGACCCGTCATGAAATGGAAGGTCATGCCGGGCTTGAGCTCGGTGCGATCGCCGGGGCGCAGGCTCATCGTGCGCTCGCCCCAATCCGGCGGATAGGAAAGACCGATCGAGTAGCCGGTGCGGTTGTCCTTGACGATGCCGTACTTCTTCAGCACGGCGAAGAAGGCATTGGCGATGTCCTCGCAGGCATTGCCCGGCTTGGCGGCGGCAAGGCCCGCCTCCATGCCCTCGAGCGTCGCCTTCTCGGCGTCGAGGAAGGCTTGCGTCGGCTTGCCAAGGAAGACGGTGCGCGACAGCGGGCAGTGGTAGCGATTGTAGCAGCCGGCGATCTCGAAGAAGGTGCCCTCGCCCGCCTTCATCGGCTGGTCGTCCCAGGTGAGATGCGGCGCCGAGGCGTCGGCGCCCGATGGCAAGAGCGGCACGATCGCCGGATAGTCGCCGCCGATGCCCTCAACGCCGCGCGTGCCGGCATCATAGATCTCGGCGACCAGATCGCATTTGCGCATGCCGACCTCGATCTTGTCGACGATGCGCTGATGCATGGCCTCGACGATGCGGGCGGCCTTGCGCATATAGTCGATCTCGGTCGGGCTCTTCACGGCGCGCTGCCAGTTGACCAGCGCGGTGGCGTCGACGAAGCGGGCGTTGGGCAGATGCTTCTGCAGCGAGGCGAAGGCAGCCGCCGAGAACCAATAATTGTCCATCTCGACGCCGATGGTCAGCTTGTCCCAGCTGCGATCGGCAAGCACGCTGGCGAGATGGTCCATCGGGTGCCGCTCGGTCGACTGCACGTAGTGATCGGCGTAGCCAATGATGTTGTCATGCGCGAGATAGGCGGTGCGCTTGGCGCCGTTGGCATCCTGGCCGCGGCCATACCAGACCGGCTCGCCCGAAGGCGGCACGATGACCGCCTGATGCACATAGAAGGACCAGCCGTCATAGCCGGTCAGCCACGCCATGTTGGAGGGATCGCTGACGATCAGCAGATCGACCCCCTTGGCCTCCATGGCTTTCCGCGTCTTGGCCAGGCGATCGGCAAATTCGCTTCGCGAGAATTTCAGGTTCGGCTGCATTTTGTTGGTCCTCGTTTGTTGGGCCTCGCGGCCATATTCAGCTTTCGAAAATCGTTCCCGTCTTCGCCGCCCCAGCGCGGTCGCGGGCAAAGGTGGCGATCGCGGTGTCCTGCACGCCGGTGCCGGTGAGATCCGCGATGGTGATGTCGCCGGCCGATCGTCGTCCGTGCTTTTTCCCGGCGATGACCTGGCCGAGCTCAGTGACTTCCGCGTCGGCCGCCATCGCCCCTGCCTCGATGGCGTGGTGAAGCTCGCCCAAGCGCCGCGTCTGCTTCGCGCTGTCTGCGACATAGAGATCTGCCAGGCGAAGGATCGCCGGCGCGATCTCGTTCTTGTGCTCGGCATCCGAGCCCATCGCGGTGATGTGCTGGCCGGCCGAGACGAACCCGGCCTTGATCAGCGGCTCGGTCGAAGGCGTGGTGGTGACGATGATGTCGGCGCCCGCTGCCGCCCTCGCCGCATCCGGCTCGGCACGCACCATGATGCCCAGCCTCTTGCGCAAGCGGGCCGCGGTCGCCTCGGCCTTGGCCGCATCGCGCGCCCAGACGCGCGCCTCCGCGATCGGCCTGACGAGGCGCAGCGCTTCCAATTGCAGGCCGGCCTGCAAACCGGCGCCGAAGATCGCCGCTATGCTGGAGTCTTCGCGCGCCAGATGCTTGGCCGCGACCGCGCCGGCTGCGGCGGTGCGGACATCGGTCAGATAGCCATTGTCGAGCAGCAGCGCCTCGACCACACCGGTCTTGGCCGAAAGCAGCACCATCATGCCGCCGCCGCTCGGCAGGCCGAGCTTCGGATTGTCGAAGAAGCCGGAGCTTATCTTGACGGCGAAGCCATCTATGCCGGGCACGTAGGCGGACTTCACGTCGACCTCGCCGCGATGCTCGTGAATGTCGAGCCTCAAGATCGGCGGCATCGCCACCGGCATTGTCGCCAAAGCCCGAAAGGCGTTCTCGACGCAGGCGACCGCATCCAGATCGAGCGTCACGATCTTGCGCAGCTCGGTTTCGGTGAGGATGGTCATGCGGTTCATGTAGGGCGCTCCGTCAGTGCAGCGTCGCCGCAGACGATGCGGCGATGCAGGCTCATGTCGATGTTGCGGCCAGACAGGATGGCCACCACCGGTCCTTTCGCAGTGACCTTCCCAGCAAGCAGCGCGCCGATGCCGACCGCGCCCGCGCCTTCGACGATCTCGCGCTCTTCCTCATAGGCATGCCGAATGCCGGCGGCGATCTCGTCCTCGGAAAGCAGGATGACGTCGTCGAGCAGCTCACGGCACATGGCAAAGGTCAGCCGGTTATCGAGGCCGATGCCGCCGCCCAGCGAGTCCGCAAGCGTCGGCAATTCCTCGATCTGCACGGGGCGGCCGGCATCGAGGCTCGCCTTCATCGCGGCACCGCGCGACATCGAGACGCCGACGACTTTGGTGGCCGGGCTTACCCCCTTGACCGCCGCCGCAACGCCGGCTGTCAGGCCACCGCCGGAGAGCGGTACGAGCACGCTTGCTGCGTCCGGAATCTGCTCCAAGATCTCCAGCCCCAGCGTGCCTTGCCCAGCGGCGATGTCCGGATGGTCGAAGGGCGGCAGCATGACCAGCCCCTCCTCCGCAACCAGTCTGTCGACCTGCTGCTGGGCATCGTCCTGGCTGTTGCCGACGATGCGGATCTCTGCCCCGAGCCGCCGGATGGCGTCGAGCTTGTTCTCGGGCACCAGCCTCGACATGCAGATCACCGCGCGCATGCCCTCGAGCTTCGCCGCATGGGCCAGCGCGCGGCCGTGATTGCCGGTCGATGCCGCGACGACGCCGCGCGACCTTTCCTCCGGACTCAACGCGGCGATCGCGTTGGACGCGCCGCGCAGCTTGAACGCGCCGGTCGTCTGGTGATGTTCCAGCTTGAGGTGAACGGGATGTCCCGCCCGATCCGAGAGGCTTTGCGACAACACAGTCGGCGTCCGCTCGACCTTTCCGGCAATGCGTTCGCGCGCAACGCGGATATGCTGAAGCGTGACTTCCGTTTGATTCATTGGCATGCCGCTCACCGAGCCAATGGCTTCGTCATCAGCCGGCCGAACTGCGGCCGCGCCGTGTCGTCGCCGCAAAGCCGCAGGCAGTTCCAGGCGCTCGCCTGGTTGCTGGTGACGACCGGGCGGCCGATTGCCTCCTCCATGCCTGGAACGGCGAGCGCCGCGCGTAGCGCGGTGCATGAAACGAACAGCGCATCCGCCTGCGCATGCGTCGCCTTGCGCGCCAGATCGACGAGCGAGGTAGGCTCGATGCGTGCCATCTCCCGATCGTCCTCGAAGCCGAGGCAGGTGACGCTCTCGATGTCGAAGCCGTGCGCGGCGAAATAGGCGGCCATCGGCCGGCTGGTCTCGACAGTGTAAGGGGTGAGAATGCTGATCCGCTTCACGCCAAAAGCGTTGAGGCCGCGCACGCCGGCCATGGGCGGCGTGACCACGGGAACATTCGGCTTGGCCGCCTGGATCGCCTGCTCGATCTCGGCGTCGCCGATCACCACGGAAGCAGACGTGCAGGAATAGCAGACGGCATCGAGCGTCTCGTCCGGCAGGATCAGTGCCGCGCCCGCCGAAAGCGAGGGCTGCATCTTGCGCAGATTGTCCGGCGTCGTCGGATTGGCGTAGGGGATGCGCGCGACGTAGACGCCGATCCGCTCGCTCGCCACCATGCGGCGGAAGTCGACCTCGCTGGTATGATCGGTGGCCAAAGCAATCAGCCCGACGCGCTTTTCGAGCGGACGCGCATCGAGTGCGGGCCGGGTCGATGCCAGCTCGATTTCGGGCAACAGTTTCATGACTTTCATCTCTCGATCCTGCCGTAACGACGCTCCAGCCAGCGCAACAGCACGACGGAGCAGAGGCTGATGACGAGGAAGAAGGCGCCAACCAGCGTCATCGGCTCGATGTAGCGGTAATAGGTATTGGCGACGCTCTTGGCTTGGTTCATCAGCTCCAGCACGGTGATCGCCGAAAGCAGCGGCGTCTCCTTGAACATGGCGATGAAGTAGTTGGCCAAGGCCGGGATCATCGGCGGGATCGCCTGCGGCAGGATGACATGCGTCCAGGTGTGGCGGCCGTTAAGATTGCAGGCCTTGGCAGCCTCCCACTGGCCGCGCGGCACATTGTCGATGCCGGCGCGATAGACCTCGGCCGTATAGGTGCCGTAGTGCAGTCCAAGCCCGATGACGCCCGCCACCAAGGGCGGCAGCAGGATGCCGATATCGGGCAGGACGTAGAAGATGAAATAGAGCTGCACCAGAAGCGGCGTGCCGCGGATGAATTCGGCGAACCAGCCGACGCTGCGCGACACCGTGCGGTTAGGCGAGCGCCGCGCCAGCGCGATCGCCAGACCGACGATCCCGGCCAGGATCGAGCCGAGCACGGTCGCCAGGATCGTGATCTTCACCCCCTGGATCAGGGTCGGCATGATCTCCCAGACAAAGTTCCAATCCCATTCCATTAGCGGGCCCATTCCATCAGACACGCACTCCGTCGAGACCGCGCGCCATGCGGCGCTCCAGCGAGCGCACGCCCCAGGAGATGATCAGCGCGAGCGCGAAATAGATGACGAGAACGGAGACGAAGGGCATCAGCGTGCTGCCGGTCTGCGAGCGAACCACCTGCGCCTGGAAGGTGAGATCGGCAAGCGAGATCAGCGATACGACCGAGGTCGCCTTGAGCAGCTCGATCGCGTTGTTGCCGAAGGTTGGCAGCATGATGAGCAGCGCCTGCGGCAGGATGACGTAGCGCATGCCTTGCCAGCGGCCGAGATTAAGCGCGGTGCAGGCCTCATATTGCTCACGGCCGATCGACAGGATGGCGCCGCGCACAACTTCCGCCGCATAGGCCCCGACATTGAGCCCCAGCGCCAGCACGCCGGCCTGCAAAGGCGTCAGCGACAGACCGGCGAAGGGCAGCACGAAATAGGCCCAGAACAGCTGCACGAAGATCGAGGTGCCGCGGAAGAACTCGATATAGGTCGTGGCAATCGCGCGCACGATGAAGAAGCGCGACACACGTCCCATGCCGGCGAGAAAGGCCATGACGAGCGCGAGCACCGACCCCATCAGCGTCAGCTCGATGGTGACAAGCGCTCCCTGCAATATCAGGCCGAGATAGCCGGACCACTGGGTCATTGAGTTTCAAATTTTCCTAACGTTTGCAGTCGTTGCGAGAGGCTGCGACAGCCTTGTCCCCGCCCACGGGAGAAGATGCCGTCAGGCAGATGAGGGGCAGCGCTGACCTTGAAATGCTGGCGCGCCGCCCCTCATCCGGCTCTTCGAGTGACCTTCTCGCCGCAAGCGGGAAGAAGGGAGATTACTTCGCCGCGCAGAGCTTCTCGCGCGTCGTCGACATCGCCGCCTTGGCCGAGAAGCCGTAGGGCTCTATGATCTTGGCGAACTCGCCGGACTTCTTCATCTTGGCGAGCTCGACGTCATAGGCATCGCGCAGCGCCTCGTCGCCCTTCTTGAAGGCGGCGCCGTCGCAATAGACCGGCGCGCCCTGCACCGGCGCGATCACTTCGAGATTCGGATCATTGGCCTTCTTGATGAGGTCGTTGATCGACAGAACGGGCAGCGAATAGGCATCGATGCGGCCGTCCTGCACCATCTTCAGGCCGCTCTGGCCGTCCGGCACGACGATGACGCGGTCGCGCGGCACGCCGGCATTGAGCGCCAGCTTCTCCTCGGTGCCGCCGCCCGGCGCGCCGATAGTGGCCGACGTGTCCTTGGCGACGTCCTCATAGCTCTTGAAACCCTTCGGGTTGCCCTTCTTCACCAGCATCGCTTCCGCATCGCACAGCACCGGCTCGGAATAGGCGACCGCCGCGCAGCGCTCAGGCTTCATGAACAGGCCGGCGGTGACGACGTCGAAGCGGCCGGCCTGCAGGCCGGGGATCATGGCGCCGTATTCAGAGATGGAGGCGACGATATCGTTGACGCCGAGGCGCTTGAAGATCTCGCGCGCTACGTCGGGTGCAGCGCCCGAGACCTTGCCGTCCGCGGCGACCGCCGTGTAGGGCGGCTCGTTGGCAATGGCGACGCGGGCAAAGCCCTGCTGCTTGAGCTGCTCGAGCTTTGCGTCGTCTGCCGAACGCGCGCCGGAGGCGAGCAGCATGGTGCTTACGGCGAGACCGGCGACGCCAGCCAGGATGCCAAGTTTCTTCATCGTTCCCAACTCCTTGTTTCTCTTCTTGGTTCGCTCGGTTCGGATGGCGTCCTTGCCACCCGTTTCTGGCTTTCGGGACGGCTTCGCCGCCCTGGCATGACGGTCAGACGCGATGTCCGGCCGCGATGATCTTCTTCAGGAAGCCCTGCGTGCGTTCCTGCTTGGGATGGCGGAAAATCTCATCGGGCTTGCCTTCCTCGACGATCCTGCCGCGATCGAAGAACAGCACGCGATCGGCGAAGTCGTGGGCAAAGCCCATCTCATGAGTGACGAGCAACATCGTCATGTCGGTTTCGGCGGCGAGCTTGCGCATGACATTGAGCACCTCCTCGACCAGCTCGGGGTCGAGCGCCGAGGTGACCTCGTCGAACAGCATGATCTTTGGCGACAGCGCCAGCGCGCGGGCGATCGCGACGCGCTGCTTCTGGCCGCCGGAAAGCTGTGCCGGCATGCTCTTCGCCTTATCGGCGAGGCCCACCATGTCGAGCAGTTCCATCGCCCGTTTTTCGGCGGCGGCTCGCGCCACGCCCTTGGTCAGCATCGGCGCCAGCGTGACATTGTCCATGACGCATTTGTGCGGGAAAAGATTGAAGAGTTGGAAGACCATGCCGATCTTCTGGCGCATCTTGGCCAGGTGCCGCTCGTCGGCCGGCACTAGCTGGCCGTTGCGCTCCATGTGATAGAGCTGCTCGCCGTCGATCTGGATATGGCCGCCGTCGATCTTTTCCAGCGTCATCAGGATGCGCAGGATCGTCGTCTTGCCCGATCCGGATGGGCCGATCAGCGCCAGCTTCTCGCCTGGCATGACCTGCATCGACAGGCCGTCCAGCACCTTGAAGGCGCCGAAGCTCTTCGAAATGGCGTCGACCTTGATGATGGGCGCGGGCAATCCATTTCCCCGTTCTGAAGCGGCCTATGCTCCTAACGATGCGAAACGCGCTAAATCATGTCAATTAGGAAAATAATATCATGACAATTTTTCGAGCGCTGCACAATTTCAGGGCAATTGGCGATCCGCTTTTGCATCAGATGGCGAGCAGAAGATGCTCCGGATCGCCCAGCAGGAGCTTGGCGACAACGCTCAAGCCCGAGCGCAGTTCCCCTTCGGTGGTCGAGCCGAGCGAGATGCGCACGGCCGGATGCCACGGCGTGTCGGCGATGCGGAACGACGTGCCCGGCGCGATCGCCACGCCGCGCAGGCGCGCCTGCGCAACGAAGCTTTCCTCGGCGCGGTCGCCCGGCAATTCGAGCCACAGATGCAACCCGTCGCGATGGGAGCGATAGTCGACGCCGGCCAGCATTTCGGCTGCGATTTCCTGCCGGCGTCTCAGCGCCCCGCGTTGCCAGTTGACCAACTCAAAAGCCGTGCCGTCGTTCACCCACCGGGTCGCGATTTCCGCCACCATCGGCGTCGCCATCCAGTTCGAGACGAGATGGCGATTGGCGACCGCCGCAACATAGCGGTCGGGCACCGCGAGATAGCCGATGCGTAGGCCGGGCACGGTGATCTTGGTGAAGGAGGTGACGTAGAGCGTCCGCTCGGGCGCGAAGGCGGCAACCGCCGGAGGCCGGCCTTCGACGAGCGGCCCGAGCACGTCGTTCTCGATGATGGCGATGTCATGTTTGCGCGCGACCGCGGCGATCTGCTCGCGCCGGCTGGCGTCCATCAAGCTCGCCGTCGGGTTGATAACCGAAGGCTGGACGAAAACGGCGCGAATGTCGGAGAGACGGCAGGCCTCGTCCAACGCTTCCGGGATCAGGCCGTTGTCGTCGATCGGCAGGCCTTCGAGATTGAAGCCGAGGTAGCGGGCGAGCGGCACCAGCGTGTGGTGGCCGATCGCCTCGGTGGCGACCGTCGAGCCGGGCGGTGCGACGCTCATCAGCGCTACCGTCATGCCGGCGGTGGCGCCGTTGGTGAGGCTGATGTTCTGCGGTGAGGCGTCGAGGCCGCAGAGCTTCAGCCATTCGACCGCCACCGTGCGATGACGCGGGAACACCATGTTCGGCCGGAACGACAGCGCCGAACTCGACGGCAGGTTCTCGGCCAGCCACCCCAACGCCTGCTTCAGCTTCTCCAGATGCATCGGCTCGCAGACCGGCTTCAGGATCGAGAGGTCGATGACCTCGCCCAACCGTTCCGGGAGGTAGGGCGGCTCCGGCTCGCGGCGCTGCGTCTGCACGAAGCTGCCGCGCCCGACCTCGCCGGCAATCAGACCGCGGCGGATCAGTTCCTCATAGGCGCGGCTGACCGTCTGGACCGAAAGTTTCAGGTCGTCGGCAAGCCGCCGGTGCGTCGGCAGTCGCGCGCCATTGGCGAGCTTTCCGTCATGGATGGCGCGCGCGAACTGATCGGCCAGCGAGAGGTAGGCCGGGCGGCGGATGAGCGCAGGATCTGGCTGCCATAATGTCATGACTTTATTAGAGATCGAAATCAGTGCAATTGACAATCGAAATAATGCATCGTCATGGTGTCCGGAACAAAAACTGGAGCCGGCATGGCGGCAGCAAAACTCGATCCGATCGACCTCAAGATCCTTGACGCCATCCAGCGCGACGGGCGCATCACCAAGCTGGCGCTGGCCGAGAAGGTCGGCCTGTCGCCGACGCCTTGCTGGATGCGGCTGCGCAAGCTGGAGAAGGCCGGCATTGTCTCCGGCTACCACGCCGCAATCACCATGCGCGCGATCGCGCCGGTGGCGACCGTGCTGATGGAGGTGACACTGGCCAGCCACCGGCAGGCCGATTTCGACCGTTTCGAGCGGGTCATCCGCGACGTACCCGAGATCGTCGCCTGCTGGTCGGTCGGCGGCGGCGTCGACTATGTGCTGAAAGTGATGGCGCGGGACATCGACGCCTATCAGCGGCTGGTCGACGCCCTGCTGGAACGCGAGATCGGCATCGACCGCTACTTCACCTACATCGTCACCAAGACGGTGAAGGAGGAGTCCGTGGTGCCTGTCGCCGACCTGTTGCCAGGCTGAAGCCGGAGAGATCGTCTGGCCCGGCGGGCCATGGGAGACAATCTCTCTCCTGGCGGCTGCCGAAAAAGCTTCTCTGTCTCGGTCGCGCGGCTAATCTCTCCGCATCGCCTTGGCACCGGGAGACAAACGATGTCCGCGCATTTTGCACGCCCACACCGCCACGAAGCACTGGATCGTCTCGCCGATCGCCGGCTGCTGCGCGATCTCGGCTATATCGGGGGCCATTGGACCGCCGGCGACTCGGCTGCGAGCTTCGCAGTCACCGATCCGGCCACCGGCGCCACAGTCGCCTTCGTTGCCGCCCTCGGCGCAAGCCAAACGGCGGAGGCTGTCGACGCGGCAGCGCGTGCCCTGCCGGCCTGGCGCTCCGCGCTGCCGCAGGAGCGCTCCGGAATCTTGCGAAAATGGTTCGAGCTGATCGTCGCCGCCAAGGACGACCTGGCGCTGCTGATGACGCTTGAACAGGGCAAGCCGCTAAAGGAATCGCTGGGCGAGATAGACTACGCCGCCTCCTTCGTCGAGTGGTATGCCGAGGAAGCAAAGCGCCTCAATGCCGAAAGCGTCACCAGCCATTTGCCGAATGCTCAGATGACCGTTCGCCGCGAGCCGCTCGGCGTCGTCGGCGTCGTCACCCCATGGAACTTTCCGTCGGCCATGCTCACCCGCAAGGCCGCTGCGGCGCTTGCCGCCGGCTGCACCGTGGTGGCGCATCCGTCCTCGGAAACGCCGCTTTCGGCGCTGGCGCTGGCCGAGCTCGGCGAGCGTGCCGGCCTGCCCGCCGGCGTCTTCAACGTTGTCACCGGGGATGCGCGCACCATCGTCGGCGCGATGTGCGCTGACGCCCGGGTGCGCGCCATGAGCTTCACCGGTTCGACCGACGTCGGCCGGCTGATTGCCGCGCAGAGCGCGCCGACGATGAAGCGACTGGTCATGGAGCTCGGCGGCCATGCGCCGCTGATCGTCTTCGGTGATGCCGATATCGAAAAGGCGGTGACGATCGCCCTCGACGCCAAATTCGCCACCTCCGGCCAGGATTGTCTTGCCGCCAACCGCATCTATGTGCAGCGCCAGATCTATGACCGCTTCTGCGCCGCCCTCGCCCGTCGCATCGAGCGTCTGCGCACCGGCAACGGGCTTTCACCCGACGCCGATATCGGCCCGCTGATGCATGAGCGCGCCGTCAAGAAGGTGGAGGAGCAGGTCGCAGACGCGCTGGCTCGCGGCGCGCGCTGCCTCATCGGCGGCAAGCGCCATGCGGCCGGGCCGCTGTTCTATCAGCCAACGCTGCTCGTCGATGTGCCGGACGAGGCGCTGATCATGCATGAGGAAACCTTCGGCCCGGTCGCCGCCGTCACCCCGTTCGACGAGGAAGCGGAAGTCGTCGCCCGCGCCAATGCTACCGAATATGGCCTTGTCGCCTATGTCGTGACCGAGAACGGCGCGCGCCAGGCGCGCATGGGTCGCGCGCTTGAATACGGTATGGTCGCGCTCAACCGGGTGAAGATCACCGGCGCGCCGATCCCGTTCGGCGGAGTCAAGCAGTCCGGCATCGGCCGCGAAGGCTCGCGCCATGGCCTCGAAGCCTTCACCGATCTGAAATACCTTTGTCTGGACGTCGCCTAGCGCACGCCGGAAGAATTCCCTGCAAGGAGAAAAAAGATGCTCGAACAGTCCAACGAACTTTCGGCCTGGGATCGCGACCACTTCTTCCATCCCTCGACGCATATGGGCACGCATGCGCGGGGCGAGTCCCCGGCACGCATCATGGCCGGCGGCGAAGGCGTCACCGTCTGGGACAACACCGGCAAGAAGAGCATCGATGCCTTTGCCGGCCTCTATTGCGTCAATGTCGGCTATGGCCGCCACAAGATCGCCGATGCCATTGCCGATCAGGCCAAGAACCTCGCTTATTATCACGCCTATGTCGGGCACGGCACCGAGGCCTCGATTACGCTCGCCAAGATGATCATCGACCGCGCGCCGAAGGGCATGTCGAGGGTCTATTTCGGCCTCTCCGGCTCCGACGCCAACGAGACCAACATCAAGCTGATCTGGTATTACAACAACGTTCTCGGTCGGCCGGAGAAGAAGAAGATCATCTCGCGCTGGCGCGGCTACCACGGCTCCGGCGTCATGACAGGATCGCTGACCGGGCTCGAGCTGTTCCACAACGCCTTCGACCTGCCGCGCGCGCCGATCATGCACACCGAGGCCCCCTATTATTTCCGCCGCGCCGACCGCTCGATGAGCGAGGAGCAGTTTTCGCAATATTGCGCCGACAAGCTCGAGGAGATGATCCTTGCCGAGGGCCCGGACACCGTCGCGGCCTTTATCGGCGAGCCGATCCTCGGCACCGGCGGCATCGTGCCGCCGCCCGCCGGCTATTGGGAAAAGATCCAGGCAGTGCTGAACAAATACGACGTGCTGCTTGTCGCCGACGAGGTGGTGACCGGCTTCGGCCGTCTCGGCACCATGTTCGGCTCCGACCATTACGGCATCAAGCCGGACCTGATCACCATCGCGAAGGGCCTGACGTCTGCCTATGCGCCGCTTTCCGGCGTCATCGTCTCCGACAAGGTCTGGCAGGTGCTGGTCAGGGGTTCCGACAAGCTGGGCTCGCTGGGCCACGGCTGGACCTATTCGGCGCATCCCATCTGCGTCGCCGCGGGCGTCGCCAATCTCGAACTGATCGACGAGATGGATCTGGTGAGGAATGCCGGCGAGACCGGCGCTTATTTCCGCGCCGAGCTAACCAAGGCCGTCGGCGACCACAGAAACGTCGGCGAGGTCCGCGGCGACGGCATGCTGGCTGCGGTCGAGTTCGTCAGGGATCGCGACGATCGCGTCTTCTTCGATCCGGCGCTCAAAGTGGGCCCGCAGATCGCCACGGCGCTCGCGGCAAGCGGCGTCATCGCCCGCGCCATGCCGCAGGGCGACATCCTCGGCTTCGCGCCGCCGCTTTGCCTGACGCGCGAGGAGGCCGACACCATCGTCGCCAAGACCGCCGACGCCGTGAACAGCGTGTTTGCCAGCCTCTGAGGCAATCCAAGAAAGGTGTGAAACGGTTTTCCGTGGGGAATTGCGCGAAGGCAAAGGAACAGATTGACATGAATGCCATGACCAGAACCGTCCCGGCCACGATGGCCGCCGTGCAGCTCACCGGCCACGGCGGCCTGGAAAAACTCGTCTACCGCACCGATGTGAAGGTGCCGTCGCCGGCTGCCGGCGAGGTGCTGGTCAAGGTCAGCGCCTGCGGCATGAACAACACCGACGTGTGGGTGCGCCAGGGCGCCTATGGCACGGAAGAAGATGCGGCCGCGGTATCGACCTGGCGCCGGCAAGGCAACACGCTGACCTTTCCTCGCATCCAGGGCACCGATACGGTCGGCACCATCGTCGCCGTCGGTGACGGCGTACCCGCCGAGCGCATCGGCGAACGCGTCATGGTCGACTTCTCCATCTACAACCGTGACGACGATTCGCTTGCCGACATCGACTATATGGGCCACGGCCGTGACGGCGGCTATGCCGAATACCAGGCGCTGCCGGCCGAGAACGCGCATGTCGTCAATACCGATTTGAGCGATGTCGAGCTCGCCACCTTCTGCTGCGCCTATCTCACCGGCGAGCAGATGCTGGAACGTGCAGGCTTGAAGGCCGGCGAACGGGTGCTGGTCACCGGCGCCTCCGGCGGTGTCGGCTCCGGCATCGTGCAGCTGGCGCGGGCGCGGGGCGCCATTCCCTATGCCGTGGTCGGCAAGGGCAAGGAGCAAGCGGTGCTCGACATCGGCGCCGAGAAAGTGATCACGCGCGGCGTGGCCGACCTGCCTGCCGCCGTCAACGAAGCGACCGCTGGCCAACCCATCGACGTGGTCGCCGATCTTGTCGGCGGCGCCATCTTCAATGATCTGCTGCGCATCCTGCGGCCCGAGGGACGCTACACCACCGCAGGCGCCATCGCTGGGCCGGTGGTGCAGCTGGACCTGCGCACCATGTATCTGAAGCAGCTTCAGCTGCACGGATCGAGCCAGGGCACCAGGGCCGATTTCCGCCGCATCGTGCGCTACATCGAGGAGAAGAAAATCCGCCCGCTGGTCGGCGGCGTCTACAAGCTGTCGGACTTCCACCGCGCCCAGACCGACTTCATGGCCAAGGACTTCGTCGGCAAGCTGGTGGTGGTGCCGGACGCGATTGCCGACACGAACAAGTAACGGCCGATGGCGGCGGCCGACGGTTGACCTTCGCGGTCAGCCCTTGCGCTCCTGAAGGATGTTGCCGCCATCCATGACGAGGACGGCCCCGTTGACATAGCTGGCGCCGTCGGACGCCAGGAACAGCACAGCCGCAGCGACCTCCTCCGGAGTGCCGGCGCGTCCAAGCGGCGTGTTTTGCGCCGCGACGAGCTCTTCCGGCGTCGAGGCGCCCGTCGCGATCCAGCCCGGCGCCACGGCGTTGACGGTGACGCCGCTGCGGCCGACCTCCAGCGCAAGCGCATGCGTCAGCCCGACCATGCCTGCCTTGGCGGCGGAATAAGCGGCCTCGCCTTCGTTGGAGACGTAAGGGCCGGTGACCGAGGCCATGTTCACCACGCGTCCATGACCGCGCTCTACCATGCCGGCCAGAAATGCGCGTGTGGCAAGGAATGTGGTCTTCAGGCTGACATCGATGCCGCGGTCCCAGTCGCGCTCGCTGAGATCGAGAAATCGCCGCTGCAGCGCCGGCTGAGCGACCGTTCCCATCCCGGCATTGTTGACGAGGATATCGATCTCGCCGACCTCCGAGCAGAGCCGCTCGACATCCGCTGCACGCGTCAGATCGGCCACCACCGCACGAACGTCGAGCCCCTCCGCCCGCAGCTCTTCAGCGCGCTGCTCGACGCGATGCGACGAGGCGGTGATCGCGACCGCAAGCCCGGCGTCGCCGAGTGCGCGCGCCACCGCGACGCCGATGCCGTCGGCGGCGCCCGCGCCGGTCACCAGCGCCGTGCGGGATTTGCGAAACGTGGTCATGAGCCCTCCAAGGCGATGACGCCAATGCCGCGAGTCAGTATCCGGCGCTGATGCCGAAATCGATCGAAAGCGCGGCCCCGGTGATCGGCGCCGCGCCGGGCTGGCAAAGATAATGGATGAAGGAGGCGATCTCTTCCACGCCGATGAACCGTGCTCTTTCCCCTTGCGGGTAGTGCCCAAGGAGCCGGCGCTTGTAGCCGTCCGGGTCATCTCCGCCATAGGTCCTTGCCTGATACTCGATCATCGGCGTCGCCGTGTCGCCAGGACAGACGGCGTTGACCCTGATGCCGTGCCGCGCAAGCTCCAGGGCGAGAGCCTTGGTCAGCATCACCAGCCCGCCTTTGGAGGCGCAATAGACCGCCGCGCCGCTGTTGCCGACGATGCCCGCGTCGGAGGCGATATTGATGATAACGCCCTGCGCCGCCGACAGGTGCGGAATGGCGGCCGAGATCAGGAAGAAGGCGCCTTTGAGATTGACATCCAGCACCAGGTCCCATTGCTCTTCGCGGACCTCGCTTGCCGCTCCCTCGAGCCAGACGCCGGCGGCGTTGACGAGAATGTCCAGGCCGCCTCCCCACTCGCGGGCCTTGTCCACAACCTCCCGGCAGGCGGCGACGGAACGGATATCGAGCGGCAGACCGATCGCGTTCGTACCGGTCGCGGCAATCCTTGACACGGCCTCGTCGAGTTTCGCGCCGGGAAGGTCGGCGAGCACGATCCGCTCACCGTCAGCCGCAAGGCGCAGTCCCGTCGCAAGACCCATTCCCCCGGCGCCGCCCGCGATCAGGACGGTTCTTGCAGCCATTCGATAACCTCCGCTGTGCGATGAGCGTTGCGGCGAGACACAGTCCGGCATCCGAACCACGTCGGAGAGACATCTCGCATGCGCCACGCCGGACAAACAATGATCACAGCACCGAAGCCATTCGCTTCGCGATCACCCCAGCTCCAGCGTCGTGATGCCGAAAACCTTCGACGGCACATTGCCTGGTTTGCCGCCCCGATACATGCGGGTCGTCGTGAATCCGGGGACCATGCCGACAGCCTGAAGCACGGCGGTGAAGCCGATCTGGGTGGCCGGCACGTCGATATGCAGCGCCTCGCCTGCCGTCCTTTCCGTCAGTTCCGCCATCAAAGCCAGGGCTGTCTCCATGTCGTCCGCGAACAGCGGACCGATCTTGAAACCTTCGCGGCATCGGCGCGCCACGCCGTAGCCGGCAAGGCCGGTCGAGCCAGTGGACATCATCGCGATCCGGGGCGGCCGCAGCCATGCCCGCAGGAAGGCCTCCCGAGGCGCCGGGAAGCACTGGCGGTCATAGGCCAGGATCTCGGCTGTCTCGGCGGCGGCAACGGACCGGATTTCCCGACCCCCGGTCAGTCGGGCCGGACGACCAGTGAAGCGGACGGTCTCATAAGCCGGCACGAAGCCTTTGTGTTGGTAGTTGGCGCGCTGCTCGGCTACGCCGTCGAGGCCGACAATGCGGTCGCCGAGCCGAGCCATGCCGGCATCCCAGACCGCCTTGCCATGGCCTTCACCGCGCCGATCGGGCCGGCAGATATAGAGGCCGATGAAACCGAACTCCGCGCCATAGGCGACGGCCGAGATGCCGGCCACCATCTCGCCGGTGACGAAGGCGCCGATGAACCCTTCAGGATCGGCAGCCCTGAGCGCGGCGGCATCGTCGATGCCCGGATTCCATCCCTCCCTCGCCGCCCACTCGACGAGCGTTTCGACCTCGCTGGCGGTCAGCGTCCGGATCGTTCTCGGCATGGCTTCACTCGGCGGCGGCTTAGAGGCAACGGATTTCAAGCCTCCAGGATAGGTCGCCGCCAGCAGGTTGCAAAGACCGGTTTTGGACGTTGCCGACCTGTCCACTCACGAAGCCCAAGCGTCGATGCTCCTTCGCCGATTCGGCGAAGAGGCCGCCCATTGAACGCTAGACCGTCGAGCGAATTATTATCCGGGTTTTTCGAATCGATGCAAAGGGTTAGCAAGAACGCGTCGAAACATCAGCTGTTGTTCCAATGGGTAACTGGACACGACCGTGGAAGGCGGGGAATCTTCTTTGGTCGTTGCTTCGAATTGAATGGAGTGCCCGAGGAAATGCCCCTGAGCGCCGAAGAAATCGCCAGTCATCCGGCAGCTCTGCGCGGTGTCAAGGAGCAGTCGCGCGCGCTCATCCATATCTACGAAACCAGCCCGCGCCTTGCCGCCGTTTTTGCCACTCAGCAGCGCTGGCTGCTCGGCCATGTCGGACTTGCGCTGCATTTCAGGCGCGACCCCGATGACCGTCGCACCGAAATGACCGTAGCGCGTTTCATCGAGGTCGTGCGCCGCAATTCAGTCGCCAGCCGCAACACCGCCGAAGCGTTCGTCAAGGAAATGCTCCGTTACAACGTCGCCGAATATATTTCGTCGCGTGGCGATGGCCGGGCTCATCCGTTGCGGGTGACCGCGGCCACCATCGAGACCTTTACCGGCTGGATCCATGCCCATTTGCGAACGCTCGACCGCATCGATGGCGGAGCCCGGCTGACGACTTTCCTCGGACACCCCGATATGCTGGCCAAGCTGCAGCCATTGATCTGCGACGGATTGCTCGCATCCATTCCGGTGCGGGAACCCCAGCAAACCTTCTCGTTGTTCATCTGGCTCAACAACGGCGGCATCGTCATGGACTGGCTGATGTCGGGTATCGATCCGGAGGACGCCAGCCTCGAGAAGATTCCGACCGGCGTCATCTCGATCAGCGAATTTGCGCATTGGCTGAAGCTGTCGCGCACGCATCTGGCGCGCAAGCTCCGCGACGCCGAGGCGCTCGGCAGCATCGGCTGGGTCGGCCAGCGCGGACATTCCGTCATGTGGGTGTCGCGGCAGTTCTTCGACGAATACATGGCCGTCCAGGCAGCCAAGCTCGCCATCGTCGACGCAGCCTTCGAGGCGAGTTTTTCCGGCGCGAGCGAAGGCTGAGCGCCGCGGCGCCTGCTCCGAGCTTGCCGTGACGGCGCGCAAAGAGACGCGCCGTTGAGCCGCTTCGACCATGACGCGGCGCTCAGAGCAATTCCAGGAAAGTGTGAAACGGTCTTCCGTCCGGAATTGTCAAATCAAAGAGATAGGGAGGCTTGCCGTTTCCGTGGAACGGTGAACCGCTCTATGTCCTCAGTCGATGTCGAACGACACGCCTTGCGCCAAGGGCAGGGCCTTGGAGAAGTTCACCGTGTTGGTGGCGCGCCGCATATAGGCCTTCCAGGCGTCCGAGCCGCTCTCCCGGCCGCCGCCGGTTTCCTTCTCGCCACCGAATGCGCCGCCGATCTCGGCGCCCGACGTGCCGATATTGACATTGGCGATGCCGCAGTCCGAACCGTCGACGCCGAGAAAGCGCTCCGATTCCTGCAGGTCACGGGTAAAGATCGAGGATGACAGGCCTGCGCCGACCGCATTGTGCAGGTCGAGCGCCTCGTCGAAATCGGCATACTTCATCACATAGAGGATCGGCGCGAAGGTCTCTTCCGTCACCGGCGAAACCTGCTTCGGCATTTCGACGAGCGCCGGATGCACATAGTAGGCCTCGGGATGGCCGTTCTCGAACCGCTTGCCCCCGGTCACCTTGCCGCCATGCGCTTCCGCTTCGTTCAACGCCTTCTGCATATTGTCGAAGGCGGCCTTGTCGATCAGCGGACCGACCAGCGCCGAGGTCTCCAGCGGATTGCCGACCGAAACGCTCTGATAGGCCTTCTTCAGGCGCGGCAGCAGCGCGTCATAGACACTCTCGTGCACGAACAACCGCCTGAGCGTCGTGCAGCGCTGGCCGGCGGTGCCCATGGCGCCGAACGCAATGGCGCGCAGCGCCATGTCGAGATCGGCGCTCGGGCATACGATGCCGGCATTGTTGCCGCCGAGCTCGAGCACCGCGCGTGCAAAACGCTTGGCCAGCCGCGGACCGACCTCGCGGCCCATGCGGGTCGAGCCCGTGGCCGAGACCAGCGGCACCTTCGGATGGTCGACCAGCACCTCGCCGACGGCGCGGTCGCCGATCAGCACCTGGAGTAGTCCTTCCGGCGCATCGGCGCCGAAACGCCTGGCGGCGCGCTCGAAGATCGCCCCGCAGGCAAGCGCCGTCAGCGGCGTCTTTTCCGACGGCTTCCACACCACCGCGTCACCGCACACGAGTGCAAGTGCCGCGTTCCACGACCACACCGCGACGGGGAAGTTGAAGGCCGAGATCACGCCGACGACGCCGAGCGGATGCCAGGTTTCCATCATGCGGTGTCCAGGGCGCTCGGTGGCGATGGTCAGGCCGTAGAGCTGGCGGGAAAGACCGACCGCGAAATCGCAGATGTCGATCATCTCCTGTACTTCGCCAAGACCCTCGGACGGGATCTTGCCGACCTCGATCGACACCAGCCGGCCGAGCTCCGCCTTGTGAGCACGCAACTCCTCGCCGAGCAGGCGCACCAGTTCGCCCCGCTTCGGCCCCGGCACCAGCCGCCAGGCCTGGAAGGCCTTGTGCGCGGCATCGATAGCCTTGCCGGCATCGACCGCCGAGATCGACTTCAGTGCCGCGATCTGCTCGCCCGTCACCGGGCTGCGCACGATGAGGTCGCCGCCGGAAAGCGTATCCTTGGCGACGCCAAGTTTCTCCAGAAGTGAGGCCGTTTCCTTCGCAATCGTCATGTTTGTTCCTTTTCAGATCTCGCCTTGGATATGGCGAGCGTCGAAGTCTTGCGCCACGTCTTGTCGCCGCCCTGAGGCACGACGGCGCTTTCATGGCGTGGCATTACTCGTTTCAGGGAAAAACCGCCACCCCGGGATGGTCCAACCCCCGGCGCGCAAAATTGGGCCAGCAGTGAAAATGGGATCAGCGCGCCTTCTTGGCCTGCGACTTCTCGGTGCTTTCCTTGATCAGCCGGTCGATATGCATGCGGATATGAGCGGCTTCGGCGGCGGTGTTGGCTAAAGCGATCGCGCGGTCGAAGGCCACGCGCGCCTCCTCGCCACGGCCGAGCTGCATCAGCAGGCCGCCCTTCAGGCCGAAGAAGTGGAAATAGCCTGCCAGCCGATCCTCTAGCGGCTCGATCATCGCCAGCGCCGCTTCGGGGCCGCGCACCTTGCTCACCGCAACCGCGCGGTTCAGCGTCACTACCGGCGACGGCTGCATCTGCTCGAGCAAGCCGTAGAGCAGGTCGATCTCGGTCCAGTCCGTATCCTCGGGTGTTGCCGCCCGCGCATGCAATGCCGCGATCGCCGCTTGCACCTGGTATGGGCCAGGCTTGCGATGACGCAGCGCCTTGTCGACCAGCGCCAGGCCCTCGTCGATCATCTTGCGGCTCCAGAGCGACCGGTCCTGATCCTCGAGCAGCACGATCTCGCCATGCGCGTCGAAGCGCGCCGGCGCGCGTGCATGCTGGAGAAGCAGCAGCGCCGTCAGCCCCATGATCTCCGGTTCCTGCTGAAACAGCCTGAGCAGCAGCCGGGCGAGCCGGATCGCCTCCTCGCAAAGCGGCGCGCGGGCCGGCGCCTCGCCGCCATTGGTCGAATAGCCCTCGTTGAAGATCAGATAGATCATGGCCGCGACCGCCGCCAAGCGCTCGGAACGCTCGACCGCGCCTGGCGTCTCGAACGGCACGCCGGCATCGGCGATGCGCGCCTTGGCCCGGGTGATGCGCTGCTCCATGGCGCTCTCGCCGACGAGAAAGGCGCGCGCGATCTGCTTGACGGTCAGGCCGGAGACGATGCGCAGCGCGACCGCGATCTGCTGCGTCGCCGGCAGGTCCGGATGGCAGCAGATGAACAGGAGCCGCAGGATATCGTCGCGATAATGCGCGCCGTCCAGCCGCTCGGCCATATCGCCTTCGGCATCCTCGAGATCGGAGATCTGGTCCTCTTCCGGCATCGGCGCCTGCTTGGCGCGCTTGCGCACCGCGTCGATGCCGCTGTTGCGGCCGACGAAGATCAGCCAGGCCGCCGGATCGCGCGGCGGCCCGTTTTTCGGCCAGTTCTTCAGCGCCCTCAGGCATGCATCCTGGAAAGCTTCTTCCGCGGCGTCGAGGTCGCGGAAATAGCGCAGCAGCGCGCCCATCGCCTGCGGACGGGCGGTGCTGATCGCGTTGCTGATCCAGGCAAGCTCGGTCATGCGGGAACCTTTGTCGGATTGAAGACCGAGATCGGCCTGATCTCGTAGGAACCACCGCTCGCATTGACCTCGGAGAGTTCGCGAGCGAACTCGACGGCTTCGTCCAGGTGATTGCATTCGAGCGTGTAGAAGCCGAGGAACTGCTCCTTGGTCTCGGCGAACGGGCCGTCGAGCACCACCGATTCGCCCTTGACCTTCCGAAGCGTCGTCGCGGCTGTGGTCGGCAGCAGGCGCGCCACCGGCCCCAGCCGGCCTGCCCTGGCGTATTTGTCCTGTACGTTGAGGAGCTTTGCCATGACCTCCTCGTCCTGTTCCTTGCTCCAGGAGCAGACCACGTCTTCGGAGGCGTAGCAGAGAATGGCATAGAGCATGGTGCGTCCTTTCCGTATCAAAGGACGCAACAGTAGGACCCTTCCCGACACAAGGTCGACAAAAAAGTTGTAGAGCTATCGAGGGTTTACGCTATCCTCCTGGTGGTCAGGCTTCGCGCGCCTGCAGCCATCTCAGCACCAGCGTCTCCTCCTCGTCGAGGCCCGGTATAAGGCGCTTTCGTTTGTTGGCTTCGGCCATTTCGCCGAGCAGCTTCCCTTCGGCCCACGCCTCGAAGACGAGCGGATGGATATAGCACCGGCGGCAGACGGCTCGCGTATTGCCGAGTCGTTCGGCGACCTTGTCGACGATACTGTTCATCACGCGGTTTTTCTGGGTCATGCTCTCGGGCAACTCCGCCTGCGCGAACAGGGATGCCGCATGGATGGTGCCGCCCCAGGTGCGAAAATGCTTGGAGCTGAACTCCGGGCCAGATGCCTCGCGAATATAGCGATTGACGTCCTCCGACCGCAGCGGCCGGCGTGTTCCCTCGTCATCAAGATACTGAAACAGCTTCTGGCCAGGCAGGTCCTGCGCGCCGCGCACGATTTTGGCGATGCGTTGGTCGACGAGCTTCAGCTTCCATTCCTTGCCGGACTTGCCCGTGAAGGAGAAGCGCAGGCTGGAACCGGTGATTTCGACATGGCGGTCGCGCAGCGTGGTCAGGCCGAAACTCTTGTTGTCGCGGGCATAGGCGGCATTGCCGACACGGATCATGGTGTTGTCGAGCAGCCAGACGACAGAGGCGACAACGCGCTCCAGCGGAAGTCCATGACGGCGCAGGTCGGCATCGACCTGGCGCCTCAAGGAGGGCAGGCTTTGCGCGAAAGCAACGAGGCTGGAGTATTTGACGCCGTCCCGTTCCTCGGTCCACTGCGGATGATAGCGGTACTGCTTGCGTCCGCGCTGATCCCGGCCGGTCGCCTGGATATGGCCGTTCGGGTCGGGCGAGATCCATACATCCGTCCACGCGGGCGGAATGACGATCGCCTTGATACGGTCAAGGGTGGCCGCGGTGACCGCACTCCCGTTCGGGCCGACATAGGAAAATCCCTTGCCTTTTCTCAGGCGCCGGATGCCCGGATCGGCATCGCTGACATAGCTGAGCGCGGCGCGCTCGGCGGAACTCTGCGCGCCGTTCCCTTGTATTTCCAGACCACCCGCCAGGCGGCCGAAGGACGATTGTGCTCGTTGCAGCATGGTAACTCCACGGAACTGGTCCGTAGATAAGCCGCGCGACAGCGGCTGGTTCCGCCGTCCCCAGAGGGCGTCCTTCAGCTCCGCCGGTCGGCGGACACCTCAGCCATCCAAAGCCTGCCGTCGTCGACATGGGTGGGAAAGTAGTCTCGCCCGGCCGGTATCGCTTCCAGAACCGCTCCCGACTCGTCCGTCAGATAGTCGTAGCCGATCTGCTGCAAACGTTGCTCCGGATCGAGATGATTGTAGAGGTCGCGACGTGCCACGCGCCGTTTCGGCTCGATCATCTTCAAATGATAAAGGTTAAGGCCGCTGTCCCGAAGCTTGAAGCGCAGATCTTCGGGGAACCAGGCCTCATGCAGCCCTTGCGACCGGCTCAGATCCGGGTGATAGGCGGGGAAAAGCCTGTGCTGCATCTTTTGGCCCCAGACGCCGTCGATGCGATAGCTTGCCAGCGTATACATCTCCCTTAGGCGAAATCCCCAGGCATTGCGCCTGGACCCGCTGGTCAGTTGGCCTATCCGGCTTGCCACGGCATCTTCCAGCCTTTCGTCCGGATCGATTGCCAGAAGCCAATCGGCACCCGCCTCATAGGCCGCGGCAATAAGCGCGCGCCGCCTCTGCGGTTCATTGCTGAAGACCGCATCCGCCGAGCGATCGTCATAGGCGATCCAGCCATCGACGATTGCGTCGAGATTGGCGAGGAGGTCTGGCACCAGATGCGCATCGTAGCGATAGCTGAAAATGGCGACGATCCTTTGCCGCGACCAAAGCCATCGACCGCGCCGCCGGCGCGGCTGCTTCATCTCCATGGTGATCATGGCCGCGTGCCTGTCCTATCGCCATGCGTTACGCCGACGGCTGCCCCCAGCGATTTTGCGAACAATGCCGCCCATACGATCGGCAGCGATAACATCGCGAAACGTCTATCCTCTTCGGCCAGGCCTTCTTTTGCGAACTTGCCGACATTGCGCCGGTCCCGAAACACCCCTTTGAAAATCCGCAATGGCTTTCGGTGTCCAACGGATTTGAGGTAGGTCCCATATCGGTATCCGCGCAGATACTGGTCGACAATCACTCGGATCAGCCCTGTCTCGTTGCGATGGACGGTAAGCACCGCCGGCTCCCATAGCGGCACGACCGCCTTCGGCAGCCTTTCCAGGAATTCCGTGTCTTCTCCCGTCGCCATTTGTTCGTCGAACAGGCCATACCGATCGAACAATTTTCGGTCGAAAGAAACGCCGTAGCGAAGTGCCTTATGAGCGGGAAGACCTGGCAGGCGCCGCATATAGGTAACGAGATGGGCCGCGCACGCGACCAGATTGCGCGGATGACTGTTGGCGATGGCGCTTGCCACGGCCGCGACGCCTTCCCGGTGATGGCGCAGCCGGACCTCTGCCCATCGCGGGCATGCCAGGCAATCATCCGCGAGAAAGGCGATGAAAGGAGCTTTCGTCGCCGCTATGCCGCGATTTCTCGCGGCCCCGGCAAAGAGCCTTTCTTCGCACTCGATGACTGGCACGTCGAGTCCGGCATTGGCCAGAAGCGCCTGGGCATTCCCGCCGCCGGAATTCACGACCACCACCTCGAGCGGGATGTTCTGGCCGAGCACCGACCTGACCGCCGCGACCAGATCGGTCGGAGCCCGAAAACCTATCACCACGACTGCAAGTTCCGGCCCGTCGGCCATCAGGCACTTTGCAGCTGGGCGCGATGAGCCGGGAACCGGCGCCGCGCTGCGATTTTGAGCCGGTAGCGCATGCAGCGCCAGATGTCGGTGGAAACCTTGGGCGCCGCTTCGGCAACCGCCAGGAATTTTGCCGCCGTTTCGAGATCGCCGCGGGCGTAGTGAACGCGGGCGATCTTGAGCGCCACAAGCCCTTCCCTCGCTTTCAACGACGATTTCGCAATGCCGCAGTCGGCGAGTTCGCGCAGCGCCAGGCGCCATTCGAGGAAGCGACGCGCAGGCTTTATCGCGAAGCGGTCATCCGAGCGGTCCGACGATACGAAGTAGATCATGATTGGTTGCCTCACGACCGCGAGCGATGCCTTGCGCATAACCCGCGCCCAGAACAACGTGTCCTCGTCGTAGGCGAGCCCGGTCGGGAAGCGCGTGTCCCCGACCGTATGCCGCGACACCAGCGCGCTGCCGACGGCAATCGACCGTATCCTGCCTTCCACATAAGCGGAGGCATTGGCGAGCCCGGCAGTCATGTAGCCGGCCGGCGTTTTGAACTGTCGGTCCCGGCCATCGGTCCGCCGGCGGTAGGCGCCGACCACCATGTCGGCGCCTGGCTTGGTCCTGGTCTTGGACAGCAGCGTCCGCAACCCGCCCTCGATATGCAAATCGTCGGCGTCGATCATATAAATCCAGGGGAAGCGCGCCTCGGCCAGCGCAAGATTGCGGGAGCCGCCCGCGTCCCGACAATTGGACCGGATGACCCGGAACGGCAGCGCCAGCCGCGAGGCTGCGTCCGCGGCCACGGCCGCCGTGTTGTCCGTCGAGGAATCGTCGACCAGTATCACTTCGCCGATGACCTCGGCTTCCGAGCGCAAGGTTGCCAACGTGTCTGCAACGGTTGCCGACGCATTGTGTGCTGGAATGATGATGCTGACCGATGTCAACAATTGAACTCCGCGCAAGTGCCCGGCAGGCCGGTCCACGGTCCGGCGGCAAGATAGCGGCGGGATCGCGATTTGAGAAGCAGCCGCATCACCGATCGTGCGCCTTCAGGCAGCGACCGGGATGACATCGACCGCCTGCTCGCCGATCTGCTCGCCGGTGGTTTTCAGGACGCCGACAATCGGCGCCACGTCGGAATAGTCGCGGCCGTATCCCACCGTGATATGGTCGTTGCTCGCCCGCATGCCGTTGGTCGGATCGAATTCCTGCCAGCCGGCATCGCGCCCGCACCAGGCCTTGACCCAGGCATGCATGGCGTCGGCGCCTTCGAGCCTCGGCTTGCCCTTGGGAGGGATCGTGCGCAGGAAGCCGCTGACATAGCCGGCGGGGATGCCAAGCCCGCGCAGCCCGGCGATCATGATGTGCGAGAAATCCTGGCAAACTCCACGCTGAAGCGCAAAGGCATCGCTGGCGCGCGTCTGCACGGTAGTTGCCTTGCCGTCATAGGTGAAATCGCGGTGGATCCGATTGCAGAGATCGACCGCCGTGGCGATCGCCGAACCGGCGAGGCTTTCCCGCGCATAGTCCGTGATTACCGGATCGATGCTGGCGTGGTCGCTGGCGGCGAGGAAGTGATGCGGCGCCTCGGCGGACAGCGAACGCACCGCGTCGAGTTCCGCCCTCAAGCCGTGAATGTCGGGCGAGACGTCGAGGCCGGCTTCCGGCCGCGATACCGACACACGGGCGCTCATCCTGACGTGGAGCTCCTCATGCGCGTCGCGAACGGCGATCGCAGTGACGTTGTTGCCGAAGAAATCGGAAAAATCCGCGCGCTCGGCCGGATTCGGCTGGAACGACAGCGAGGCGGCGATAACCCGCTGCACGCCGGCGATCGTCTGTGGCAGCACGCGCACCTGGTGCCTGCCGCCGCCGGCTGCGGCCGCATAGCCGTAATGAAGATGGAGCCTGATGTCGTAGAGCATTTATCCGAAATAGGCCCTGGCGAGACTGTTGTAGAGATCGCCGATCTGAATGGCGAGATCGTCCAGCACCTTCGCGGTCATGTCCTGAGGCTCCATCACGGCGAGCGCCGTGTTGAGCTGCAGGATTTCTTTCGCCGCGGGCGACATATGTCCCTCGCCCCCGACGGAAGGCAGCATGCCGATCTCGGCCTTGAGCCGCTCGAGCTGGAACAGGATCGAGCGCGGGTTGAGCGGATCGAGCGCCAAGAGGTCTATAACCGTGCGCCGGCCTGACTGAACCGGATATTGCCGGCGGTGGGTCATGACGCTGTCGCCGATCTCCAGCATCATGTCGAGTGCGCCGTCGGGCGCGTCTGCCTTTGTCAGCCTGGCTAGCGTGCGCGCGATCTGGATGCCACGTTCCAGTCGGCGGCCGATCTCCAGGAAGCGCCAACCGGTGAAGCGGTACATGTTCTCGTGCAGCAGCCCCGAGAAGCCCGCAAGCTTTCGCAGCATCACGGTCATCGCCCGCGTCGCGTCGTCGCCCGGAGCGACCGTCTCCGCGAATTTGTGGATGGTCTTCGACAGATCCTTCAGCGCCAGCCAGCCATCCGGCGAGAAGCGGTCGCGGATCTGGCCGGCGCTGTAGACGGCGCTGTCCAATGTGCCGATCAATCCAAGCGGGATCGCGGTTTCGACCTCGATGCCGAACGGTTCGAGATAGTCTCTGATGTCGGCGAGCAGCGGCATCTCGGGATCGGATGTCTCCGCCAGCCTGACGTGATAAGCGCGCAGCACCCGCACCGTGTCTTCCGAGCGCTCGATATAGCGGCCAAGCCAGGTCAGGTTTTCCGCGGCGCGGCTCGGCAGGCTGCCGGGCATGGTGCGGGTGAAGCCGTCGGTCTCCTGCGGCAGCAACGTCTCCCGCTCGACAGGCCTGTCGCTGACCACCCAGACATCCGCCGCCTGACCGCCGCGCTGCATGGCCATCGCGGTCGGGTCGAGCGAGAAGCCGACGCGCGCAAAGCCGCCGGGCATCACCGTCCAGCCTTCCTGTGTTCGCGCCAGGTAGACGCGCAGGCTGGCGGGCCGCGGCTCCAAGCGGCCGCCGGCAAAGACCGGCGTAGTCGAGAGCGTGACCGCCTCCTGGCCGACGAAGCCAACCCCGTCGGCTTCGATCCGCGCGATAAGCTCCGCCCGCTCGCCGGCCGAAAGCGCCGAACCGAGCCTGGTCGCGCCATCGTCCTCGAAGGCAAGCCGTGTCGACAGCGCCGGGCCGACCACCATGCGGTCGATATTGGCCAGCACATGGTCGCGTTCGGCCTGCTGTCCGCACCACCAGGTCGCAATGTTCGGCAGCTTGAGTTCCTCGCCATGCAATTCCCGCGCGATCCGCGGCAGGAAAGAAAGCAGCGCCCGCGTTTCCGCCAAGCCGGAACCGAGCCCGTTGACGGCCGAGACGGTGCCGCGCCGGATCGCCTCGACCAGCCCCGGCGTGCCGATCTGCGAGTCCGGTTTGAGCTCCAGCGGATCGGCGAAAGCGGCATCGAGCCGCCGCCACAAAACGCCGATCGGCATCAGGCCCGAAACCGTGCGCACCATCAGCCGGCCGCCGGACACCGTCAGGTCCTCGCCTTCGAGCAGCATAATGCCGAGATAACGCGCGATATAGGCGTGCTCGTAATAGGTCTCGTTGAGCGGTCCGGGCGTCAGGATGGCGACGCGGCCGCCGGAATCCTTCGCCATGCCGTTCAGCGCATCACGGAAGCGGCGGAAGAAGCCGGCCAGGCGATGCACATGCAGCTCGCCATGGATGTCAGACAAGGCGCGGGTGGTGGCAACGCGGTTCTCCAGCGCAAAGCCGGCGCCCGACGGCGCTTGCGTGCGGTCGCCCAGAACCCACCAGCGGCCGACGGGGCCGCGGCCGAGCTCGAAGGCGACCATGTGCAGGAAATGGCCGCTGGCCGGACGGACGCCGACCACCGGGCGCAGATATTCCGGGCTCGCCGCAATCAGCCCCGCCGGCAGGATTCCCTTCTCGATCAGCCGGTTCGGCCCGTAAATGTCGGCCAGCATCGCCTCGAACAGGTCGGCGCGCTGGACGAGGCCGGCGCTGATCTCGGCCCATTCCTTCTCGTCGATCAGCAGCGGGACATGCGCCAGCGGCCATTCGCGCTCGTTGGCGCCGGCTTTGTCGTAGACGCGGTAGTAGACGCCGGCATCGCGCAGATATTGGTCGGCGCGGGCAAAGCGCTGTCCGAGCGCCTCAGCCCCCAGATCGTCCAGCGCTCCGATGAAGGACCGCCAGGCCGGGCGCGGATTGCCCGACGCGTCGACCATCTCGTCGACGACGCCTTCGATCGGCCGGTAATGCTCCAACAGGCTCTGCGCCCGCGGCCTGCCGCCCGCCCGTTTCTGATTCCCCTTGGCCATGCTCGATCAGAATCTCGCCGGTCGCCTGAGGTCAAGGGTCATGGGAAACTCTTCAGAACCTTGTTCTTCACGCAGCACATAGGCACCCGGCGTATGGCCGCGCGGCTCGAAGCGGGCCAGCCGCCGCGCCTCCGCCTCGTTGCCGTTGACCGGGAAGGTCTCGTAGTTGCGGCCGCCCGGATGCGCGACATGATAGACGCAGCCTCCCAACGAGCGGCCCGACCAGCGGTCGTAGATGTCGAACACCAACGGCGTGTTGACCGGAAGGGCCGGATGCAGGCCGGAGGCCGGCTGCCAGGCCTTGAAGCGCACGCCTGCCACCGCGACCTCTCTGCTGTCGGTCGCCTTCATCGGTACGATGCGGCCGTTGCAGACGACCGCGTGACGCTCCGGATTGAGGCCTTGCGTCCTCACCTGCAGCCGCTCGATGGACGAATCGACGAAGCGGACCGTGCCGCCGATCGCGCCTTGCTCGCCCATCACATGCCAGGGCTCCAGCGCCTGCCTGAGCTCCAGCTTGACGCCGCCATGCTGCACCTCGCCGCAGAACGGGAAGCGAAATTCGAGTTGGGCTGCGAACCATTCCGGGCGGAAGTCGAAGCCGTTGAGCTTCAGATCTTCCAGCACGTCGAGGAAATCCGCCCAGACATAATGCGGCAGCATGAAACGGTCATGCAGCGACGTGCCCCAGCGCGCGAAGCGGCCGTCCAGCGGCTTCTTCCAAGCCCGCGCGATGATAGCCCGGACCAGCAATTGCTGGGCGAGCGACATCCGGGCATTGGGTGGCATTTCGAAGCCGCGGAACTCGACCAAACCGAGCCGTCCCGTCGGACCGTCCGGCGAGAACAATTTGTCGATGCAGATTTCCGAACGGTGCGTGTTGCCGGTCACGTCGGTCAAGAGATTGCGGAACAGCCGGTCGACCAGCCACGGCAACGGCGCCTCGCCCTTGTCGGGATGCGGCACCTGGGCCAGCGCGATCTCGAGTTCATAGAGGGAATCATGCCGTGCCTCGTCGATGCGCGGCGCCTGGCTGGTGGGGCCGATGAACAGGCCGGAAAACAGATAGGAGAGCGATGGGTGCCGCTGCCATTGCAGCACCAAGCTCTTCAACAGGTCCGGCCGGCGCAGGAACGGACTATCGTTGGGCGTCGCACCGCCGACAACGACATGATTGCCGCCGCCCGTGCCGGTGTGACGGCCGTCGATCATGAACTTGTCGGTGCCGAGCCGCGACTGCCTGGCTTCCTCATAGATCGCCGTGGTCGTCGCGACGCATTCCCGCCAGTCGGCGGCCGGGTGGATGTTTACCTCGATGACGCCGGGATCGGGCGCCACGCGGATGACGTTGAGGCGCGGGTCGTGCGGCGGCCCATAACCCTCGATATGCACCGGCAGGCCGATCGCCTTGGCCGCGTTCTCGGCCGCCGCCACCAGCTCAAGATAGTCCTCAAGCGCCTCGACCGGCGGCATGAACACGCAGAGCCGCCCGTCACGAGGCTCGACGGTGAGCGCCGTGCGCACCGCACCGCCGATCTCGGTGATCTCCTGCTCGACGCGCTCCTGCTGGCCCGTTGTCGCGGTGAAGGACGCTGCCAGCTGGCGGCGCGCCATTTCCTCGGGGCCCTCAAGTTCTGCTGGGGCAGGTTCCGGCAAGAGAGCGTCGCGCGCCGGCAGCGTAGCGCGCGGCAGCGACGGATCGACCGGCACGATATAGGGGTATTGCGCCGGCGGCACGTAAGGCAGCGCGCCGAGCGGCAGCCGATAACCGACCGGGGAATCGCCCGGCACCAGGAACAGCCGGCCGCGCCGCGTCTTCCACTTTTCCGAACGCCAGCGCTGCCCGGCGGCCTGGCTGTTCCAGCGCTGCACCGGCAGCACATAGCCTGACGGCTTGGTCAGGCCGCGCTCGAACACACGTGCCATGCGGTTGCGCTCTTCCGGATCCTCCAGCTTCGAGTTGGACGGGTCGACATTGTCCGGCAGCTTGCTCTCCTTGAGCAGCCAATCGGCCGGATCCTCATAGGCCTCGCCGACCATCGCCTTGTCGATGCCGAGCTCGGCGGCGATCGCCGTGAGCAAGCTTGCGGCCTGCTCAAGCCCGACAGAGACGGTGCTCGTTTCGCGCGCGATCAGCGACGGGTCGCGCCAGACCGGCTCGCCATCGGTGCGCCAAAAGAGCGAGAAGGTCCAGCGCGGCAGGCTCTCGCCCGGATACCACTTGCCTTGACCGTAGTGGAGGAAACCGCCCGGCGCGAAGCGCTCGCGCAGGCGCCGGATCAGCTGATCCGCCTTGTCGCGCTTGGTCGGCCCGACGGCCGCCGTGTTCCATTCGGCAGCCTCGAAATCGTCGATCGACACGAAGGTCGGCTCGCCGCCCATGGTGAGCCGCACATCCTGCTCGCCCAAAACCGCGTCGACCTTGTTGCCCAAGGCGTCGAGCGCCTCCCAGCTTTCATCCGAGAACGGCTTGGTGATGCGCGGATGCTCGGCGATGCGCTGGACGCGCATGTCGAAGCCGAAATCGACATTGGCGAAGCTCGCCATGCCGGAGATCGGCGCGGCATTGCGGAAGTGCGGCGTCGCCGCCAGAGGCACATGGCTTTCGCCGGTGAGCAAACCGGAAGTCGGGTCGAAACCGATCCAGCCGGCGCCCGGAATATAGACTTCGCACCAGGCGTGCAGGTCGGTGAAATCGACCGAGGTTCCAGGCGGTCCGTCCAACGAGACGAGGTCCGGCTTCAACTGGATCAGGTAACCGGAGACAAAACGCACCGCGATGCCGAGGTTGCGCAGGATCTGCACCAGCAGCCAGCTTGAATCCCGGCACGAGCCTTTGCCTGCGGCCAGCGTCTCCTCCGGCGAATAGACGCCGGTCTCCATGCGCACGATATAGGCGATCTCGCGCTGCAGCCGCGCGTTGAGGCCGACCAGGAAATTGACCGTGTTTGTCGGACTGCGGTCGATGGTTTTCAGGAAGGCCGACAGCAACGGGCCGGCCGGCTCGGGCGTGCGGTATATGGCGAGGTCTTGGCTGATCTCTTCCGGGTACTCGAACGGGAAATTCTCGGCCGATTCCTCGACGAAGAAATCGAACGGATTATAGACCGTCATATCTACGACGAGATCGACTTGGATCTTCAGTTCCGTCACCGGCTCCGGGAAGACGAAGCGGGCGAGGAAGTTGCCGTACGGGTCCTGCTGCAGGTTGACGAAATGGTTCTTCGGCTCGACCTTCAGCGAATGGCTGAGCACCTTGGTGCGCGAATGCGGCGCCGGCTGCAGCCTGATCACCTGAGGGCCGAGAACGACCGGCCGGTCGTATTTGTAATGGGTCAGGTGGTGGACGGCTGCCAGAATTGCCATGGTGCCCCGGGGAACGGCGTTTCAATCGCCGAACCCTGACATAAGTGCTGGGCATTCTCCAAGCAGAGATGTTGCGCTGCACCTAATTTAATCAGCGTTGCCGGCTTAGAAAAACGCCTGAAGCCCCGTCTGCGCCCTACCCAGTATCAGCGCATGCACGTCATGCGTGCCCTCATAGGTGTTGACCGTCTCCAGGTTCTGGGCATGGCGCATCACGTGATAGCCGATCTGGATGCCGTTGCCACCATGCATGTCGCGAGCCTGGCGGGCGATGTCGAGCGCCTTGCCGCAATTGTTGCGCTTGACGATCGAAATCATCTCCGGCGCCATCTTGCCTTCGTCCATCAGCCGGCCGACGCGCAGCGAACCCTGCAGGCCGAGCGCGATCTCGGTCTGCATGTCGGCGAGCTTCTTCTGGAAGAGCTGTGTGCCGGCGAGCGGCTTGCCGAACTGCTTGCGGTCGAGGCCGTACTGCCGCGCGCGGTGCCAGCAATCCTCGGCCGCGCCCATGGCGCCCCACGAGATGCCGTAGCGCGCGCGATTGAGACAGCCGAAGGGTCCCTTCAGGCCCGAGACATTGGGCAGCAGCGCCTCCTCGCCGACCTCGACGCCTTCCATCACTACCTCGCCGGTGATTGAGGCTCGCAGCGAAAGCTTGCCGCCGATCTTCGGCGCCGACAGCCCCTTCAGGCCCTTTTCCAGCACGAAGCCGCGGATCTGGTTGTCATGCGCGGCCGACTTTGCCCAGACGACGAAGACGTCGGCGATCGGCGCGTTGGAAATCCACATCTTGGAGCCGGAAAGCCTGTAGCCGTTCGCCGTCTTCTCGGCCCGTGTCTTCATGCCGCCCGGATCGGAGCCGGCATCCGGCTCGGTGAGGCCGAAGCAGCCGATCCATTCGCCGGAGGCGAGCTTCGGCAGGTACTTCTTGCGCTGCTCTTCCGAGCCGTAGGCATGGATCGGATACATGACCAGCGACGACTGCACGCTCATCATCGAGCGGTAGCCGGAATCGATGCGTTCGACTTCGCGCGCCACCAGCCCGTAGGTGACGTAGTTGGCGCCGAGCCCGCCATATTCCTCTGGAATGGTGATGCCGAGCAGGCCCGCCTCGCCCATCTCGCGGAAGATCGAGGGATCGGTTTTCTCATCGGCATAGGCTTCCTCGATGCGGGGCGCCAGCTTGTCGGCGGCGAACGCCGCTGCGCCGTCGCGCACCATCCGCTCGTCTTCGGAAAGCTGGTCCTCGATCAGGAAGGGATCGTTCCAGACGAAGGTGTTCTTCTCGGCGGCCATGAGGTGGGTCTCCCGGTAAAATCTTGGATGGCCCGGCTTATCCGCCTCCATCTGGAAAAAATCAAACGAAATTGCATCAAGCATCAATGAGCGATAGTAATAGGTCATGAACGTCCAGCGCCGCCTCTTGCCAAGCATCAGCGCGCTTGCCGCCTTCGAGGCGGTGGCGCGTCTCGGCTCCTTCACCGCCGCGGCCCGCGAGCTCGATCTCACGCAAGGTGCCGTCAGCCGGCAGATCAATCTGCTGGAAGAGCAGTTCGGGCGCCGGCTTTTCGAACGCGACAGCCGCAATGTCAGGCTGTCCACGGCGGGCGAAATCTACGCCGGCGCGGTGCGCTCAGCACTCGCGCAGTTGCGCGATGCGGCGCTTGGATTGATGAGCAATCGGCATAGCGGTGTTCTCAACCTTGCCATCCTGCCGACCTTCGGCACGCGCTGGCTGATGCCGCTCATTCCGGATTTCGTCGCCCGTCATCCGGACATCACGATCAATTTCGCCACGCGCATTGGCCGCTTCGACTTCGCGCGCGAGCGGCTCGACGCCGCAATCCACCACGGCATGCCTGATTGGCCGGACGCTGATTGCACGCTTTTGATGCGCGAGACCGTGATGCCGGTCGCCGCGCCCGAATTCCTGGCGCAGCGGAAGGTCGCGACGCCGGCCGATATCGGCCGCCTGCCGTTGCTGCACATGGCAACGCGTCCCGACGCCTGGAGCGAATGGTTCGAGCATCAGGAGCTCGACGCGCCGACCGGCCCCGGCATGCAGTTCGAGCAGTTCGGTACGGTCGCGCAGGCCTGCATGGCAGGGCTCGGCGTGGCGCTGCTGCCGCAGATCCTGATCGCCGGAGAATTGCAGCGTGACCAGTTGGCGCCGGCGCCGGGCAAGCCGATGCAGAGCCGCAGTGCCTATTATCTCGTCGTGCCGCACGCCAAGCGCGGCCATCCGCCGGTTGCCAGCTTTCGCGACTGGCTGCGGGGCCAGGTTGAGAAGGAGCCGGCTGTTCTGGCGTGGTAGCTATTTCCGCTTCATCGCCTCGGCGAGCGCCGCGCCGAACGCACCCTGTGACGGCTTTTCAGGCTGGCGCTGCGGCGCCGGCGAGCGCGGTACGGGCTTGCCGCCGCCGCTGTCGCGCTGGCCGACCCGAGGCGCCCCACCCTGGCCGCCATCCTTGCGCATCGAGAGGCCGATGCGATTGCGCTTGATGTCGACATCGACCACTCGAACTTTCACGACATCGCCGGCCTTTACCACCTCATGCGCGTCCTTGATGAAGCGGTCGGCCAGCTGCGAGACATGCACCAGCCCGTCCTGGTGCACGCCGATGTCCACGAAGGCGCCGAAGGCGGCGACATTGGTGACCGTGCCTTCGAGCAGCATGCCGGGCTTCAGGTCCTTGATGTCGTTGACGCCTTCGGCAAAGGTCGCCGTCTTGAAGCCCGGCCGCGGGTCGCGTCCGGGCTTTTCCAGTTCCGCGATGATGTCACGTACCGTCGGCAGGCCGAAGCGCTCGTCGACGAAGACACGAGGGTCAAGTGCCTTGAGCGCGGCACTGTCGCCCATCAGCGCGCGCACGTCGCGGCCGCAGGCGGCGACGATCTTCTTTGCCACGCCATAGGCTTCCGGATGCACGGATGAAGCGTCGAGCGGCTCGGAGCCGTCCGGGATGCGCAGGAAGCCTGCGCACTGCTCGAACGCGCGCGGTCCAAGCCGCGCCACGTTCAGCAGATCGCGGCGCGTAGCGAACGGACCGCCGACGTCGCGATGCGCGACGATCGCTTCGGCAAGCGATGGCCCCAGTCCCGAGACGCGCGCCAAGAGCGGCGCCGATGCCGTGTTGAGGTCGACGCCGACGGCATTGACCGCATCCTCCACCACCGCCTCCAGCGAGCGGCCGAGCCGGTACTGGTCGACATCGTGCTGATACTGGCCGACGCCGATCGACTTCGGCTCGATCTTGACCAGCTCGGCGAGCGGGTCCTGCAGGCGTCTCGCGATCGACACAGCGCCGCGCAGCGACACGTCGAGGTCGGGAAACTCGGCGGCCGCCGTCGCCGAGGCTGAATAGACCGACGCGCCGGCTTCGCTGACGATCACCTTGATCGGCTTCGGCCCGCCGTCGGACGGCAGGCTGGCGAGCATGTTGGCCACCAGCTTTTCGGTCTCGCGGCTGCCGGTGCCGTTGCCGATCGAGATCAGCTCCACCTTGTGGAAGCGAATGAGCCTGGCAAGTTCCGCCTGCGTGCCGCGCACATCGTTCTTTGGCGGAAACGGATAGACGGTGGTCGTCGCCACCAGCTTGCCGGTACGGTCGACCACCGCCACCTTGACGCCGGTACGGATGCCGGGATCGAGACCCATCGTGGGCCGCGAGCCTGCGGGCGCGGCTAGCAGCAGGTCCTTGAGGTTGCGGGCAAAGACATGGATGGCCTCGTCCTCGGCCCGCTCGCGCAGGTCGCGCATCAAATCAAGCGTCAGATGGAGTGATAGTTTTATCCGCCAGGTCCAGCCGGCCACTTCCATCAGCCAGCGGTCGCCCGGCAGGGTGCTACCAATCGCATAGGCGTTGGCGATCATCCGCTCGACCGGTCTCACCTGCGATTGATCGTCGGCATCGACTTCGATGTCGAGCGACAGCACCTCTTCGTTGCGGCCACGCAGCATGGCCAAGGCGCGATGGCTGGGCACGTTCGCCCAGCGCTCGACATGATCGAAATAGTCGGAGAATTTCGCGCCCGCCTCCTGCTTGCCGTCGACGACCCTGGCGCGCAGGAAGGCGCGCTCCTTCATATAGGCGCGCAGCCTGCCGACCAGCTCGGCATTCTCGGCGAACTGTTCGGACAGGATGTCGCGCGCGCCTTCGAGCGCCGCCTTGGCGTCGGGAACCTCCTCTGTGAGATAGGCTAGCGCGAGTTCGGCAGGCACCGCCGAACGGTCGGCGAGGATGGCCTCGGCCAGCGGCCCCAGTCCACGTTCCCTGGCGATCTCGGCCTTGGTGCGGCGCTTCGGCTTGTATGGCAGGTAGATGTCTTCGAGCTCGGCCTTGGTGGTCGCCGCCGCGATTTTTGCCTCGAGGTCCTCGGTCAGCTTGCCCTGCTCACGGATCGAACCGAGGATGGTGTCGCGGCGCGCATCGAGCTCGCGCAGATAGGCAAGCCGCTCGGAAAGGTCGCGCAACTGCGTGTCGTCGAGGCCGCCGGTGACCTCCTTGCGGTAGCGCGCCACGAAAGGCACCGTTGCGCCCTCGTCCAGCAGCCCGATTGCGGCTGCCGCCTGCTCCGGCCGCGAGCCGATCTCGGCCGCGATGATTGCTGCGATGCGCTTGATGTCCGATGCCATGCTGGTTCCTGCCGAAAAGAGCGGCGACAATAGGCCGGGACGACGGCTGCGCCAACCGCGCTGTCTCAACCCGACAGGAAAGCTCCACAGGAAAGAGCTGCGGGGAAGACCAGCCGAACGGCTCAAACCATCCCGCTCAGCGCCTCGAAGAAAGCGACGACATCGAGATCAAGCTGATCGTCGACCGGCTCCGGCTGCGACGACACCTTGGCGATGACCACCTCGTCGCTCGGGTTGACGTAGATCCACTGGCCGTGAATGCCGATGCCGCAGAAGGCGCCGCTTGGCGTGCCCATCTGGTACCATTTGTTGCGGTAGCGGCCCTTGGGGAAGAGGAACACCATCGTGCCGCGCCGCCAGGCTTCGTGGCTGCCGCCGCTGGCAACCGTGTCATGCACCCAGGTTTCCGGCACGATGCGGCGGCCATTGGCCGTGCCGCCCTGTCGCATCATTTCGCCGATGCGGGCAAGGTCGCGCGGCGTCATCGACATGCCGCCGGCGGTACGCGCTGTGCCTTCCATGTCGACCGTCACGGACATCTCGCTCGCGGCGCCCAGCGGCAGCCACAGTTTCTCGCTGAGCAAGTCGCTGACGCGTTTGCCGGATGCCCGCTCCACCAGGATGCCCAGCATATCCGAATTGGGTGAGCGATAACGGTAGGTCTGCCCATGCGGCTCGGCGAGCCGCGGCAACGTCAACAGAAACGCAGCGAGGCTTTCCGACCCGCCGCCCGGATTCCACAGTGTCGCGCGGCGATAGCGGGCGAAGGCGCTTTCCGGATCGAGATAGGCCTCCTCGAAGTCGAGGCTGACCGTCATGTCGAGCACATTGCGCACGCTCGCATCGCCATAGGCCGAGCCCTTGGCTTCGGGGATGTATTCTGTCACCGGCGCTTCCGGGTCGAACACTCCCTCGCCTTGCAGGATGCCGGCGAGGATCGCCGTCACCGACTTGCTGATCGAAAAGATGATGTGGCGCTGACCGAACGCCATATGCGGCGCCGACCAGTCGCCGACCAGCCTGCCGCCCTTCAGGATCGTCAGCCCGTCAGTGTCGGAGCGCTTCAGGAATGCTTCGACTGTTTCGGCGCCGCCGGCCAAGGTGACTTTCTCCTCGAGCAGCGCGCCGAGCGATTTCACCTCTTCCTCGCCGCCGGGCGCGGCGGCAACGTGGACGCTCGGCACCAGTTCGCCGACATTCTGGAACGACCATTGGCTGAACGGCCTCAGCCGCCAATTATCGAGCCGCACATACTTGCGGGCAAAGCCGTATCTGGTCTCGAACGCGGTGTTGCCGGTCACGATTGTCTCCCGGTCGTCTATCTCTGACTTTCAGCCTAGCGCGGCGGCTATGGCGTGCACGGCCTTAAGCGTCGCCACCGAATAGGCGGCGTTGAGGAAATCCGGATAGGTCGAAAGCTTCACGACGACCATCCTGTGCTCCCAGCTGATATGGATCATCTGGCCGAACACGCCCTTGCACATCAGTGCGCGAGAGCGTGGATCCTCGATCCAGAACTGGTTGCGGTAGCTGCCGTCCGGAAGGCTCGGGCTGAAGTCCGGTCCGTGCTTGCCGCTGCGCGTCGTTTCGATCCACTCGGCAGGGATGACTCCGCCGCCATTGTCGAGGATCAACTGGCCGAAGCGGCCATAATCGCGCAGCGTCGCGTTGAAGCCGCCATCGGCCAGCGCATAGCCGGCGCTGTCGACGGTGAAACAGGCGCTCTCGTCGGCGCCGAGCTTTTGCCAGAGTTCTTCCGAGACCAGCTGCGCCAGGCGCTTGCCGCTCACCCGCTCCATGATGAAGGCAAGCACATCGGTCTCGATCGAGCGGTATTCGAAGGCCTCGCCATGTTCGCGCACCTTGTCCTTCAGCCGCAGGATCAGCTCGAACAGATGCGCGGGCCACCGGAAATCAGGATCGCTGCCCGGCGGTATCGGCTTCCAGCCGGTGGCGACATCGACCTGGCCGATCTCGGAATAGCGATCGGTGTATTCCTCGGAGAAGCGCACGCCCGTGGTCATGTCGAGCACTTGCTGCACGGTGGCCCCGGCCCAGGCGGTCTCGCCGAGCTCCGGAAGATAATCCGTCACCAGCCTGGCCGGGTCGATCAAGTCGCGCCCGACCAGGATGCCGAACACCGATCCCGTGACCGACTTTGCCATCGACTGCGACAGATGCAGCGTGCGCTCGTCCATGCCGTTGAAGTAGCGCTCATAGGCGACCCTGCCGTCCTTCAGCACCAGCAAACCGTCCGTGTAGGTCTCGTCGAGCAGGCCGGCGAGCGTTGTCGGCCGGCCCTCGCTATCCGCCACCGCCAGGTCGTCGAGATCGACCTCGGCGCGCTCGAGCCGACGGCGATGACCTTGGCCGCGCCAGACCTCGACGGTCGGCAAAAACTCACGCACGTGCTGGAAGGCCCAGCGGTTCCACGGTCGCCGATCCCAGTCGAGCTTCGGCAGAGCCATGGCCGGCGGCGAGCCCTGCATGATCGGCGGCCGCGGATCGGAGTTGCGGTAAGATGTCATGAGAATTTCCCTATCGCCGCCTGCCGTCTTCCACTCACTTGGATGAGGAGCGGTCAGCACGGCGGGCGATAAGCCCCCGAATGGGCCTTTCGAGTGGCTCCGCCTTCTTCCCGTTCGCGCGGGAAGAAGGCGGAGTGCCGCTATTTCTGAACGTCCGTCCAGATGCGCGTGTAGAGTTGCTGCACCTCGGGCGAGCAGGGGGTGAGGAACTCGCCCGCTTCCTCCAGTTCCGGCGGTACCACCAGTTCGGGCGCATCCTTCATGTCGGCTGGCATGAACGCCTTCGAACCCTTGATACCATTGGCATATTTGGCGAAGGCGGAGATCATGGCGGCGTTCTCGGGATCCATGATGAAGTTCATGAACAACTTGGCGTTCTCGACATTCTTTGCATCCTTCAGGATGGCAACACTATCCATGAAAAAGGGGAAGCCCTCCTTCGGGTAGCCGAACTTGATGTCGGGGTTCTTGATGCGCGAGCGCATGATGGCGCCGTTCCAGTAGTACACGGCCGAGTAGTCGCCGGCCGGTAGCTTCTCGGTCACGCTGTAATCCATGGCCAGCCATTTCGGCTTGGCCTCCACTAGCTTGTCGCGCACTTTCTTGAGCAGTTCCTTGTCGTCCGTGCACCAGTCGCCGCCCAGATACTTGATGGTGGCGAACAGAACGTCGTTCATTTCTGGCGCGACGTTGATCTTGCCGACCAGTTCCTTCGGCGGGTCGAGGAAGATGGCCGAGGTGTTGATGTCGCCGCTATAGACCTTTGTGTTGACGCCGATACCGGTCAGGCCCCACTGCCACGGAACCGTATAGTGACGGCCCGGGTCCCAGGGAACGTTCACCCAGCGCTCGTCGACATTCTTGAAGTTCTCCATCTGGTCGGGCCGGGCCTCGAGCAGAAGCCCTTCCTTCACCCAGATCGGCACGTAGTTGGCCGACGGCACCACAATGTCGAAGCCGTGACCACCGGCGCGTACCTTTGCTAGCGCGGTGTCGTTGGAGTCGTAGTCGGTGATCGTCACCTTGACCTTGTAGGCATCCTCGAACTTCTTGATCATCTCGGGGCTGGTGTAGTCGCCCCAATTGAAGATGTTGAGTTCGCCTTCCGCATACGCACTGCCCGCAAAAGCGAACAATGCGAATACCGCCGTAGCGGCCGTTATCTTCCTTTTCATTGCTATTCTCCCGTTTGGCAATCGTTAGTCATGGCTTGCGCCGATTGACGAAGTAGAACGCAGTTACGAGCACCACCGACAGCGCCAGGAATAGCGTGGCGATCGCATTGATTTCCGGGCTCGTTTCGCGCCGCAACTGGCCGAGCATGTAGGTGGGCAGCGTATCCTGCCCGCCGGACTTTACGAATTCGGTGATGACCACGTCGTCCAGCGAAATGACGAAGGCGAGCATGAAGCCCGCGATGATGGCCGGCCTCAAGAGCGGCAGCGTCACAAAGCGGAAGGCTTTCCAAGGCGTGGCGTATAGGTCAGCGGCTGCGCGCTCTAGCGTCAGGTCCATGCTCTCCAGCCGCGCCCGGATCGGCAGGTAGGCGAACGGGATGCAGAAGGCGGTGTGCGCGGCGATCAGGTAGCCGAGCCCTGAGTAACCGGTCCAGACCTTGATGCGCGAGAACACGATCAGGAGCGCGACGCCGGTGACTATCTCCGGCACCATCAGCGGCTGGTTGATGAAGGCGTACTTGAAGGTGAGGCCGGGATAGGGCCGCGTGCGGGTCGTGGCCAGCGCAGCCATGGTGGCGGCGATCGTCGACAGCGCGGCGGCCGAGACCGCCAGCACGAGCGAGCGGACGGAGGCATCCTGCACGGCCGAATTGTGCCAGGCCGAAATAAACCAGCGTAGTGAGACGCCATCCCAGCGCGAAAGCGAATCCGCCGCGTTGAACGAATAGGCGACGAGCGCCGCGATCGGCAGATAGAGCGCGAAGAAGGTCAGAAGCGCCATGAAGCCGAAGCCGGGCTGCGCCTGGATGTCGAACGGACGCTTAGCCATGGACACCCTCCGAACGGGATGCGTTGCGCACGTAGAACAGGAGCGCGATCATCACCAGCACCATGAGCGTAATCGAAATAGCCGCGCCCAGAGGCCAGTTACGACCCGCGCCGAACTGCAGTTCGATCAGGTTGCCGAGCATCATGTTCTTGCCGCCGCCCAGCACCCGCGGAATGACATAGGCCCCGAGCGAGGGAATGAAGACCAGTATCGAGCCGGCGATGACGCCGGGCTTGATCAGCGGGAAGATGATGCGGCGCAGGACCTGCCAGCGACCCGCGTAGAGGTCATATCCGGCCTCGACCAGCCTGAAGTCGAGCTTCTCCATCGAGGCGTAGATCGGCAGCACCATCAGAGGGAGGTAGATATAGATCATGCCGAGCAGGATGGCGGCGTCGGTATTCATGATCTGCAGCGGTTGCTTGATGATGCCGAGCGTCATCAAGGCCGTGTTGACCAGCCCTTCGTTGCGGATCACCTGCTGCATGGCGAAGGTGCGGATCAGGAGGTTCGTCCAGAACGGAATGGTGACGAGGAAAACCCAAACCTCGCGCGTCTTCGGCGGTCGCGTGGCGATGAAATAGGCCGTAGGAAAGCCGAAGAGCAACGTCAGCACGGTGGTGTAGAACGACAGGCTTATCGAACGCCAGAAGATGGTCAGATGCGCGTCCGCCAGACCCAGCGTGTCGTCGAAGATGTCACGCTGGAACAGGACCGATGTCCATCCGTCCAGCGAGAACGTGCCGACCTGCACGTCGCCATAGTCGCCCTTCAGCATGAAGGAATAGGCCAACATGACGAAAAGCGGCCCGATGGCGGCCAGGAGGATGATGACGAGCGCCGGCGCCGAGAGCAGCCAGCGGTCGCGTATGTCCCTAGCGTCGGCGGCGCGAGCAATTTCCTCGGCGTTGGCCATGAATGGAAGTCCTCTAGTCCTTCAGCGCTTGAGCGGCATTCGCGCCAATCGCGACGCCCGCGCGGCTGCCCGGCGCCAGCGCTTCGCCGCCTCCGCGGCTGTTCTGCCGCCGCACGATAAAGGCACTGCCGTCGTCGAGCTTGAGATGGAAATGCGTGTCAGTGCCGAGATAGACGACGTTCTCGACCGTGCCCCTGAGCGAAGCGTTGGCGTCCGCCGGACCGATCTGAGCGTGCTCCGGCCGCACCACCAGCGTAACGCCAACCGACGGCGTGAAACCTTCCGGCAGCGATGCCGAGATTTCCGCGCCGGACGAGAGCCTGACGGTGGCGCGCCCATCGGCCACGCTTTTCACTTCGCCCTTGAGGAAATTGCTCTCGCCGATGAAATCGGCGACGAAGCGTTCCGCCGGCTTGTCGTAGATGTCGCGCGGCGTGCCGACCTGGAGGATCTTGCCGGCCGACATCACCGCGATGCGGTCGGACATGGTCAGCGCTTCTTCTTGGTCGTGGGTGACGAAGATGAAGGTGATGCCGGTCTCGTGCTGCAGCCGCTTCAGTTCGATCTGCATCTCCTTGCGCAGCTTGTAGTCGAGCGCCGAGAGCGGCTCGTCGAGCAAGAGCACCTTCGGCTGTGGCGCGAGCGCCCGGGCGAGCGCCACGCGCTGCTGCTGGCCGCCCGAGATCTGGCTGGTGCGGCGCGCCTTGAGCGCCTCCATCTTGACCAGTTTCAGCATCTGAGCGACCCGTGCCTCGATTTCGCCCTTGGGCTTGCCGAGCATCTCCAGACCGAAGCCGATGTTCTGCGCCACCGTCATGTGCGGGAAGAGCGCGTAGCTCTGGAAGACGGTGTTGACGGGTCGCTTGAACGGCGGCAGCGGCGCGATGTCCTGGCCGTGCAGCATGATTTCGCCGGCGCTTGGGAAATCGAAGCCGGCAATCAGTCTCAAAAGCGTCGTCTTTCCGCATCCGGACGGGCCGAGCAGCGTGAAAAACTCGTTCTCGCGGATCGAGACGGACACCGTGTCGAGAGCGGCTACCTGGTTTTCACCGGTTCCAAATACTTTTCGTACGCCGCGAACTTCGATCGCGTTCTTACCCGGTTGTTCCGGCACGATTACCCCATTGAGAGAGCCTGCTCTTGGCGGCAGGTGCGTTCCTGTTTGATTGTCACCATAAGCCGACCGGCTTGGCAACTGCGGAGCTGCTACTCGTTTTTTTAACGCAATACCCATGCCAGCCTCAGGCCTAGTCAATCCTAAGCTTGGAAAGTGATCTTGCCGCCACAGATGGTGGTGACCGGCCGCACGGTGTGCAGCGCCTCCGGCGCCGTCTTCTCGATATCGGCCGACAAAACCACGATATCGGCGAGGTATCCGGGCTTCAGGCGCCCCTTGCGGTGTTCCATGAACTCGGCATAGGCGCCTTCGACCGTGTAGCCGGCAATCGCTTCATGCAGCGAGAAGCTCTGGTCCGGCAGGCCTTCTGCCCAAGGTTTGCGCAAGACCGCCGCCTGGATGCCCAGGATCGGGTCAACCGGCGAGACCGGCCAGTCGGATGCGAAGACGACCCGCGCGCCGGCATTCTTCAAGGTGCGCCAGGCATAGCTCAGCGGCCACTTATCGTGGCCAATGCGCGAGATCGTCGGCTCCAGCGGGAAATTCATCGCGCCCGGCGGATGCGGCGGCTGCATCGAGGCGAGCACGCCGAGCTCGGCGAAACGCGGCACATCGGACGGGGTGATCACTTCGATGTGCTCGATGCGGTGCCGGCTGTCGCGCCTGCCGTTTTTCTTCGCTGCCGCCTGGTAACCGTCGAGCACGGCGCGCACCGCTCCGTCTCCGATCGAATGAACGGCGATCTGCAGGCCGCGCCTGTCGGCTTCGACCGCAGCCTCGGCGAAATGCTCGGGGGAAAAAAGCGGCTCGCCGCGCCAGCCCGGACGGTCGGCATAATCGTCGACCATCACCGCGGTCCAGGAATCCAGCACCCCGTCGTAGAAGACCTTGACCATGCCGGACGACAGCCACTCGGAATTGTACGCCGCCGCCATGCGCGAGGCTTTTTCCAGCATGTCCAGCTTCATGAAATTCTTGAAGTGGAACGGGATCTTGGTGCGGCAGATGAGCCGTCCTTCCTCTTGCAGTCCGGCGAGCAGCTCGAGCTGGTAGAGGTTGCCGTCCATGTTCTGGATCGAGGTGATGCCGTGCTTTGCGCACCACTCAAGCCCGCGATGCATGAGGTCGCGGTCGGCGGCAAGCTCCGCTGCCGACGGATAGGGATCCGGCTCCGCACCTTGGAGGCCGAGCCGTGTCCGGTTCGCGCCGAAATGATCGAGTACGGGACCGAACGCCTCGCCTTCGCGCAACTCGCCGGCGGCAAGCCCGTCCGCGCCCATGACGATTTCGTTGCCTGGTCCCACCTGCTTGCCATGCAGCAGGCCGGCCTCTTCCAGCGCCTTGGTGTTCGCCCACATCGTGTGATGGTCGGAGGCCGACATGGCGAAGGGCCGGTCGGGAATGATACGGTCGAGGTGATGGCGGGTCACCGGCTCGGGCAGGATCGCATAGTCTACACCGGCGCCGAGCAGCAGCCTGGCTTTCGGACGCTTCGCCGCAAAGCCCTGGATCGCGTCGCGAAGCGCGTCGAAGCCCTGCACGCCTGTCAGATGCAGATTGTCGAGCTCGGCCGCGCCGCCGAACAAATGCATGTGCGCTTCGATGAAGCCCGGCAGGACGGAGCCGCCCTGAGCATCGACGACACGAGTGGCAGGGCCTTTGCAGTCGCGGAGGCTATCGCGATCTGCGATCGCAATTATCTTATCACCTTTGATGGCAATGGCCTGGGCGGCGGGGGTATCCGGATCCATCGTCAATATGCTGGCGTTCTCGACGATAAGATCGGCCGTTTGCGGCATCATTTTCTCCCATTTCTGCCTAGGCTAGCAGAGTATTGGCGTCTGGCAAGCCGTCCCATGCTGGCCCGAAAGACAAATTGAAATGCCCCTTGGCGGCGCCGGAACTCTCTGCCACAAAGCTGTTTGAGGCCCCGTAACCAGAACTCGAACAGCGAGCCAACTCCCAAAATGAAGACAGTTTTTTCGCCGCTTCACGCAGGTCACGCCGGCCAGATGGAACTGGTCACCTCGGCGATCGTGCCGGGTTTCGAGAAGCCCTCGCGGGCCGAATTCATCAAGGCAAGGGTGGAAAGCGAGAAGCTGGGGCCGATCATCGGGCCGGTCGAGCACGACCTTGCCGCCGCCAAGCGCGTGCATGAAGCGCACTACATCGATTTCCTGCCGACGGTTTGGCCGGAATGGGTCGCCGCCGGCTTCAAGGGCTCGGCGATGGGCTTCACCTGGCCGACGCGCGGCCTGCGCGGCGATGTCCCGCCGAAGCGCATTGACGCCCTGCTCGGCTACTATTCCTTCGATGCCGGCGCCACTTTCGTCGAAGGCACATGGAAGGCGATCAAGTCATCCTATGACGTCGCGCTGACGGCGGCCGCCCTGGTCAAGGGCGGCGAGCGGACCGCCTTCGCGCTCTGCCGCCCGCCCGGCCACCACGCCGGCGCTGCCTTCATGGGCGGCTACTGCTTCATCAATAACGCCGCCGTCGTCGCGCAACGGTTCCGCGACCAGGGCGCAAGCCGCGTCTCGATCCTCGATGTCGATTACCACCACGGCAATGGCACGCAGGAGATTTTCTATCGCCGCGGCGACGTCCAGGTGCTCAACCTGCATGGCGATCCGATGGTCGAGTACCCCTTCTTCCTCGGCCATGCCGACGAGCGCGGCGAGGATGAAGGCGAAGGCTTCAACGTCAACTACCCGATGCCCTTCGGCACCAACTGGGACGGCTGGAACGCAGCGCTGGAAGACGCCTGTGCCAAGCTTGCCGCCTATGCGCCGGACGTGGTCGTGGTCTCGCTCGGCGTCGACACCTTCGAGAAGGATCCGATCAGCCAGTTCAAGCTGAAGAGCGAAGACTATCCCAAGATCGGCCGGCGCATCGCCAAGCTCGGCCTGCCGACGCTGTTCGTCATGGAAGGCGGCTACGCGGTTGAGGAAATCGGCATCAACGCCGTCGGCGTGCTGACCGGCTTCGAGGACCGCTGAGCCATATCTGATCAAAAGGACGCGCTCCACCTGCAACGGAGCGTTATTTTTTCGATTTCACCGGGAAATCATCGGCTCGATGCAGCTCTGAAGCCACCCCCAAGTAACGCGATGAGCAGCAGCTGAGTCGCAACACGAGTCCAGCGGATTCGATTTTGTCAAATCGCGTTTGATGTCGGATTCATCTGCGGGTAGATTAGACCCGAATCAGCCGGTCCACGGGGGGCGCGGCGACCACCCAAAGTCTCAAGTTCCGGCGTCCTGCCGGTACCAGACGCGGACGGCTTCGCGTTCCCTGTAAGGATTCGGCTCGGTTGGGCGCTGTGCGCGCCCGTGGGTGTGTCTTCGTAAACGTGATGCGTTTCGGGTCCGAGCGCTGGCCAATGCCAGCACCGGGCGCAAGGATCGATTCCGGTCAGAATATCAAAATGAGCAGTCCCGCCGCGCTTCTTCAATCCGACGCTTCAGGCTCGCGCCTGGCGTCGCGCGGCGATCTCACCAGTTTCTTCATGCAGCTTTCAGCCGATATCGGCGCCGACAGCTATATGTTGGTCGCCATGGTGCACGATCAGGATCGAAACGACGCGCGTATCGTGTCGTCGAACTGGATTTTCGACGCCATCGAGTTGATCGGCAAGCGGCTGATTGCCAATCTCGCGCTCGGCCCGCTGACGGCAGCGCCGGGCGTGCGCCCCAAGCCATTGGTCGCGGCGCATGCGCCCGACGCCGGCGCGCTACTGAGCGGCGAGGAAGCGCGGCTGCTCGATGTGCTCGGCCACGCCGAGATCTATTCGCTGCGGTTGAATGTCGGCCGCCAGCGCCTTTTCGTGCTGTTTTCCGCCGCCGAGCCCGGCAAGATCGACCTTACGGCCTTGATGAAGGCGCAGCTGAAATGCTGCTACGCGTTATCCAGCATCCCGCAATTGATCGCCGCGGCATCCATGCAGGATCCGCTGTCGGACCGCGAGCGCGAATGCCTGTTCTGGGTATCGGAGGGCAAGACCACCGACGAGGTGGCCCTCATCCTTGGCGTCTCGTCGAACACCGTCAACAGCTACATCACGCATGCCATCCAGAAATTCGCGGCTTCGAACCGCGCGATGGCGATTGCGACCGCTATCAGGAGCGGCATCATTTGAAGCACGCACAGATCAAAGAGGCCGCTGCCGCCCTTTTCAACGAGCAGCGCAATCCGTTCGGCGCCTTCTCGCTCGGATCGGAGACGCATCACGCGGTGACCATTCCGGACGCCGTGCGCCGCTGCCGCTGGATCGCGGTCGATATCAACGCTTCTGGTTTCGGACTGTTCTTCGTCAGCCCCTCGCTGGAGCGAGCGCGCCTGGTCGCCTGCTTCGATTCGGATTATCCGTCGACCGGCCTCACCACCAAATTCATCTCGGGCGCCAGCGGCGAGGAAATGGTGCGCCACAGCCGCATCTCGACGACGCCGCGCTGGTGGGCCGACAGCGGCATGGCCGTTTCGCAGCAGAGGTTGGAGAGCCTGGCATGGTCCGAACCGGCCGCGCCGCTCGCGCCCGGCACCGACGGCATCGCCTTTCCGGTGCATGCGGAGCGCGGCCAGTGCGGGCTGGTCGTCTTCCTGGGGCCGGATATGACCCTTTCGGACGACACGCTATGTGAAATCCACGCGCGCTGCTTTGCCCTGTTTGCGTCGGTCGCCCGCATCCGTCCAAGCGAAACCGGCAGGACGCGCGCCATTTCCAAGCGCGAACTCGAATGCCTGAAGCTGACCGCCAACGGCAACACCAGCGAGGAGATCGCGAAGCTCCTGAAACTGTCGGTGCACACCGCCAACCAGTATCTCACCCAGTCGACGCAGAAGCTCAACGCTGTCAACCGCAACCAGGCGGTCGCGAAGGCGCTGCGGCTTGGCCTGATCGAGTAGCTCGCCCAGGCCGGGCGCCGAGAACCTGAAACATCGTCAAGGGAAAGTGAGCGGCTCGGTCCTCCGGATGCGCGCCTCGTCGATCGCGTCCTCGAGCAGGGCGGTGTTGTGCTCCGGCGTCTCGCCCGGCTTCTCGAAAGAAACGTAATTGACGATCACGGACGTGCCCTGCCCGGTCAGCATCAGCTGGAAATAGACTGTCACGCCGCGCGGCCGAAGCTCGAGATCGAGCACGATGCGCGGACTGCCGTTCCAGTCGACATGCGCTTCGCCGCCATGGCCGAGCCTGAGCGTGCCCGGCTGGAAGTAGAGCTCCGCAGCCGAGTCCACCAGGTCCGACAGGCAGGCGAAATGCTCCAGCCGGATGAAGGCGATATAGTCAGCGACCTCGATCAGGCGCAGCTCGCCCACCACGTCCTGGATGGCATTGGCGACGATCTGCTCGCGTGAATTGGCGTGTGGTTGCCGGTTCATGGATAGAAACAGCGTCCGATCATTGGGTTACTTTTCGCTCGGTCTTCTTCGAGTAGACGATCCGCACCAATTCGGCGACGGCCTGGTAGAATTGCGACGGGATCACGCTATCAACTGAAACTTGCTTGTACATGGAGCGGGCAAGCGCCACGTCCTCGAAGATCGGGATGTTGTTCTCTCTCGCGATCTCGCGGATTTTCAGCGCCACCAGATCCTGGCCCTTGGCGAGCACCAGCGGAGCGGAGTCCTCTTCGCGCACATATTTCAGCGCGATGGAATAGTGGGTCGGATTAGCGATGACGAGCGTCGCGCGCGGCACCGCCGTCATCATGCGCCGCCGCGCCCGGTCACGCGCCAGCGAGCGCAGGCGCGACTTCACGATCGGATCGCCTTCCGACTGCTTCAGCTCGTCTTTCACTTCCTGCTTGGTCATGCGCAGGTCACGCCGCCAGTGGAAGCGCGACCAGACGATGTCGGCGACCGCGATCACCCCCATGACGAAGACGATCGCCACCAATATGTCGACGAAGATGCCACGGATGACCATGCCGAACGACACCGGGTTGGTGATCATGCCGGCGAGCAGCCTGCGGTGATCTTCCGACAGCGTGAAGGCGAGCACGGCGATGGCGAAGGCAAGCTTGGCCAGCGACTTGGCGAATTCGACAAAGCCCTGCACGCCGAACAGGCGGCTCCAGCCCTTGGCGATCGAAATTCGCGACAGCTGCGGCCGGATCCGATCGCCGACGAATTGCGGGATGTTCTGGAACACCGAAGCGCCGACGCCGGCGACCACCAGCAGCACCAGCAGGCTGACGACGGCGCGACCGATTTCGAACAGCACGGTCTTGTAGAGCTCGATGACGTCGGTCTCGGTGTCCATCGGCCAGGCTTCAGGCTTTTCCAGGAACATGGCGAGGAACATGCCGAGATTGACGATGGCGTCCTTGGCGTAAAAGACGCTGAACACCAGTATGGCGAGGAAGGAAGCGAAGATCGCCGTCTCGCGCGAGTGAGGCAGCTTGCCCTGCTCGATCGTGTCGCGGATCTTCTTTTCTGTGGCTTCCTCGGTTTTGGAATCCTTGTCGACCCCCTCAGCCATGATGCCCTGACCGCATTGCTGTCGTCAGGCGGCTTCGGCAGTGGTCTGCATCGAGGGAAGCTCGAACGCTCCCTGCCGCGAGAGACGAATGGTCGCCACGGCGATCGTCTTTCGCGCCGCCATGATGTCGGCCAGCGCGATACCTTCCGATCCCTGTCCGAGCTCGGATTCGATCATGCGGCGCGAGCGAGCGCCGATCGCCGACAGCACGGATTCGGTTAGCTCCGCCGGCGCGCCGCGCAAAGCCAGTGTGACGAGCTCCGTCGACAGCCCGTCGAACAGAAGCACGCGCGCCTTCTGGGCGAGCAGCGGCAAGTCGTCGAAGGCAAACAGCCGCGACCTGACCCCGGCCAGATCCGGCGTGCCGGCGTCCTCCAGGTCCTGCATGAGTTCGTCGAGCTCGGGCTTGGCCATCTCGTTGAGAACGCTGGCGACGCGCTCCTGGCCGACCGAGGTGTCCCTGGTCGCTTTTTGCGAAAGCACGCTGGCGCGCAACTGGTTCTCGACGATCCTGGCTGCCGCATCCGGAATGTTGGCCATCGTCACCATACGCTTGATGATCTGGCTGCGTATCGGCTTTTCCATCGTCAGCAGCACATTGGCCGCGGTCTGCGGCGCAAGCTTCGACAGCACCATGGCGGACGTTTGCGGGTGTTCGCCGGCGAGGAAGGTGCCCAGGCGCGTCGGCTCGAGCTTTTCCAGATCCGGCCAGATCGGCGGCGGCCCCTCAGGAGCGGGCTCGAACTTCTTCTCGCCCATGATGGCGCTCATTTCCTCCGGCGACAGCGATTCGTTGAGGATCGTGTCCATCCGGTCCGCCGAGTCGAGCAGGCCTGCGCCCTCGGTGAACTCGGCCTCGAATTCCGCAACGATGCGCTCCAGGTCGGTTTGCGGAATGGTGCGCAGCAGCCGCGCGCCCTCGATCAACGCCTTCAGCTCCTCCTGCTTGAAGAATTTGAGCAGCCGGCTGGCCGAGGGCTTGCCCATCGCCACCAGGATGGCGGCGGCCTTTTGCGGGCGCGTCAGCGTCAACGACGTCATTGGGCATGGCTCCGCTGCCGGTGAATGCTCTCGCCGTCCATGCTCAGGCGCTCTTGGTAGCAGCGTTGATTTCGGTAAGCCTGATGCCGAAGCGCGACGGATCGTGTTCCAGCACCGTGATCTCGCCACGCGCGATTCTGCGGCCGTTGACCACCACGTCGACCGGCTCGCCTATGCGGCGGTTGAGCGCTACCGTCGAGCCCTTCTGCAGCGCCATCAGCTCCGACACCGGCATTTCGGTGCTGCCCAGAATGATCTGCACATCGACCGGAATCGTCATGATGATCGCGGAATTGGCGCCGGCCTGCAGGGCAGCGTCGGGGCGGTTCTCCTCCTCCCGCAGCACGCCCCGCAATTCCTCGATGGCGCGGTCGAGCTGCTCGTCCGGCTGGTCGGCTTCGGGTTCGGCTTCCACCTTGGTCTTCGCCATGCCTCGTCTCCAATAATCCCAAGCCAGGCCTCAGCCCGGCACCAATCCGTCGACGAAATCCTGCCCGCCATCGTGAGGATGCCGGATGCGGACCGTGTAGTTCTGTCCGAGCTTGCCGAACTCGCAGACAAACAGCGTCTTGTCGCGCGCGCTGAGCTTTGCCTGCAGCTGCGCATCTTCCTCGAACTCGATCACCTGTCCGGGCTGGAAGGCGGCGAGATCGCCAAGCGACAGCCGGGCGAGCGGCATGGTGGCCTCGAGCCGCACGGCCGAGCGCATCACTTCCTCCGAAAAGCGGGCTCGCCAGTCGAATTCCGTCGTCTGGTCGCCGCCGTGATCGGCGGTGGCGCCGCGGGTCGCCAAAAGGATTCGCTGCGGGATCATCACCGTCACCGTGCCGGTGTCGGTCGGCGTCGAGATGCCATAGATGATGCGAACCGCCGCCCCGTCGCGTAGCACGCGCCGTTTCGCCTCGTTGCCGGACATCGCCCTCGGGACAGGCTGGCGCAGCTCGAGAGAACGCCGGCCCGATCCGTTCAGCGCCATCGCGACCTCTTGGAAGACGGTGGTGGCGACGTCGGTCTCGATCTGTGACAGGTCGCGCTCGATCGGCGCCACCGGCTGGTCCGGATCGCCGCCGAACAGCGCCTGGACCATGACGGCGATCGCCGGCGCGTCCATGACGAGCGTCATGGCGTCGGCCGAGGTCGGCGAAGGAACGATAGTCATGGCGAAGGTTTCGCCGGCGCGCATACGCGCATCGGGGACACGTCCCACTTCGACCGCCTGCAGGTCGACGGTGACCGGCGCGCCCAGCTCTGCGGAAAGTGCTTTCTGCAGCAGCGGCAGCGAGCGCTCGGCCATGCCGCGGCCGACGCCGATCACCTGCGCGGCCTCGCCGCTGTCGCCGACGAGACGCTCGATGATGAGAGCCCGGGTTTGCGACGGACTTGCCGGACTGGTCATGACGCCAAACGGCCCCGGCTGAAGTTCTGCATGCTCAGGCCGCCTTCTTCTCGGCGGTGCCGGTATTCATCGTGCTCTGCTCGACGGCATCGATCGTCGGACGCTCATAGGACGAAATGGTCTTGCGGCCGAACTCGATCGCGACCTGCGGCAAGGCGCCGTTCATGTAAGCGAGCAGCGTCTGCTTGACGATGATGTACAGGCGGTTCTTCTTCTCGCGCACCGTCTTGATCTTGGTGGCGACCGGACCGACCACGGCATAGGACAGGAAGATGCCGAGGAAGGTTCCGACGAGCGCAGCACCAATCAGCCCGCCGAGAATTTCCGGCGATTGGTCGAGCGCGCCCATCGCCTTCACCACGCCGAGCACGGCCGCGACGATGCCGAGCGCCGGCAGGCCGTCGCCGACCGCGACCATCGCGTGATAGGCCTTCAGCTTGTCGGTGCGGATCGTCTGGATCTCCTCATCCATCAGCGCCTCGATCTCGTGCGAGCGCGCATTGCCGATGATGATGATGCGGCAATAGTCGCAGATGAAATGCGTCAGGTCGTGGTTCTTGAGCACCGTCGGGAACGCCTGGAAGATCGCCGACTCTTCCGGATTGTCGATATGCGCCTCGACCTCGCTGCGCGACTTCGATCGCAACTCGCGCATCAGGCTGTGCAGGACGCCAAGCGTTTCGAGATAGTCGCGCTCCTTCGGCACGGCCTGCTTGAAGGCCTCGAGAATGCCCTTGCCGGTGTCCTTGACCGTCTTCATCGGGTTGGCGACAAGGAAAGTGCCGAGCGCTGCGCCGCAGATGACCACCGCTTCCCAAGGCTGGATCAGCACATGCAGATGCCCACCCATGGCCATGAAGCCACCGAGCACGCAGCCAAGCGTCACCACAAGTCCGATCAGAATACCCACGACAGGTCCTTCCGCATGTCACGTCGGGGATCAGGGATAGTCCTCGTGCCTTGTGTGAGGCTTGAATCGCGATGCGGAAACCGATTCAGCCTCGCACAAGGAAGCATCGCTATCGTCACCGGAAAGCTTCGGCCGGAGGCGCAGATGTTGAACACGTATACGAGCTATCAGCTCATCGCCAAGGACATCCCAAAGGCAATCGACCAGGTCGAGTCGCAGCCCGTCGTGAAGCGTGACACCGACTACTATTTGGCCAATATCGGCAACGTCAAAAGCATCGACGATTTCGTCAACAACACTCGGCTGTTCAACTACGCGATGAAGGCGTACGGGCTGGAAGACATGGCCTATGCCAAGGCCTTCATGGTCAAGGCGCTCAAGGAAGGCGTGTCCGACTCCGACAGCTTCGCCAACAAGCTGAGCGACAAGCGTTACGCCGACTTCGTCAAAGCGTTCAACTTTGCGGCTTACGGCTCGACCGCCACGCTCTATCCCTCCGCCCAGCAAGGCGCGGTCGACAAATACATGCGCCAGACACTGGAGGAGAATGCCGGCGAAACCAATCAGGGCGTGCGGCTGGCGCTCTATTTCCAGCGTAAGGCGCCTGACATCAACAGCTGGTATGACGTGCTCGCCGACACGGCCCTTTCGAGCGTGGTGCGCACGGCTCTCGGCCTGCCCGACTCCATCGCGTCGGCCGACATCGACAAGCAGGCGCAGATGTTCGAGCAGAAGCTCGATATCGCCGACTTCAAGGATCCCGACAAGCTGAACACCTTCCTTACCCGCTTCACCAGCCTGTGGGAGATCAACAACCCGACGACCACTGCCGTGACCTCGGTCAGCGTGCTGTTCGCGCAGCCGACCACGGTCGGCATCTCGACCGATCTGATGATGGCCATGCAGAAGCTGAAGTTCTGAGAACACCATGCAGGACAGTCTCTACGTCGCCCTATCTTCGCAGATTGCGCTCGAACGCCGTCTCGACACCATCGCCGACAATGTCGCCAACGCTTCGACCATCGGCTTTCGCGCCACCGGCGTGAAATTCGAGGACGTGGTCTCCGGCACCGGGCCGAAGTCGGTATCCTTCGCATCCTCCGGCAAGACCTATCTTTCCAGCGCGCACGGCTCGCTGACCGAAACCGGCAATCCTTTCGATTTCGCCATCCAAGGCGACGCCTGGTTCGCCATCGAGACGCCGGCCGGCACGGTGATGACCCGCGACGGCCGTTTCTCCATGAACGAGAACGGCGAGCTGATGTCGATCGAAGGCTATCCGGTGCTGGACAGCGGCGGCGCGCCGATCCAGCTCGATCCGCGCAACGGTCCGCCCAAGGCCGGCGCCGATGGCTCGCTACGCCAAAACGACCAGCTCGTCGGCGCCATCGGCCTCTACGATTTCGACCCCGGCGCCAATTTCGTCCGCTACGGCAATTCGGGCATCGTTCCCGCGCGGACCCCGGAACCGGTCACCGACCGCTCCGATGTCGGCGTAGCTCAAGGGTTTCTCGAGGAATCCAACGTCAATCCGGTGCTGGAGATGACCCGGCTGATCCAGGTGCAGCGCGCCTTCGAGAATACGGCTGCGCTGATCCGGCAGAGTGCTTCGTCCACCGACGATGCGATCAAGACGCTCGGCGACAAGTAACGGGATGGCGAACGGCTCGTCCCTGCTCCGCGCGCCTGAGAAGCTTGCAGACGCCGGTCCCACGGATCGGCTGGCCGCGCTCGAACGCATCTGGCGGCGGTTCGACAACCCGGAAACGCTGCTCAGCCGCGGCGGCCGCGTCGTCGAGATCTCGCCCACTCACTACAAGGTGCGCGGCCTTTCGGACATTGCCAGGCTCGGCGACATCGTCGAGCAGCGCGGCAAGACCGGCACGCGCCGCGGCGAGATCGTCAGGATAGGCCGCGACGAGGTGGTGGTCGCGCCGTTCGAGCGCCACGCCGATGCCGGCATCGGCGACACCGTTTTCCGGCGCGGCCCACTCGCGGTCGCGCCGGATGTTTCCTGGCGCGGGCGCGCCATCGATGCTTTGACTCGCGTCATCGACGGCGGCCCGCCGCTGGTCAGGCCGAATGCCGCCGGCAGCGCCGACACATTGACGCCCGGCGCCATGTCGCGGCAGCGGGTCGGCACCGGCTTCCTGACCGGAGTGCGGGTGATCGACATCTTCACGCCGCTCTGCTTCGGCCAGCGGCTCGGCATTTTCGCCGGCTCCGGCGTCGGCAAGTCGACGCTGCTTGCCATGCTCGCAGGTGCCGAGGCCTTCGACACGGTGGTCGTGGCGCTGATCGGCGAGCGCGGCCGCGAGGTACGCGAATTCCTCGAGGACACCATCGGCGCCGACAGCATGGCCAAGACCGTCGCGGTCGTCGCCACCAGCGACGAGAGCGCCATGATGCGCCGGCGCGCGCCCGACACAGCCATGCGCGTGGCCGAGCATTTCCGCGACCAGGGCCATCGCGTGCTCCTGGTGCTGGATTCGATCACCCGCTTTGCCCATGCGCTGCGCGAGGTGGCGACGGGCACCGGCGAGCCGCCGGTCGCGCGCGGCTACCCGGCATCGGTCTTCACCGATCTGCCGAAGCTGCTCGAGCGCGCCGGACCAGGCGCCGAGGGCAAAGGCTCGATCACCGCCATCATCTCGGTGCTGGTGGACGGCGACGACCACAACGATCCGGTGGCCGATTCGGTGCGCGGCATCCTCGATGGCCACGTCGTGCTCGACCGCGCGATCGCCGAGCAGGGACGCTACCCGCCGGTCAATCCGCTGTCGTCGATCTCACGTCTCGCCGACAAGGCCTGGAGCGCCGAGCAGCGCATGCTGGTGACAAGGCTGAAAGCGATGATCGCGCGCTTCGAGGACACGCGCGACATCCGTCTGCTCGGCGCCTATCAGGGGGGCGCCGACGCCGAGCTCGACATCGCCGTGCGCCAGGTGCCGCTGATCTACGAGGCGCTCACGCAGTCGCCGAGGGACCGCGCATCGGCCGATCCGTTCACCGATCTCGCCCGCCATCTCAAGGGGAAGCAGAATGGCGATCAAGGAGACTGACCTGCAACAGACCGAGCGCATGCTGCGTGAGATGATTGCCGAGGCCAAGGCCGCCGAGGAGGCCGACGCCAGCCGCGACTCGCTCATCAACGGCCTGTTCCCGAAAAAGGTGGAGTGGCCGCAGCCGCCGCCGGCCCAGTTCCCGCGCCTGGCCAACAGGAAAGCGGACCGGCGCAGCGATTTCGTCGTCGCAGCGCTCGGCATCACGCTCGGCCTGATCTGCGCGCTGTTTCCCTGGTATATCTTTTTCAACCAGGAGCAGTTCGGCGTCCAGACCATCAAGTTCGGCGGCAGCGGCAGCAATTCCGGACGCGAGGGCGGCGGCGTCGCGGCCGAACGCAGCGGACCGCTGACGGCCAAGGACGTTCCCAACGCCGATATCGACCTCCTTGCCACTGGAACGGTGCAGGACGAACCCCCGCCGGCGCCTGGCGACCAGCCGTTCCCTGCGGCCGCGGCGGAATTCAGGATGGTGCATGTCGCCAATGGCCGCGCAATGATCGAGGACGACACCGGCCTGTGGATCGTCCAGCGCGGCTCCGTCCTGCCGGACTCCAGCCGCGTCGCCGCGATCGAGCAGCGCGGTGGCAAGTGGGTGATCGTCACCGATGCCAACAAGGTGATCCAGCTTTCCAGGTAATGGCCTCGTAACGGGCCGCGGGCTCGCTCCGCGCAAGGTCCGCGCAAGACTGGCGGCCTAGTCTTGTGCGTACTCGCCCGGAGAGTCCCATGGAACCCGTCAACCTCTTTGACCTCGCCACCCGGCAGTCGCAATGGCTAGCCGTGCGCCAGTCGGCGATCGCATCCAACATCGCCAATGCCAACACGCCGGGCTACACGGCAAACGACGTCGAACCGTTCGAAAAGGTCCTCGACCGGACTGCGGTGACGCTGGCGGCCACCCAGACCGGCCATTTGGGCCCCGAGGGGACCAATGCCGGCTTCAATCTCAAGCCGGAGGATGTCACGGGCTCGATAATGCCGTCGAAGAACACGGTGGTGCTCGAGGACGAGTTGATGAAGGCCGGCGAAGTTCGCCGCTCCTTCGAGCTCAACACGGCGATCGTCAAAGCCTTCCACTCGATGATGACGATGGTGGTGAAGAGCTGACCATGGACGCCCTGACCGCAGCCCTTAAAGTCGCGGCATCCGGCCTTGGCGCCCAGTCGGAGCGTCTGCGCGTGGTGTCGGAGAACCTCGCCAATGCGCAATCGACGGGCAACACGCCTGGCGCCGATCCCTATCGCCGCAAGACGATCAGCTTCCAGTCCGAGCTCGACCGGACGAGCGGTGGTTCGCTGGTCGAGGTGAGCTCGATCGCGCGCGATCCGTCGGACTTCCCGATCGAGTTCCAGCCCGGCAACGAGGCCGCCGACGCAAAAGGGTACGTGAAGATGCCCAACGTCAACGTGCTGGTCGAAATGGCCGACATGAGCGAGGCCAACCGCTCCTATGAGGCCAACCTGCAGGTCATCAAGCAGGCTCGCGATCTGATTTCCATGACCATCGACCTGATGAGGAACCAGTAATGATCGGCGGTATCGGGGCACTACAGTTCAAACCGGCAATCGACGGCACGGAGGCCGCCTCGCCGGGCCTGCTTCAGGGCGGCGTCGGCACCAAAGCAGGCGAAGGCGTCGGTAGCAGCTTTGCGGAGGCTCTCAGCCAGGCTGCGACCAAGACCGTCAACACGCTGCAGAACGCCGAGCAGATGTCGATCCAGGCGCTCAAAGGCGACGCCGACACCCGCCAAGTGGCCGATGCGGTGCTGAGCGCCCAGCAGGCCCTGCAGACGACGATCGCCATCCGCGACAAGGTCGTCTCGGCCTATCTCGAAATCAGCCGCATGAGTATCTAGGACCGCGTCATGAAAGCCCTTGCCATCGCCGCGACCGGCATGAACGCCCAGCAAACCAATCTGGAAGTCATCGCCAACAACATCGCCAACATCAACACCACCGGCTACAAGCGGGCGCGCGCCGAATTCTCCGACCTGCTCTACCAGGTCGATCGCACCCAAGGGGTGCCCAACCGCTCCAACACCTCGCTTGTGCCCGAGGGCGTTTCGATCGGCCTCGGCGTCAAGACGACGGCCGTGCGCAACGTCCATACACAGGGCGAGCTGACCAGCACGGGCAACAGCTTCGACCTGGCGCTGACCGGCCGCGGCTGGTTCCAGATCGAGGGCGCCGACGGCAGCACGCTCTACTCCCGCGCCGGTGCCTTCAACACCAATGCCACCGGGCAGCTGGTCACCGCCGACGGCGCCACCGTCATTCCGGCGATCACCGTGCCGACCGACGCGGTCGAGGTCATCGTCAACAAGACCGGCCAGGTCTTTGCCCGTATCGACGGCCAGACCGACCTTCAGCTTCTCGGCCAGCTTCAGATCGCCAACTTCGCCAATGAGGCGGGCCTGGCGCCGCTCGGCGACAATCTGTTCCAGGAGACGGCGGCCTCTGGCCCGGCCAATGTCGGCGTTCCAGGCGATCCGGGCTTCGCCACCATCGAGCAGGGCTATCTGGAGTCCTCCAACGTCGATCCGGTCAAGGAAATCACCGAGCTGATCTCGGCGCAGCGCGCCTATGAAATGAACTCGAAGGTCATCCAGGCCGCCGACGACATGGCCTCGGTGGTCTCAAAGAACATCAGGTAACCGACGATGGCCATGCCGGCTTCCTGCCCTGCTTTTCGTCGCGCCGTGCTGGCCCTTGCGCTGGTGGTCGTCGGCGTGCCGGCGCTTGCGCAAGAGACGGGCCCATCTCCCTTGCGATCCGGGGAGTCGGCCAACCAGCTCGCCGCCAATCAAGCGGTCTGCGAAGCCGTGCTGATCCCCAACCGGGTCATCTATCCCGGCGAGACGATCGAGCTTGCGGCGCTGAAGCAGGTGACGCTTGTCCCGGGCAAGCACAAGCCGGACGGAATGGCGACGCGCTCCGAGGAACTTCGGGGCAAGGTCGCCAAGCGCACCCTCGTGCCCGGCCGCTACATTCCGGCGGCCGCGATCCGCGATGCCTGGCTGGTCGAGCAGGGTGCCTCGGTGCAGGTCTATTTCACCGCCGGAGCGCTGACCATCTCGGCCGCCGGCGTCACGCTGCAGCCGGGCGCCGCCGGCGACCTCATCAAAATTCGCAATGTCGACAGCGGCAAGATCATTTCCGGCACAGTAATGGCCGACGGCACGATTCGGGTCGGCGCATCGTGAGGCGCGTCTTTGCCCTTCTGCTGAGCGCCGCGATCGGCCTTCAGCCCGCATTGGCCGATGGGCTCACGTCCAAGGCCAAGCGCGAACTTGCGCAAAAAAATGGCGGCGTCTACGACGACCCGGAATACGATCCGGCCACCACCACCCGCATGTTCCGCGTCTCGACGGGACCGAGCACGCTGCCGCCCGGCCAGGTCGCCGCGCGCATCAAGGACATTGCCCAGCTGCAGAGCGCGCGCGACAACCAGCTCGTCGGCTACGGCCTGGTCATCGGCCTGGCGGGAACCGGCGACAGCCTGCGCAACTCGCCGTTCACCGAACAGTCGATCCGCGCCATGCTGGAGAACCTCGGCATCGCCACCGAAGGTGGCAGCGCGCGCGCCAAGAATGTCGCCGCCGTCATCGTCACCGCCAACATGCCGCCCTTCGTCCAGTCGGGCGCGCGCATCGACATCGACGTCTCCTCGATGGGAGATGCCACCTCGCTTGCCGGCGGCACCCTGGTGATGACGCCGCTCAAGGCCGCGGACGGCGAGATCTACGCCGTCGGCCAAGGCTCGGTGATCGTGGGCGGTTTCACCGCGCAGGGCCAGGCCGAGCAACTGACGCAAGGCGTGCCCACCGCCGGCCGCGTGCCGAACGGCGCCATCGTCGAGCGCTCGGTGCCCGCCGAGTTCGACGACCAGGGCGTGCTGACGCTGCAATTGCGCAATCCCGATTTCTCAACCGCCATCCGCATCGCGGACGCCATCAACGACTACACCTCGCAGCGCTTCGGCATGCGGGTTGCGGCCGAGCGCGATGCCCGCACCGTGCAGATCAGACGGCCGAAGAACGTATCGGCCGCGCGCTTCTATGCCGAGATCGAAAACCTGGTCGTCGAGTCGGATGCGCCTGCCCGCGTCGTCATCGACGAGCGCACCGGCACCATCGTCATCGGCAACAACGTCAAGATCTCGCGCGTCGCCATCAGCCACGGCACTCTCACCGTGCGCATCACCGAGGCGCCGAAAGTGGTTCAGCCGGAGCCCTTCTCCAAGGGCGAGACGGCGGTCGAGCCCTTCACCGCCATCGAGGCCTCGCGACCCGACGCCCGCGTCGCCGTGCTCGACGGCCCCGACCTTGAAACGCTCGTTTCCGGTCTCAACCGTCTCGGCGTGAAGCCCGATGGCATCATCGCCATCCTGCAAGGCATCAAGTCGGCCGGCGCCCTGCAGGCCGACCTGGTTCTCCAATAGGCATGCCGATGATGGAGCTCTTCTCCTCAAACCCGCATCGTCGCCCGAGACTTCATACGACCATGAAGCTGATAGCCGCTGTCGCGATCGCTGCGCTTATGGGCGGCACTCCGGGTCGCGCGGAAGAAGTCCGCCAGGTGCTGCCCGGCGGACAGGCCCCGGCCCAGCCGGCTGAGCTCGCGCGCGGGAAGGCGCCGGACGAGAGCGAGATCCAGCGCTTCTGCTCCAACATCGCCGATGCGGCTCGCGACCGCCGCTACGCGTTGCAGGCCGAGGAGCTGAAGCAGCTCCAGGCAGGCATCGACGAGCGCATGAAAGCGCTGGAGACAAAACGCGCCGAGTACGAGCAGTGGCTGAAGCGACGCGAGGTATTCCTGGCGCGCGCCGAAGAGAGCGTCGTCAAGATCTATGCCGGCATGAAGCCAGACGCCGCGGCCGAGCGCCTGGCAATGGTCAACGCCGAGCTCGCTGCGGCCATCCTGATGAAGCTCGATGCGCGCAAGGCCGGCGTCATCCTCAACGAAATGGACCAGAAGGCGGCGGCGACGCTCACCGGCATCATGGCCAGCGCGGCGCGAAGGGTTGATCCGTCATGAAGTTGAAATTGCTCGTCCTTGTCGCGGTCGCGGCACTGTCCGGCTGCGGCACCGACCTCAAGGAAGTCGGCCGGGAGCCTGCGCTCTCACCGGTCGGCTCCGGCATCGGCAATGGCGGCGCTGCCCCCTACTCCTATCCGGAGCCGCCGGCGAGACCCGTCAAGAAATTCTCGCTTTGGGATGATCGCCAGAGCAGGCTTTTCACCGATCCGCGGGCGCTACGCGAGGGCGATATCCTGACCGTCAACATCAAGCTCAACGACAAGGCCAATTTCAAGAATAAGAACGACCGCAGCCGCACCGCCGCGCGCAAGCTCGGCTACGACGTGACGCTCGGTTGGGACGGCAAGAGCACCAGCGGCAAGGGCGATGCCGGCTTGAGCTCCAGCACCGAGACCAACGCCGACGGCGAGATCAATCGCTCGGAGAATCTCGAGCTCAATGTCGCCGCCGTCGTCACCGAAGTGCTGCCCAACGGCAATCTGATGATCAGGGGCTCGCAGGAAGTGCGCGTCAATTACGAACTTCGGGTCCTCACCATCGCTGGCATGGTGCGTCCCTCCGATATCGGCGCCGAAAACACCATCCCCTACGAGCGCATCGCCGAGGCACGTATCTCCTATGGCGGACGCGGCCGCGTGAGCGAGGTCCAGCAGCCGGCCTACGGTCAGCAGATCCTCGACCAGGTTCTTCCTTTCTAGGCGGGGAGATCGCTGTCGTGGCAAACGTCGAGCAGGCTCAGTCCAAGAAGGGACCTTCCCTTGTGGTCCAGCTCGCCATGCTCTTGGCCATGACGGGCGCGGCCGTCGGCATGGGCTGGTTCTCGGGCGGCTATCTCAAGCAGGGAGAAGCCCCGGCGCCTGTTCCTGCCGCACCTGAGAACGCCGGCAACCCGGAGAAGTCGGCCGAAGTGGGCAAACAGATCGCCGGACCGACGGTGGTCCAACTGGCGCCGATCACCACCAATCTCGCCGCACCTAGCGAAATCTGGATAAGGCTGGAGGCATCGGTGCTCTACGACGCGCCGCAGCCGCAGGAAATGACCGAGCAGATCCATCAGGACCTGCTGGCGTTCGTGCGCACGCTGAAGATGCATCAGATCGAAGGCGCCAGCGGCTACCAGCATCTCAAGGCCGATCTCGACGAGCGTGCGGCGCTGCGCAGCGGCGGCCACGTCAAACAGGTTCTCATCAGGACGATGCTGCTCGAATGAGAAAGTTCCTCATCGCCACGGCGCTCATCGTCGCCACCACCTCTGTCGCCGCGGCCCAGCAGCTCGATCTCGGCGGCATAGGCAAGGCCGACGGCACCACGGTCGGCTATCTCATCCAGATGTTCGGGCTGCTCACCGTGCTTTCGGTGGCGCCGGGCCTGCTGATCATGGTGACGAGCTTCACCCGCTTCGTCATCGCCTTCTCGATCCTGCGCGCCGGCATCGGCCTACAGTCGACGCCGGCCAACCTGATCCTGATCTCGCTGTCGCTGTTCATGACCTTCTATGTCATGGCGCCGACCTTCGACCAAGCCTGGAACACCGGCGTCAAGCCGCTGATGGACAACCAGATCACCCAGGCCGAGGCCTTCGAGAAGATCTCGGATCCGTTCCGCAGCTTCATGCTGCACAATGTGCGCGACAAGGATTTCGATCTTTTTGCCGATCTCGCCCGCGAGCGCGGCCAGACCGTCTCGCGTGACACCGTGGACCTGCGCATTCTGGTGCCCGCCTTCATGATCTCGGAAATCAGGCGCGGCTTCGAGATCGGTTTTCTGATCGTGCTGCCGTTCCTGGTGATCGATCTCATCGTCGCCACCGTGACCATGGCGATGGGCATGATGATGCTGCCGCCGACGGTGGTTTCCCTGCCGTTCAAGATCCTGTTTTTCGTGCTGATCGACGGCTGGAACCTTCTGGTCGGCAGCCTGGTGCGATCCTTTACCTGATCGCCCCGCCGGGCTCCAGGACGACACTTAAGGCTTCGCCTGCTAAGGCCCGCGCGAATTATTTTGGATTAACCGTCCAGTTTAGCCGTTTGGTAGGAAGTTGCCCGCATAGTCCGCTCCAGATGGCGGGTGATCGGGTCTCAGCGATCATGGGCATGATGCCGCACCGTCATACCGGACAAGCCGGTATGTCAAAAAAATCCGTGTAAAAACCAAGGTACGAGTATCATGTCCAGTATCATGACCAATTCCGCTGCGCTGACCGCGCTGCAGAGCTTGAACAACACCAACAAGCAGCTCGAGACCACCCAGTCCCGCATTTCCACCGGCTACCGTGTCGCCACCGCCAGCGACAACGCCGCTTACTGGTCAATCGCCACCTCGATGAAGTCCGACAACAAGGCGCTCTCGGCCGTTCAGGACTCGCTCGGCCTCGGCGCAGGCAAGGTCGATACCGCCTACACCGCCATCAACGACGTCAAGGATCAGGTCGACCTGATCAAGACCAAGCTGGTTACCGCCCGCGGCGCCAGCCAGGAAGACCAGCAGAAGATCGCGACCGAAATCAAGGCCATCCAGGATCAGATCAAGTCGTCGGTCACCAACGCCAACTTCGCCGGCTCGAACCTGCTGCAGAACGACGGCACGGCTGCTTCCGATCTGAACATCGTTGCTTCGTACAACCGCACCGGCTCGACCGTCACCATCGACACCATCAAGGTGGCCTCTGCCGACACGCAGGTCCTCGACACGGCGGGCACCGGCGGCATCGTTGGCGGTCTGCTTGCGACGACCTTCTTCGACCCGAGCTCCGCCGCCGTCGCCGACACCGCCATCGACACCGCGCTCGGCAGCGTTGAAACGGCGCTCGGCAAGCTGTCCACCGGCGCCGCCTCGCTCGGCGCCGCAAAGTCGCGCATCGATACCCAGCAGAGCTTCCTGTCGAACCTGTCGGACTCGATCGACAAGGGCGTCGGCGCTCTGGTCGACGCCGACATGAACAAGGAATCGACCCGCCTGCAGGCCCTCCAGGTGCAGCAGCAGCTCGGCATCCAGGCGCTGTCGATCGCCAACGGCAATTCGCAGCAGATCCTGTCGCTCTTCCGCGGCTGATCGCCCGGCGAACTTCAGGCATCTTTGTGGGGGGGGGGGCCCCCCCCCCCCCCCCGCGACCGGCTTCTGGAATTGCGGGATCCCCACACCCCCCCGGCCCCCCGGCGAAGAAAAAAACAGCCCCGACGGAGCGGGGGGAGG
>NZ_JARTVP010000001.1:1612380-1615420 GCF_029625865.1 Mesorhizobium sp. WSM4887
ACCCCGGGGTTGGCAACCCCCAACTCAAATTCCCCCCAGACCCTGCCGCTCTCCGGGGGCTGCCCCCCCGCCACCCCCCCCCCCCCTGGGGGGGCCCCCCCCCCCCGCGCGCCCCGATTTTCATTTTTGATGCTGCTGCCCCTCCGAGGCGCGCCTCTTCCCTCGGGAAATATTACCGCACCGCGGTTTCAAGGCTGGCTTTTAACGCGCCGTTAACTGTGACGCGCTAGCTATGGTTAACCAATCGCTATGACGGGCCGACCGACGGTCGACAGGCATGACCGCCCCCGCCAGAGAGTTGACCGGCATGCGCGAGGCATGCCTGCTTTGAGAAGGGGTGTATCTTGGCAAGCATCATGACCAACGCCGCCGCGCTCACCGCGCTGCAGAGCCTCAACGCCACCAACAAGGCGCTTGAGACGACGCAGGGCCGCATCTCGACCGGCTACCGTGTCGCCACCGCTTCCGACAACGCCGCCTACTGGTCGATCGCCACCTCGATGCGGTCCGACAACAAGGCGCTCTCGGCCGTCCAGGACGCGCTCGGCCTCGGCGCCGGCAAGGTCGACACAGCTTACACCGCCATCACCGACATCAAGGACCAGGTCGACGCGATCAAGGCCAAGCTGGTCACCGCGCGCGGCGCCAGTCAGGACAACCAGCAGAAGATCGCGACCGAAATCAAGGCCATCCAGGACCAGATCAGGTCGTCGGTCACCAATGCCAGCTATGCCGGTTCGAACCTGCTGCAGAATGACGGAACGGCCGCCTCGGACCTGCATGTCGTGGCTTCGTACAACCGCACCGGCACGACCGTCTCCATCGACACCATCGACGTGGCAGCGACCGACACGCAGGTTCTTGACACCGCCGGCACGGGCGGCATCGTCGGCGGGCTGCTTGCGACGACCTTCTTCGATCCGAGTGCCGCGGCCGTTTCCGACACCGCCGTCGACACCGCGCTCGACAGCGTTGAAACCGCGCTTGCCAAGCTCTCCACCGGCGCTGCCTACCTTGGCGCCGCCAAGTCGCGCATCGACACCCAGCAGAGCTTCCTGTCGAACCTGTCCGATTCGATCGACAAGGGCGTCGGTGCCCTCGTCGATGCCGACATGAACAAGGAATCGACCCGCCTGCAGGCGCTCCAGGTGCAACAGCAGCTCGGCATCCAGGCGCTGTCGATCGCCAACGGCAACTCGCAGTCGATCCTGGCCTTGTTCAAGAGCTGATATTTCCGCTGAGGCAACCCCTCCATCGCAAGGCCGCGTCCTGAGCGCGGCCTTTTTCTTGCGCGTCGGACTGCTGCCTCCGGGCCGTTCGGGCCTCGCATAGCCCCTGGCCGCACGCACTATCATCCTCGCACAAGCTTCGCGGTCTAGTCTTCCGGCGGAAAGTCATGCTGGGAGCGGTTGAATCGTGCCGGAACAGATCCAGAGCCTCATCGCGAACCTCCGCGGCTTCGGCGTCAGGCGTCTCGCTCTCATGGGCGGCATCGCCGCGCTGGTCATGGCCGTCATCGGCGTCGGCTCGGTCTATCTCAACCGCCCGGCCTACGAGACGCTCTATGTCGGGCTCGACCGCAGCGACGTGAACCAGATCGGCCTGGTGCTGGGCGAGGCCGGCATCGGCTTCGATGTCGGCGCCGACGGAACATCGGTGCTGGTGCCGGCCGGCACCACCGCGCAGGCGCGCATGCTGCTGGCCGAAAAGGGCCTGCCGACCAGCGCCAACGCCGGCTACGAGCTGTTCGACAATGTCGGCTCGCTCGGCCTCACCTCGTTCATGCAGCAGATCACCCGCGTGCGTGCGCTGGAAGGCGAGATCGCGCGCACCATCCAGTCGATCGCCGGCGTCAAGGCGGCGCGCGTACACATCGTCATGTCCGAGCGCGCCAATTTCCGCCGCGACGAGCAGCAGCCCTCGGCCTCGGTGGTCATTCGTTATGCCGGCGTCGATGCCGAAAAGAGCGCCCAGTCGATCCGCCACCTCGTCGCCGCAGCGGTTCCCGGCCTGTCGGCCGACAAGGTGACCGTGCTCGATTCCAACGGCAATCTGCTCGCCGCCGGCGACGACACTTCCAACACAAGTGCTGCCCGCACGCTCGGCGTCGAGCAGACGGTCGAGGCGCAGATCGGTGACAACATCCGCCGCGCGCTGACGCCCTATCTCGGCCCCGACAATTTTCGCGCCAGCGTCAAGGCCGACGTCAATACCGACACCCGTCAGACCGAAGAAACGATCTTCGATCCCGAATCCCGCGTCGAGCGTTCGGTGCAGTCGGTGCGCACCAACGAGGCCAGCAACCAGAAGCAGGCCTCGAACCCGACCAGCGTCGAGCAGAACCTGCCCGAGACGCAGACGACCACGACTGAAGGGCCGCAGTCCTCCTCGCAGAATGACCGCAAGGAGGAGATCACCAACTACGAGATCAACTCCAAGAAGATCGCCACCGTTTCCAATGGCTACTCGGTGACCAAGATGTCGATCGCCGTCGTCGTCAACCAGGATCGGCTGAAGACCATCCTCGGCAAGGACGCCACCCCCGAGCAGATTGCCAAGCGCGTCGCCGATATCCAGAAGATGGTGGCCTCCGCCACTGGCTTTGAGGAGAAGCGCGGCGACGTCATCGATGTCTCGGCGGTCGAGTTCATCGACGGGCTGGACGGTGAGCCGATCGACCAGCCGGGCATCCTCGCCTCGATCGGCACATACACCGGCACGCTGATCAATGCCGGCGCCTTTATCGTCGTCGTGTTCCTGGTCGCCTTCTTCGGCCTGCGGCCGATGGCGGCCGCGCTGACGGCGTCGGCCAAGCCCGCGGCCCTCGCCGGCCCGAGCTTCGACGATGTCCAGCGCTCGCTGCCGACGCCCGACGCGCCGGTGGCCGCAATCGCGGCCGACACGGCCGTCGGCGCGCTGCCGGGGGGCCGGGCGGGGGCCCCGCCGCGCGGCGCCCAGCGCCCGAAGATAAGGCCGGCGCCGCCGGGACGGGGAGGCCCGGTGGGGTTTAAAAATATACGAGCCCCCCAGCCGGGAGCGA
>NZ_JARTVP010000001.1:1615430-1731291 GCF_029625865.1 Mesorhizobium sp. WSM4887
CGGGGGGCGGGGTCTTCGCGTTGGCCCTGGGGGGGCGGCGCCGCCCGGCGGGGGGGGGGCCTCAATCGGGGGCCCACCGGGGGGTGGGGGCGCTGCGGGGCGCCCGGCCGGGCGCCACTCCGCTCGACGACCTGCGCCAGAAGATCAGGCCTGCGCCGCAGGAACGGCTAGCACGCATGGTCGACCTCAACGAGGAACGCACCGCCCAGATCCTGCGCAAATGGGCCGCCGCCCCGGAAGCCGCGGGTTAAGCCATGGCTTCGGCGGCCCTTTTCGATCTCCTGCCCGATTTCGGTTCGCGCGCCCCGCGCGCCGGCCAGGCACCGTCAGCGCCTGACATCGAGCGCAAGCCAGACATATCGCCACCGCAGGCCGACATCGGCGCGCTGATCGCCGAGGCGGTGGCCGATGCGGAAGCAGCACTCGGGGCGCGGCTCGCGGCCGCCCACGAGGCGGCCCTCGAGGCCGAACGCCAGGCCAATGACGATGCGGCAAAGGCGTTCCTCAAAAGCTTCGGCGGCGATCTGGGGGCGGCGGTCGCGACACGGATCGATGCCATGGAAGCGCGCGTGGCCGAGCTCACCGCCGCCACCGTCGCCCGCATCATCGGCGGCGTGGTCAGCGATGATCTGCAGGAGCGCTCGATCGAAGCTCTTGCCCGTACCGTAAGCGCCGCGATTGCCGACAGTGAGGCGGTGCGTATCGGCGTGCGCGGGCCACTGTCGCTGTTCGAGCCGCTGAAGGCGTCGCTTGGAGATCGCGCGGCCAATCTCGATTTCACCGAGGCCGCCGGCTTCGACCTGACCGTGACCATCGATGAAACCGTCTTCGAGACGCGCATCGCCGAATGGTCGGCTTCCCTGTCGGAGGTCCTATCATGAGCGCCATCGACCACGGCGAGGCCAGGCACGAGATCATCATCGTCAAGCGGAACCACGACGGTCATGACGACGGCCATCATGGCGGCGTCTGGAAGATCGCCTTTGCCGACTTCATGACCGCCATGATGTGCTTCTTTCTCGTCATGTGGCTGATCAACGCCGCCAATGAGCAGACCAAGGCGGCGGTCGCCAGCTATTTCAACCCGGTCGAGCTGATCGATCGCAATTCCAGCCGCAAGGGCCTGGAAGACCTTGGCGACGGCCCGAGCAAGGTTGGCCTCACCGCCGACAATCCGCAGGATGGCGCGAGCAAGGCCGGCGAGGACGGCAAGGGCGGCGCCGGCTCCTCCGACCGCAGGCAGACGAAGGAGGCCTCGCAGAAATCCGATCTCTCCGACGAGCATTTGTTTGCCGATCCCTATGCCGTGCTGTCGGAGATCGCTACCGATACCGGCGTGATGCAGAATGTCAGCGCCAAGGGTGAAGGCGGCGCTCAGAACGCCGGTCCGGCGACCGGCGCTTCCGGCGGCGAATCCTATCGCGATCCTTTCGCGCCGGACTTCTGGTCGCAGCAGGTTGCGACACCCGGCGCCGAGGCCAGCGCCGAACGCAGGAGGATCGAAGGCGATCCGGCCAGGCCCGGCGAGAAGGTCGCCGAGACCGATGTTCCGAAAGTCAAGGCCGCTCCGCCGGCACCGCCGCAGTTGGATGCGCCGCTCGAGCCGTTGGCCACACCGGAAAAACCCGGTGCCAAGGTGGTCGCCGGATCGAACGGTGACACGAAAGTCGGGAAGGCCGAAGGCAAGGCGGTCAAGGGCGAGAAAGCCCAAGCTGAAAAGGCAGAAGCCGAAAAGGCGGAGGCCGCTGCGACCGATGCTGCGATGCCGGGAGCCGCAGGGGCCGAAGCGGCGACGGCCGAGCCGGCAAAGGCGGAGCCGAAGCAAGCCTCCGAAAAGGGAGAGAATGTCCCGAGCAGCGCCGCCCTCAAGGCGGCCGCCGAAATCAAGCAGGAACTGGCCAAGGCTTTTGCGCCCGGTGAAAAGCTGGCCGAGGGCGTCTCCGTCGAGGCAACCGGCAAGGGCGTCGTCATCTCGATCACCGATCAGCTCGACTTCGGCATGTTCGAGATCGGCTCGGCCGTGCCGCGCCGCGAGATGGTGCTGGCGATGGAGAAGATCGGCCGCATCGTCAACGAGAAGAAGGGCACCATCACCATCGGCGGCCATACCGATGCGCGGCCGTTCCGCAGCGACGCCTACGACAACTGGCGGCTGTCCACCGCCCGCGCCCACTCCGCCTATTACATGCTGGTGCGCGGCGGCGTCGACGAAAGCCGCATCACCGAGGTCGCGGGCTTCGCCGACCGCCAGCCCAAGATCGCGTCCGATCCGCTGGCCGCCGCCAACCGCCGCATCGAGATCCTGATGGCGACCGGCGGATGAGGGGCAGGACCGCCACCGGCCGCGCAGTCGGGCTGCTGCTGCTCGCCGCAGGATCGCCCGCTGCCGCTTTTGCACAGGATGACGGCCTGCAGCCTTATCAGCTGGTGCGCTCGCTGCAGTTGGTCCAGGACCGCATCGCCGGAGGCGATCATGCGGCGCTGCCGATGCAGGCCAAGCTGCTGGAAATGACCGATGCGAGGCTTCGCGCCGCCGATGCCGGCGATTTCAAGGACCCGAAGAATTTCCGCGCTCTGCTCGTCTATGGCATGAGCGGCGGCAATCCCGTCACAGTCGAGGCGGCAGCTTCGCGCGCGGCGACCGACCCGCAAAGCCTCGCCATCGCCAAAGGGGTCGTCGCCTATCTCAACGGCAGGCCGGCCGCGGCAATCGAAATCCTGAAGCCGATCGACCCGATGAGCGTGCCCGCCGACCTCGGCGCCTTCCTGGCGTTGGTCAAGGGCTCGGCGCTTGCGACCGATGAACCCGCAACGGCGCTGACGCTGCTGGACGAGGCCCGCCTGCTCAGCCCCGGCACACTGGTCGAGGAGGCAGCGCTTCGCCGCTCGGTCGGCCTCGCAGCGACACAAGGCGACGCCGCGCGCTTCGCGCTTGCCTCGACGCAATATGTCGCCGGCTATCTCTATTCCCCCTATGCCAGCCAGTTCGCCGATTCCTTCGTCTCCGGTGTGATTGCGCTGCACATGTCGATCAGCCAAGACAAGCTCGCCGACATCACCTCGATGATGGACCCCGAGCGCGAGAAGGTGATTTATCTGCGCATCGCGCGCCGCGCCGCGATCGACGGGCTGAGCGACCTCTCCGCCTTCGCCTCGGCCCGGGCCGAGCAGGGCCGCAACGGCAAAGGCAATCAGGACGACCCGCGCGCCGTGCTCTATTCGAGCCTCTCCACGGTGACATCGGCCACGATCGACGATGTGCGCGCGAGGCTCGGCACGATTGATCGCGGCAAGCTTTCGGAGAGCGACCGCGCTTTGCTCGATGCAGCGCAAGCCGTTGCCGGCGAGGTCGTCGCTCCCGTGCGTGCGGCCGCCATGAATGAGACGGAGGCCGCAGGTCCGGCAAAGAGCGATGCCGCGAAACCCGCTGAAACCGAGGCTGCGAGCCCGGCCGACGCCGAAGGGTTGCCACCGGTGGAGGGCGCGATGGCCGAGCAGCCGGCCCCGGTCAAGCCGGCGGACGCGCCGGCCGCAGCGTCCGCGCCGCCGGCTCCGCCGACGACGGCTCAGGCCGCGGCCGAGGCTCAAGCCCCCGCTCCTGCGCAGCCCGAAACACCATCCGTGCTGCCTGCATCCGCGCCGGCGGCCGCAGCAAGCCTCGATCCGCACGATCCCACCGATGCCGCGATGCTCAAAGCGCGCCGCCAGCTCGACCAGATCGACCAGCTACTCGGAGCCGCTCCCAAATGACCAGCGCCCAAATGAACAGCGTGAGCCAGGCCACGCCGGGACTTGCATCCGCCCAAGTCCAATCGCGGCAGCATCCTGCCGACGGCAAGGAAAACGGCGCGAATTTTGGCGAGATGGTGCATGGCGCCGGACAATCGGCGAGGGAGGCAAAGCATCCCGCCGAACCTGTGTCTTCCCATGCGCAGCCGGAGCGGCGCGCCCTCGCCGGTTCGCCCAAGCCACGACCCGATCAGGATGGCCAGAACAAGACTGCCGCGCCGAAGCCAGCGGCCGGAAAGGCCGCGAAGAATGGCGCCGAGGCCGACCATGTAAAGGCCACGGACGATGCCGATGCGGCGGCGCAATCGTCAGATAGCGCTCCGCTTCATGACGGTTTGCCCTTGTTGATGGCGCTGGGCGACATCCGCCACTTCGCAACGTCGACAAATGCCGAGCGCGGTGGATCTTCTGTCGAGGGAGAGGCAGGAACCCAGCCCTCGATCGGCCAGGCCGCGTCTTCGCAGCTGGCGATCCGTCAAGGCAAACGCATGTTGGCCGACGCTTCCGAAGGCAGCGAGCCATTGCCGCGATCCGGTCGCGCGACGATGGCGACCGAGAAGCCCGGACCCGATTTCGGACAGAAACCGGCCGGCGCTGGTCCGGGCCCGGACATGTCGATCCGCAAGGACGACGTCCTGTCTGGAACGCAAGGAGCCGCAACCGACGCAGCGACGCCGCAAGGCTGGCGTCCGGCGGCCGCCCAGAAGACCGCGCAAACGGCGCAAGCCCTCGCATCGAACAGTCAAGCCAGGCCATCCTCCGCCGCCGGGCGCTTGGATGTGGTCAGCCAGCAGAGCTTCCCCGCGCCGGCCCAAAACGCCTTCGGCCAGACAGTATCGGCGCTGGCCGAGGCGATCGCCTCTGACAGCGGCGTTCAGCAGGCCTACTCGAGCGCTCCGATCGGCTCGCACGCGACCAACTCTGTTGCCGTTCCGACACATGTCCTGAAGATCGAGCTCCACCCGGCTGCCCTCGGCCCCGTCACCGCCAGCCTGCGTCTTTCCGGAGAGCAGCTTTCGATCGAGATGAAGCCGGAAACGCACGAGGCGTACCGCCGTCTGACCGCTGACAGCGACGCCATCGTCAAGTCGCTCCGCAGTCTTGGTTTCGACGTCGATCACGTCACCATCATGCAACCCTCGATAGCGGTCCATTCGCCCGGTCGCGTCGAAGCGAGCGGCGCGCCGCCGATGTCCACGGGCCGCGAACAGCCTTCGTTCCAGCCCGGGAACTCGGGCGGCAACAGCGCCGGCGGCGATCGGCAACCGGGAAGGAACAACGGCAATGGCGCACAGGAATTCGGCCGCGCTGCTTCGCCTCTTCGCGAGCGCGCTGGCGACGATATCTATATCTAGTCTGGCCGCGACCGTCGCCGCCAAAGCCGCGCCCAATCCTTGCGAGCCGGAAATCCTGCGCGCCGCCGATCGCTATGGCGTGCCGGCCGGTATCCTTTACGCGGTCGGCCTGACCGAAACGGGAAAGAAGGGCAGCCTTCAGCCCAACGCTTTGAATGTAGAAGGAAAGGCTGTTTTTCCGCGCAGCAGGGGCGAAGCGCTGGCGACGTTCGAGAATGCCCGCCGCGAGGGCAAGACGCTGATCGATCTCGGCTGCATGCAGATCAATCATCGCTATCATGGCACGCAGTTCCGCAGCGTCGAGGACATGCTAGACCCGCACCAGAACGTCGACTACGCCGCGCGCTTCCTGGCGAGCCTCCACGCCCGCCACATGACTTGGTCGATGGCCGTCGCCCGCTATCATGCCGGCCCCGACAACGACCCGGCGCAGAAGGTGTATGTCTGCCGCGTCATCGCCAACATGGTCGCCACCGGCTTCGGGAAATGGACGCCGAACGCCAGCGCGTTCTGCAACCAATAGTTGCTCAAGCATATGCCCTTTAGTCCGCCGCGATGGGGTTCACAGCGCCGCCGGCATCGCCCTCCATCCAGTACCGCGAATAGACCCTTCACGGCCGGCTTTATTACGGCTCCCAAAAAAACTCCCAAGAAAATAGCTACAAGAAATGACGGTTTTTCAGGATTCACCGCACCGGATACCGCTTTCCGCACGGGGCAAATGAGATGATTCGGAGGGCGGGCCGATGATCGTGATCGTTGATGAGCGCGAGCTCGTAACTGAGGGCTACAGCTCACTTTTCGATCGCGAGGGCGTCGCCACCGCCGGCTTCGCGCCAGGCGAGTTCGGCGAGTGGGTGAACTCTGCCGCCGACACGGATTTAAGATCGGTCAGGGCTTTCCTTATCGGCGACTGCCGCGAGGGCGCCATCTCGCCGCGCCAGATCCGCGACCGCACCGGGGCGCCGGTGATCGCGCTCAGTGAACAGCACTCGCTGGAACACACGCTCAGGCTCTTCGAGAGCGGCGTCGACGACGTCGTCCGCAAGCCCGTGCACATCCGCGAGATCCTCGCCCGCATCACCGCCATCCGCCGCCGCGCCCGCGAAGAGGCCGCCTACACCGAGGTCGGCTCGATGCGCATCTTCATGGATGGGCGCGACCCGGAGATCGACGGCGAGCCGCTGCCGCTGCCGCGTCGCGAGCGGCGCATCCTGGAGTATTTGGCCAGCAATCGCGGCCGGCGCGTGACCAAGACGCAGGTGTTCAACGCCATCTACGGCATCTTCGACGAGGAGGTCGAGGAGAACGTGGTGGAGAGCCACATCTCGAAGCTGCGCAAGAAATTGCGTGAGAAGCTCGGCCACGACCCGATCGATTCCAAGAGGTTCCTCGGCTACCGGCTAGTGTTTTGATGGTCGTCGCCGGCACATCCCGCGCCAGCCTCGCGCAAGACACGAGGCTTAGTTTTCTAGCCTCTCAGAAAGGCACCGAGGAGATGTATCGATGAGCCTCTACGGAATGATGCGCACCGGCGTCTCCGGTATGAACGCCCAGGCCAACCGCTTGTCCACGGTGGCCGACAACATCGCGAATTCCGACACCACCGGCTACAAGCGCTCCTCCGCCGAATTCTCGACGCTGATTATGCCCAGCACCGGCGGCGCCTATAATTCGGGTGGCGTCACGACGACGATCCGCTCGGCCGTCAGCTCGCAGGGTGTTCTGCAATACACCACTTCGGTCTCCGACCTAGCCGTCAACGGCGACGGCTTCTTCGTCGTGCAGGACCCGAGCGGAACGCCCTATCTCACCCGCGCCGGCGCCTTCGTTCCGGACGCTCAAGGACGCCTCGTCAACGCCGCCGGCTACCAGCTGATGGCCTACAGCTACGCCAATGGCGATCCGGCCGCCACCGCCAACGGCTTCGAAGGCCTCGTGCCGGTGCAGATTTCCGATCAGGAGATGACGGCGACGCCGAGCACGGAAGGGACATTCACCGGCAACCTGCCGGCTGGCGCCACCGCTGTCACCGCCGGCAACCTACCCACCGACAACAGCACCTCGTCACAATACACGTCGAAATCGTCGCTGGTCGCCTACGACAATCTCGGCAACAAGGTGTTGCTCGACGTCTACTTCACCAACACCGGCACCGGCACCTGGCAGGTTTCGGTATTCGATCAGTCGAAGGCCACGGCCGGCACGTCGTTCCCCTATGCGGGCGGCGCGCTGGGTTCGGCCAATCTCACCTTCGACACCACCACCGGCAAGCTCACCGGCGCGACCACCGGCGTGTCCTTCACGGTGCCGAACGGTTCGACTCTCAACCTCGACCTCTCCAAGCTGACGCAGCTCGGAACCGGCTTCACTGTCTCCGATGCCAACGTCAACGGCAATGCGCCGAGCACGATCGAAAAGATCCAGATCAGCCAGGACGGCGTCATCTACGCCCAATTCGAGGATGGCTCCACCAAGCCGCTCTACAAGATCCCGCTGGCCGACGTTCAGAGCCCCGACAACCTCACCGCGATGCCGGGCAACGTCTATGTGCAAAGCGCGGACTCAGGCGCTGTTCGCATCGGCTTTGCCAATGAAGGAAAGCTTGGCTCGGTCGTCTCGGGCGCGCTCGAAAATTCCAATGTCGATATCGCCGAGGAACTGACCAACATGATTGCGGCGCAGCGCAGCTACACCGCCAACTCGAAGGTCTTCCAGACCGGTTCCGACCTGATGGACGTCCTGGTCAACCTGAAGAGATAACCCCATCGGGCGCCAGCCCGTGAAAGACCCGCATGTCGCTTTCCACCGCATTAAGCATCGCCCAGTCGGCGCTCCTGGCCACATCCAAGCAAACCAGCGTCGTGTCGCGCAATGTGGCCGACGCGTCCAACCCGGACTATGCTCGTCGCGTCGCCGTCGTCACCAGCACGGCGCCCGGCGCGCGATCGGTGGAGATACAGCGCGCCGCCAATGATCTTCTGTTCCGGCAGAACCTTTCCGCGCTGTCGGCATGGAGCGGGCAGAGCGCGCTTTATAGCGGCATGGATCAGCTCGACCTATCGGTTAATGGAGTCGACAATGCGTCGTCTGCGTCGACTGCGATCGGCAATCTGCAGCAGGCGCTGCAGCTCTACGCCACCACGCCGTCGAACCAGAATCTCGGCGCCAGCGTCATCGACGCGGCCAAGCAGGTGGTGAGCTCACTGAACGACGGCACCACGGCGATCCAGGATTTCCGCAGCCAGACGGACGGCCAGATCGCCACCGCGGTCGACGACCTCAACTCGCTGCTCAGCCAGTTCCAGGACGCCAACAAGGCCGTCATCGCCGGCACGCGCTCCGGCACGGATGTGTCGGACGCGCTCGACCAGCGCGACGCGCTTCTCAAGAAGATCGCCGAATATGTCCCGGTCTCGACCTTCACGCGCGGCGACAACGACATGGTCATCACCACCAAGGACGGCACGACGCTGTTCGAGACGGTGCCGCGGTCGGTGACCTTCACGCCCTCGGCCGGCTACACCGCCGGCACGCCCGGCAACACGATCTATATCGACAATGTACCGCTTTCTGCAGGCACCGGCGACAATACCAGCGCCGACGGCAAGCTTGCCGGCATGCTGAAGCTGCGCGACGGCGTTGCCGCGACCATGCAGAGCCAGCTCGACGAGATCGCGCGCGGCCTGATCACGGCATTTGCCGAGACCGCGCCGTCTCAGCCCAACGCCGCAGGCCTGTTCACCTGGTCCGGCGCGCCGGCTATTCCCGCTGCCGGCACCCTGGTCGACGGCCTCGCCGGCTCGATCAGCGTCAACGCCGCGTTTGACCCGAGCGCCGGCGGCAGCGCGGCGCTGCTGCGCGACGGCGGCGCCAACGGCGCGGCCTATGTTTCCAACACCGGCGGCGGCGCCTCCTATTCTGACCTGCTGATCGCCTACGGCAACAGGCTCGACCAGCCGATGGCCTTCGACACCTCCGCCGGCATCACGGTCAGCTCCGGCGTCTCGGACTACGCGGCCAACACCATCGGCTGGTTCGAAGGCGTGCGCCAGCAGGCGTCGACCAACGCCGACGCGAAGGAAGCGCTGGCCACTCGCACCGCCGAAGCGCTGTCGAACGATACCGGCGTCAATGTCGACCAGGAAATGTCCCTGCTTCTCGACCTCGAGCATACCTATCAGGCGTCGGCGCGCATGATGAAGACCGTCGACGACATGCTGGACGCCTTGTTGGGCGCGGTGGGATAATCGATGAAAGCGACAGCCGTCTCCTCAGCCGCCATCTCCAACGCCCTGCGCTATCAGCAGATGCGCATGCAGGCCGATCTCGTCAAGGCGACCACGGAATCCCAGACGGGCAAGGTAGCGGATGTCGGCCTGGCGCTCGGCGGGCGCACGACACAGGCCGTCACCTTCCAGCGCGATCTCGACCGGTTGAACGGCATCGTCGATTCGAACTCGCTGGTCGCCGCACGCCTGACTTCGACACAGGATTCGCTGGGTCAGCTCTCCGATGTCGCGCAGGATCTGCTGACGGCGCTGACCAGCGCCGTGTCGGGCGACTCCTCGACCAGCATCACCCAGACCGCCGGCGCCACGGCGCTGCAGCAGATGACGGGCATCCTGAACACCAGCGTCAACGGCGAATACCTGTTTGCCGGGACCAACACCGACGTCAAGCCGATCGACGATTTCAGCGCCGCCGGCTCCCCCGCCAAGGCGGCGTTCGACGCCGCCTTCACCAGCTATTTCGGCTTCACCCAGAACGACCCGGCGGCCGCCAACATCACCGCCGCCCAGATGGACGACTTCATCACCACCGCGGTCGAGCCGCAGTTCCTGGGCTCCGGATGGCAGGCCAACTGGTCGAACGCCACCGACGACCAGATCACCAGCCGCATTTCATTGAACGAGACCACGCAGACATCGGTCAGCGCCAACGAGCAAGGCATCCGCAAGCTCGCCATGGCTGCCGCCATGGTCGGCACGCTCTTCGCCGGCAACATCAGCGAGGCCGGGCAGAATACGATCGTCAGCCGCGCGCAAAAGCTGGTCGGCGAAGCCATCGGCGGCATCGTCCAGGTGCAGTCCGAAGCCGGCCTCGCCCAGAAGCGCGTGTCCGACGCCAGCGATCGCATGAAGACCCAGGTCGATCTGTTCGAGAAGCATATCATCGACCTCGAAGGCGTCGATCCCTCGGAGGCCGCCACCCGCGTGGCCGACCTGACGCAGCATATAGAAACGTCCTTCGCCTTGACCGCGCGACTGCAGCAGCTGAGCCTGTTGAACTATCTCACCTGAACACTCTCACCGGAACGCCAGAGCTCCGACGATGTATCAATTCTCCTACGCCGACATCCAGACCGACTCCGTCGCCGACGCCAAGGACCGGGAGCGGCAGTTGCTGACCCGATCGATCGACATGTTGTCCACGGCTGCTTCCGTCGGGCCGGAGTCGATGGAGGCGGTCGAGGCGCTGCACTTCACCAACCGCATCTGGACCACCTTCGTCGAGGATCTCGGCTCCAGCGACAATGCGCTGCCCAAGGAACTGCGCGCCAATCTGATCTCGATCGGCCTGTGGCTGCTGCGCGAAACCGAAGACATCCGGCAGGGCCGCACCAACAATTTCGAAGGATTGATCGAGGTCTCCCAGATCATCCGAGACGGCATCCAATGAGCAACACGCTGAAGATCTCGCTGAAGCCGAACGAGAAGATTTACATCAACGGCGCCGTCATCCGGGTCGACCGCAAGGTCACGATCGAGCTGATGAACGACGTTCAGTTCCTGCTCGAAAGCCACGTCATCCAGGCCGAGCAGGCCTCGACGCCGCTCAGGCAGCTCTATTTCATCGTGCAGATCATGCTGATCAACCCGCCGGGAGCCTCCGACGCCCGCGACATGTTCCGCCGCTCGCTGCCGATGCTGATCGCAAGCTTCGACAATCAGGAAATCTGCAGCGCGCTGAAGCAGATCGACCGCATGGTCGGCGAGGATCATATCTACGAGGCGCTGAAGGCGATCCGCGCGCTCTATCCGCTCGAGCGCCAGGCGCTTGGCGGCAATGACGACATTCCGGAAGCGCCGCGCGCGCTGGCTGTGGGAGCATAAAGATGGCCGTGGATATGACAACGACGATCCCGGTTGGCGCCACCCAGGCCAGCAGCCAGCAGACCTCGAAGACGGCGGTCGACTACCAGTCGTTCCTGAAGCTTCTGATCGCCGAGATGAAGAACCAGGATCCGACCAAGCCGATGGATTCGACGGAATATGTCGCGCAGCTCGCGACCTTCTCGCAGGTCGAGCAATCGGTGCAGACCAACAGCAAGCTCGACCAGATCATGCAATCCTCGGCGCTGTCGCAGGCGGACGCGCTGATCGGCCGTTCGATCACCGCCGCCGACGGCAAGACAACAGGGACCGTGGCTTCGGTGAAGCTCGCCAGCAGCGGCCTGATCGCGGTGTTGCAGGACGGCACCGAGATCCCTGTCGGCGCAGGCGTATCGATCAAGCCGGCCGCCTAGAGTTTTGTATAGAGTCTGCCCATGAACGAGGCCGATGCCCTCGATATCGTGCAATATGCGGTGTGGACGGTGCTTACCGCCTCCGCGCCGGTGGTGCTCGTGGCTATGGCCGTCGGCATCGGCATCGCGCTCATCCAGGCGCTGACCCAGATTCAGGAAATCACCCTCACTTTCGTGCCCAAGATCGTCGCCATCATGCTGGTGGTGGCGCTGACCGGCCCGTTCATCGGCAGCCAGATCTCGGCCTTCACCAACGTCATCTTCGAACGCATCGAGCACGGCTTCTGACCTGCGGTCGCGGGCATCCCGCCCGCGCGGACCAGCAAAAGTTTGGTCCACACCGGCAAGATGCTTGGCTTAAAGCTTCGCCGACGCATTTTCGCCTTTGCCTTCCTGTTGTTGGACCGGGATGCTTTGGCGAGTCGCCGGCGCGATAATGGCGTCGGGCGAGCGCAAGACAGCAAGATGAAGGCGGGACAGCGACCATGATCGACGACGAGCCGGAAAGCGAACGCGTCTCGGCGTTGGCGCCGTTCCGGCACGGCATCTTCCGTGCCGTCTGGTCGGCGAGCCTTGTGTCGAATTTCGGCGGCTTGATCCAGGGCGTGGGCGCCGCCTGGATGATGACGACGATCGCCACCTCATCCTACCAGGTGGCGCTGGTCCAGGCCTCGACCACCTTGCCGATCATGCTGTTCGCGCTTGTTGCCGGCGCCATTGCCGACAGCTTCAACCGCCGCAAGGTCATGCTGGTGGCGCAGAGTTTCATGCTGGTGGTCTCGGCACTGCTCACCGTATTCACCTGGTTCGGCTGGATGACGCCGTGGACGCTGCTTGCCTTCACCTTCCTGATCGACAGCGGCACGGCGCTGAACAGCCCGTCATGGCAGGCGTCGGTTGGCGACATGGTGCCGCGCGCCAAGGTGCCGGCGGCGATCGCGCTCAACTCAATGGGCTTCAACATCACGCGCAGCGTCGGCCCGGCGATCGGCGGCATCATCGTCGCCGCCGCAGGGGCGGCGGCGGCCTTCGCCGCCAACGCCATCAGCTATATCGGCCTGATCGTCGTGCTTTTCCGCTGGAAGCCGGAAGTGCCCGCGCCGACCCTGCCGCGGGAATCGCTCGGCGCCGCGATGGGAGCCGGCCTGCGCTACGTCGCCATGTCGCCGAACATCGGCAAGGTGCTGGCGAGAGGCTTCGCTTTCGGCTTCAGCGCCGGCGCGGTGCTGGCGCTGCTGCCCCTGGTGGCGCGCGATGTCGTCAAGGGCGACGCGCTGACCTACGGCATCATGCTTGGTGCCTTCGGTATCGGCGCGGTCGGCGGTGCGCTGATCAGCGTCAGGCTCAGACAATGGCTCTCCAGCGAAACGATGGTGCGCGCCGCCTTCGCCGGTTTCGCGCTATGCGCCTTCAACGCCGCCGTCAGCGACAATGCCTGGCAGACGTCGGCGGGCCTGCTCATCGGCGGTGCCTGCTGGGTGATCGCGCTCTCGCATTTCAACGTCACGGTGCAGATGTCGACGCCGCGCTGGGTGGTCGGGCGCGTGCTGTCGATCTACCAGACAGCAACCTTCGGCGGCATTGCGCTGGGCAGCTGGATCTGGGGCGTCGTCGCCGACGCCCATGGCGCGGAGACTGCATTGATGGTTGCCGCTGTCACCATGCTCGTCGGTGGCGGCATCGGCCTGATCCTGCCGCTGCCGCAGCACACCGCTCTCAACCTCGATCCGCTCAACCGGTTCAAGGAGCCGATGCTGGCGCTCGATTTGAAGCCGCGCAGCGGCCCGATCGCCATCATGATCGAATACATCATTCGCGAGGAGGACGTGCCGGAATTCCTCGCAACCATGGCCGAGCGTGGCCGCATCCGCCGCCGCGACGGCGCCCGCAACTGGACGCTCGCCCGCGATCTCGAAAATCCGGGCATCTGGATCGAACACTACCACACGCCGACCTGGGTCGAGTATATCCGCCACAACCGGCGTGCCACCCATGCCGACGCCGTTGTCGGCGAGCGCATCCGCGCGCTGCACAGCGGCGAGAACCCGCCGCGTGTGCGCCGCATGATCGAACGCCCGACCACCGCCGGCACGGCCCTTGTCTCGCCCAAGGGGCCGATCGATCACTAACCCGCGTCTTTTGGCCCGGAATATCTAGTTCCGATCAGCCAGCGCTGTGGATCATATAGAGCTTGCGCGTCGTCTCATGAATCAGCCACTCGCCCTTCCAGCCCTTCGGCAGGACGAGCAGATCGCCAGGCCCCAGCTCACGCATCTCGCCGTCGGCACGGCTCACTTCCACGCGACCGGAGATGATGTGGCAGATCTCGGATGAACCCGAGCGGTCGGCGGTGAAGCGGCCGGGCGTGCATTCCCAGATGCCGATATCGACGGTCCCGTCCGGCGATTGGAAGAACGAGCGCACCGCTTCGACCTGATCGCCTTCGATCGAGGTCGGCTTGGGTGAAAAGGCGCCGATATCGGCCGTGGCGAGGTCGCGGAAGGTCGAAAGGTCGATCAAGATAGGCTCCAGGGTCAAAAGCAATTCCAGGAAAGTGTGCAATGGTTTTCCGTCCGGAATTGCGCGAAAACAAAGACTTAGAGCGGTTCGGCGAACGCCGAACCGCCTCAGTGGCCTATGATGCTGTCGGCCAGAGCGGCCAATTTCGAGGTGACATTGAGCCCGGCGGCCTCGCGTTGGTCGGCGATGCGGTAGAGCTGGTACATCGAGTGGACGCCGAGCCAGCGGAACGGTTCCGGCTCCCAGGGTCTGACCTTGCGGTTGACCCAGGGCAGTCGCGTAAGATCCGTGTCATTGCCGAGGATCAGATCGGCAAGCGTGCGCCCCGAAAGGTTTGAGCTTGACACGCCCAGCCCGACATAACCGCCGGCCCAGCCGATGCGCGTCCTGGGGTCGAGGCCGACCGTCGTGCACCAGTCGCGCGGCACGCCGAGCACGCCGCACCAGGCGTGATCGATGCGGCACCCGGCCGTCTGCGGCAACAGCGTCGTCAGGATCGTGTGCAGCTGGTCGATCGTCGCCTGCTGCGTCCGACCGTTGACGTCGGTGCGCGAGCCATAGCGGTAGGGCACGCCGCGTCCGCCCATGGTGATACGGCCCTCGCGCGTGCGCTGGGCATAGCAATAGGCGTGCGCCGCATTGCCGAGGAGCTCATGCCCGTCCCAGCCGATCTCGCGCCAGAGTTCTTGTGGCAGCGGCTCGGTCACGATCTGCGCGCTGTTGAGCGCCAGCCATGTCCGCTCTTCCCCGGGAATGCCGGCCGTGAACCCCTCCGTCGCGCGAATTATCGTTTCCGCCCGCACCGTGCCACGGTCGGTGGCCACCCTGCCCTTGGCGATCGACGTCACGGTCGTCTTTTCGTAGATCGGCACGCCGAGCCGCTCGACCGCTTCCGCCAGCCCGCGCACCAGCTTGGCCGGCTGCACCCGCGCCTGGCCGTGGATGACGAAGCTGCCCATGACATTCGCGATATTGATGCGCGCGCGTGTGGCTGCAGCGTCGAGCAATTCGATGCGCTCGGGGTCGGCGTCCCAGGAGCGGATCGTCTCGCACGCCTCGCGCACACGTTGGAGCTGTGCGGCATTGGTGGCGACCGTCAGATTGTCGGCACGGCGGATGTCGGCGTCGATGCCTTCGGCCGCCGCCACCCGGATCACCTCGTCGACACAGCCCGCCATCGCTGCCTGCATGGCGCTGACAGCTTGCCGGGTCGAGGTCTTGAGGTATTTCTCGCGCGACCAGCCGAAGCCGCCCGAAAGCCAGCCGCCATTGCGCCCCGAGGCACCGAAGCCGGCGAATTCGCGTTCGAGCAAGACTATGCGAAGCGAGGGCTTCGCCTTCTTCAGATAATAGGCGGTCCAGAGCCCGGTGTAGCCGGCGCCGACGATCGCAACATCGGCTTCGATGTCGCCGGGCAAGGGCGGACGCGGGCTTGGGACCGCGCCCAGATCCGCATACCAGAACGAGATGTCGCCGTTGCGCTTGACTTGCATGGGATGGCTTCCAGGAGACTGGAGAGAGGGATCAGGTGAGCGTCGTGTCTGCCGTGCTGTCGTCGGGCAGAAGCTTGGCGTCAGCGCCGTCGAAGCAAAGCTCGACCTTCTCGCCGAGGGCGAAATTCTCGCCAGTCAGCGGCGACCGCACGATCGCGGTCGAGCCGTCGCCGAGCTTCACTTCGTATTTCGATCCCGAGCCAAGATAGATCGCCTCGGCGATCGTTCCCGCCAGGCGGTTCTTGCCGTCGGCTTGCCCCGGCCGGCGAATGGCAAGTTTCTCGGGCCGCAGCAGCATCACCGGGCTGACTTCTCCGGCAAGCCGTCGCGGCGCGGCGACCGTCTCGCCGGCAATGGTCAGCGCAGTGCCGGTGCCGTCACTTCTGGCTTCGCCGCGCAGCACCGTGGAGTCGCCGATGAAGCGGCCGACGAACAGCGTTGCCGGCTCGTCATAGAGCTGCCGTCCGGTGCCCACCTGCTCGATCCGGCCACGGTTGAATACGGCGATGCGATCCGACAGCACCAGCGCCTCCTCCTGGTCGTGCGTGACATAGACGAAGGTGGTGCCGAGCTCGCGATGGATGCGCTTGATCTCGAGCTGCAGCCATTCGCGCAGCTTCTTGTCGAGCGCGCCGAGCGGCTCGTCCATGAGGAGCAGCGGCGGGTCGAAGACGATGGCCCGCGCCAGCGCCACGCGCTGCTGCTGGCCGCCCGACAATTCGCTCGGATAGCGATGCGCGAAGTCGCCCATCTTGACCATGTCGAGCGCCTTGGCCACGCGCCGCTTCCGATCGTCCTGCCCAACGCCGCGCAGCGTCAGCGGATAGGCGACGTTGCGGCCAACCGTCATATGCGGGAACAATGCGTAGTGCTGAAAGACGACGCCGATGTTGCGCTTGTGCGCCGGCACGCCGACGACGCTTTGTCCTCCGACCAGCAGCTTGCCGCTCGACACATCCGTGAAACCGGCGATCACATTGAGCGTCGTCGTCTTGCCGGAGCCGCTCGGCCCAAGCAGCGTCATGAACTCGCCGGGCTCGATCCTGAGCGACACGCCGTCCAGCGCCTTGAACGCGCCATAGGCCTTGGTGACGAATTCGAGGTCGATCGCCGCGCCGCGATTGTCCGGTCTTGGGTTCATAGGCGTCCCTTCCGCTCGCGGCCAAGAAGAAGCATGCCGCCGCCGATCAGGATCGTCGTGGCGCACAAAAGGATCGTACCGACGGCAGCGACGGTCGGGTCGGCGTCGCGCGTGATCGAGGAGAAGATCTGCACCGGCAGCGTCTTCAGATAGGGGTTGGTGATGAACAGCGAGACGATGATCTCGTCGAAGGACGTCGCGAAGGCGAACAGCAGGCCCGACAGGATGCCGGGCAGGATCAGCGGCAGCGTCACCGTCCGGAACGTGGTGAGCGCGCCGGCGCCGAGGCTCGCCGCAGCCGTCTCCAGCCGCCTGTCGAACACTTCGAGATTGGCCGACACGGCGATCAGCACGAAGGGCAGCGCCAGGATGGTGTGGGCGAGCACGAAGCCGAGCAGCGTGCCGACGAGTCGCGCATCGAGATAGACGGCATAGATGCCGATGGCCAGCACCACGCCCGGCACAACCATCGGCGTCAGCATCAGCATCCGCAGCAGATTGGCAGGCCGCGCCTTCATACGGTCGAGGCCGAAGGCGGCCAGCGTGCCGAGCACCGTTGCCAGCACCGCCACGATCGAGGCGACCTTCAAGGAATTGAGGAAGCTGGTCGACCATTCTGGATTCGTGACGAAATTCTCGTACCACTGCCAGGAGAAGCCTTGCGGTGGGAAGGAGAGCGACTTGTTGCCGTTGAACGACATCGGCACGACGACCAGCGTCGGCGCCACCAGCCAGATCGCCACCAGCAGGCAGACAAGGCCAAGAACGACACGGGTGAGCGGCTTCATTTCCATCAGCGCCGCCCCGCTTCCCGGTGCCGCGACCGCATCACCGGCGCTGCAAGCGCCAGCAACAGGAAGGTCGTGACCAGCAGCACCACGCCCATCGCGCCGCCGCGTCCCCATTGCAGCAGGCTGAGCACCTGGGTCTGCACCAGTGTCGACAGCATCGTCGAGCGCGGCCCGCCGAGCAGTGCCGGCGTGATGTAGAAGCCCAGCGCCAGGATGAAGACGATGATCGCGCCGGCATAGACGCCCGGCAGCGACAGCGGCAGGTAGACTGTGAAGAAAGCGCGGGACGGCCGGGCGCCAAGGCTTCGCGCCGCCTGCACCAGCCTGAGGTCGATGCCTTTCATCACCGAATAAAGCGGCAGGATCATGAAGGGCAAAAGCACCTGCGCCATGCCGATCACCACGCCCGTCTGGGTGCGGATCAGCCGGATGCCCGCGAAGCCGGCTGATCTCAGCAACGAGTTGATGACGCCGGAATCCTGCAGCAGGATCACCCAGGAGAGTGTGCGCACCACGCCGCTCACCCAGAAGGGGATGAGTACGCAAAGCACCAGGACGAGCCGCACGCGCGGACCGACCGCGGTCATGAGGTAAGCATAAGGATAAGCGCAAACCACGCAGACCAGAGTGACCCATGCCGAGATGGTGAAGGTGCGCTGGAGCACCGCGAGATTGACGGGCGCGCCGAAGAACCAGGCATAGTTCTGCACGCCCCATTCCGGCTCCGAGAGGCTGCGCAGCACGATGGTGAGCAGCGGATAGCCGATCACCGCGGCGAGCAGGATCATGGCCGGCAGCGTGAGCGCGAACGGTCGCCAGGCCCATCCTGCCCGCTTTTCGGCAGTCTGGATCGTCGGTTCGAGCGCGCTCACGGATCTTGCCTCCGTCAGCTCAGTTGCCGGCCATCAGCGCGGACCACTTCTCCTGCGCGACCGGGAAGTTCTCGACCCAGAACTTGATGTTCTGCTTGTAGCCTTGCTTCTGGCGCTCGGGCGTGTTGGTCAGGAAAGCTGCGACCGACTCGTCAACCTTCGGCTTCGCATCGTTGTTGATCGGCGTGTAGGAGGTCTGCTGCGTGAGAATCTCCTGCGCCTGCTTGCCGAGATAGGCATTCAGCAGCGCATAGGCGGCATCCGTATCCTTGACACCGACGGGGATCGTCATCTGGTCCATCACCACCAGCCAGTCCTGCCAGGCGGGCGCGTATTTGGCACCATTCTTGACCGCCGTCATGGCGCGGCCGGTCCACATCATCAGCATGTCGGCTTCACCGGACTCCGCGAGCTGCTGCGATTCAGCGCCCGTCTTCCAGTAGATCGTGTCCGGGCCGAGCTTGCGAATCACGTCGAGGGCCTTGTCGATATCGGCAGCGGTCATCGCCTTCGGATCGCCGCCCGCCACCTTGAAGGCCTGTTCGAGCAGGCCACCGGTCGGATCGCCGGATCCGTCCAGGGCGCGCACGCCGGGGAACTTTTCGGTGTCGAAGAAGTCAGCCCAGTTCTTGGGCGGGTTATCTTTGTACTTCTCCTTATTGTACATCAGCACGACGCCGTAGTTCATCGCCGGAACCGAGCACTCGCCGACCTGTCCTTCGGGTATCTTCGAGACGTCGAGCTTCGAGAGATCGAGCTTCTGGAACAGCTTTCCGCAATGGACGTAAGGCGGCAGATCGCCGGTATCGACCACGTCCCAGGTGACGTTGCCGGATTCGACCTGGGCCTGCAGCTTGGCGATCTCGGTCGGCCCGTCATTGAGCAGCTTGACGCCGGACTTCTCGACGAACTCCTTCAGCGCCGCCACCTGGCCATCCTGATAGATGCCGCCATAGGAGACGAAGGTCAGGGTCTTGCCCTTGAGCGAGCCTTCCTTCACCTCGCCCGCGACAGGCTTTTCCTGTGCGAAGGCGGTGGTTGTCAGCATTCCGAGCGCCAGCACGGCGCCAAGACCTGCAAGTTTCGACTTCAACATAACTCTGACTCTCCCATTATGCCCGCGTTTAATCGGACTACCTGGCCGCGAGCGGTTTCCAGGGCTTGTATTGATCGAGCTCGGCGCGTGCCGAGGTCGGCGGTGCGATGATCCACATCACCTCGGCCCGACCACTGCCGATGTTCTCGCTGCGATGTGGTGTCGATGTCGCGTATTCGATGCTGTCGCCTTCTTCGAGGACGTGGCGGGCGTCGCCAAGAGAGACCTCGACGACACCGCGAAGGACGATCAGCATCTCCTGCGCGTCGCCATGCGTGTAAAGCGCGGAGCCGGTCGAGCCGCCGATATCGAACTCGCCGACATAGACCTCCATGTCGCTCAGCGGCGGGCGGGAAAGCAGCATCTTACGGCAGCCGTTGCTGGGCGGAAGGCTTGGCCGCTCGCTGCGCCGGAGCACGCCATGGTTCTGTGTCGCGCTTTCCTCGAACAGCATCGCGACGCTCACGCCCAACGCCGAAGCCATCTGGTTGAGCGAGGCAGTACTGGCGCCGGTCAGCCCGCGTTCAAGCTGGCTGATGAAGCTGGCGCTCGTTCCGGTCGCTTCCGCGAGGTCACGCAATGATAGACGGCGAGCGAGGCGCAGGGCCTTGAGCCGCACGCCCAGCACCTGCTGCGCATGAGCTGCAGCCGTGCCGGCACCGATCGCCGCCGGAGCCTGGCCGTCCTCCGAAGCCTCGCGCATCCCGTTTTCCTCCACTTAACACCTTGTACAGTACCACTGTACAGCTGGCAATAGGGGCGGATTCCGCTGTCCCATGACTCGAAACGGAAGCCGACCAAAAAATTAAGCATTCAACGGCAGTATCGAATGTCGGCCGGCAAGATGTCGTACAGCAAGGGCCATTGTCGGTCAGCTGAGCGGGAAGGGATCGCGATATGTCATCCTGGCTAAGAAACGGACCGTTGATGCTCATGCGCAGCCTGCTGATGCTGGCTGTCTTGGGGATCGGCACTCTGACTGCAGGGGCGTTGGAACCGGCCAGCTATCCGGAGCCGCCGGACTCCGTAGCTTTCACCGTTCAGAAGGACGGCAAGCAGATCCCGCTCACGCTGCGGCAGTTGGAAAAGCTCGGCCTCTATAAGGTCATCACCACAAGTCCTTTCGAGCAAGGGCAATTGACGTTTGAAGGCGTCCTGTTCCGAGACGTGCTCAAGTCCGTGGGATTGGCGGATAGGGATTCCGTCACTCTAAGGGCCGCGGACGATTACGTGCAGGTGATTCCGCACGAGGATTGGACGGAAGGTCCTCTGCTTCTCGCGACGCGCCAGGACGGGGAGTTGCTCACCCGACGAACACAAGGTCCGACCCGCTTGGTCTATCCTCTCAAGGACTTCCCCGCCTTCGACACGCCGATCCGCAAACCGCGATGGATTTGGCTGATCAAGACGATCGAGTCCGACAACTGACCGGCTGGTAGGCCTCCATGGTGGGATCTCGACTGAGAGGCTGGCGAATTCCGCTTACCTACGGCAGTGCCATAGGGCTGGCGGCGATCGGTTCCGCAATCCTCATCGTCATGCTGTTTGTCAGTATCAGCAAGATCGAGTCTTCGCTGCCCCGGTTCGGATTCTTCGCCATCCGCGAATTCCATATTGCCATACGCGACGTGACCCACCTGAGGGATATGATCTCGCTCGCTGAGGTCGCGCCCAACTCTCAGGCGAGCCTCGATCATCTGGCCGCTGCAAACGACCTGGTCTACATCCGCTTCAAGCGGATCGACGGCGGCGAAACGATCAGCGCAATTCCCGCATATGCAGGCATCGTGCCGCGCGTGAACGACGCGGTAACGCGGCTCGACGCCGTAATCGCGGCGGGACTCCCGTTCGATCAGCAGCGCTTGAAGGAACTGGGTCTGGAACTCGAGCAGATCGTCGGCCGGATGAACGACGAGTACTACAAATACGGCGAGGGCGTTAACGCCGATCTCTATGCGTCGGAAGTCAGCCTGAATCGGTTCAACTATCAGATAGCCTTTGCTCTGACGATCCTGTCGCTGCTGGCAATCGGGACGGCGGTTCTGTTCATCGGGCGCCGGGAAACGATAAAGAAGCTGGAATTTCTCGCCTGGCGCGATGCGACCACCGGACTGAAGAATCGTGCCTGGATGGCAGCCAACAGGGACGCCATGCTGGACCGGGCGAGGGAGACCGGTAGGCAGCTTCAGCTGCTCCTGATCGATCTCGACCATTTCAAGAGCGTGAACGACACCTTCGGCCATCACGTCGGCGATCTGCTGCTGAAGGCGGTTGCCGAGGTCCTTCAGTCGGTCGAGCGGCCCGGCGACGTAGCCGCCGTGCGATTGGGCGGAGACGAATTCGCCATCATGGCTATTGCCGATCGGAATGATCATGACGATTTGGGGCAACGTCTGCGCGAACGGCTGAACAGGTTCGCAGAGTTGGAGGGCCATCAGGTGCGCATTGGCGCCAGCATCGGCATGGCATGTTTCCCTCAGCACGGTTCCGACATTTCCACGTTGCTGCACAGTGCCGATAGCGCTCTCTACACGGCAAAGGCCGAAGGGCGGTCCGGTTTCGTGACGTTTTCGCCCGCGATCCTCAGTCAGATCGACATGCAGCTCGGTGAAGAAGCGGCCATCAAGCGGGCCCTCAATTGCGACGAGTTCTTCCTGGTCTGGCAATCCCAGTTCGAGCTGGCGACCGGCCGCATGATCGGGGCCGAGGCGCTGGTCCGCTGGCACGACCCGGTCTCGGGAGCGGTTCGTGCGCCGGCATCGTTCATTCCGATCGCGGAACGAAGTGAGCTGATACTGGAACTCGACAAGATGGTTCTGGGCAAGGCTTGCGAGCAAGCCGCCCGATGGATGCCTATTTCCACCGAAGAGTTCATCTGCTCGGTCAACGTCTCCGGAAGAACCCTCCAGACCGATGCCTATCTGACGCATCTCACCGAGACGCTGCGGCAAACGGGGTTGCTTCCATCGCGTCTGCAGTTGGAGATCACTGAAGGGATATTCATGCAGAACAGCCGCAATGCCCTGGAGAGTATCGGCAAGATTAGAAACCTCGGAGTGAGCCTGGCACTCGACGATTTTGGGTCAGGTTATGCGAGCTTCGGATACCTTGCCGATTTCGACTTGAACCAATTGAAGATCGATCGCTCGTTCCTCAGCGATCTGGCTTCCTCCACGAAGAAACAGAACGTGGTCCGAGGCATCATCGCGCTGGCCAATTCGCTAGGCCTGACCGTTGTTGCGGAAGGGGTGGAGAACGAAGCCCAACTCGACTTCCTGATCCACGAACACTGTCACGGCGCACAAGGGTTCTTTATGTCGGAGCCTGTTGAGGCAAGGTTGATGACCAACTATCTCGTCGCAAGGCAGGGTGGCGCCAAAACAGATGGAAAAGCTCGAGCCGAGTCTCTTCGCTTGGGCCCATCCATGCTGCGGAAAGTCGCCAAGCAGGGCCGCAAGACCGCCGATTAAATCAGGGCTCAGCCCTCGCCGGAAAGATCCCTCCGCGCCTTGTCCAGCTCCTCGGCGTAGCGCCGCATCAGATGGCTTTCAGTGAGCAGGCCAAGCACGATGCGGTCGTCGAAATCCTCAACGACCGCTAGCTCTTCAGCGCCGGCGCGCTGAAAGGTCTCGGCGGCGGACTGGACGTTCATCGACGGCACCAGCACCGCATCCTTGAACTGCGCGAGCGCCTGCACCGGAGTCTCGCCGTCTGAGAGGTCGCTGTGCAGTTCGGCCACGAGCAGCACGCCGACATAGTGCCGGCCCCCTTCGACGGCGATGACGCGCTGCGCCGAGCCGAGCGGGATCTCCTTGCGGAACTCGGCCAAGGTAATCGAAGCATCGATAGTACGGACGTCCTTGCGCATCATCGACCCGACATTGAGGCTGCGCATCCAGCCGACGTCGTGGGCGCTGCGGATCGTCTCGCCGCGCAGATGGAAGCGCCAGGTCGAGAAGGAGTAGCCGAAGGTCTCGCGGACCAGGATGGCCGACATGATCGACGCTGCCAGCACCACGCCGGTGAGCGTCAGGTCCCGCGTCGATTCCAGCGCGAGGAAAGTCATGGTCAGCGGGCCGCCGACGACACCTACGGCAAGCGAGGTCATGCCGACGACAGCGGCGACCGCCGGATCGAGCGCGGTTGAGGGCGCGGCCATCGCCATGACGCCGGCAAAGACCTTGCCGAGCAGCGCCCCCAGGAACAGCGAGGCGAAGAACAGACCGCCGCGGAAACCGGAGCCGAGCGAGATCGCCGAGGCAGCAAGCTTCAGCACGAAGACGCTAGCCACCACGGGAAGCGCGTAGTTCATGGCGAACTCGCGGTGCAGCGCGCCGTGTCCGCTGGACAGCACCTGCGGCGTGACCAGCCCGAGCAGCCCGACAACGATGCCGCCGATGAAAGGTCTGACGGAAGCGTCGATCGCCAGCCGCACAAAGACGCGCTCGATAAGGCTCACCAGATGCATGATCGCGATGGACGCCGCCCCGCCGAGCAGTCCCAGCAGCAGGAACGGCACATACTGGCTGGCGGTCAGCGTCGGCAGGCCGGAAAGTTCGAGCGGAAACGGCACGCCGCCGAACATCTCAGCCGTCAGCGAGGCGGCGATCGCCGCCGTCATGACCGGCGCCACATTGGCCACCGAGTAGATGCCGATGACGAGTTCGAAGCCGTAGAAGGCACCCGTCAACGGCGCGTCGAAGGCGGCAGCGATCGCGCCGGCGGCGCCGCAGCCGACCAGGATGCGGACGTCGTTGCGGCGCAGCCGGAAGGCGCGCGCCAGCCGCGAGGCGATGCCGGAACCAACCTGCGTATAACCGGCTTCCAGACCGACCGAGGCGCCGAAGCCGCTGGAGATCATGGTCTGGCCGACAATGATGAACGTATCGGTGAGCGACATGCGCCCACCGTAGAGCGCGTTGGCTTCGATCGGGTCGACAGGCGTTCTGAACTTCCGCCTTCTCAGCCAGATCACCGAAAGGCCGAGCAGCAGTCCCCCGATCGCCGGAAACATCGCCTGCACCGGACTGGCCAGCGAAAACATCGCTGAAAGACGCCCGCCCGGCTGCACGTCAAAGAGCAGGAAGTGCATGGCTTGCACCAGCGCGCTCATGCCGGTGACCAGGGCGCCCGCGATCATGCCGACCATCCCCGCCATCAGCACAATGACGATGCCGCGCGCCTCGAGCACGGGAATGGAATTGATCAGCACCGCCCGAAGCCGGCGGGCGTAGACTTGCGGTTCGTTTATGGCAGGCAACGGAGCGGCTCGCCGGTATGCGGAGGATGGATGCTGCCGCGCCTGATACGCCCGACGGCATGGAGTGGCAACCGCAATGCCGACCCCTTGTGGCGCCATTTTGGCGTTGCGTCGATTAGCGACGGTTGGGCCGGCTACCCTCGCTGCGAGAACGGGAAAATGTCACTGATCGAAGATGGTCAGCGGCCCGCAATCGTCCCTCGTGACGAAGGTCGCCAGCAGCTCCGCCGGCTCCATTGCGCTCGCCTTCTCCGCGAACGATGCACCGTGCCCGGCGGCTCGAACCAGGTCTGTCCTTTGGCGGCAATTCCTCCGTCTGCCTCACACAGCCAGACGGAAGTCGGGCCGCCAGCCGAGTTCGCTGACCGCCTTGTCGGTCGCGACATGGCCGTTCGGCTCGGCGATGTTGAAGGCGCCCGGCGCACCGCGCTCGGCGGCAAGCAGCACCGCATAAGCGGCGGCATCGACATGCAGCGCCGGGTCGGCGGCAGCGTCGGCTCCGGTACCAGGCCCGTAGAGATGCCCATAGCGCAGCACGATGCCCGTCATGGGCTCCTCGAGAACCTGGCGTTCGAGCGCGATCACGCCGCCGACGCTGATGCCGCGGCCGCCTTCGGCGCCGCTGTCGAGCGGATCGGTTTCGGCATGCGGCTCGGGTCCGGGCGCATAGGCCCAGGCGATGCTCTGCGCGATCAGGCGACGGGCGCCGGCCGACGCCGCGGCCTCGACCAGATTGCGGGTCCCCTCGTCGCGGACGCGCGCGTTTCCGATGATGGCCTCGCCCATCTTGTTGGGATCGAGTCCGGCCGGCAGATCGGTAAGCTGATGGATCACGACCTCCGGCTTCACCTCGGCGACCGCCGCAAGCAGGTCGCCGGCATCGAACACATCGATCACCACCGGGCTGGCCCCGATCGCGCGGAGCTCCTCGGCCTTCTCGGCCCGGCGCGTTGTCGCAGCTACCTGATGGCCGGCAGCGACCAGTTGCGGGATCAGGCGGCGGCCGATCGCGCCGGAACCACCAGCAAGAAAGATGCGATAGCCCATCGTCTTCCATTCCATCTTGAGATAATATCAGAGTTCGAACAACATATAAGAGGACTTACATCGTGCGCAAGCAGAAACCGGAAATTCCGGCCCCTGGCAAAGGCAAGCGCGGCGAGGAAGGTTATCTCGGCTACCTGCTGCGCCAGGCCGCCGGCGCCTACAGGCTGCGGGTCGAGCGGGCGCTGGATGAGTTCGGCGTCACGCAGCCGCAATTCGCGACGCTGACCATGCTGTCGGCCTATCCAGGCATCTCCAATGCCGACCTCGCCCGGCTCGCGGTGCTGACGCCGCAGACGGTGAGCGTGATCGTCGGCAATCTGGAAAAGGCCGGTTCCGTGGTCCGCAAGCCGCATGCGGTGCACGGGCGCATCCAGCACCTTGATCTTAGCGACAGCGGCCGTGCCTTGCTGAAGAAATGTCGCGAGCGGGTGCAGCGGCTTGAACGCGAGCTGACCGCCGCACTTTCGGCCAACGAAGAGCGCGCCGTCCGGCGCTGGCTGGTCGCCGTCTCGATCGCGGACACGGCCGGTTAGATCGCAGTACCCTCGCCCGCTTCATAGAGCGCCAGCTTCCGATCCCCAATGCCGAGTTCCGCCCAGCTCGCGCGCCATTCGGCTATATGCGCTGACTTGAAATGCGCCTCGAGCGCCGCACGATCCCGCCAGGCTTCCGAGACATGGATCAGGCCGGGATCGAGAACATCCTGCGCATAGGAATATGCGAGGCAGCCGGCTTCGGCGCGACTCGCTGAAATCATTCGTCCCATCGCCGGCCTTGCCTGCTCGAGCCTGTCGGGTGGCAGCCGAATCGTGCCGATGATGAGGAGCATGCGCCTTTCCTTTCGCCAGCCGGCTCAAATCCCGTAGCCCCTCTCCCACCTTCGCGCAAGCTTGACCGGTTAACGGTCGGGAGCCTGCCTTTGCACTGGGCAAGTCTGGATTCGAGGACGATATGGCGATCAGCGAAACAATCCCGTCCGGCCTGGTGGCCAAGAACGGCCGCGACGTTTTCTTCGCGCTCGGCATCGTCGTCATCCTGGCGGTGCTGTTCCTGCCGATCCCGGCCTTTCTCATCGATATCGGCCTTGCCTTCTCGATCGCGCTCTCGGTGCTGATCCTGATGGTGGCGCTTTGGATCCAGCGGCCGCTGGATTTCTCCTCCTTCCCGACCGTGCTGCTCATCGCCACGATGCTCAGGCTCTCGCTCAACATCGCCACCACGCGCATGATCCTGTCGCATGGCAATGAGGGTACGCATGCCGCCGGTTACGTCATCTCGGGTTTCTCGAAGCTGGTGATGTCGAGCGACTTCGTCATCGGCCTCATCGTCTTCATGATCCTGATCGTGGTGAACTTCATCGTCATCACCAAGGGCGCCACCCGCATCGCCGAAGTCGGTGCGCGCTTCACCCTCGACGCCATCCCCGGCAAGCAGATGTCGATTGACGCCGACCTTTCCGCCGGAATGATCGACGAGAAGACGGCGCAGCTTCGCCGCCGCGAATTGGAAGAAGAATCCTCCTTCTTCGGCTCGATGGACGGCGCGTCGAAATTCGTGCGCGGCGACGCCATCGCCGGCCTCATCATCACCGCCATCAACATCGTCGGCGGCATCGCCATCGGCTATCTGCGCCACGGCATGGGCCTCGGCCAGGCGGCCGACGTCTTCATCAAGCTGTCGGTCGGCGACGGCCTCGTCACCCAGATCCCGGCCCTCATCGTCTCGCTCGCCGCCGGCATGCTCGTCTCCAAGGGCGGCACGCGGGGCTCCGCCAATCAGGCGGTGTTCGGCCAGCTCGGCGCGCATCCGCGCGCGCTCTATGTCGCGGCCTCGCTGCTCGTCATCCTCGGCCTTATGCCCGGTCTGCCGCTATTCCCGTTCTTTGCCCTTGCCGGCGCCATGGCCGGCCTCGGCTACGTCATCCCGCTGCGCCACAACCGCGCGCTGGCGGCAGCCGAAGCGCAGAAGAACAAGGAGAAGGCCGACAAGGTCGAGGAGGAGAAGAATTCGGTCAAGGCCTCGCTTGCGACTGCCGAGATCGAGCTGCTGATCGGCAAGCAGCTCTCGACCAGGCTGCTGGTCGCACATCAGGAGCTGGTGTTCCGCATGTCGAAGATGCGCAAGAAATTCGCCCAGCAATATGGGTTCGTGGTGCCGGAGGTGCGCGTCGCCGACGACTTCGCCATCCCGCCGAAGAGCTATCAGATCAAGGTCCACGGCACCGTCGTTGCCGAATACCAGATGCGCGTCGGCGAAATCATGGTGCTGCTTGGCACCCGCGGCGTGCCCGACATCCCCGGTGAGGAAATCCGCGAGCCCGCTTTCGGCATGCGCGCCTATTCGGTGCTGGAAACCTTCGCCGAAGATCTGAAGCGCGAGAACTACACCTTTGCCGACAACATGTCGGTGCTGCTCACCCACCTCTCCGAGGTGATCCGCAACAACCTGCCGCAGCTTCTGTCGTACAAGGACATGAAGGCGCTCCTCGAGCGGCTGGACCCCGAATACCGCAAGCTCGCCGACGAGATCTGCACGTCGCACATCTCCTATCCCGGCCTGCAGGCGGTGCTGAAGCTTCTGCTTGCCGAGCGCGTCTCGATCCGCAACCTGCACCTGATCATCGAGGCCATCGCCGAGATCGCGCCGCATGTGCGCCGCACCGAGCAGATCGTCGAGCATGTCCGCATCCGCATGGCGCAGCAGATCTGCGGCGATCTCTCCGAGGGCGGCATGCTCAAGGTGCTGCGCCTCGGCAACCGATGGGACCTCGCCTTTCACCAGAGCCTCAAGCGGGACGCCAAGGGCGAGGTGCGCGAGTTCGACATCGATCCGCGCCAGCTCGAGGAATTCGGCCAGGACGCCACCAAGGCGATCCGCAAGCATCTCGAAGCCGGCGAGCGCTTCGTGCTGGTCACCGCGCCGGACGCGCGGCCTTATGTGCGCATGATCATCGAGCGGCTGTTCACCACGCTGCCCGTGCTCAGCCACGTCGAGATCGCCAAGGGCGTCGAAATCAAGGTGCTCGGAACGATCTCGTGAACGCGCTCTCGCAAGGCGTCGTCATCGCCGCCTTCCTCGCCTTCTGCCGCATCGGCGCCTGTTTCATGCTGATGCCCGGCCTGTCGAGCGCCCGCGTGCCTCTCCAGGTCCGGCTGTTTGTGTCGATCGCCGCCACCGGCGGCCTGCTCGCCTTCCTCTGGGACCGCATCTATCCCTATGTCGACCCGCGCCCGCAGGTTCTGGTGCCGATGATCGTTTCCGAGCTTCTGGTCGGCGGGCTGATCGGCGCCATGACCAGGCTGTATATGGAAGCGCTGCGCTTCATGGGCTCGGCCATCGCCATGATGATCGGCTATGGCGGCTCAGGCGGCCCGGCGATCGAGGAGCCGGAGCCGCAGGCTGCGCTTGCCGCCATCATCTCGTTCTCGGCGCTGCTCCTGCTTTTCGTCTTCGACTTCGACCACGAGATCGTGCGCGCGCTGGTCGCCTCCTACACGGTTGCTCCGGTCAATGTATTCTTCAACCCGCAGGCGGCGCTGGTCGACGTCACCGACACGGTGTCGGACGCCTTCTTCCTGGTCATCCGGCTCGGCAGTCCCTTCGTCGCCTACGCCATTCTGGTCAATTTGACGATCGGCTTCGTCAACAAGCTGACGCCGCAGATCCCGGTGTATTTCATCTCGCTGCCCTTCGTCATCGCCGGCGGGCTGATCATCTTCTACTTTGCCATCGGCACCTTGCTGTCGTTGTTCGTCGACGGCTTTGTCGACCTGACGCTAGCGAGGTAGCCGCGATGGCCTCGCGCAAGGACAGACTGAAGAAGTTGGTCAAGGTGCAGGAGCAGTTGAAGGCGGTGCACGAAACTCGTCATGCCGGCTTCCTCTCCGCGGCCGCGGCGGCCGAATCGGAAGCAAAGGAACTCATCGGGCATTTCGACGCTGACAGCTCGCTGGCCGGCCTGTTCCCGGAACTTTACCATCGCCGGATTGCGAACGCGCTCGGCCAACAAAAACAGAATCTTGAAAGCGCCCGGGAGGAGGCGACGTTGATCGCCGCCGCGACCGCGCGGACCAACATGGTCGAGCGCGCCTATAGGGACGCTCGCCGCCGCGACGAGCGCGAACGCTCAGACCGCGAGCGGCTGGACCTCATTGCCCAGAAGCGGGGACATGACTAGGGCAATCAGGAAAAGCATGAAACGGTTGGGCTCGGCGACGTCGCCGTGGCCTCCCGTCCGGACTTGCGTCAAACCAAGGAGATAGAGCGGTGGATCCGGCGCGCGGCGAACGAGGCTGTCAGATGCCGATCGCCGTCGTGCCGACCGACTTGGCCGCCCCGATCCGCTCCCAGCGCCTGCCATTGCCCTGCGCCTGCCGGGCGAAATAGTTGTAGGGCGTGCTGGACCAATCACGGACCGCGCTGGTGAGGTTGTCGAGCACCAGGTCGCCCTCGTTGGTGCGCACCGTCAGCACCGTGTGTCCCTCGCCGCGATAGCTTGCCACGGTCAACAGCAGCGCCGAGGCCGGCCAGCCGCGCTTCATCAGTTCGAGCTTCTTCAGTATCGCGATATCCTCGCAATCGCCGGACACGGTCGGCACGCGCCAGTCGTCGTTCTTGCCGACAACGGCTCGATCACTGACCTCGGTAATGCGTGAATTGACCGAAAGGTTGATCTCGTTCAATTGCGCGCTGAGCTGAGGCCGCAGGGCGACGACCTTTGTTCCGCCGGCCGTGCTGCAGAGGCTGGGTTGGCGGCTGCAGAACGAATAGAAGGCCGGCGGTGGGAACGCCTTGCCTTTGGTTTGCATCGCCGTTCCGGCCTGGGCGGCAAATGGGCTGGCAACCGACAGCAGAAATGCGATCAGCACGACATCGCTTTTCACGATCAACGTCTCCAAAGCGTGGTCTCGAGGATGAGGGGGCGGGGTTAATTAGTCGTTTTCAAAACCCGAATTGCGCCGGCGGCGGGGCAACACCGTTAAAATATTAATACCTGCTAAAATAAGATTTGAGCTTGTACGAAGCTACGGAGGGGTTCGGCCGAACGATCGATCGATGAGGTGACTCTCTGGCGGCGGGCGCGCCGCCGCTTGGAGCGGGCTGCACTGCACCTCGCCATCCCCGCAAGCCTGCCACAAGCTTGTTGCGTCATTGTGCAACGGACATAACCGGCAAAAGGCAGTGCTTTCTTGGCGATTTCACCTCCCAGCGACATCGTGATGGACGTCGCCCGTGCGGCGGAGCCGGCCGACGTCGAGGCCGCGCGGGCAGCACTCGCGAGGCGGGCCGGCGGTGCCGGGGAGACCTTCTCGATCGACCAGACTGCCTCGGTCGAGGCGGGCTCGGTGCTCTCGCGCGCCGCTGCCGACAAGGCCGAGGCGGCAAATCCGGCTAAAAAGTTCCAGCGCTTCGAGGCGATGGTGCTGACCACTTTCATCCAGAACATGATGCCTAAGGACACCGAGGGCGTTTACGGCAAGGGTCTGGCCGGCGACATGTGGAAATCGCAGCTTGCCGAAAAGGTAGCCGATGTCATGGCCGCGCATGGCGGGATCGGCATCGCGAGATCGATGCTTGCCGACCATTATCTGGACGGCAAACACAAGGTGCCGGTCGGGTCCGTTGGGGGCGGACCGGAGAAAGCCGAGATCGACCAGCAGACCAGGCTTTCGACCTCCCTGGTCGACGAGCTCGAGCGTAAGGCCGCCCGGTCTATGACCGGTGACGACACAACCATAAAAACGGACATCAAGATCTAGGGACCTACATGGCCGACCAAACGGACCTTTCCAACCTGCCTGCACGAACCACCGCCGCGGAAGCACCGATCGCAGCTGCACGGCCTGGCAACCTCGCCGCCATCATTGGCCGGATCGAGGAGGCGGTGGACGAGGAGACGGCGGGTATCCGCAGCGGCACCAGCTACGACCTCAAGGCCTCGAATGCCCGCAAAAGCCGCTATCTCTACGAACTGACCCGCGCGCTGAAGGGCGCCAATGAGATCGAGTTCCTCGAGCAGCATCGCGAAGGGCTGGCGCGGCTGCGCCAGAAGCTGGCAAAGAACGAGGCGGCTATTCTTGCCCATCTCAATGCCGTCAACGAGGTCGCCACGCTGTTGAAGAACGCCATCCAGCGCGCCGATGCCGACGGCACCTACTCGGCAGGCGAATTCGGATATGCCCGGGCTTGAATGAGATGACTGGGGAGCAAGGTAGGATTCGGTGATCAAATTCCTCGCCGCAGCGCTTTGGATCTGCGCCGTAACCCTCGGCGCGGTGTTTTATTCATTCCAGGCGGCGGGCGAGCGCGGCGTCGGTGAGCCGCCGAAGCCGATGCTGGGCGGTCTCGACTACGTCAAGACCGACATCATTTCGGTACCGCTCGTCCGCGATGCCAAAATCGATGGCTATTTTCTCACCAAACTCGTCTACACGGTGGAGCCGGATCAGATAAAGAAACTGTCGATCCCGGCGCCGGCCATCATTACCGATCAGGTCTATTCCTACCTCTATTCCAATCCGCAGATCGATTTCACCAAGAAGGACACGATCGATCTCGATGCTTTCCGCAAAGCGATCCGCGAGACCGTCAACGCCCGCGTTGGCGTCGAGCTGGTGCATGACGTGCTGATCGACCAGGTCAACTTCCTGTCCAAGGACGAAATCCGCGACAACGCCATCCGCCGCCGGAAGACTGCCGGCGAGACCGCGCAAGCGATGACCAAGGCGTTCCAGCCGGAGCATTGATCGGCTCTCGGCGATCGACTGGCGGGTTCACACCCTCGTCTGGTGATGCGACATGCCGCATGGCAGCCACGTTGACGTAAACGTCAACCCGAAGCTATATGCGCCGATGGCTGTCGCCGCGCTCCCGCGCGACGCGGCGCCTCGCCCAGCGGCCAAGGCCGGTGCGCGTCAAACGCAACCAAACGAGGAGAACCGCCATGGGCGTTCAGGAGATTGCCGACAAGATCAGGTCGCGCGTGGCAAGCGCCGGCTTCGAGCATTCGGTCAAGTTCGACACTGGCAGCGACGGCGTCATCGTGATCGACGGCGCGACCGTCTCGACCGCCGACGCCCCGACCGACTGCACGATCAAGCTCTCGCTCGACGATCTCGATTCGCTGATCGCCGGCGACCTCAACCCGACCATGGCCTTCATGGCCGGCAAGCTGAAGGTCGAGGGCGACATGACGGTCGCCATGGCGCTCAGCCAGTTGCTCGGCTGACCGCCAGCCAACTATTTTAGAAGAGCGATGTGGCGCCGCGTTTTTGAACGCGCGGCGCCGCATCGGTAATGCCTCCGACAGTCAGGCGACGAAATCCAGCGCCTTGACCTTGCGGCCGGCGGCCTTGATCGTGCCCGCGGTCCCGTCGAGCGAGCCCTCCTTCAGCTCGAGCGCCAGCAGGCGGTGCCGCTCATAGGGCCCAGGCATGGCGAGCGAGCCGGTGCGGTCGGCCGAAAAACCGAACCGCCCGTAATAGGGTGCATCGCCGACGAGCAGGATCGCGCCGTGACCGAGCCGCGCAGCCTCGGCGATCGCGTGCCGCATCAGCGCCGAGCCGATGCCGCCGCTCCTCAGGCCCGGCTCGACTGCCAGCGGCCCAAGCAGGAGCGCTGCCGGACCACCCTCGCCCAGCGTCACGTCCCACAGCCGAACCGTACCGACGAGCGCGCCCGACGGGTCGCGCGCGACAAAGGCCAGGCCTTCCGACGGCCGGCGGCCACGCCGCAGTTTCTCGGACGACTTCTTCCTGCGCTTCGGCCCCATGGCGCGGTCGAGCAGCGCTTCGCGCGCCTGCATATCACCGATGCCTTCGGCAACGATGACGAAGGCCGGCGCAATCTCCCCCCTCGAGCGGGAGATGTCGCCAAAGGCGACAGAGGGGGTCGTTGCGCATGTAATACCGGCGCCCAGCGTGACGAGAAGCGGCGCTGGCGCTCCACGCGCGACGCCCCCCTCTGACCGCTGCGCGGCCATCTCCCCCTCGAGGGGGGAGACCCGGCGCGCGGCGCCCTCAATGATGAAATCTGCAAAGTCCATTTCCGCGATCCTTCACGAGCGGAGATCTGTTCCACAAGCGAGCCCCGGCGGGCGATGTCGCCCACGCCGGTTGATCTGAAGGCTCGCGCCTTCAGATCACGTAGGATCGGAGAGGCTCGAAGCCGTTGAAGGCGACCGACGAATAGGTGGTCGTGTAGGCGCCGGTACCTTCGATCAGCACCTCGTCGCCGATGGTGAGCGACAGCGGCAGCGGATAAGGCGTCTTCTCGTAGAGCACATCGGCCGAATCGCAGGTCGGGCCGGCGAGCACGCAAGGCGCGGTCTCCGATCCGTCGCGCGGCGTCACGATCGGATAGCGGATCGCCTCGTCCATGGTCTCGGCGAGGCCCCCGAACTTGCCGATGTCGAGGAACACCCAGCGCACATTGTCATTGTCGGCCTTCTTCGAGATCAGCACGACTTCCGACTTGATGACGCCGGCATTGCCGACCATGCCGCGACCCGGCTCGATGATCGTCTCGGGCAGCGCGTTGCCGAAATGCTTGCGCAGCGCCGAGAAGATCGCCTGGCCATAGGCCTGCGCCGCCGGCACGTCCTTCAGGTAACGGGTCGGGAAACCGCCGCCCATGTTGACCATCTTCAAGACGATGCCTTCCTCGGCGAGCGTGGCGAACACCTTCTTGGCATCGCCCAGCGCGCGGTCCCAGGCCGAGAGATCGGTCTGCTGCGAGCCGACATGGAACGACACGCCATAGGCATCGAGACCGAGCGCCTTGGCATGTCGCAGCACATTCACCGCCATTGCCGGCACGCAGCCGAACTTGCGCGACAGCGGCCATTCGGCACCCTCGCCGTCGGTGAGCACGCGGCAGAACACGCGCGAGCCCGGGGCGGCGCGGGCGATCTTCTCGACCTCCTCAACGCAATCCACGGCGTAGAGGCGGATGCCGAGCTGGTAGGCGCGCGCAATGTCGCGCTCCTTCTTGATGGTGTTGCCGAAGGAAATGCGATCCGCCGGCGCGCCGGCATCCATCGCCATCTCGACCTCGGCAACCGATGCGGTGTCGAAGGACGAGCCCATCGCAGCAAGCAGACGCAGGATCTCCGGCGCCGGGTTTGCTTTCACCGCATAGTAGATCTTGGGATCGGGCAACGCCTTCTCGAAGGCGCGGAAATTGTCGCGCACGACATCGAGGTCGACGACGAGGCAGGGGCCATTCGGACGTCGGGTGGCGAGAAAGTCAAGGATGCGCTGGCTGGCCATCGAGGTCTCTCCATCTGCGCCTTTCGGCGCGCACGAAGGCTGCGGGACGCGGGCGCTCGGCCTCGCGAACTCGCGGTGGACAAAGGCGGGACGGAAAATCCATGGAACCAGCCGGTGGAGACCCCGGAACCACGGATCGCCGTCTCGCGGCGGTGAACCTGGCCTTGCCCGGCCTCGGTTCGCTTTGTCTGCCTTGGCTTGGATGGGAGGACCCGTCCGCACTGCCGGCAATGAAGGTGTGCCTCTTCAGTAACCCCGGTCTTTGGACGACCGGCAGACACCAGAAAGGCCCGCACCGTCGTTGCTTCAAGGTGTCCTCGGTCTTGTGGTTGGCCACTGACCGACTGGAGGGGTTGGCTCCAGTTACCTTACCGATTGCCCTCACCATTCGAGGATCGGCGGACACCCACAGGCACGTGCGACTTTGGGCAAGCGCGATATAAGAGCGAAGGGTTTCACAATCAATAAAAATCGTCAGCGCCGGTTGTAAAAATTGCGGCATCGAACAATGTTTGTGGACCGTATTCGGAAATCGAACAATGCCAGGCACCCACGGCCCTCTCAACGCCTTCCTCGATCTGCGTCAAATGCCCGTGGCCAATGCGGAATTTGGCCCGTTGGCCGGCCTGCGCCTAGCCGTGAAGGACATCTATGACGTCGCCGGCTATCGCACCGGCTGCGGCAACCCGCGCAAGTTCGAACAGGCTCACGCCGCCTCGCGGACGGCCGAGGCTGTGCAGTTGATTCTCGATGCCGGTGCGCGATTCGTCGGCAAGACGCAAACCGACGAGCTCGCCTTCTCGCTGTTCGGCCAGAATTCGCATTTCCCGTTTCCGGTGAACGCAGCCGCTCCGGATCGCGTGACCGGCGGCTCCTCGTCAGGTTCGGCGGCAGCGGTCGCCGGCGGCCTTGCCGACATCGCCGTCGGCTCCGACACCGGCGGCTCGATCCGCGCGCCGGCGAGCTTCTGCGGGTTGATCGGGCTGCGTACCAGTCACGGCCGGATATCGCTCGAGGGCGCCATGAAGCTCGCGCCGAGCTTCGACACCTTCGGCTGGTTCGCCGGCGACATAGAAACTTACGAATTGGTCGGCAAGCTTCTGCTCGGGCGCGATCCACACCAGCATCCGCTCAACCGCCCGCTGTCGATCGGCTGGCTCGATGCCTTTGTCTCCGGGCCGACGGAAGCCGCCGAATATGCGCGGGTGAAGGCACAGGCAGCAGCCGTCGTCGGCGAGCCGACCGAAACCGAACACGCCTTCGCCTCGTCCCCAGATGATCTCTACTGGTGCTTTCGCCGGCTGCAGGCCTTCGAGGCCTGGCAGGTGCATGGCGGCTGGATTTCGGCAGGCGGTCACGGGCTGGGTCCGGGTGTCGACGAGCGTTTCGGCTTCGGCCGCACGATCGACCCAAAGACAGTCGAAGCCGAAACGGCGCGTCGGGCAGCCTTCCGTTCCGAGTTCGGCAAGCTGCTCGGCAACGACGGCTTTCTTGTTCTGCCGACCGTGCCGGGCGCAGCGCCACTGAAGACCAGCACGCCGCAGCAGTTCCAGGCCTATCGCGAAAGGGCGCTGCATCTTTTGTGCCTGGCCGGGTTGTCGGGCTTCCCGCAGATCACCTTGCCGCTCGGTTCCGTCGACGGCGCGCCCTTCGGCCTGTCGCTGCTCGGCCCTTCCGGCAGCGACGTCGCCCTGATAGGGCTCGGCCGCACGATTCTCGACGCGGCCCGAAAGGTCTGATCATGGATACATTGACCCGCATGCGCGCCTTCATCGACGTCGTCGAGGCCGAAGGCTTCTCGGCCGCCGCGCGCAAGATCGGCCGTTCCAAGGCGCTGCTGTCGAAATATGTGCGCGAGCTCGAGGACGAGCTCGGCGCGCTGTTGTTGAACCGTACCACGCGGCAGTTCTCGCTGACCGAAGCCGGTCACACCTATTATCAGCGCGCCTCCGAAATCGTGCGCGAGGTCGACAGCCTCGCCGATGCCGTGCGCGAATCTTCCGGCGACGTGCGCGGCCGCATCAAGCTCTCGGCTGCGCGCACCTTCGCCGACGCGCCGATTGGGCAGTCGCTGATCGATTTTGCCAAGCAACATCCGGACATCGTTCTCGACATCCATCTCGACGACCGCTTCGTCGATCTGGTCGAGGAAGGCTTCGATGTCGCCGTGCGCATTTCGCGGCTGGAGAACTCGTCGCTGATCGCGCGGCGCCTCGGGCCGTTTTCGATCAAGCTCTGCGCGTCGCCGGACCTGCTCGCAAAGCATGGCACCCCGACCCGCCCGCAGGATCTTTCCAACATGCCCTGCATCGTCGACACCAACGGCCGCTCTTTAGCCAACTGGCGCTTCAAGGGAGACGGCGAGGATTCGGTGAGCGTCACCGTGTCGGGGCCGATCGAGGTCAACAGTCCGATGGCGGCGAGAGCAGCCGCCGTGTCGGGCCTGGGCTTCACCATCCTGCCGGATTTCATCGCTGCGCCCGAAGTCGCGTCGGGCAAGCTGGTGACGGTGCTCGACGACCGCATCCTCTCGGGCAGCGGCATCTTCGCGGTCTATCCGCATCGCCGCTATTTGCCCGCCAAGGTCCGTGTCTTCGTCGATTTCCTGGTGCACTGGTTCAGGACGCGCGACGCTGCGTGAAGCACGTCCCCCGAAGGTGGGAACCGTTTTCGGCACAAGGACATGCGCAGAATCAGACCTAAAAGCGCATCGGGCGAATCTGGAAAAAGCGCGACGCTCTCCGAGAGCGCGTCCCAATTTCGCCCCCTTTCTGTTAACTCTCGGAGCCCACTCCCAAAGTCGATGGAATCGCGGCCCGGAATGCACTTGAAACGGCAAGCAACCATACTGGCTTCGGCAATTGCGGCCACCTTTGCCACGGTAGAGCCGGCCCAGGTGCACCCGCACGTCTTCGCCGAGGCTCGCCTCGACGTCATCCTCGGCGCGGATCACCAAAGTGTGACGGCGCTGCGCCACCTTTGGCGCTTCGACGATCTGTTTTCGAGTACAGTGATGATGGAGTTCGACAAGAACTCCGATCTGAAGCTTGACGACAAAGAGCTCAAGGAAGTGGCCGACACCGTCCATTCCTCGCTGGCCGAGTTCAACTATTTCCAGCTGGTCACGCAGGACGGCAAGGACGTGGCCATGGTCCCTCCGCCGCATCTGATGGCGAGCTTCGACAACGACCAGCTGATCATTCTGTTCGAGTCGCAGCCGAAGACGCCGATCAAGCTCGCCGGCAAGATCGACATCGGCGTCTACGATCCGACCTTCTACACGGCGATCGACTTCACCGACGACGCCAACCTCACCGTTGAGGGATTGCCCGCGAATTGCACCAAGAAGGTGATCCGTCCCGATCCGGACGAAGCGATCAAGGAAAACCAGAAGACCCTGACGGAAGCCTTCTTCAACGATCCGACGGGCACCGACATGAGCAAGATCTTCGCCACCAAGCTCGAACTGAACTGTCCGCCGGAAGGATAATCGGTGATGAAACCGTCGCTACGCTTGGCGCTCGGCCTCGCGGCCGCCACCTTGGTCATGACGCATTTACCTGGCGTCGCCCATGCCCAGAGCTCGCTCGGCATCGGCACCAATGACGGCATGGCGCCGAGCACGACCGGTCCGTTCGCCCATATCCTGATGTGGATCAATCTCAGGCAGCAGGAATTCTACCATTCGCTGGCGGCCGCGATGAAAGCCATGCGCCAGGACGGCAGCAAGCTCTGGCTGCTGGTCGGCCTGTCCTTCGCCTACGGCATTTTCCACGCCGCCGGGCCCGGCCACGGCAAGGCGGTGATTTCATCCTACATGGTCGCCAACGAAGTGGCGCTGAAGCGCGGGATCATGCTGTCCTTCGTCTCGGCGCTGCTGCAGGGGCTGACCGCGGTCGTCGTCATGATGCTTGCCTATTTCGTGCTGCGCGGCACGGCGGTGTCGATGACCGACGCGGCATGGTTTCTTGAGATCTCCAGTTATGTGCTGGTGACGCTGTTCGGCGCCTGGCTACTGTGGCGCAAGGCGGGCCCGGCCATTCTTCGGCGGTTCGGCGCCGGTCCGGCCTACAGCCTGTCGGCGGCCCATGCCGGCCACTCGCGTGGCGGGCACTCGCATGCTCACGCGCATTCCCATGCCGGTCATTCCCACTCCCATTCGCATTCCGCGCATGCCCGCTCGACGCACTCGCACGCGCATCACGACCATGATCATGCCGCGCATTCGCATGCGCACAGCCATGAGGCGACTGATCACAAGGCGCATGATCACGACCACGCGGCGCACGACCATGCTCACGCTGGCCAACATCACCACGGCCCGGGCGAAGTCTGCGACACCTGCGGCCATTCGCACGCGCCGGATCCGGCGCTGCTTTCGGGCGATCGCTTCGACTGGAAGACCGCCTGGTCGGCGGTGGCCGCCGTCGGCATCCGCCCCTGCTCCGGCGCGCTGATCGTGCTGAGCTTCGCGCTCCTCAACGGACTCTGGCTCGGCGGCCTGCTCTCGGTGCTCGCCATGTCGATCGGCACCGCGATCACCGTCTCAGCGCTGGCGACGATCGCGGTGACGGCCAAGAACTGGGCTGTCTATTTCGCCGGCGACGGACGCATCGGCAACCGCATCCATTCGATCGTCGAGATCGGCGGCGCCGCCTTCATCTTCGTCGTTGGCCTGCTGCTCTTGTCGGCCAGCCTGACGGGCGGCGTCTGAAGCCGACCGGAACTGTCACCCAATCTTTCCGTCGAGTTCGTCCTCGATATAGGCGCGGATGATCTCGTCGAAATTCTTCTCGGCGACAAAACCCAGTTCCCGCGAGCGGCGCGCCTCGAAGCGCGTCGGCCAGCCTCTGACGATCGCCCAGATCGTTTCGTCGGGCTGCTCGCGGATCCGTTTGACCACCTCGGCGCCGGCTATGCGCGCGAGCGCTTCGATCTGCTCGCCGACCGTGACGGCCACGCCGGGCATGGTGAGATTGCGCCGCGGCCCGACCTTATCGCCATCGATTTCGGCCGCATGGATCAGGAAATTCACCGCCGATCGCGGGCTGGCATGCGTGTGCAGCACCGAGCGCGGCACCGGCAGGATCGCCTCCTGGCCGCTGAGCGGCTCGCGGATAATCCCTGAGAAGAAGCTCGACGCCGCCTTGTTCGGCCTGCCCGGCCGCACGCAGATGGTGGGCAGCCGGATGCCGATGCCGTCGAAGACTCCGCGCCGCGAGTAGTCGGCAAGCAGCGCCTCACTGATCAGCTTCTGCGTGCCGTAGGAGGTGAGCGGCGTCGGATGGAACTCGTCCGGGATGACATCCGGGAACGGCGCGCCGAACACCGCGATCGACGAGGTGAAGACAAGGCGCGGCGCGAAGCCCGCCACCCGCACCGCGTCGAACAAAGCGCGCGTGCCGTCGAGATTGACGCGGTAGCCGAGGTCGAAATTGGCCTCCGCCTCGCCGGAAACGATGCCGGCGAGATGGAAAATCACGTCCGGGCGGGAAGCAACGAGCTTGGCCGTCGCACCGGGCGTGGAAAGATCGCCGGTGTGGATCGAGACATCGACTCCGGCGAGCGTCGGCGCCTGCGGCGGCACGATATCATGCAGATCGAGCGCGGTTATTTTGCGCCCGCGCAGCACACCGTCCTTGGCCAGCCTTGCGATCAGCTTGCGGCCAACCATGCCGGCGGCGCCGGTAATCAGAACTCTCATCTCATAGACCCTTCTTGCGTTGGCTGCGTCCGCGCAGCCACAGGACGACGAACAGCCCCACCATGAAGAGCGCGGCGATGACGACCGCAAGGACCGTCGAGACCTTGCCGGCGGCCAGCATGATGGTCGGCAGGAAATAGGCGGCGAGGCCGAACAGGAGCAGTATCCAGGCCGCGGCGATCGCCGCGTTGCGCGTCTCGCGATCCATCAGGCGCCGTCCCTCGATCCGAAGCTCATCACCGGCTCAGTGATAGTGGCGGCGATCGCGAGGCGCATCATGCGCATGGTCGTGATCATGGTGATGATCGTGCTCGTCATGGCTGTCGGCGCACAGGCCGAACTCGGGCTCCACCGTTGCATGATCGATCCCGTGCTTCGCCGCAAGCCGCTTCTTGATGGCGCTCACCGCAGCATGCGCATCGACGCCGTCATTCAGGCAGGCATGCAGCGTCGCCATGTTGCTGGTGCCGTCGAGCGACCAGACATGCATGTGATGCACCTCCCGCACGCCCTTGACCGCGGCTTCCAGATCCTTGGCGATGAGATCGCGATCGAGGCTTGCCGGCACGCCTTCGAGCAGCACATGGGCGGCCTCGCGCATCAGCGACCACGCCGTCGACAGGATCAGCAGCGCCACTAGCACGGAGAGGATCGGATCGATCGGCGTCCAGCCGGTGGCGAGGATGATGAGGGCCGCAGCGATTGCCGCGGCCGAGCCAAGCAGGTCGCCCAGCACATGCAGTATGGCGCCGCGCATGTTGAGGCTCTCGCGGTCGCCGCCATGCAGCACGAGGAAGGAGGCGACGTTGACCAGCAGGCCGGCGACCGCCACCACCAGCATCGGCCCGCCCAGCACCGGCGCCGGGTGCATCAGCCGCCCCCAGGCCTCGTAGACGATCCAAAGCGCGATGACGAAGATGGCGATGCCGTTGGTGTAGGCGACCAGCGTCTTCACGCGAGCGAAGCCGTAGGTGAGACGCCCGGTAGCCGGACGTCCGGTGAGATGGAAGGCATACCAGGCAAGGCCGAGCGCGATCGCGTCCGCCAGCATATGGCCGGCATCCGCGAGCAGCGCCAGCGAGCCGGTGAGCCAGCCGCCGAGCGCCTCCGCGATCATGAAGCCGGCTGTCAGGCAGCCCGCGACGAGAACGCGCTTCTTGTCGGTCGACCCGTGCACGTCATCGGCGCCGTGGCTGTGGGCGTGTGAGCCGTGATCATGCGCCATCGCGCAACTCCTGCTACGCGCCGGACTCGGCGCGGAAATCCTCGAGCCGTCGCTTTTGGCGGCCCTCGCCATCGAAATTCGCCGGATCGAGCCAGGCCTCATAGGCCTTGCGCAGCGCCGGCCACTCCTTGTCGATGATCGAATACCACGCCGTATCGCGGTTTTCGCCCTTCACCACAAGATGCTGGCGGAAAATGCCTTCGAACTTGAAGCCGAAACGTTCCGCCGCACGTTTCGACGGCTCGTTGCGGTTGTTGCATTTCCATTCGTAGCGGCGATAGCCGAGCTCGTCGAAGGCATATTTGGTAAACAGGAACTGTGCTTCCGTCGCCTGCGGCCTGCGCGAGATCAGCGGCCCCCAATAGATGTTGCCGATCTCGATGACGCCGTTGGCGGCATCAATGCGCATCAGCGTCTGACGTCCGGCGACCTTGCCGCTCGCCTTGTCGATGACGGCGAAGAACAGCGGATCCTCGCTCGCCTCGACTTTGTCCAGCCATGGCTGGAAGGCGGCGCGGTTCTCGGGCGGATAGTCCGGCAACCAGGCGAAGCGGCCTCCGGCATCCGACACCGACGACGCTTCATAGAGCCCGTCGCCGTGCTTTGACGCGCTCAGCGGTTCGAGCCGGACATAGCGGCCTTCCAGCGCCTTGCGTTCGGGGCGCGGGCGTGCCTGCCAATTCTTCAGATTTTCCGACACCGACCGCTCCAATCCGTTTGACTTTTCCTGGCGCACGCTCACAAAAACGCTCGCCCACAGAAAGAACCACAGGGACGGGAAAAATGCTCCACACCATCGCGGCCTTCGATCGTCTCGGCGAGGAAAATGCCTTTGCGGTGCTCGCGCGGGCAACGGCGCTTGCCCATGAGGGCCGCGACATCATCAACCTCGGCATCGGCCAGCCCGACTTCAAGACGCCGCAGCATATCGTCGAGGCGGCGATCAAGGCGCTGCGCGACGGCCACCACGGCTACACGCCTGCCAACGGCCTTTTAGCCACGCGCGAGGCCGTCGTGCGCCGCACGCTGACCACCACTGGGGTCGAAGTATCACCCGAGAGCGTGATGATCCTGCCCGGCGGCAAGCCGACCATGTTCGCCGCGATCCTGATGTTCGGCGAGCCGGGGGCGGAGATTCTTTATCCCGATCCCGGCTTTCCGATTTATCGCTCGATGATCGAGTTCACGGGTGCTGCTCCAATCCCGGTGCCGATCCGCGAGGAGAACGGCTTCGCCTTCTCGGCGGAAGAGACGCTGGCGCTCATCACGCCGAAGACGAGGCTGCTGATCCTAAACTCGCCCGCCAATCCGACCGGCGGCGTGACCGCGCGGGACGAGATCGCCAAACTCGTGAAGGGCTTGGAGAAGCACCCTGAGGTCGCGATCCTCTCCGACGAAATCTACGATGTCATGACCTATGGCGGCGAGACCCACTGCTCGCTGCTCAACTTTCCGGAACTCCGCGACAGGCTGATCGTGCTCAACGGCTGGTCCAAGACCTGGGCGATGACCGGCTGGCGCATGGGCTGGTCGATCTGGCCAAACGGCGAAAAGGGCGCCTATCTCTACGACAAGGTGCGCAAGCTTGCGGTCAACTGCTGGTCCTGCGTCAACGCGCCGAGCCAGTATGCCGGCATCGCCGCGATAGACGGCCCGCAGGACGATGTCGAAAAGATGATGCTCGCCTTCGACAACCGCAGGAAGATCGTGGTCGAAGGGCTGAACGCGCTCCCCGGCATTTCCTGCATCACGCCGAAGGGCGCCTTCTACGCCTTCCCCAATGTTTCGAAGACCGGCTGGAAGGCCAAGAAGCTTGCCTCGGCGCTGTTGGAGGATGCCGGCGTCGCGCTGATCGGCGGCCCCGATTTCGGCGTGCTCGGCGAAGGCTATGTCCGGCTTTCCTACGCCAATTCCGAGGAGAACATATTACGAGCGCTGGAGCGGATCGAAGTGTTCTTGACGAAATAGAAGCCGCAGCCCCTCATCCGCGGCCGACGAACGGCATCTTCGTCGCCATCACCGTCATGAACAGCACATTGGCGTCGAGCGGCAAGCTCGCCATGTGAAGCACCGCGTCGGCGACGCGCTGGACATCCATCACCGCTTCGGCGGCGATGGAGCCGTTGGCCTGCGGCACGCCGACGGTCATCGCCTGCGCCATCTCGGTCAATGCGTTGCCAATGTCGATCTGGCCGCAGGCAATGTCATAGGGCCGGCCGTCGAGCGCCAGGGTCTTGGTCAGGCCGGTGATGGCATGCTTGGTCGCCGTGTAGGGCGCTGAGCCCGGCCGCGGTGCATAGGCCGACACCGAGCCATTGTTGATGATGCGCCCACCCATCGGCTTTTGCCGGCGCATGACGCCGAAGGCGGCACGGGCGCATAGGAACGAGCCGGTCAGGTTGACGCCGACGACATCGTTCCAGACCTCGACCGGGATCTCGTCGATCAGCGTCGACTTGTAGCCCATGCCGGCATTGTTGAAGAGCAGGTCGACGCGCCCGAACGCCTCCACCACTGTCTCGAACATGTCGTCGACTTCGCCGGCCTTGCTGATGTCGCATGCAACGGCAAGCGCCCTGGCGCTGGTCTTCCCGGCCTCGGCGATCGCCTCCTCGAGCAGCGTCTTGCGGCGGCCGCAGAACACGGTGTTCCAGCCTGCCTTGAGCAGCGTGGTGGCGACGCTCTTGCCGATGCCGGTGCCGGCGCCGGTTACGATGGCTGTTTTCTCTGTCATGGCGGTCATCGTCCTCGCTCCCCGTCACTGCTGGAAGAAGACGTGGCATCGCAAATGACGGAGGGCGTGGCAAGCGGCTATTGTCGGCAAGAAAGCGGAGCCGACAAAAAGGGCGGTCATTGGCGACCGCCCCTCATCTGAACCGCGCTTGGGAGGAGGATAAGCCGGTCCGACTGGTTAGAATGATGCGCTTGCTGGGTTAACGAAAGATTAACGGCCAGCAGCACGTCCGATGCGCGTTTACCAATCGGCAATTTGCTGGCGCGGATCGGGCACGGTTCAAGCCGGCGCCTTCGCCGCCGAGACCGTCGCCTCGACATGGTCGACCAGCGCGTCCGGCAGGCCGAGGCGGCCGGCTAGCAGGTCGAGATAGCCGCGCTCCGTGCGGGTGTCGGGATCGATGGTAAGGCGCGAGGCGGTGTAGAGCTCAACTTTCTGCGCATCGGTCTTGGCGCCGGTGATCAGGACGTCGAGATCGAGCGGGCGTTCAAGCTCATCCAGCAGAAATTTTTCCGCTTCGGCACCGATGCCGGCGAGCTTGAGCTTGTCGGCGATTTTCTGCCGCTCCTCGTCATCGACATGACCGTCCGCCTTGGCTGCGGAGATCATCGCCCGCACCAGGGTCAGCGTGAATTCGGCCTCGCCCTGCGGCGCCTGCGAGGGATGGAAGGCGGTGTCCTTGGGCGGCGGCAGCAACTCGGGCTCGCCGGCCACGGGTTCTTGTGCCGGCACATTGCCGGCCTTGTAGTTCTGGTAGGCCTTGTAGGCGAGGCCGCCAATGGCTGCCAGGCCGCCGAGCTTCATGGCAGCGCCCGTCACCTGTCGACCGGGGCCGGTGCCGAGCAACACCGCCGCCAGCGCGCCGGCGGCGAGCGGATTGTCCTTCGCCATCTGCACCGCCTGCCCCGCCTTGTCGCGAACGGTCGATCCCGTGCCGGGAATTTGCGAGCCGAAAAGGTCGTCGAGCAGCTTCTTGGGGTCGAGCATCAATGCCTCCAGAATTGGCCCGGCCGAATGCGCCCGGGCGGGGTTTCGGATCGGCAAGACGTAGGCCCCGCGCATTGACATTACAATGAACGGGCGGATGATTTGACGAAACCTGGGCTGCTCAGCTTCCGATGTGGCGCTTGGCGCCCCGCGCATGCGCGAGTTCCACCTGGCGATGGCGCTCGGCGTAGCGCGCGCGGTCCTCGTCCGAGCGCGCTTCGAAGCAATGCGGGCATGAGACGCCGACCGTATATTTCGGCGAGAGCCGGTCCTCGACGGTGAGCGGATGGCGGCAGGCGCGGCAGAGTTCGGCTTCGCCCTCGGCCAGGCCATGCGACACCGATACCCGCTCGTCGAAGACGAAGCATTCGCCCTGCCACAGGCTCTCTTCGGCCGGCACCTCTTCGAGATATTTCAGGATGCCGCCCTTAAGGTGGAAGACCTGCCTGAAGCCCAGCGACTTCACGTAAGCGGTCGCCTTCTCGCAGCGAATGCCGCCGGTGCAGAACATCGCCACCTTGCGGCCTTCGAGCTCCTCGCGGTGCTCTTCGACCCAGCCCGGGAACTCGCGAAAGCTGGCGGTCTTGGGATCGACCGCGCCCTTGAAGGTGCCGATCGAAACCTCGTAGGCGTTGCGCGTGTCGATGACCAACGTGTCGGCGTCCGAGATCAGCGCGTTCCAATCGGCCGGCGCGACATAGGTGCCGGCGCTGCTCGCCGGATCGAGATTGTCGACGCCCATCGTGACGATCTCGCGCTTCAGCCGCACCTTCATGCGGTGGAACGGCATCTCGGCGGCGGTGCTGTATTTCACTTCCAGGCCGGCAAGCGCTTCGATCGCCTCCAGGTGATCGATAAGCGCGGCGATCGCTGCCTCGCTGCCGGCGACCGTGCCGTTGATGCCCTCATGCGCCAAAAGCAGCGTGCCCTTGATGCCGCGTCCGCAGCAGAAGGCGGCAAGCGGCGCGCGCAGCGCTTGGTAATTGTCGAGCCACGCAAACTTGTAGAGCGCGCCAACGCGGACCGGCTGAATTTCCTTGTTTGTTGTCATGCCCATGCCACTAGACCGTGCTGAAAGCCGTTTCAAGGCGGAGCGGACGGGCCGCGTGACATTGCGACACGCCCGCCTTCGTGGACTCGGAATACCCCTTCTGCTAATCGGTTGAAATCGACCGAAACGGAGAGACAAGCCAATGACCAGCAAGACCGAAAAGCTTCTGTCGCTCCTCAACGGCCAGCCGGTCATCCCGGTGCTCAAGATCGCCAATGTCGCCGACGCCGTGCCGCTCGCTCGCGCTCTGTCGCGCGGCGGCTTGAGGGCGATCGAGATCACGCTGCGCACCGCCGATGCGCTGGAAGCGATCCGCCGCGTCGCGGCCGAAGTCGAGGATGCGGTTGTCGGTGCCGGCACCATTCTCGATGCCAAGCAGTTCGACGAGGCGGCACGCGCCGGCTCGAAATTCATCGTCAGCCCCGGCATTACGAGCCAGCTTCTCGACGCGGCCAAGGACAGCCCCGTGCCGCTGCTGCCCGGCGCCATCACCCCCGGGGAGATCATGGCTGCGCGCGAAGCCGGCCTGCGCTTCCTGAAATTCTTCCCGGCCGAACAGTCGGGCGGCATCGCATCGCTGAAGGCCTTCGCCTCGCCGCTCGCCGACGTGAAATTCTGCCCGACCGGCGGCATAACGGCCAAGAACGCCGCCGACTATCTGAGCCTCCCCAACGTCATCTGCGTCGGCGGCTCGTGGGTGGCGCCCGACGAATTCATCAAGGCCGGCAAATGGGATGAGATCGAAGCCCTGGCGCGCGAGGCGAGCAAGCTCGCCTAACGCAATTCCAGGAAGAGTGGGCACCGGTTCTTCCGTCCGGATCGTGTAAAGAACAACCTGGAGCGGTTCAGCGGTCTATCAAACGCTGAACCGCTCCAGGGCTGGACATGCGGTCAGTGGCAGACCTTGACCTTCTCGACGACCTTGCGGTGGTGAACCCAATGGGTGACCACCTTGGTTCTGCAGTGATGCTTGCCGGTCTTGACGATAACGGTTTCGGCCTGCGTTGGAGCCACGGCAGCCGATGTCGCGGCCAGAGCGAGAACTGACGCCAATAGAATCTTCTTCATGAATATCCCCAGTTTGGAACGAACGCATCCTAACCCGAAAAAGCGCGGCCCGTTCCGGTCTCACGAGAAGTTTAAGCGTGCGTGATGGCATGCCGGTGCGGGCCGAAAACCAGCCGCCGGCTGGTTCCCGCTCATGGATTCGAACCACGATTCACGCCTTCAAAGGGCGCTGTCCTACCGTTAGACGAAGCGGGAAAAGACTACGCGGGAAACCCGCGCCGTTCAAACTATGCTGCCGTGATAAAAGCAAAAGCCGCGCTGTTGTTCAACGCGGCTGTTGCGGCACTGGCAGGCTCGTTATTTCGTCTGGAAGCGGGCGACCGAAAGGAACTTCACCGCGTTGCCGGTGAACCGGCTGGCGTCCGGCAATTGCGCATCCGTCTGGAAGCCGGCCGTGTAGACCTCGCTCGGCGGCGTGTGCACGATATTGTAGGCATAGCGCGGTGCCGTGGTCGGATCGGAAACGGTGGCGATGTTGTCGCCGCTGCCCAGCGCCCAGCGCGCTGCCTGCGGCGGCGTTGCCACCACCATTGCCTTCGGGCCGGGCTTCAGGTCGTTGGCGGACGCCCTGGCCTCCTTGCGCGTCGTCTTCACGCCGGCGCCGATCGCCTGCGCCGGATCGGTGCCGGCGGGGCGTGCGGCAATGGCTTGACGCGGCGAAGCTGCATCGAGACCCGACGGATCGTTGAATGCCGAGCGTGGCTCCGGCGCAGTCAGCGAAGCGACTTCGTATTCGGCCCCACTCGAGCCGGCCACGGTGGTCGCGCTGGCCTGCTCGAGCACCGCTTTGATCTCATCCGGCTTGCCCGTGTCGGGCCGCGCGGTCGGCAGCACCGAGAAGGCATCGGTCGCGCTCTTGTCCTGCGAGGCGGTTTCCGCCAGCGCCAGAAGCACGCCCTTGTCCTTGGGCGCAAGTTCCCTCGGCAGATCGGGCCGCCTCGTCGGCAGCGGAACATTGTTGAACGCCCCCTGCGCGGGATCGGCTGCGGCCTGCGCCGCGCCGGCGGCCATGCCGAACGGTACGTTGGCCGGAGCATGCGCCGTCGCCACCGCCTGCTCAGCCGTGGCCGAGGCGTCCGCCACGGCGAACGGCACGTTTTCAGCCGTCTGCTGGCCGACATCGGCCTTGGGCCTCGGCGCGAAGGCGGGCAGAGGAACCTCCTTCGGCGGCAGCGCGGCAATGATGGTTTCGGGCGTGTCCTGCTGCGGTTGCGAATCGTCCGAGCTGTCATCGGCGATCTGCGGGATGTTGGCGCGCTTGGCATCCTGCGGCGACACGATCGCGATGCCCGGCAGGCTGCCGCTGTTGCCGCTCTTGGCGGCCGCCACCTGCTTCACAGCTTTCGGCTGGGGTGCGGGTTGGGCGCTCGCGACATCGGCGCTGTCGTCGGCCTCGTCGTCGCCGCCGCCGAACCAGGCCGCAAACAGTCCGCCGGACCGCTTGGTCGAGCCGCCGGCGCTGGCCAGCTCGATATTGGGGGTGCCGGCGCCCTTGCGCGCCTTGTAGGCGGCCAGAGCCTGCTCATAGCCAGGCAGCGGCCGGCCGTCGCTCGGCACGTGCAGCGTCTTGCCGTTCGGAAACAGGCTGACCAGTTCCTGACGGCTGATACCCGGCCAGTGGCGGACATTACCGACATCCATGTGGACGAACGGAGAACCGGAATTCGGATAGTAGCCGACGCCGCCGCCCTGCATCTTGAGGCCGATGTTGCGCAGCTTCTTCAGCGGCACGCCGGGGATGTAGAAGTCCATCGCCTTGCCAAGCATGTGCTGGCTTTTCTCGGCGACACCGCGGCTGCGGCTGCGCAGCATCGAATTGGTAGATGGCGAGCGATAGCCGCAGACGACCTGGATGTAGTCGGTCGCTCCGCTCTGCCGGTAGGCCTCCCACACCAGATCGAGCAGCCGCGGATCCATCTTGGTCGGCTCGTTGCGGCGCCAGTCGCGCAGGATGATGTTGATCTTGCGCAGGCCTTCGGGAACGTAGCGGCCGTTACGCTTGTAGACGATCTCGGCCTTTTCGTGTGTGTGCAGGTGATAGAGCTTCAGCGAACGGACTTCGGCTTTCGCGCCGGAGGCGGCTGCCGAAAGGAACCCTACGGCCAAAATCATAAACGTCAGCCACCGTGGCCAGACGCTCATGTGAAAATGCCGCCCGTTCGTGTGTCGTTCGACTTGGTTCAAATCAAAAGGCCTTGCAGGCTGCCGTTTGTCCCCGGATTTGCCCAAACGGATGCGTGGTTCTCACATCCGAATATCGATCCTAATGGTTAATCATCGCTTATTGGAGCCGAAATGCGGTAACACCGTGGCGATATCCCGTCAAAAATGATGCACCACGTTTCGTGGTAAATCGCTCGTTTAGATCGAGAATTCGGCTTTGGCCCAAACACAATCTGTTACCGATTGCGTTAAATGCGTGATCGCGAAACACGCAAGCGACTGAAAAAGCGCCTTCAGAAACGAAAAAGCGACGATTTAAGTCGGAATATAAACCGGTAGGCTGGGCTGGGCTTGCGTCTCAAGAGGCAAGTCGATCAAGCCGACCCGCTTCGGGGTCAATGCCATATTCCTTCAACTTGCGGTAGAGCGTAGAACGCCCGATGCCGAGGCGGCGCGCCACCTCGCTCATCTGGCCGTTATAGTGGTCGATCGCAAGCTTGATCATCTCGAACTCGACATCGGCCAGCGCCCGCACATTGCCGCGCTCGTCCAAGGCCCTCAGCGTGCCGAATCGCGGCTGCAGCCGCGCCCGCGCCTCGGCCTCGTGCGAACCTGCCGCCGCTCCATTGGAGACGGCCTGATCGCCCGGCTGCGGCTCGTCCGCGACCGGTGCCACGGCAGTCGCAGGCTCAGCATCGAGCTTCACCGTCCCTTCGACCTGCGCGCGAATCTGTGGGAATTCCTCTTCGGTCAGCAATTCGCCTTCGGCGAGCACCGACGCCCTGAACACCGCATTTTCCAGCTGGCGGATGTTGCCCGGCCAATCGTAGGCCTGCAGCATCGCCAGCGCTTTGGCCGATATGCCGGTGAGACGATGACGCGGATCGGCCGGCGCCACCTTCTCCATGAAATGCCTGACCAGATGGGGGATGTCCTCGCGCCGGTCGCGCAGCGGCGGCACGAAGATCGGATAGACGTTCAGGCGATAAAATAGGTCCTCGCGGAATTTGCCGTCCTTGACCTGCTGCAAAAGATTCCGATGCGTCGCCGAGATCAGCCGGATGTCGACCTTGACGGTCGAACGGCCGCCGACCGGGTCGACCTCGCCCTCCTGCACGGCGCGCAGCAGCTTGACCTGAACGTCGAGCGGCAGGTCGCCGATCTCGTCCAGGAACAGCGTGCCCGAATGCGCCTCGACGAATTTGCCGGTGTGCTTGTCCGTGGCGCCGGTGAAGGAACCCTTCTCATGGCCGAACAGGATCGATTCCACCAGATTGTCGGGGATGGCGCCGCAATTGACGGTGACGAAGGGTTTCGAGCGGCGGTCGCCGCTGCCCTGGATGGCGCGCGCCACCAACTCCTTGCCCACGCCCGATTCACCCTCGATTAGGATCGGAATGTTGGAGGCCGCCGCCTTCTGGCCGAGCCGGATCACCCGGTCCATCGCCGGGCTGCGGGTGATCAGATCCTTGAAGGTGAGATGGCCGCCGCGACGCCGCGAAGTGCGCTTCACCTCGTCCTCGACCGCTTCGACCTTCAAAGCATTGGAAATCGAGGTCTGCAGCCGGTCGGGCGAGGCCGGCTTGACGACGAAATCGAAAGCGCCGTGGCGCATGGCCGAGACAACGGTTTCGATGCCGCCCTGCGCGGTCTGCACGATGACCGGGAGATTGATGGCGCGCTCGCGCATCGCCTTCAGCACGCCGATGCCGTCGAGACCGGGCATGACCAGGTCGAGGATGACGACCGACACATCGCGCGCCTTCGGTCCGTCCAGCACATCGAGACCGGCCTCGCCGCCGTCGGTGACGATGGCGCTGTGGCCGAATTTCGTCACCGCCGCCTCGAGCAGCCTGCGCTGCACGGGATCGTCATCGACTATGAGTACGGAACCTGTCATGACTCTTTGAATTATCCGCCCGATAAATCCCCATGGATCATCTTGGCACAGGGTTCTAAATAAGGTTTCAAAAAACCCGGTGAACGAATTCCTTAGGATTTGACCGGCTTCTCCTTTCCCGTTGATTCGAAGAAGGTATTGTCGATGCGCATGATGTTTGGTCAGCGGCTTGCGGCGACGGCATATGGCCAGGCCGCGGCGGAGCTCGGCGATCTGCCGGAGTGGAATCTCGCCGATCTCTATTCCGGCATGGAAGCGCCGGAGCTGAAGCGTGACATCGCCCGGGCGGCAAGCGACGCCATTGCCTTCGAGGTCCGTTGGAAGGGCACGTTGGCCGCCGAAGCCGAGCGTGGCGCCGCCGGCCGGCTCGGCGAGGCGCTGAAGACCTACGAGGCGCTGGAGGAACTGATCGGCCGCATCGTCTCCTATGCCGGGCTTGTCTATGCCGGCAACACCGCCGATCCGCAGCGCGCCAAGCTCTATGGCGACATCCAGGAGAAGATGACGGATGCCAGCGCGCATCTTTTGTTCTTCGCGCTGGAGCTCAACCTGATCGACGACTCGGTGATCGAAGCAGCACTCGCGGCCGACCTGGCCTTCGCCCACTATCGCCCATGGGTGCTCGACCTCAGGAAGGACAAGCCGTACCAGCTCGAGGATCGGGTCGAGCAGTTGTTCCACGAGAAGTCGGTCACCGGACGCGGCGCCTGGAACCGCCTGTTCGACGAGACGATGACCGACCTGCGTTTCGACGTCGACGGCGAGGAGCTGACGCTGGAGCCGGCGCTGAACCGACTGCAGGACGCGGATGGCGAAGTGCGCCGCCGTGCCTCCGAGGCACTCGCCGCGACTTTCCGCAAGAACCTGCGCACCTTCACGCTCATCACCAACACGCTGGCTAAGGACAAGGAAATTTCCGACCGCTGGCGCGGCTTCGAGGACATCGCCGATTCACGCCATCTCGCCAACCGCGTCGAACGCGGCGTGGTCGATGCTTTGGCCGCGGCCGTGCGCGAAGCCTATCCGCGCCTGTCGCACCGCTACTATCAGATGAAGGCGCGCTGGCTCGGCACGGACGTCATGAACCACTGGGACCGCAACGCGCCGCTGCCCGAGACCCCGCAATCGGTGATCCGCTGGGACGACGCCAGGGACACGGTGCTGTCAGCCTATCAGCGTTTCTCGCCGAAGATGGCGGAAATCGCGCGGACCTTCTTCGACCGCAAATGGATCGATGCGCCGGTCAGGCCGGGCAAATCGCCCGGCGCCTTCGCCCACCCGACCGTGCCTTCGGCGCATCCCTACGTGCTCCTCAACTACATGGGCAAGCCGCGCGATGTGATGACGCTGGCGCATGAGCTGGGCCACGGCGTTCACCAGGTGCTGGCCGCCGGCCAGGGCGCGCTGATGGCGTCCACCCCGCTGACGCTGGCCGAGACCGCCTCCGTCTTCGGAGAGATGCTGACCTTCCGCTCGCTGCTCGACCAGACCTCCGACAAGCGCGAGCGCAAGGCCATGCTCGCCCAGAAGGTCGAGGACATGATCAATACCGTCGTGCGCCAGATCGCCTTCTACGAGTTCGAGCGCAAGGTGCATGCCGAGCGCCGCAACGGCGAGCTGACCTCGGACAGGCTGGGCCAGTTCTGGCTTGAGGTGCAGGCTGAAAGCCTGGGGCCGGCGATCAAGTTGCGCGATGGCTACGAGGTCTTCTGGACTTATATCCCGCACTTCATCCACTCGCCCTTCTACGTCTACGCCTATGCCTTCGGCGACTGCCTGGTCAACTCGCTCTACGCCGTCTACCAGAACGCCGAGCGCGGCTTTCAGGAGAAGTATTTCGAGATGCTGCGCGCCGGCGGCACCAAGCATCATTCGGAACTGCTGGCGCCCTTCGGCCTCGACGCCACGGATCCGGCCTTCTGGCAGATCGGCCTGGGTGTGATCGGCGCGCTGATCGACGAGCTGGAGGCGCTCGACAAATGACGGGTGCTCGCCTGGCGGCATAGACCGGGAACAGTTTGGCCGGAACGCATACTTGTGCTGTTCTTGAATAACTCTGCCCGCACTTTTCAATTAGCTTTGCGCAGGCCGTGTGCTAGCGTAGACCCCAAGCTCAACCGGACGCGACAGCAAGGCCGGAGGCGGCCCTAGCGTTGCTTCAGCGAGAGCGATAGCGGCCGTCGGGCCGCAGCCGGAGGAGGGCCAGCCGCCAGCGATTGGAGGGGCGGTTCCGCCCAGCGCGCGGAACGATTGACGATCCCTGCGGCAAGGCCGCCGTTTGCGACCGCGGCCCGATCGGACTGGAGAGGGAAATGAGCACTTTCTTCTATATGCTCCTGGCGTTCGTTGTCGGTGTCCTGGTTGGCTGGTTCATCTGGGGCCGCCTGCGTGGCGAGCTCGACAGCCTGCGCGGCGAACTCGGTCGCGCCAAGAGCGAACGCGACCGGTTTAGCGCCGATACCTACCGCCTGAGCGGCGAGCTCGACGCATGCGGCCGCAGCCGCGCCGATCTCGAACGCAAGCTGCGCGAAGCGCCGACCTCTTCCGCCAAGGCGGGAGCCGACAAAGCCTCCGCGCCGGCGCCTGCGGCCCTGATATCGACCCCGACCCCAGCCAAATCCCCATCGGCCAGACCGTCAGCGGCAAAATCGGCTTCGACCAAATCCGCCGCGGCCAAGCCGGCAGCGGCAAAAACGGCCGCCGCGGCGCCAAAGAAGGCGCCGGCTCCGAAGAAAGCCGCCGCCCCGAAGGCGACCACCGGCAAGGCGGACAATCTGCGCCGCCTGATCGGCATCGGCCCGGTCAATGAAAAGCTGCTCAAGGCGCAGGGCGTCACGTCCTATGCCCAGATCGCCGCTTGGACCGATGCCGACGTCAAGCGCGTCGAGGAGGTGCTCAATTTCGACGGCCGCATCGCGCGCGAGAAATGGATCGAGCAGGCGAAACTGCTGGCCGCGGGCGACGAGGCCGAATTCGCTAGCCGGTTCCCCACGGCGGCGACCTCGAACAACAACTGATCTCGCTGTGCCTTCCCAGCGCAGGCGGCGTCCATTGGGCGCCGTTTTTGCTTTGGACCAGATGCCTTTACGCCCTCCGACGCCGTTCTCTCGATTGCGCCTCGCCGCGCCCCCATATAGAGCGATCGACTTAATCGACCCCGTCCAAGGCTTATGTCCCTGCCCTCAGCAATATTCCGCAATGACGAGACCGGCCACCAGCTCGTCTTTGACGGGCCGCATGAGGTCATCACGGCGCGAACCGCGGACGAATTCACGCCGGCGCTGGAAGCGGCACAGGCCGCCTCCGACGCGGGCAAATGGCTGGCAGGCTATTTCTCCTATGAGGCAGGCTACCTGCTGGAGCCGAAACTGGTGCCGTTGCTGCCAGAGGGCCGCCGCGCGCCGCTGATCTGTCTCGGTGTCTTCGATGCGCCGCTCGAACAGGCTGTGCCGCGGAATGAAGGCCCCGCCAGCAACGGACCGATCTTCGACGCCCGCGCATCCTGGTCCGCCGAGGACTACGCCGTCCGCTTCGCGCGCCTCCACCACCATATTCGCCAGGGCGACTGTTATCAGGGCAATCTGACCTTTCCGGTCCATGCGCAATGGTCGGGCGATCCGCTTGCCGCCTTCGAGGCGCTGACCGGGCGCCAGCCAGTGAAATACGGCGCGCTGATCTCGTTCGGCGATCCGATCGTGCTGTCGCGCTCGCCGGAACTCTTCTTCGAGATCGACGCCGACGGTATGATCGAGACGCACCCGATGAAGGGCACGGCGCCGCGCGGCGCCACCAAGGCCGAGGACGCGCGGCTGAAGGCGTTCCTGCGCAACGACGAGAAGAACCAGGCCGAGAACCGGATGATCGTCGATCTCCTGCGCAACGACATCTCGCTGATCAGCGAGGTCGGCACGCTGGAAGTGCCGGAGCTGTTCCGCATCGAGACCTACCCGACGGTGCACCAGATGGTGAGCCGGGTGCGGGCGAAGCTCCTGCCGGATATCGGTATTCGCCAAGTCTTCGCAGCGCTCTTTCCCTGCGGCTCGATCACCGGCGCGCCGAAGATCCGCGCCATGGAGATACTGCACGATCTGGAGGGCGTGCCGCGCGACGTCTATTGCGGCGCCATCGGCTGGGTCGCGCCCGGCGGCACGATGCGGTTCTCGGTGGCGATCCGCACCATCTCGCTCTTTGCCGACGGCGAGGCTGTCTACAATGTCGGCGGCGGCGTGGTCTTCGATTCCACCGCCGAGGAGGAGTACCGGGAGTGTCTTCTGAAAGCGCGCTTCGCGACGGGAACCGTCCCGACTTCGAGCTGATCGAGACCATGCGTTGGGAGCCGGGGTCCGGCTTCCTGCGCTTCGAGCGCCACCTTGCGCGGCTTTATGCCTCGGCCGCGGAGCTCGGCTTTGCCTGCGATCCGCATCGGATCGGCGAAGTGCTGACGAGCGCGGTCGGGGGACAGCAGGGCATCCTGCGTACCCGCCTCGCCCTGCAGCGCAATGGCGAGGCGACCGCATCCGTGCAGCCCTATGAGCCGCTCGTCGCCGACAAGGTCTGGCGGCTGCAAATGGCCCGGGTCAGGCTTGATTCCGCCGACATGCTGCTGCGCCACAAGACCAGCCGGCGACATCTGTACACGCGTGCCCGCGCCGAATATCTCGTCACCCAGGCCGACGAGGTGCTGCTGGCCAATGAGCGCGGAGAAATCTGCGAAGGCACGATCACCAATCTGTTCGCCGATTTCGGCGGCGGGGTGCTGGTGACGCCCCGGCTTGATTGCGGCCTGCTGCCTGGAGTATTGCGCGGCGAGCTTCTGGACGAAGGCCGCGCCGCGGAAGCGATCTACACCTTCGACGATCTGAAGTCGGCGCAGGCGATCTTCGTCGGCAACTCACTGCGCGGATTGATCCCGGCGCAACTCGGCTGATTGAGGCTGGGAGACATCAACTGGATAGCACCAGGCACGCATGACCATTCGCCAACCGACCCATACGCCCTATGACGGGTCCTCAAAGCTCTTCACCATCGGCCTGAAGCCGCTCGAGCTCAACCGCTGGATCGAGGTCGATCATTTCCTTCTGCCCCATCTCGCCGAGAAGCGGCGGCTTTACGCGGAGATCCCGGAAAAGATTTTTGTCGAGGAGGAAGAGACTCGCGATGCACAGCAAGAAGTGTTCGACCTTCTCGCCGGCTATCTTCCGGCAAAACATCCCGAGACCCACCGAGGTGCCGGCTCGGATGTCGAGGTCGTGGGCCTCGAAAGCGCGAGCAACGCGCTGCCGCCCGAATTGAACAAGGCGCCTCTCGCCCACGCGTCCCTGCTGGTGCAGGAAGACCTGATTATCATGCGCCGCGGCGATAACGGCTGGCGGCTCGCCGCCGGCTCGCTCTGCTTTCCGTCATCCTGGTCGCTCCAGGAGAAATTCGGCAAGCCGCTGCAACAGATCCACGCGCCCGTGCCCGGCTTCGGCCCCGGCACGCGGCCTGCCGACCTCATCAACCGCATGTTCGACGGCCTGCAGGGCCAAGCGGTCGAGCGCTTCAACTGGTCGATCCAGGCGGGCGACGCGCTCTATCATCCGCTTTCCAACGGGGAGCGCATCGACCGTGCCACGAACCGTCCGACGCGTTTTTCGGATGGTGACATCAACGCCCATGCCTTCATTCGCGTCGAGCGTCAGACCTTGCGCAAGCTGCCGGTGTCGCGCGACATCCTTTTCACCATTCGCATCCATCTCGACCCGCTGGCGGTGCTTGCCCGTCACCCCGACAAGGTCGCGCTTGCGGCCTCCTTCGCCGACCAGCTGAATGCTCTCGATCAGGCGCAGCTCGACTACAAGGGTTTGAGCGCGGACCGCGACCGGCTGGTTTCGTACCTCGCCGGCATGGCCATGGTGGCTTAACCAAACCGCCAGGCCGGTTTGGCCGTCGGTTGGCGGTTTTCGCTGGTTTGTGGCAATGATCTGTGATGTAGGGCTACCGGCGAAAAATGCCGGACTTTCCCATGTTTGAAGGAGTATACGAAAAAATGGCGAATGAGAACTGGCCCGTTTACGGTGAAATCACCGGCCCTGTCGTGATGATCGGCTTCGGCTCGATCGGGCGGGGAACGCTGCCGCTGATCGAACGCCATTTCAAGTTCGACAAGTCGCGCATGGTGGTCATCGACCCGCGCGACAGCGACCGCATGCTGCTCGACGAGCGCGGCATCGCCTTCGTTCAGGACGCGGTGACCAGGAAGAACTACAAGAAGCTTCTGACCCCGCTTCTCACCAATGGCAGCGGTCAGGGCATGTGCGTCAACCTGTCGGTCGACACCTCCTCGCTCGAGTTGATGAAGCTCTGCCGCAAGCTCGGCGTGCTCTATATCGATACGGTGGTCGAGCCGTGGCTCGGCTTCTATTTCGACGACAAGGCCGACAATGCCTCGCGCACCAATTACGCGCTGCGCGAGAGCGTGCGCCAGGAGAAGGAGAAGGCTCCCGGCGGCACTACGGCGATCTCCTGCTGCGGCGCCAATCCTGGCATGGTCTCCTGGTTCGTCAAGCAGGCACTGGTCAACCTCGCCAACGATCTCGGGCTCGAGTTTGTGGTCCCGCCGGAGCACGACCGCGAGGGCTGGGCGAAGCTGATGAAGAAGGCCGGAGTCAAGGGCATCCACATCGCCGAGCGCGATACCCAGCGCACCAAGAAGCCGAAGCCGATGGACGTATTCTGGAACACCTGGTCGGTCGAGGGCTTCATCTCGGAAGGCCTGCAGCCGGCCGAGCTCGGCTGGGGCACGCATGAGACCTGGACGCCGAAGAACGGCAAGAAGCACAAGCACGGCTCGCAAGCGGCGATCTATCTGGAGCAGGCGGGCGCCAACACGCGCGTGCGCTCCTGGTGCCCGACGCCCGGCCCGCAATATGGCTTCCTGGTGACCCACAACGAGGCGATCTCGATCGCCGACTTCTTCACCGTGCGCGGCAAGAAGGGCAAGGTTCAGTATCGCCCGACCTGCCATTATGCCTATCACCCCTGCAACGATGCCGTGCTGTCGCTGCACGAGATGTTCGGCGCCGCCGGCAAGGCGCAACCGGTGCATCACGTGCTCGACGAGAACGAGCTGGTCGACGGCGTCGACGAGCTCGGCGTGCTGCTCTACGGCCATGCCAAGAACGCCTATTGGTACGGCTCACAGCTGTCGCTGGCCGAGGCGCGCAAGCTGGCGCCTTACCAGAACGCCACCGGCCTGCAGGTCACCTCGGCGGTGCTCGCCGGCATGGTCTGGGCGTTGGAAAATCCGATGGCCGGCATCGTGGAGGCCGACGAGATGGACTACCGGCGCTGCCTGGAAGTGCAGCTTCCCTATCTCGGGCCGGTCAGGGGCTACTACACCGACTGGACGCCGCTTGATAATCGCCCGGGGCTTTTCCCCGAGGATCTGGACAAGGACGATCCGTGGCAGTTCCGCAACATCCTGGTGCGATAGCAGCCAAGCCTACCCGCGTCTCCACCTTGCAATCGCCCGGAAATCGGGCGATTGAAGACGGGCGGCCTAGAGAAACGGGCGTTCCTTCGGACGCACAAAGTACTCTAGCACTTTGAATGCACGCATCGTGCTTTTCCGAAGATCGGAGATCGGTTTTCGGGCCGACGCGAGAGGAGAGGATTCTAAATGACCATTGCGCGCAAATTGCTTTCGGCAGGCGCCGCGGCAAGCCTTCTGGCCGCGGCCGCCTGCACCACCACCGGCCCTTCGGAGCCGATCGCAGCGGCGCCCAAGGGCGTCGAGGGCAACTGGATCGACGCCAAGGGCACCGGCCTCTCGACTTTCGCGGCCGGCAGCTTCACCACCGTCGCGACCGATACCGGCCAGAAGCTGTCCGAGGGCAGCTACATCATGACCGGCGCGACCTCGGTCGAGATCCACGGCACCTCGCTGATCCGCCAGACGCCGGTTAGCTTCAACTGCCTGATGGTCTCTACCAGCCAGCTCAACTGCACCAGCTCCAGTGGTCAGAATTTCGTGCTGACGCGCCGGGCCTGAGCTCAGGCAGAGATCGACTTTGTTGAGGATGGCGGCGCGAGCCGCCGTCCTTTTTTGTGCCGGCAAACCTCCTCCCGATTCCGCTTGCATCGGCCAAAACGCGATGTGAACATGACCCGAAGCTGACTGTTACCTTCCAGCTAAGCGAGGGCTTTAAGCACTTCAAGTCAGCTCATCCGGGAGACGAGAATGAAGAAATTTGCCGCCATTGCCGCCCTTTCCGCATCAGCACTTGGCCTCTCGGCCGGAGCGTCTTTTGCCGACTACACGCTGAACATCCTGCATTTCAACGATTGGCATAGCCGCATCGAAGGCAACAACAAATACGAGTCGACATGTTCCGCGGAGGAGGAGACCAAAGGCGAGTGCATTGGCGGCGCTGGCCGGCTGGTCACTGCGATCGCGCAGGAGCGCAAGAAGCTCGAAGGTCAGAACGTGCTGCTGCTCAATGCAGGCGACAGCTTCCAGGGATCGCTGTTCTACATCACCTACAAGGGAGCAGCGGAGGAGGAATTCCTCAATCAGCTCAAGCCCGACGCGGTGACGCTGGGCAATCATGAGTTCGACGACGGCGAAAGCGCGCTTGTGCCTTATCTCGACAAGGCGAAGTTCCCGGTGGTCAGCGCCAACGTCGTGCCCAACGACAAGTCCGGCGCCCACGGCAAGATCAAGCCGTCCATCGTGGTCGAGGTCGGCGGCCAGAAGATCGGCATCGTCGGCGCCGTCACCAACGACACGCCGGAACTGGCCTCGCCCGGCCCCAACATTGCCATCGCGGACGACGTCAAGTCGATCACCGCCGAGGTCGAGAAACTGAAGGCGCAGGGCATCAACAAGATCATCGCCGTCACCCATATCGGCTACAACCGCGAGCGCGACGTCATCGCGAAAATCCCCGGCGTCGACGTGGTGGTCGGCGGCCACAGCCACACGCTTTTGTCGAACACCGATCCGAAGGCGGCAGGCCCCTACCCGACGATGGTCGACAACCCCGACGGCTACAAGGTGCCGGTGGTGCAGGCGGCGTCCTATTCGAAATATCTCGGTGAATTCAAGGTCGTGTTCGACGACAACGGCGTCGTCAAGTCGGCCAGCGGCGACCCGATCTTTCTCGACAAGTCGATCACGCCCGATCCGGCGGTGCTCGCCCGCATCAAGGAGCTTGGCGCGCCCATCGAGGCGCTGAAGAACAAGGAAGTGGCGGAGACCACCAAGCCGATCGATGGCAGTCGTGAAAGCTGCCGCACCCGCGAATGCGAAATGGGCAATCTCGTCTCCGACGCCGTCCTCGATCGGGTCAAGGGCCAGGGCGTCGAGATCGTAATCTCGAATGGCGGCGGACTGCGGGCCTCGATCGACCAGGGCACCGTGACCATGGGCGTAGTGCTGACGGTGCTGCCTTTCCAGAACACGCTGGCGACCTTCAAGATCTCCGGCAAGGATCTGGTCGCCGGTCTCGAAAGCGGCGTCAGCCAGGTCGAGGACGGCGCCGGCCGCTTCCCGCAGGTGGCCGGCTTGAAATATGCCTTCGACAAGTCGGTCGCGCCCAATGCCGGCCGCGTCAAATCGGTCGAGGTGATGGAGAACGGCGCCTGGGTGCCGATCAATCCGGACAAGCAGTATCTCGTCGCCACCAACAACTACGTCCGCCAGGGCGGCGACGGCTACAAGGTCTTCGCCGAAAAGGCTACGGACGCCTATGACTACGGCCCGGGCCTGGAGCAGGTGGTGGCCGACTATCTCGGCGCGCACCGCCCCTATACACCGAAGCTCGACGGCCGCATCACCGAGATCGGCGCCATGACAGCGGCCGCGGAGCCGGCAAAACCTGCCGAGACCGCCACGACGCCGCCTGCCGCCCAACCCGCGAAACCGGCCGAGACGGCGCCGGCGGCCACCGAGCCTGCCATGCCGGCTTTGCCGTCCAGTTCCGGCGACATCTCCGGGACGCCGCCGGCCGTTCCGGCCGAGACGGCACCGGCAACGTCGGAGACAGCAAAACCTGCCGAGACTGCGCCGGCGACCGCCGCCCCTGCGACCGAATCCGCCAAGCCGGCCGAAACAGCGCCCGCCGAGGCCAAGCCGGCCGCGACCGGCCCGGAGGCCAGCCCGGAGGCCAGCCCGGAGACCAGCCATGTGATCGCCGCGGGCGACACGTATTGGGATCTGGCCAAGAAAAACTATGGCGACGGCAGCAAATGGAAGCTGATCTCCGAGGCAAACAAGGACTACAGGCCGCGCCGTCTGCCGCTCGGAGCAACGCTGACAATTCCGCCGGCCGCAAAGTAACCTTTCGCCGGAAATTCATGGCACCCGTCCGGAAGACCGGACGGGTGTTCCGGTTTCAGACGCAAACGCGGTAAGGTGCGTCCAGACGCAGCATTCCAAAACCGGCATGGCATCGCTAGTTTCCGCGCCGACAACAGGAGACCGTCGATGACGCTTGCCAATCCTGCCGATGCGAACGCCGCCAAGACCGCCGGTCCGGCGCCGGCGGGTGCCGCGCCGGCGAAGGCGGGCAAGATCGGCATCATGCTGATCAATCTCGGCACGCCCGACGGCACCGATTTCAAGCCGATGTGGCGCTATCTCAGAGAATTTCTCTCCGATCCGCGCGTCATCGAGCTCAACAAGGCGATCTGGTATCCGATCCTCTACGGGCTGGTTCTCACAGCGCGGCCGACAAAGTCCGGCGCCAACTACGCCAGGATCTGGAACCGGGAGAAGAACGAGTCGCCGCTGCGCACCTTCACCCGCTCGCAGGCGGAGAAGCTCGCCATTGCGCTTGCTGATCTGCCAACCGTCGTGGTCGACTGGGCCATGCGCTACGGCAATCCCTCGACCGGCAGCGTCGTCCGCCGGCTGGTCGAGCAGGGCTGCGAGCGCATCCTCACTTTTCCGCTCTATCCGCAATATTCGGCGACGACCACGGCGACGGCGAACGACCAGCTGTTCCGGGCGCTGATGAAGATCAGGCGAGCGCCGGCGATCCGCAGCGTGCCGCCCTATTATGACGAGCCGGTCTATATCGACGCCCTCGCCCGCTCGATCGAGCAAAACCTGGCGACGCTCGATTTCGTGCCGGAGGTGGTGATCACCTCCTACCACGGCATCCCAAAACCCTATTCCGACAAGGGTGATCCTTACCAGGCGCATTGCCTCGAGACGACGCGGCTGCTCAGGGCAAGGCTCGGCTGGGACGAGAAGAAGCTCATCACCACCTTCCAGTCGCGCTTCGGCGCCCAGGAATGGCTGCAGCCCTACACCGACGTCACTGTCGAGAAGCTGGCGAAGGACGGCGTCAAATCGATCGCGGTCGTCAATCCGGGTTTTTCCGTCGACTGTATCGAGACGCTGGACGAGATCGGCCGCGAGGCCGCCGAGACATTCCACCATGCCGGCGGCAAGAACTTCGCCCACATCCCCTGCCTCAACGACAGCGCCGAGGGCATGGCGGTGATCGAGGCGCTGGTGCGGCGGGAACTGTCAGGCTGGGTCTGACGTCCAATAATAGGCGTCGAAACCGGTTCGCAACAGCCTTCGCTAACCAATATTCGCGATCACCTAATTGTAACGCTTCGGAAACACACTTAAGTGATTCCGCGAGGTCGCCGCCTTTTTGAGGGAGAAACGAAATGGGGTTTAGCGGTTTCGATATTGCCATCATTGTTCTTGTATTCCTCGTCATCATCCTTCTTTTCAAAGGCATCAGAACGGTGCCGCAGGGCTACAACTACACGGTGGAGCGTTTCGGCCGCTACACCAAGACGCTGACGCCCGGCCTGAACATCATCAACCCGATCTTCGAGCGCGTAGGCGCCAAGATGAACATGATGGAGCAGGTGCTCGATGTCCCGACGCAGGAGATCATCACCCGCGACAATGCAATCGTCGGCGTCGACGGCGTCGCCTTCTACCAGGTGCTGAATGCCCCGCAGGCCGCCTATCAGGTCTCCGGGCTGCAGAACGCCATCCTCAACCTCACCATGACCAACATCCGTACCGTCATGGGCTCGATGGATCTCGACGAACTGCTGTCCAACCGCGATGCGATCAACGAACGGCTGCTGCGCGTCGTCGATGAGGCCGCGCACCCGTGGGGCATCAAGATCACCCGCGTCGAGATCAAGGACATCAACCCGCCGGCCAATCTGGTGGATTCGATGAGCCGCCAGATGATCGCCGAGCGCGACAAGCGCGCCCAGATCCTGGCCGCCGAAGGCATGAAGCAGTCGCAGATCCTCGAGGCCGAAGGCCGCAGGGAAGCCGCTTTCCGCGATGCCGAGGCGCGCGAGCGTTCCGCCGAGGCGGAGGCCAAGGCGACCCATGTGGTGTCGGAAGCCATCGCCAAGGGCGACGTGCAGGCGATCAACTACTTCATCGCGCAGAAATACACCGAGGCGCTGGCCAGGATCGGCTCGTCCAGCAACAACAAGATCGTGCTCATGCCGTTCGAAGCCTCATCGCTGATCGGTTCGCTCGGCGGCATCGGCGAGATCGCCCGCGAAGTGTTCAAGGCCGACGGCCCTTCCGGCCCGCAACGTCAGGGGGCGCGCACGCCGCTCGTGCGACCGTCGGACAATTGAGTCACGCCATCTGGGTGGGAGAACGTCAATGATCGATCGCATCGTCTCGGAACTCGGGCCGTGGAACTGGATGGTCCTCGGCTTCGTGCTGCTGGTGATGGAAATCGTGGCGCCCGGCGTGTTCATGCTGTGGATCGGCATCGCCGCGCTGATCATCGGCGCGGTATCGCTGCTGATTTGGGACGCTGCCTTCTGGACCTGGCAGCTCCAGGTGCTCGCCTTCCTCGTGCTCTCTCTGGTCTCAGCCTTCGTCGGCAAGAAGCTGGTGGGCGATCGTGCCGTCAATGCGGACCAGCCGCTGCTCAACCGCCGCGGCGCTCAGATGGTCGGCCGCACGGCGACATTGGCCGAGCCCATCAAGAATGGCCGCGGCCGCATCCGCCTCGGCGACACGCTGTGGCGTGTCTCCGGCCCGGACCTGCCCGTCGGCACCCAGGTGCGTGTGACCGGCGCCGCCGACACCGATCTGGAGCTGACGGTGGAGGCCGTCTGAGTTTGCGGGTTTCCTATTCTGAAGCCGTTTGGGAATCAGGCCTGCGTGTCCTGAGTCTCGCCCATCTCAGGCGGCGCCGATGCGCAGCAGATCGTGCAGATGCACCAGCCCCACGGGGCGATCGGCCTCGACCACCATCAGGCTGGTGATGGCCGACGTATTGATCGTCTGCAGCGCCGTCGCCACCAGCGTGTCGGGGGCAGCCGTCTTCGGCTTCTTTGTCATCACCTCATCGACGTTCATCGACAGAAGATCATCGGCAATGTGGCGGCGGATGTCGCCATCGGTGATGATGCCGATCAGCGCACCGTCGGCGCCGGTGATCGCCACGCAGCCAAAACCCTTGCGCGACAGTTCGACGATCGCTTCGCGCATTCCCGTGCCCGACGGCACCAGCGGCAGCCGCTCGCCGACATGCATGATCTCGCGCAGTTGCATCAGATTGGCGCCGAGCTGACCGCCGGGATGGAAGGTGCGGAAATGGTCCGGCGTGAAGCCGCGCGCCTCGAGCAGCGCGATCGCCAGCGCGTCGCCCATGACCAGCTGCAGCAGCGCCGATGTCGTCGGCGCCAGCCCGTGGGGACAGGCCTCCGGCGCGGCCGGCAGCAACAGCACGACGTCGGCGGCGCGCGCCAGCGCCGAATTCTCGCCCGAGCTGATGGCGATCAGTGGGATCGAAAAGCGTCTGGAATAGGCGACGATGCCCATCAGTTCCTTGCTCTCGCCCGACCAAGACATGGCGATGATGGCGTCGTCCCCGGCGATCATGCCGAGATCCCCGTGATTGGCCTCGGCCGGATGGACGAAGAAGGCAGGCGTGCCGGTCGAGGCGAGCGTCGCCGCGATCTTTGAGCCGATATGCCCGCTCTTGCCGACGCCGGTGACGATGACGCGGCCCTCGATACGCGCGATGGCATCCACTGCGGCAGCGAACGGTTCGGACAAGCCGTTGCCGAGAGCGGCTGCAAGCGCGGCCATGCCGGCCTGCTCCGTCGCCACCGTTCTCAGCGCCGATTCAATCGCTGCCTGCCTGTCCGGCTGCTTTCTTTCTGAGGACCCCGCGTGCATGGCAGATGCCATTAGCGCCATGTCGCCCGCCTGTCCAACGGAATTCCCGTCTCGCGTGCGTCGCGGACAAGGGCCCTTGGCCTGTTTCAACCCTCCGTTAACCATCCGCATTTACGGTCCGGTAAGTATGGCGCGCCTGCGCCGCGCAAGCAGTGGTGATGATGTTCGGGGGCGAGCCAGATACGAAAAAGGGCCGGAAGTGCATTGCCGTTGCAGCGCTTTTGCTGACGGCAAGCATTGTCGCCTTGCTGCGCACCGTGCCGGCATTTTCGCAAGAAACCGAGTTGCGCGGCGAGGTCTCCGAATCGGCAATCCTGGCCGACCAGCAACGCAAGGCCGGACAATTGCGCCCGCAGGGATCGCTGGATCAAGCGGTTCCGGCGACCCAGATGGCTGAGGACCAGACGCCCGCCAACCCTTATGAGCCGGCAAGCCCAGGCGCGGTGCCCGACGACGACCAGACCGGGGGCGCGGAGGGCAGCATCTTCAACCAGCCGCGAGCCACCGACGACCCCTTCGCCGACAATCAAACAATGGCCGCGCCACGCCGGCCTTCGACTGCCAGGCAGGGCGCGGCGGGTGCCAAGGGGAAAAGCGATGCCAAGGCGGCTGACAAGAAAAACGCCAAGAAGAAGCCTGGCCAGACGACCGACAGCACGGCCAAGGCCGCCACCCGCGATCAGGCCGAAACGGCGGCCACCGAGGATGACGGCGCGAACCGCCGCGCCGTCACTATCGACAGCGTCGACCGGCTCGATCCCGGCACGGAGCGCACAGGATCGATCGAGGGCCAGAAAGTGAAGCTGGAGGACGATGCCTTCGCCGCCCCCGGCATCAAGGTCGGGACCTTTGTCTTCCGTCCGACACTCGAGCAAGGCCTCACCGCGACTTCCAATGCCGATGCCAGCGCCGGCGGCAGGTCGGCTGTGCTGTCCGAAACCGCGCTGCGTTTCTCCGCCACCTCCGACTGGCGCGAGAATTCGGCCGTCGTCGACGGCTACGGCCTTTTTCGCAACACGCTTTCGGGCCAGAAGATCAACGATGCGCAGGGCCGGATCGAAGGCCAGCTCACTGTCGACCTCGACAATGAACTGCGTGCCATCGCCAAGCTCGGGTATGAAGCGGTGCCGGAATCGGCGTCCTCGCCGGATGCGATTGCCGGCGTCACCTCACAGCCGCGGCGGCAGACGGTCGACGGCAGCCTCGGCATCGAGAAGGATGTCGGCAAGATGCGCTACGCGCTGACCGGCGCGGTCTCGCATGACTTCTACGGCGACGCCAAGCTCTCGGACGGCACCGTCTTGTCGCTGAAGGATCGCGACTCGACACTGTACTCTGCGACCTTGCGTACCGGCTATCAGGTCTCACCGGCCATGACGCCATTCGTTGAAGTGGAAGCCGGCCGGCGGATCTACGATCTGCGCCTCGACAGCAACGGTTTCGAGCGCTCCTCGACGCGGCTCAGCGCGCGCGCCGGCGTCGAGCTCGACATGCGCGAGAAGCTCTCCGGCGAGTTCTCCGTCGGATGGCTGCGCGAAGGCATCGACGACGACCGTCTGCCGGCGATTGCGGGGCCCTACGTCAACGCCGACCTCAGATGGTCGCCCGAGCGCGGCACCATCATCGGGCTGACCGGAAGAACCACGGTCGAGACCACGACCATCGCTAACGAGAGCGGCGACCTCCTCTATTCGGGCCGGCTCACCGGCGAGCGGCAGGTCCGCGCCAACCTGACGGCGAATACAGCGCTCGGGCTCGACTGGCGCGACTACACCGGCTCCGATGGCCACGATCTGGTCCTGAGCGCCGAGGCCGGCCTGACCTGGTGGCTGAACCGCTATGCCGGCCTCACCACAAGAATCAGGACGGAGAAGCTCACCAGCAACCTTCCCGGTCGCGATTATGTCGCCAACAGCGTCTATCTCGGCCTGAAGGTGCAGCGCTGACGCTTCGTCATCCTCGCGCCAGCGACGCGGACGCGGAGATCCGAAGGATCAACGCCGCTTAGCCAGCACCTAGGAAGCGGCGCCGACCCGCTCCGCCGGCCGCACCTCATCCAGCAGCGTGCGGATGACCCCAGCCATGCTCGCATTCATGTCGCTGCGCCAGAGCGCGAAGGCGACATTGGCCTCGACGAAGCCTTCCGGCGAGCCGCAGTCGAAGGTGCGCCCCTTATAGTGATAGCCGTAGAAGGGCTGCTGCTTCTCCAGCTTCAGCATCGCATCCGTCAGCTGGATCTCGTTGCCGGCGCCGCGCTCCTGGCTTTCGAGGATGCCGAAAATCTCCGGTTGCAGGATGTAGCGCCCGTTGATGAAGAGATTGGAGGGCGCCGTGCCAGCCTTCGGCTTCTCCACCATGCCGGTGATGCGGAAACCGTGATGGGTGTCCTCGCCACGGCCGACGATGCCGTATTTATGGGCCTCGGCCGGGTCGCATTCCTGTACGGCGATGATGTTGTTCCCGGTCTCGGCATAGAGTTCGACCATATCCTTCATGCAGCTTTTTTCCGACTGCATGATCATGTCGGGCAAAAGCAGCGCGAACGGTTCGTCACCGACCAGTTCACGCGCGCACCAGACGGCATGGCCAAGGCCCATCGGCACCTGCTGGCGGGTGAAGCTGGTCTGGCCAGGCGCTGGCTGCAGCCGCTGCAGGCGGGCGAGCTGGTCGTCCTTGCCGCGCTGGGCGAGCGTATCGTAGAGCTCGAACTGGACGTCGAAGTGATCCTCGATGACCGCCTTGTTGCGCCCGGTCACGAAAATGAAATGCTCGATGCCGGCGTCGCGCGCCTCGTCGACCACATATTGAATGACCGGCCGGTCGACGACCGTCAGCATCTCCTTCGGGATGGCCTTGGTGGCCGGAAGAAACCGTGTGCCGAGACCGGCGACCGGGAAAACTGCCTTGCGAACTCGCTTCATGCTCCACCCATACGTTTAAGCCCATTATCTGCGCGGCCATCCGCTCTGCAATCCCCCCGAACATTTTCGCGCCGGAATGTTGAATTACCCGAGCGGCTGGCCTGAAAATCGAAAATTAAAGCACCGACCTCTCTTTTCGTTCCTAATGGCCACCTATGGTAAACTAAATACTAACCGGCTTCGGCGTTGAATGATCCTTCCTAATTTTGATGAAGGAGGAAAAGGATGTCCGTTCGCAACAGCGCAAGGCGCCTGACGGCATTTGTGACGGCCGCGGGCCTCACGCTTGCCTTGCTGATGCCCGCCGGACCCGCTTTCGCCGATGCGGGTTTCCGCCAGTGGGTCGCGGACTTCCGTGCCACCGCGGTTTCGGGCGGCGTTTCCGGCGCAGTCTACGACAAGGCCATGAGGGGCATCGAGCCCGACCCGGTCGTGCTGGAAAAGGCCCGCACCCAGCCGGAATTCACCGCCCCCGCCTGGGATTATTTCGACAACCGCGTGCATGACCAGTCGGTGACCAACGGTCAGGCAATGGCGCGCAAATGGAAGCCATGGCTGGATCGGATCGAGGCGCGGTTCGGCGTCGATCGCCATATCCTTCTCGCCATCTGGTCGATGGAATCGAACTATGGCGAGATCCTCAAGCGCGACGACATCATGCGCAATGTCATCCGTTCGCTGGCGACCCTAGCCTATGGCGACCCGAAGCGGTCGAAATATGCCCGAACCCAGCTGATCGCGGCGCTGAAGATCCTGCAGACCGGCGACATCGACGAAAGCCATCTCATGGGTTCCTGGGCGGGCGCGATGGGTCAGACGCAGTTCATCCCGACCAGCTATCAGCACTACGCGGTGGACATGGACGGCAATGGCCGGCGCGACATCTGGAATTCGATACCCGACGCGTTGGCGACTGCCGCCAACCTGCTCAGGAAGAACGGCTGGCAGGCCGGCAAGACCTGGGGCTATGAAGTGACCTTGCCGCCGGGCAAGCTGCCCGCCGGATCGAAGACGCTGGCGCAGTGGCAGGCTCTCGGGGTCGCCAGGGCCAACGGCAAGCCGTTCAGGAACCTGAGCGACAAGGCGACGCTCAAGGTGCCGGACGGCAGGGGCGGACCGGCCTTCCTGATGATCAGGAATTTCTCGGTCATCAAGGCTTACAACAATGCCGACAAATATGCTTTGGCCGTCGGCCTGCTCGCCGACGAAATCGCCGGTGGCACCGGGCTTGTGCAGGACTGGCAGCGGCCTTTCACCAAGCTCAGCTTTGAGCAACGGCAGGAACTGCAGAAGCGGCTTTCCGAGCACGGTTATTATGACGGCAAGTTCGACGGCAAGATCGGCGAGGGGTCGAAAGCCGCCATCATGGCCTACCAGGCGAAGGTAGGCTTGAGCCAGGATGGCTATCCGAGCCTGGAAGTGCTGAAATGGCTCCGGAAGCAATAGAGCCGCCCATGGCGTCAAGCATCCTTTCAAAAGCGGAAAGGATGCTGTAGCGCTGCGGCCTGCGCATGACTTGCCGGCTTTTTACGTTGTCATGCGCCAAGGATGGAGACTTTCATTGGTTACGGTCGCGCGTGTCTGGCTGATCGTTCGCCGCCTGCCGATTCTCGTCCTGGCCATCGCTGTGCTTGCCGTCGCCGGCTCGAGCGCCTTTCATTCCCCGGCTTTCGCGCAGGAAGACGGAAACCGCGGCTGGTCGCTGCGCGATCTTCTTTTCCCGCGCCGCAGCGAGCGCATTGAACCCCCTGCCAATGTCCAGCCGGTGAGGCCGAAGCCGAAGGCCAGAAAACCCAAGCCGCGCCCGCCGGCCGAGCCGGAGGCGCCGGTCGTCGAAAAGGCGCCGGATGCGCGCGTCGTGCTGGTGGTCGGCGATTTCCTGGCGGGCGGGCTCGCCGAGGGTCTGGACGTCGCCTTTGCCGACAATCCGGCGGTCAGGATCGTTTCGCGCAGCAACGGCTCGTCGGGCTTCGTGCGTGACGATTTCTACAATTGGCCGGTCGAGATCAAGTCTCTGATCGAGACGGAGAAGCCGTCCGTGGTGGTGGTCATGCTTGGCTCCAACGACCGCCAACAGATGCGCGTCGGCGACGTCCGCGAGCAGCCGCGCTCCGAGAACTGGACCAAGGAATACGAGCACCGCACCGATGCGCTGGGCAAGGCCATTCAGGATGCAAAGGTGCCGTTCCTGTGGGTCGGCATGCCGGCGTTCGGGGCGGCAAAAATGACCTCGGACATGCTCGCCTTCAACGACATCTATCATTCAGCCGCACAGACCCATGGCGGCGAGTTCGTCGATGTCTGGGACGGCTTCGTCGACGAGAACGGCGCCTTCGTCACCTCCGGTCCGGACATCAACGGCCAGCCGGTGCGCCTGCGCTCCGACGACGGCATCAACGTGACCAAGGCCGGCAAGCGCAAGCTTGCCTTCTACACCGAAAAGCCGCTGGCCAAGATCCTCGGGCTGGCGGCACCCGGAAGCGTCACCACGGTTTCCGCGCCGGCGGGCGCTCCGGTCGAGGCGTCGAAGCCTGCCGCGGCCCCTGTCATCGTCGACCGCACCGCGCCGATGCTGCTCAGCGACCCCGCGCTCGACGGCGGGACCGAGCTGCTGGGTGCCGCACCGCCAGCCAAGGCCGATCCGAATCTTCCAGCCGAAAAGCTGACCGTCGAGGGCAAGGCGCCCGTCGCCTCGCCCGGCCGAGCCGACGATTTTTCCTGGCCGCCGAAGACGCCGACCGCTTCATCGGAGACCTCGACAGCGGTGCGTCGGTAGGGCCGCAACGGAAGAGCACATCGTGGCTGCAGGTAGACTCAGCGGGGGAGTACGCTAGACCCCATCAGCGCCTCGTCGATCGCGCGCGCTGCCTGGCGGCCTTCGCGGATCGCCCACACCACCAGCGACTGGCCGCGACGGACGTCGCCCGCGGCATAGAGCCTGTCTATGCTGGTTCTGTAGTCGCGGTCGTCGGCCTCGACGTTCCGCGAGCGGCGGCTGTCGGTGACCACCTTTATCTCGCCGTCCAGCTCCTTCATGACCCCATCATTCGCCGGACCGGCAAAGCCGATGGCGATGAAGGCGAGATCGGCGCGGATGACGAACTCGGTGCCGGCGATCGGCTTGCGCTTCTCATCGACCTCGCAGCAGCGGACGCCGGTCAGCTGTCCGTCCTCGCCGATGAATTCGAGGGTCGCCACCTGGAATTCGCGCTCCGCGCCCTCGGCCTGCGAGGAAGACGTGCGCATCTTCGTCGCCCAGTAAGGCCAAACGGCGAGCTTGTCTTCCTTCTCCGGCGGCTGCGGACGGATGTCGAGCTGCGTCACGCGCACCGCGCCTTGCCGGAAGGCGGTGCCGATGCAGTCGGACGCGGTGTCGCCGCCGCCGACGACGACGACATGCTGGCCGCCGGCGATGATCGGATGTGACGGCCAGGCCACCGATTGGATCGGCTCGCCGCCGACGCGGCGGTTCTGCTGCACGAGATACGGCATGGCATCATAGACACCGCTGAGATCGTCGCCCGGAATGTTGGCCGGGCGCGGCGTTTCCGAGCCGCCGCAATAGAGCACGGCGTCGTGCTCGGCGAGGAGCTCGGCAACCGGCTTGTCGACGCCGACATTGACGCCGCAATGGAAACTCACGCCCTCGCCCTGCATCTGCTCGATGCGGCGATCGATGTAATGCTTCTCGATCTTGAAGTCGGGAATGCCGTAGCGCATCAGCCCGCCCGGCCGGCTCTCGCGCTCATAGACATGCACATCGTGGCCGGCGCGGCCGAGCTGCTGGGCGGCGGCCATGCCGGCCGGCCCGGAGCCGATGACGGCAACCCGCTTGCCGGTCTTCTTTTCCGGCGGGTAGGGCCGGATGTGGCCGGTTTCATAGGCCTTGTCGGCGATCGCCTGCTCGACCGTCTTGATGGCGACCGGAATGTCCTCGAGGTTCAGCGTGCAGGCTTCCTCGCAAGGCGCCGGGCAGATGCGGCCGGTAAACTCCGGGAAATTGTTGGTCGAATGCAGGTTGCGGATCGCGCTGTCCCAGTCGCCATTGTAGACGAGGTCGTTCCAGTCCGGGATCTGGTTGTGGATCGGGCAGCCGGTCGGCCCATGGCAAAACGGGATGCCGCAATCCATGCAGCGCGCGGCCTGTTTCTCGACCTCCTTGTCCGACATCGGCAGCGTGAATTCGCGGAAATGCCGGATGCGATCCGAGGCAGGCTGGTACTTCTGCACCTGCCGGTCGATTTCGAGAAACCCTGTTACCTTGCCCATAGTCCAGTCCCTGCTGTCCGAAGGCGCGCTCGCAAGTCTAGCTTGTCGGCGCACCCGTTAACCTCATAAGGACGCCGTGGCAACCTTGGTCCGAGGTCAGGATTGTTGGTGAGGATGCCGGCCGGGCGTCTCCTCGGCCGTGCCCAAAGCCTATTCCGCCGCCACGCTCATGCGCATGCGCTCCATCTCGATCAGCGCGCGGCGATACTCGACCGGCATGATTTTCCGGAATTTCGGCCGGAAGCTTGCCCAATTGTCGAGGATCTCGCGGCCGCGCACCGAGCCCGTGTAATGGACGTGGTTCGAGATCAGCTGATAGAGCCGCTCCTCGTCATGGCTTGTCATGTCTCCGGAGACGTCGACGCGTCCCTTATGGTCGAGGTCGCCGCCATGATGGAGCAGCTTCTCCATCAGGTCGTCCTCTTCCGGAACGGGCTCCAGCTCGACCATCGCCATGTTGCAGCGTTCGGCGAAATCGCCCTTCTCGTCGAGCACATAGGCGACGCCGCCCGACATGCCGGCGGCGAAGTTGCGGCCCGTTTTGCCGATGACCACGACGATGCCGCCGGTCATGTATTCGCAGCCATGGTCGCCGACGCCTTCGACGACGGCAACGACGCCGGAATTGCGCACCGCGAAGCGCTCGCCGGCGACCCCGGCGAAATAGGCCTCGCCCTCGGTCGCGCCGTAGAGCACCGTGTTGCCGACGATGATCGAGTCGGCCGCGACGATCTTGGCCTCTTCCGGCGGCCGGATGACGATGCGGCCGCCCGACAGGCCTTTGCCGACATAATCGTTGCCGGCGCCGACCAGCTCGAAGGAAACGCCGCGCGCGAGAAACGCACCGAAAGACTGGCCGGCCGTGCCGGTGAGCTTGACCTGGATCGTGTCCTCGCGCAGGCCTTTGTGCTTGAAGCGCTTGGCGACTTCGCCCGACAGCATCGCGCCGGCAGAGCGGTCGACATTGCGGATTGGTAGCTCGATGCTGACCGGCTGCTTGGCTTCCAGCGCCGGCTTTGCCAGCTCGATCAGCTTGCGGTCGAGCACGTCGTCGATCGGATGCTTCTGCCGCTCGGTCCAGTGCAGCGCCTCAGGCGGCGCCTCCGGCTTGAAGAACATCTTCGAGAAGTCGAGCCCGCGCGCCTTCCAGTGCTGGATCACGTCGCGCTTCTCCAGAAGGTCGGTGTCGCCGATGATCTGGTCGAGATGGGTGAAGCCCATTTCCGCAAGCAGCGCGCGCACCTCCTCCGCCACGTAGAAGAAGAAGTTGATGACATGCTCCGGCGTGCCCTTGAAGCGCTTGCGCAGCACCGGGTCCTGCGTCGCCACCCCGACCGGGCAGGTGTTCAGGTGGCACTTGCGCATCATGATGCAGCCGGCCGCAATCAGCGGCGCGGTCGAGAAGCCGAACTCGTCGGCGCCGAGCAGCGCGCCGATGATGACGTCACGGCCGGTGCGCAACCCGCCGTCGACCTGCAGCGCCACGCGGGAGCGCAGGCCGTTGAGCACCAGGGTCTGATGCGTCTCGGCGAGGCCCATTTCCCACGGGCTGCCGGCATGCTTGAGTGAGGTCAGCGGCGAAGCGCCGGTGCCGCCGTCGTAGCCGGAGATGGTGATGTGATCGGCGCGCGCCTTGGCGACGCCCGCCGCAACCGTGCCGACGCCGACCTCCGAGACCAGCTTGACCGACACATCGGCCGCCGGGTTGACGTTCTTCAGGTCGTAGATCAGCTGCGCCAGATCCTCGATCGAATAGATGTCGTGATGCGGCGGCGGCGAGATCAGGCCGACGCCGGGGGTCGAATGCCTGACCTTGGCGATGGTGGCGTCGACCTTGTGTCCGGGCAACTGACCGCCCTCGCCGGGCTTGGCGCCTTGGGCCACCTTGATCTGCATGACATCGGAATTGACCAGATATTCCGCCGTCACGCCGAACCGCCCCGACGCGACCTGCTTGATCGCCGAGCGTTCCGGATTCTTGCCGCCGCCGGGCAGCGGCAGATAGCGGTCGGCCTCTTCGCCGCCCTCGCCGGTGTTCGACTTGCCGCCGATGGCGTTCATCGCGCGCGCCAGCGTGGTGTGCGCTTCCCGGGAGATCGAACCGAAGGACATCGCCCCGGTCGAGAAGCGCTTGACGATCTCGGCCGCCGGCATGACGTCTTCGATCGCGACCTTCTTGCGGCCGGTCTCTTCCGCCAGCTTGATCTCGAACAGGCCGCGGATGGTCTGCGCTCTAGCTGTCGCGCTGTCGATCTGCGCCGAATACTCCTTGAACGTGTCCCAGGAGCCCTGGCGCACGGCATGCTGCAGGCTGGCGACCGCATCCGGCGACCACATATGCGCCTCGCCGCGCATGCGGAACATGTATTCGCCGCCGACCTCGAGATTGCTGCGCAGCACCGGGTCGTTGCCGAAGGCATCGGTATGGCGGCTGAGAGTCTCGGTCGCGATCTCGTCCAGCCCGACGCCTTCGATCAGCGTCGCGGTGCCGGTGAAATACTTCTCGACGAAGTCCGACTTGAGCCCGATGGCGTCGAAGATCTGCGCACCGCAATAGGACTGGTAAGTCGAGATGCCCATCTTGGACATCACTTTGAGGATGCCCTTGCCGATCGACTTGATGTAGCGGGAGACGACCTCGTATGCGTCGACCTCCTCCGGCAGTTCGCCGCGCCTGTGCATGTCGAGCAGCGTGTCGAAGGCGAGATAGGGGTTGATCGCCTCGGCGCCATAGCCGGCCAGGCAGCAGAAATGATGCACCTCGCGGGGCTCGCCGGATTCGACGACCAGTCCGACCGCGGTGCGCAGGCCCTTGCGGATCAGGTGATGGTGCACCGCCGCCGTCGCCAGCAAAACCGGAATGGCGATGCGGTCCGGCCCGACCTGGCGGTCGGACAGGATGATGATGTTGTAGCCGCCCGCGACCGCCGCCTCGGCGCGCTCGCAGAGCCGGTCGATGGCGCCTTGCATGCCGGCAGCGCCCTCGTTCGAACCGTAGGTGATGTCGATCGTCTTGGTGTCGAAGCGGTCCTCGGTGTGTCCGATGGAGCGGATCTTCTCGAGATCGCCGTTGGTGAGAATCGGCTGGCGCACTTCAAGCCGCTTGCGGCGCGATGTGCCGATCAGGTCGAAGATGTTCGGCCGCGGCCCGATGAAGGACACCAGGCTCATCACCAGTTCCTCACGGATCGGGTCGATCGGCGGATTGGTGACCTGAGCGAAGTTCTGCTTGAAATAGGTGTAGAGCAGCTTCGACTTGTCCGACATCGCCGAGATCGGCGTGTCGGTGCCCATCGAGCCGACCGCTTCCTGGCCGGTAGTGGCCATCGGTGCCATTAGAAGCTTCGTGTCTTCCTGTGTGTAGCCGAAGGCCTGCTGGCGATCGAGCAGGCTGACATCCTTGCGCAGCGCCCGCGGCTCGACCGGCTTCAGCTCTTCAAGAATCAACTGCGTGTTGGCGAGCCAGGTCTTGTAAGGGTGCCTGGTCGCGATCTCCGACTTGATCTCCTCGTCGGAGATGATGCGGCCCTTGGCCAGATCGATCAAAAGCATGCGGCCGGGCTGCAGCCGCCACTTCTGCACGATCTTTTCCTCCGGCACCGGCAGCACGCCGGCTTCCGAAGCCATGATGACGAGGTCGTCGTCGGTGACGATGTAGCGAGCCGGACGCAGGCCGTTGCGATCGAGCGTCGCGCCGATCTGCCGCCCGTCGGTGAAGACGACCGCCGCCGGCCCGTCCCACGGCTCCATCAGCGCGGCGTGGTATTCGTAAAACGCCTTGCGGTCGGAATCCATGAGCTTGTTGCCGGCCCAGGCTTCCGGGATCAGCATCATCATGGCGTGGCTTAAGCTATAGCCGCCCTGAAACAGGAATTCGAGCGCATTGTCGAAGCACGCCGTGTCGGACTGGCCTTCATAGGATATCGGCCACAGCTTCGAGATGTTGTTGCCGAACAGCTCGGAATCGACCGAGGCCTGACGCGCCGCCATCCAGTTGTTGTTGCCGCGCACCGTGTTGATCTCGCCGTTATGCGCGACCATGCGATAGGGATGCGCCAGCTTCCATGACGGGAAGGTGTTGGTCGAGAAGCGCTGGTGGACGAGGATCAGCGCCGTGTCGAAGCGCGGATCCTTGAGGTCCTTGTAATAGGCGCCGACTTGGTAGGCGAGGAACATGCCCTTGTAGACGATGGTGCGCGCCGACAGCGACACGCAATAGGCGCCGACATCCTTGTTGTCGTTCTCGGCATAGATGCGGCCCGAGATCACCTTGCGCAGCAGGTAGAGCCTCGCCTCGTATTCCTCGTCGTCCGGAATCTCGGCCGTGCGGCCGATGAACACCTGGCGATGGAACGGCTCCGAGGCGACAATCTCCGGCGCCTTCGACAGCGACGAATTATCGACCGGCACGTCGCGGAAGCCGATCAGCGGCAGCCCTTCGGACTGGGCCGATTCGGCGATGATGTCCTCTATATGGGCGCGAAGTGCTGCGTCCTGCGGCATGAACCAGTGGCCGACGCCATATTGGCCGGCCGGCGGCAGTTCGACGCCGTTTGCGGCCATCTCATCGCGGAAGAACCGATCCGGAATCTGCACCAGCACGCCGGCGCCGTCGCCGACCAGCGGATCGGCGCCGACAGCGCCGCGATGGGTGAGGTTTTCCAGCATCGCCAGACCGTCCTCGACGATCTGGTGCGACTTTACGCCCTTCATGTTGGCGATGAAGCCGACGCCGCAGGCGTCATGCTCGTTGCGCGGATCGTAGAGGCCCTGCGCGATCAAACCATTGGCGGTGGCACCAGTTTTGACGGCTGCCGCTTTCGTCTGCGCGGCCTGGCCGTTGATCGCAGATGGCGTCAGTTCCGTCATGTCCTGTCCTCCGTTCCGCACCCTTGGCGGTGATTTCCCTCGGGGCGCTGGTTTGCCTTGGGAAGCACGATGCTTCCCTTCGTCCTTGCTGCACGTCTCGCGAAATTCTTGCCGAACCATGCGGCCATACGCCCGGTTCGCATCCGGTATCGTACAGGCCAGAGCGGAGCCGTCTACCCGCCGCTCGCGACAATGGCCGGAATGGCAGCGATGATATGCCAGTCCAGCCTGTTTTGTGCGACAAAATAAGACAGCACTACTGTCCTAAATTTTTTATGGCAGAAATCCCGCACCTGCACAAGACCGATTCACAAAATTCTCGGGCGTGCCGCGACACAAAATTTCGCGAAGGGATCAAAAAACGCAACCTCTAGTCAGTCGTTACGGCCCGGCTGGCTTCACCGTTTTGCGAAAGATTGGCCCTTGCGCTTCGCGCGCCAAAGCAGTCAAGTCGCGCCGCTTTCTGCCAATCACAATACGGACCTCTCGATGTTCTTTGCATCCGACAACTGGGCGGGCGTTCATCCCGACATTTCGGCGAACCTCTCCCGCCACGCGGCCGGCATCGCGACCGCGTATGGCGACGGCGACTTGGACCGCACCGTCTACCATCGCTTCAGCGAGATCTTCGAGCGCGATGTTCAAGTGTTCTTCGTCGCCACCGGCACCGCGGCCAACGCCCTTTCGATGGCGGCGTTGAACCGTATCGGCGGCATCGCCCTTTGTCATTCCGAAGCGCATATGAATGTCGACGAGTTCGGAGCGATGGGCTTCTACACCGGCGGCGCTCGTACGACGCCGGTTGCGGGTCCCCTGGGGCGCCTCAACCCGCAGGCTCTCGACGACGCCATCAGGCGTTATTCACAGGATCTTGCGCCGGCCGGCCAGCCGATGGCCGTGACGATCACCCAGGCGACCGAGGTGGGCACCGTCTACACCGTCGACGACGTCAAGGCGATCGCCGAGGTCAGCCGCAGGCACAAGCTGCCACTGCATATGGATGGCGCGCGCTTTGCCAATGCGATTGCCGCGACCGACGTCACGCCGGCGGAAATGACCTGGAGGAGCGGCGTCGACCTGATCTCCTTCGGCGGCACCAAGAACGGTTGCTGGATGGCCGACGCGGTGGTGATCTTCAACCCGGAAGTCGGCCGGGATCTGCGCCTGCTTCGCCAGCGCGCCGGACAGACCTTTTCCAAGGCGCGCTTCATCTCGGCGCAATTCGAAGCCTATTTCACCGACGACCTTTGGCTGAGGATGGCGCGGCATGCCAATGCGATGGCGGCACATCTCGCCGAGACGATCGAGGACGCGCCGGCGGGCAGGCTCGCCTGGCTGCCGCAGGCCAACGAAGTGTTCGCAATCTTCGACCGCGCTCTTGCCGAAAAGCTGCAGACCGCCGGCGCCAAATTCTATGAATGGGGCGTGCCGCAGGGTTTCGAAGGCCATCTCGGCGACAAGGAAGCAATCTACCGTTTCGTCGCCAGCTTCGCCACCACCACGCAAGAGATCGACCGTCTCGGCCAACTCCTCTCGCAATGATCAGGCGAGCAAAGGCCCCAGCGACAGTTCGAGGCCAAGCAGGATCAAAAACGCCAGAAAACATCGGCGAAATGTCGCCGCGTTGATTTTCTGGCGCAGGATTAATGTCACAAACAAGCGGCGCCCTTCGGCGCCGCTTTCGTCTCGGGAGGGAGACGTTTCTTACATGGAGCCCGCGGCTTACGCGGCGGCCTTGGCCTCGATCTGCTTGGCCTTGTCCGAAGACGAGGTGATCGCGATCTTGCGCGGCTTCAGCTCTTCCGGAATGTTGCGCTTGAGGTCGACGAAGAGCAGGCCGTTCTTCAGCGTGGCGCCCTCGACCTCAACGTGGTCGGCGAGCTGGAAGCGACGCTCGAAGGCGCGCGAAGCGATGCCGCGATAGAGCAGCTCCGAACCCTCGCCATTGTTCTCTTCCTTGCGCTCACCCTTGACGGTGAGCACATTGCGGTGCGCCTCGATCGAGATCTCGTCTTCCGAGAAGCCGGCAACCGCCATCGAGATGCGATAGGCGTTCTCGCCGGTGCGCTCGATGTTATAGGGCGGATAGGTCTGCGCGCTCTCGGGCTGGCCGAGCGTATCGAGCATGGTGAACAGCCGGTCGAAACCGACGGTCGAACGATAAAGCGGGGAAAAATCAACGTGACGCATGATGTGTTCTCCTGTTGAGCAACATGGTTTGCGTTTGACCCGGTACGAAACCCTCGAAAGGCGCTCCGGATAGGCCAGCAGCCCCGACATCGGCGGCCGCAACCTCCATTTGGGAAGCGGAAAAGCCCATTTCAAGAACTTCGCGCACCAACTTTCACTTCGATTTTTTCGCTCGATGAACGCCAGATGAACCGAGGCTTCGGCATCCGTTCAGCCGGGGCTCGCTAGGCTGCAGTCAACAATACGGACATGCGGCGCCTCGATCGGTGCGCCGCGACGAGGCCGACCGGGTGTAACGTCCCTTCCTCCCGGATCGACAGAGGCCGGAAGCGCGCCGCAGGTGCTTCCGGCCTTCCCGTTCAGGAAAGCGCGTATCCCGGACCTTTGCTTTTGGCGCATGGGCGTCTATCACCGTGGCGACGCCAGGCCCGCTCGGGCAAGAAGCAATCAACGAAGCGCCGAATGACGGACCTTTTCTATCTGACTGAGGGCAATCCGCCGCCGCAGAACGCTGCCGGCGGCTTCTTCACCACCCGCGACGGCAGGAAGATCCGCTACGGCGTTTTCGCCGCCGTCGCCCGCCCGCTCCAGGGCACGGTGGTGCTGCTGACCGGCCGCAACGAGTGCATCGAGAAATATTTCGAGACCATCCGCGATCTCGCCGACCGCGGATTCGGCGTCGCCACCCTCGACTGGCGCGGCCAGGGCGATTCCAGCCGCCTGCTGCGCGACCGGCAGCGCGGCTATGTCCGCAGCTTCCGTGACTACACCCGTGATCTCGAGCAGTTCTTCGAGGAGATCGTGCTGCCCGATTGCCGCGGTCCCTATTACATCCTCGCCCATTCGACGGGAGCAGTGATCGCGCTGCTTGCCTCGCCGTCGATGGTCAACCGGGTGCGGCGCATGGTGCTGATCGCGCCTTTCCTGGCCGTGCCCGACTTGCGGGTTTCGATCGCCACCATAAGGCGCGTCTGCGCGGTGTTCTGCGCGCTGGGCCTCGGCCGCCTCTATGCCGCCTGGGGGCCGCGCCCGAAATTGCCGACGCCCTTCGAAATGAACAAGGTGACGTCCGACCCGGAGCGCTACCGGCGCAATACCGACATTTACAGGGCCTGGCCCCACCTTGGACTCGGTGGTCCGACCATCCGCTGGCTGAAGGCCGCAGCCGCAGCCGCGGAAGCGGTCAGCGACCCCGATTTCATGGCAAGGATACAGGTACCGACGCTGATCGTCGCCGCCGGCGCCGATCAGGTGGTCTCTACCAAGGCGGTCGAATCCTATGCCAGACGGCTTCGCGTCGGCTCTTTGTTGATGATCGACGGCGCGCATCATGAGATCCTGCAAGAGAGGGATCTCTTTCGCGAGCAGCTCCTGGCGGCCTTCGATGCTTTTGTTCCGGGAACCGGCGACGCTGCCTGATCACGGAACGACGCCGCGGATCAGCCGCGCAGCGCCGCCATTGCCGCGGCGTGCAATTCCGGCGTCGCCGCCGCCAATATGTCGCCGCCGTTTTCCGCCGGCCCGCCTTCGAAGGTGGTGACGACGCCGCCCGCCTTCTCGATGATCGGGATCAGCGCCACGATGTCGTAGGGTTTCAAACCCGGATCGGCGACGATATCGACGCTGCCCGCCGCCACCATGGCGAAGGCGTAGCAGTCGGTGCCGTAGCGGGCGAGCTGCACCTGTTTCTCGAACGCGTCATAGCGGTTGCGCGCCGCGCCCTTGAACAGCGCCGGCGTGGTGGTGAACAGGGTCGCTTGCGAAAGCTGCGTCGTCTTGCGCGTCGCGAGCTTGCGCGGGCCACCCGGGCCTTCGTAATGCGAGCCGGAGGCATTGGCATAGAACAGCTCGCCGGTGAAGGGCTGCGACATCAGGCCGGCGACGGCATCGCCGTCGATCGTCAGTCCGACCAGCGTTCCCCAGACCGGCAGGCCGGAAATGAAGGCGCGTGTGCCGTCGATCGGGTCGATGACCCAGACATGCCGGCTCGAAATGTTCTCGCTGCCATGCTCTTCGCCGAGGATGCCGTGATCGGGATACTCCGCCGAGATAAGCGCCCGGATCGCCCGCTCGGCCTCGCGATCGGCTTCCGTCACCGGATCGAAGCTCTCCGCCAGCTTGGTGGCGACTGCGGCCTGGCTGCGGAAGCGAGGCAAGGTCTCGGCGGCGGCGGCACGCGCGATGCGCCGCATGAAGTCGATGCTGATATCCAACCCACTCTCCCCGTTGCGGCAACCATCCGGCAGCTGCTGTCTTCTTGTCGGACCGGAGCGTGCAACCGGGTCAGGCGCCCTCGCCTGTTGCCTCAAAGTCACATGTCAGGCGCCGAAACCGGATTTGCACATCATATTGAATTAAAAAAGCCTGAAGTCGATTGACATTTGTGCATCGCACAATACTTTTGTTCTCGGACAGCTTATCCTGTCCATGCCCTCCTTGGGCGTTTCCTCCCTAGACTTCGACCGTGTCGTGAAAACGATGCGGTCTTTTTTTGAGCCGCGGATCGCAGCGCTGCCGTCATTCGGCGGCGAGCGGCAGGTCGAGGAAATGATGGCCGGGCATCGAAATCAGTTCGGCCGAAAACCGCGTCAGGTCGTCGGCTAAAGCGTCGAAGCCGGCCGATTTCTGGAATGTCCGCTCGTTCATGTAGAGCCCGCGATTGACCTCGATCTGCAGCGCATGGAGATGACGCGCCGGCCGCCCGTAATGCTCGGTTATGAAGCCGCCGGCATAAGGCTTGTTATGCGCGACAGCGTAGCCCATTCCGGTGAGCAGGCCGATCGCCCTCTCGGTTAGAGCCGCGCTGGCGGAAATGCCGAAACGATCGCCGATGATGAAGTCCGGCCGCGCGCCATTGTCGCCGACCCGGACGCTGGCCGGCATCGAATGGCAGTCGATCAGCACGGCATAGCCGAACCTGGCGTGGGTCCTGGTCAATAGCCGCTTCAGCGTCTCGTGGTAGGGCTTGTAGACGGCCTCTATGCGTCCCACGGCCTCGGAGAGCGGCAGACGCCCGGGATAGATATCGAGCCCTTCCCCCACCAGCTTCGGCACGGTGCCCAGCCCGCCCGCCACGCGGGCAGAGCGGATGTTGCAGAAGGACGGCACCGGCTCCGCGAACATGCGCGGATCGAGTTCCCACGGTTCGCGATTGACGTCGAGATAGGCGCGCGGGAAATTTGCCGCCAGCATGGGCGCGCCGAGCGCGACGGCGCCGCCGAACAGCTCATCGACATAGCAATCCTCCGACCGGCGTATGGCGTTGCGGTCGAGCCGCACCATGGCCAGGAAGCGCTCGGGATAATGGCGGCCGCTATGCGGCGAGTTGAACAGGAAAGCTACGCGTTGCTCGGCGCCCGACCGGATTTCGAAGGGTGGTGTGACCGAAAAATCCTCGGCTGCCGTCTTCAATTTGAACGAACCAGGACGAAGCACTGCATCATGATGCGAAACTGCCATCTTGCGCCCGGTATGTCCAGCATTTCAGCCCCGCGAAACGCACAGTCGAAGTGGTCGCGACAAGGCCAACGTTCACTTGATGTTTACCGTCTCCTCCTCATATACAGGATGGTTAACGGGCTTGCCCGGCGGCAGGCTTGGGGCGGGTGATTCGGACGGGATACGATGGCACGCATTCTTCTGGCGGAAGACGACGACGATATGCGCCGGTTCCTCGTCAAGGCGCTGGAACGCGCCGGCTACCAGGTGAGCGATTTCGACAACGGCGCCAGCGCCTATGAGCGGCTGCGCGAGGAGCCTTTTTCGCTGCTTCTGACCGACATCGTCATGCCGGAGATGGACGGCATCGAGCTTGCCCGCCGCGCCACTGAGATCGATCCGGATCTCAAGGTCATGTTCATCACCGGCTTCGCTGCCGTCGCGCTCAATCCGGATTCCAAGGCGCCCAAGGACGCCAAGGTGCTGTCGAAGCCGTTCCATCTGCGCGATCTCGTCAACGAGGTCGAGAAGATGCTTCAGGCCGCCTAAAGGGTTTTTCCGGCCGGCGCATGTCGTCCAAAACGGCGCAGCGGCTGGGAAAACGACATCCACAAAACAAAGATCTAAGCGCGTCACTCGAACCCGTTTCGACGCGACGCGCTTTAGGCATCGGCGCTTCCGCCGCTGCGGCGAAACCGAGCTTTCTTTTCTCGTTCCTGCTATTGACGCGCCGGACCAAAAATGGTGTATGCGCGGCTTCGGATGGGCGTGTAGCTCAGCGGGAGAGCACTGCATTGACATTGCAGGGGTCACAAGTTCAATCCTTGTCACGCCCACCATCCTCTTGAAAATCAATGGGTTAAGCTGAGAATTCGCTGGTGAGGCATCCAGGGGATGCACCAGAATGCGCAATCCGACCTATCTCGAAATTTCCCGTCACCGGGTTTTCTATTTCCGCTGGCCCCTAATCAAGCCCTGTGCTGCCGGCAGCGGAACGGCAACAAGCCTTAAAATTTCGCTGGGTACGAGGGTAGGCTCGGAAGCCTTGTCTCTGGCTCGACACCTAAGCTATGTCGGTCAAGCCCTCATGAAACAGTGGTCAGCATCCGGCATGCGCTATGACGAAATACGTGCATCTCTTAGGAAGCACTTCCAAGAGTTGTTAGCCCGCCGCAAAAGCGAGATGGCTGCGCAAGGGCGACTCTCAGTCATGCACGTAGGCGCCCTGCAGAACGGGGTTGGGTTTGCGGAAGAAGCCATCGCAACCGGCGCTGATATCTTGCCGCACATTAGCGATGACGCGCTAGCCATCGAATTTGCCGAAAAGTACTGCCTGCCTCTAGCTCCAGGCTCGAATGCTTTCGAGACATTCAAAGTGGAAATGCGAAAGGCATACAGGGCTTTCTGTGCAGAGGTTTTGGCTCACGACCAGTCCTTTGAGAGCTACGATTTCGACGAAACCGCCATTCCGTCCGCCTCAACGTTTGCAAAACCCGCATCAGGGCCTAGGCACACCCTTGCCGATGCCGCAGCCGAGTTCATGGCGGAGCTGCACAGAAGTGACGCCTGGGTCAAGCGAACTGAGGATCAGAAGCGACAACACCTCGAACTCTTGAGTGAGATTCTCCCAGGGATCCATATTGATCAGGTGACATCTGTGGATCTTCAGCGCGTAAAACAGGTTCTCCTAAACTATCCTCGTAATAGGAATAAGGTTGAAGCTACCAAAAACTTGTCCATCGACGAACTGTTGCAGCTACACGGGCACGATAAGCTGAGTGTTCGTACTATAAACTCGTATCTCCAAACCTATGCCGGGCTGTTCTCGTGGGCCAAGAGAAACAGATATGTCTCTGAAAATCTGTTTGACGGCGCGAGCGTCAAAGAGAGCAAGAAGCAAGCGGAAGCGGCACAGAGAGAAGCGTTTTCGCAGACTCAGACAGATCTGATCTTAAGCGAGCTACTGAACAATCACAGGGGTTTGATCAACAAGGACTATCAGAAATGGGGACCTTTGATCGGACTGTACACAGGTGCAAGGCTTAACGAGATTTGCCAGATTGAACTCTCAGATATCAAGGAGGATGCAGGAATCTGGTATTTCGATATCAATGACGAGGGCGACAAAAAGCACCTAAAGAACACAGCGTCCCGCAGGATCGTACCCATTCACGACCAGCTCCTTGCACTCGGATTTTTGGAATACGCGGAAGGGCTGAGAGCGCGTGGTCAGAAGCGACTGTTTCCTGAATTTTCGCTGAGTGCAAAAGAAGGCTACGGACGGGCACTCGGACGATGGTTCAATGATCGCTTTCTCGTTCAGCTCGGCATCAAATCAAAGGAGCTGGTGTTCCACAGTTTCAGGCACGGGATGGTGACGAGACTGATCCAGGCTGGCGTCGAAGAAAACTTGGTCAAGGCCATTGTCGGCCACACGAGACAGGGTGTCACGCAACAGCACTATTTCAAGGAAGGCTATACGCTCGAACAGATGCAGAAAGCACTGCGCGAGTTCTAGCTATCCATCACCTGTTTGACGAGCGCTAGAACGTCCAGATCGATGATCTCGGCCAGTTCTAGAAGCTCCACAAGGTCAACCCTGCGTTGGCCGCTCTCAATGTTGGCTATAAAAGGCTGATGTCGTCCAAAAGCCTTGGCGACTTGTGCCTGAGACAGGCCCTTAGAGCGACGCTGCTCAGCCAGTGCCGCCGCTATCATCAGATGACGTTTTGAGTGCAGCGACTTCGGCATAGCCCGTTGACGACAAGTTCAACAGGCGGGTAATCCGAAATTCAGATTATCCAAAAATTGGATATTTGGGTCAAATAAGTGCTGCGATTTTAGGGAAACTGACAGGGGGTTACGGATGGAAATTTTGCTGGTGCTGATCGTGCTCGGAGCAGCAGTGTTATATTTCTTCAGAGGCAATGCCCGGAGAGGTGCCGAGACCGTAAGAGCGTCGATATTCCTGACTGGCTTGGAGACTGGGAGCTCGGTCGCGGAGGCCAACACGGTGGCAAGTTTGGATGCGGAAAACCTGCCAGCCTCCGCAATACGTGACGCGATAGAACGAGTGCGGCTAAGATACGGCGGCAAGCAATTGCCAATGATTGCGCAGGCGTATCGCAAGGGTATGAAGCCCAAGCTCGCCTTCTGGAATCAGATTTTAATAGACATTTTTTATTCAACCGTTCCAGAGCGCATCGTCGCGCAAGCCGCCCCACTGACCATTGATGACGTGATAGACCGTGGTCGTTTATATCGATCATTAAACAAACACATGGAAACATTGGAGGTTGAAACTGACACGCCTCTTGGGTTTCGTATGTCCAAATTCTTATCGTTTGGTGCAGATATGGCCAGACAGGCCGCCGATATTCCTACGTCTACTGATGAAATGGACCCAGGACCTGAAAGCGCTGCTACTGTTTTGGTTGTACAGCAGGGCATCCATACTCTCATGACGCTGGAAATGGGGTCAGACGCCGTTAAAACATCAAGTTACAAGGCTGAATGGGCAAAGGTATTTGAATTCACGATGTGGCAGACCTTTCGTTACGACGGCCGAGACCCAAAAGACGAGCGAGGTCGACAAATTCTTGAGTTAGGTCGTCGCATGACAAAGATAGCACAGTCAGAGAATGCAGTCCTACTCCAACATATTTTCGACGCTTGGGATTCTAGCCTCAGTGATCTCTCAGACGAATCCATAGATCAGATGGGTAGTGCTATGCGGGAAGCGGTCGACTGGTGCCAGCACCGGCTTAGACGTCCATAGTGCGGCGAGAACAATGGGCCATTTGACGCTGCCGGTTTGAACCGATGAGCCCTTAAGGCGATGGGTAAGCTGGCCGCGTGGCCGCCTACGAACTGAAAGGCACCGTTGCATCGTTGATACTCGCTACAGAATATGATGTTGGTGTCGCCTCCTGACAACAGCGGATAGTCCCCGCTCGTACGTGCCAACCGTGCCGCTGTCTCCGCGCGGCCGCTTGCCTTGGTGTAGTCGACGAACAGCGGATCCCCCGCATCTGCCAATGCTCTGATCATCCGTGCACGATCAGCTGCGCGCGGTGCCAGTGCGATATCCCTCTGCCGTGCAGCAAACCACTCCACTTGCTGCAGCTTCATCCGGTCCCAAGGTGGATTACCGACTATCGCATCGAAGCCACCCGTAAGCCCATCCTGTTCCCAGTTCGACCACACACCGGGGAATGCGACCTGCCAGTGCAGAAATCTTTCCTCAGCAATAAGCGTACGCGCTTCACGTAACAGGATTTGGAATGCATCCGTATCTCTACCAGATTTCGGTTCTTCTTTGCCCAAGAGGATGCCAACGGGGTCACCGAACTGCCCATCGAAGAAGTTCTGGATCAGGCGCTTTCGCTCTTTGCCCCGCATGTCGATCCAGTCGAGAGCATGGATAAATGACAACAGAGCATTCAAGGGTGCGGTCATCTCCCTGATCTGATCGAAGATGTCTTGTGAGCGGTGTGCCTCTGCTATTTCCGCGTCTGTAAGACCTTCAACAATCTGCATTTGCGACGCTGACTGCAAAGCCGCCCTGATGGGTTCGTGCAGAACCAACGGCGAGCCGTAGGCGGTCGCCTTCTCAATCCCGGCTTTGATCCATGACCCAAACAGACTGTCCCCGGCTCGTAGATGATGGTCGAGAAAGCTCAGTGGCGCGCCAACAGTGAACGTATGTAGCCAAAGCGCGACCTTGGCCAGTTCCACCGCCATAGGGTTCTTGTCCACCCCGTAGACGCACCGCTTCAGCACCATGCGCCGAATTATGTGCCTGTCATCGAGCTGATCCTCGTTAACGGTCCAGCCGCCGCGCTCGGCGTTGTCCAGGATCACATTCCGTACGGCTTCGATACGATCGGCCAACGGCGAATGATAGTCTCCCCAAACAACTACCGCTTCAGCTTCCGCCATGGCTTCGATAACGTGATCGGCCAGCTTGTCGACTAGACTTACGAGAAAGTGGCCCGAGCCCATGGCCGGGTCGCACACCTTCAATTCCAACAGCTTCAAAGCGGGGTCTAGACGGGTCAGAGAGCCACGCCGGTTCGACGCCGCTGGTTGGCTACCCAACTCGTCGGCCTGCGCTCTGAAGGCCTCTGTGTGCCGCGAGACGAGGGGGCGAAGGGTTTCTTCAAGGATCAGCCCTACAAGATCATCAGGGGTGTAATAGCTCCCGGACCCCTTCCGCGCGAAAATATTGGGCCGAACCTGAACCTCGCCGTCCTGCCGTACGACTTCATGTTCCAACAGCCGTTCATAGATCGAACCAAGTTGCTGCACACTTAGGTCGCGGTAGTTGATGTAGTGCCGCTGACCATCAGACTGAATGAACGACAGGACGTCGATGACATTCGCGATCATCGCATCGCCCAACCTGATACTGGCTAGCAGCGGAGTTCGATCACGGTTGAACAGACCACCATTGTACGGTGGAAGCCCGATCGAAGCGTCCCCGGAATCGATGGCTCTGCACAGATCGTCAAGCGTCGTCCAGTACCGGGCTGCAGTTGCGGAGAACACATCACCCGAATCCTTGCGCCGCTTCACATCTAGACGAACCTTCTCGCGCAAGCTGTAGTCATCGTACCGAGCCTCCCGCACAGGCAGCAAGTCACGGTCTTCAGCGTACAGAATGAACAGAAGGCGGTAGAGCAGGATCAGTGCCGCTTCACGGACTTCTTGAAGGTCGGCAGTTGGGGCAGCTTCGGCAATGCCTTTGGCCAGCGTCGGGAAAACGAAGCCAAACACAAGATCGGAGAGGTCCTTCGCAACGCGCTCTTCATAGAATTTGCCTTCGGCAAGCGCACGATCATGGAACGATCGTTGATCGCTACCGACAATGAATGCCTGCCTGCGGAACGCGAGCACGAACACTTTGAACCAGTGATCCTGCTCAGCGGTCGTTAAGGCGAGCAGACCCCCATCGAAGCCGGGTAGGCCGAGTATGGACCCTAGGTCGATTTCAAAGAAATCTTCGGCTATGGATTGCGCCCCCGAATAGTACAGTCGCCAGCGCAGACCATTGGTCAGTATGCCCCAGCGAAGGATGCCATTAGTCAGGTCATCTACCCGGCGCAGATAGCGCAGCATCTGGGTTGATGGAGCTGTAACTTCGTCTCGCTTTTCGGAACGCCGATCGAGCGGTCGAAGCCAGCGCTTGCTTTCGACCAGTGCAGCTCCGAACTCATAACGCCGCCATTCCTCCGGGTGGGCATTGGCCCTGGTTTTGGCAGCAGCGTCGACGAAAAGCACAGCGTCTGGCACATCCTGCCGACCGCCTGCGGTGAGGTTCTGCTGGGTCAGAAACTGATCCCAACCAAGCGCCCTGAGAATGGGCCAAATCAAGTCATTTTCGGTCGTGGCTTCGTTCGGAGTCTGGCTCGTGGGAACCGTGCATACAGCCCAATGATCGAAGTGCGGAGTGACCTTAGTTCTTGGTCAGTGAGCGCCTGCCAGTCGTGCAGATCAGCTATCGAGCTTTCTACAAAGTCATTCGTGAATAGGCTTCCATGATAGGCACTGGACACCAAACCGCATTCCCCCGACAAGCCACCGGTCTGACCTGTGATAGATCACAGCGCGCTGGGTTCAAAGGGAAACTTCGCTCTCTCGCCCAGCGTCCACCTAAGATGACAATGTGCATGACGCGGACGTCATTGCCTATTGCATCCGGGAGGCGCTTCTGGCCTCTGGGTTGCGGGCCGGCATCAGTCGGTTTCGTTCATTACTGCCTTCATGTAGGCCCTCGGATCATCGCCAATACCTACGCCCTTATCGACAGCCGCTACTACGTGCGCGATGTCCCCAACTGCCTCTGTTTTGGTCCGCTCACCTGCCTTATAGCGGTCGAGCACCAAGCCAATGAACTTATCCAGAAGGGCATAGTCTCGGCTCGTCAGCTGCGGCATATCGATCCATTCTCCTGATGCTACCGCTCGCATATAGGCGAGACCGCCTATGTGGGCAATCGTATAGCCTTAACGGGAATTCCAAAACTGAGACCATACCCGCGATTGCCATAAAGCGGCTGTCCTAGTATGCAGTGAGACATTGAAGGGAGGCATTTCGCCTCCCGGCTTTGCCAGAATGCCCGGCAGCATTGGGCTTCAAGGCGATGGTGGACAGCCTTGTCACGCCCACCATCCTTTCAATAACTTAGCTAACCCAATGTGCCGATTGGCACAGAAACTCCGGGTCGAAGATTTCCAACCGCGACCCCGGAACCAAATCGGACGCGTTCCGTTGCACGCCAAATGGGGACGGCTGCAATGGCCGAAGACGAGTTGGAAGGTTTATATAGATCCCATCAAATTGCGCGCCGAGCGGTATCGGCTTCGAGCCGAAGTCGACGCCGAACGGCAACAAGCGCGACGGATCCGCAGCGAACTGCAGTCGGCCCGAGAGCGAGCCTGGATATTCCGGCAAGGCCCAGAAGATCTCTAACGCACCGTGCAACTGATCTGACGCCCGCAAGTTAACCTTCATGGTCGGCAACTAGCAAAGGACGCCGGCGGCTGAGAGACAGCGACCGCGTTCCCGTCTGAACCAAGACCCGAGACGCGTCGTGCGAGACCGAATTCCCGACAATCCACGCCCGCGCCCTCTTCAAGCCGAGAGCGACAGGAAGCTCCTCGCCCAAACGAGAGATGTGATCAATCGTTCGAGGCAGAAGCTCATCGACAGAACCGCAGATCGATCCGCACCGGTTGAAGCGGATTTCTCGCAAAGTCACTGGGATCTAGACTAGACCTCGGCCTGCGGGAACATGCGCTGCTGCCGATCGGTCGGCCTAATGATGGTCGACGACGGCGGTGCCAACCCCTTCCAGCTGAATTTCGGCTGCTGCCGGTCCAAGCCCGATATCCAGGTTACGCTTTTCGCCAGCGGCAGGGGAAGCGAGAGGCATATCCCTCTCAGACGCCCGAGACGGCGCAAAGTGCTTTCATCCTGGCGACGGCGAGGTGAGGATCGGCCAGCAATCCCGCCTGATCGGCGAGGCGGAAAACATCGGCGTAGTGGCAGACGCCGCGTGCCGACTGCATGCCGCCGACCATGGTGAAATGATCCTGGTGGCCATTCAGCCAGGCCATGAAGACGATGCCTGCCTTGTAATATTCCGTCGGGGCTTCAAAGATCTTGCGCGACAGCGGCACGGTCGGCGCCATCAGCGCGTCATAGCCGGCCCGGTCGCCCTCGGCGAGCCTGGCCAACGCGGGGTTGGCCACCGGGGCGATGGCATCGAAGATGCCGAGCAGCGCATGCGAGTGCCTCTTGCCGTCGCCCGCGATCAGCTCCGGATAGTTGAAATCGTCACCCGTGAACATCACCACGCCTTCAGGCAGGCGGTCGCGCAGCAGCACCTCCTTGCCTGCGTCGAGCAGCGATATCTTTATGCCTTCGACCTTGTCTGCGTGCCGCTCGATGATGGCGACCACGGTGTCCAGGGCGGTATCGAAATCATTGCTGCCCCAATAGCCCTTGAGCGCAGGATCGAACATGTCGCCCAGCCAGTGCAGGATCACCTTGCCGGAGGCTTGGCTGAGGATGTGGTCGTAGACGCGGGCATAGTCGTCCGGGCCTTTGGCCACGGCCGCCAGCGCGCGGCTTGCCATCATGATCGCCTTGCCGCCCTCGCCTTCGATGAAGGCGAACTGCTCCTCATAGGCTCGGATCACATCGTCCAGCGACTTTGCCGCGGCCGGCGCCAGATGGTCGGTGCCGGCGCCGGAAGCGAGATCGGCGCCTTTCACCGTGCGCGCCTCGGCGATCGAGCGCCGGATCAGTTCTTTCGCGCTCGCCCAGTCGAAACCCATGCCGCGCTGCGAGGTGTCCATCGCCTCGGCGATGCGGAAGCCGAGCCGCCACAGATGATGACGGAATGCCATGGTCTTGTCCCAGTCGACCGCCGGCCGCGACCAGGGATCGGTCATGGCGAAGGGGTTGGCGACGACATGGGCGGCGGCATAGGCGAGGCGCGGGAAATCCGCGCCGATGTTGGGCTGCGCCGGTTGGCCGACCAGCCGGTAGCCGACACGATCGCCATTCTTCGCAGGCAGGATGATGTCCATCGAAATCTCCCTTTGTGGCAGCCTATAGATGGAACGTTCCAATAAATCAAGAACCTTTATGATCCCTGCGACTGAAGCGATCCGACGCAGCGCTGCGGCCCTAAGCCCATACATTTTCTGGCCATCGATCAATTTTTCGAAATCGACATGATTCCCAGTTGACTCTGGTTTGACGCAATGTTTAGAACGTTCCAATAAATTTTAGCGCCGGACGCGGAGGAAGCACGGATATGGCCAGCCGGGCCAAGGCGACGATTCTGGACATCGCCCGCGAGGCCGGCGTGTCCAAATCGACGGTATCGCTCGTGCTGCAAGGCAGCGGGCTGATCCGGCCTGAGACCGCGCTCAAGGTCCGCAAGGCGATCGAGGATGTCGGCTATGTCTACAACCGCGGCGCCGCCAACCTGCGCAAGGCGCATTCCAACGTCATCGGCATGGTGATCAACGATCTCACCAACCCCTTCTTCGCCGAGCTGGCGGTTGGCATGGAGCGCGTCTTTCAGGCCGCAGGCATCGTGCCCTTCATCGCCAACACCGCGGAAAATCCGGTCCGCCAGGAAGAAGTGCTGAAGTCGCTGCTGGAACAGGGCGTCGCCGGTCTGATCGTCTCGCCGGCGCGCGGCACCACGCCCGGCGCCTTCCGCCGCATCGAGGCTGCCGGCGTGCCGGTCGTCTTCGCCATGCGCCGCCTGCCCGAGAGCCGCATCCCGGCAATCGCGCCCGACAACCATCGCGGCGCCTATCTCGCCACCCAGCATCTGATCGGCAAAGGCCACCGCCGGCTGGCTTTCTTCGGCGGTTCGTCCGACCTCGTTGTCTATCACGACAGGCTCGGCGGCTTCATCGAGGCCTGCGAGGCGCTTGGCATCCCGGCCGCCAACCGAACGATCGTCGAAGGCGAGACCAGCCGCAGAGCCGGCATGGCCTGCCTGGAGACCGCGCTTGCGGCAGCCGAGCCGCCGACAGCCGCGCTTTGCTTCAACGACGCCGTCGCTTTCGGCGTCATGCTCGCGCTGCGCAAGCGCGGCCTGGAGGCCGGGGCCGACTTCGCCGTGGTCGGTTTCGACGACGTGGCCGAAGCCGAGCACTACATGCCGGCGCTGACCAGCGTCGCCGTCGACACCCCAGGCCTCGGCGAGCGCGCCGCGCACGTCATGCTGAAGATGATCCAGTCGCGCACGACGCGCGCCGAGGACCATATCGGCGCGGTCAGCCTCGTCGTCAGGGAAAGCTGCGGCCCGAGCCGCAGCGCGCACGGCACTGGAATGGGAGACGCGGCATGAGCGTGAGATGGGGCCTGATCGGCGCGAGCACAATCGCCAGGCAGTTCATGATCAACGCCATTCGCGCGCAGGCCGACGGCGAGGTTGCCGCCGTGATGAGCTCCAGCGCAGAGCGGGCTCAAGGCTACGCCAAGGAAAGCGGCATTCCTAAAGCCGTCTCGACGCTCGATGCGCTGCTTGGCTCGGACATTGATGCCGTCTACATCTCGACCACCAATGAGCTGCATCTCGAACAGGGGCTGGCCGCCATCAAGGCCGGCAAGCATGTGCTCTGCGAAAAGCCGCTGGCGCTGACCAGCGCCGATGCGCGCAAGATGGTGGCGGTGGCCAGGAAAGCCGGCATCGTGTTCGGCACCAACCATCATCTGCGCAATGCCGGCGCGCACCGCGCGATGCGCGAGGCAATCGCAACCGGCCGTATCGGCAAACCGATCGCCGCGCGTGTCTTCCATTCCGTCTATCTGCCTGAAAGCCTGCAGGGCTGGCGCATCACCAGGCCTGAAGCCGGGGGCGGCGTGGTGCTCGACATCACGGTGCATGATGCAGACACGCTGCGCTTCGTGCTCGGCGACGATCCGGTCGAGATCTCGGCCTTCACACAGTCGGCCGGCATGGCCGGCGGCGGGCTGGAGGACGGCGCGATGTGCATCTGGCGCTTCAAGTCCGGCGTCATTGCGCAATCGCATGAAGGCTTCACGACCAAGTTCGCCGGCATCGGTTTCGAAGCGCATGGGTCGGAGGGCTCGCTGATCGCCACCGATGTGATGACGCAGAAGCCGGTCGGCTCGGTGCTGCTGCGCACTGCAAATGGCGAGGAAGAGCTGAGCTTCGATCGCGAGGACCTCTACACCCGCTCGCTGCGCCAGTTCCATGCCGCGATCCGCGGCGAAGGCCAGCCTTCGGCCACCGGCGAGGACGGCATTTGGTCGCTGGCATCCGCCGAAGCAGCACTGCAATCATCGAAGACCGGCAAGGCCGTGATCATCGATCCGCAACTCGGGAGCATCGCGTGAGCAAGCTCGTCACGGCAGCGCATGCCGCCAGCCTGATCAAGGACGGCATGGTTGTCTCGGTGTCGTCCTCGAGCGGCCTCGGCTGCCCCGACGCCGTGCTCGCCGCGATCGGCGAGCGCTTCGATGCGGAAGGGCATCCGAGAGCGATCACCACGCTGCACCCGATCGCCGCTGGCGACATGTACGGCATCAAGGGCATCGACCATCTCGCCAAGCCTGGCCTGCTCAAACGCACGCTCTGCGGCTCGTATCCGTCAGGCCCCTCCTCCGCCGAGCCGCCGCGGATCTGGCAGATGATCGGCGACGACTCGGTCGCGGCTTACAACGTGCCCTCCGGCATCCTCTTCGACATGCATCGCGAGGCGGCCGCCATGCGTCCCGGCGTGCTGACCAAGGTCGGCCTCGACACTTTCGCCGACCCTCGCCACCAGGGCTGCGCCATGAACGCCGCCGCCAGCGAGCCGATCGTCTCGGTGCAGCAGTTCGACGGCGAGGAGTGGCTCTATTTCCGCGCCATCGTCCCCAACGTCTCGATCATCCGCGCCACCTCCGCCGACGAGCGCGGCAACCTCACCTACGAGCATGAGGGCGCCTATCTCGGCGGTCTCGAACAGGCATTGGCTGCCCGCAACAATGGCGGCATCGTCATTGCGCAGGTTAAGCGCATCGTCGAGAACGGAACCCTCAAGCCGCACGATGTGCGCGTGCCCGGCGTCTTGGTCGACCATATCGTGGTCGCGCCCGATCAGCTGCAGACGACGCAGACGGCTTACGACCCGGCGATCTCGGGCGAGATCTTCCGGCCGCTCTCCACCTTCCGCACCCCGGAGATGAACATCCAGAAGGTGATCGCGCGCCGCGTCGCCATGGAGTTGCGCGACGGCATGGCCGTCAATATCGGCTTCGGCATCTCCGCCAACGTGCCGCGCATTCTTCTCGAGGAAGGCCAGCACGGCAAGGTCACCTGGGTGATCGAGCAGGGCGCGGTCGGCGGCGTGCCGCTGCTCGACTTCAAGTTCGGCTGCGCCTCGAATGCCGAGGCGATCATGCCCTCGCCGCACCAGTTCATCTATTTCCAGGCCGGCGGCTTTGACGCCTCGCTCCTGTCCTTCCTGCAGATCGACCGCCACGGCTCGGTCAACGTGTCGAAGCTTTCGGCGAGACCGCATGTGACGGCCGGCGCCGGCGGCTTCGTCGATATCACCGCGCGGGCGAAGAAGATCGTCTTCTCCGGCTTCTTCAATGCTGGCGCCAAGCTTTCGCTGGCGAACGGCGCCCTCCGCATCGACCAGGAAGGCAAGGTGAAAAAGATCGTCGAGGAGGTCGAGCACATCTCCTTCTCCGGCAAGCGCGCGGTCGCGCAAGGCCAGGACATCACCTATGTCACCGAACGCTGTGTGATGAAGCTGACCCAGGCCGGGCTGATGGTGACCGAGCTGGCGCCCGGCATCGATCTCGAACGCGATGTGCTGGCGCAGGCCGACACTCCGCTCTCCGTCGCAAACGACCTCAAGTTCACGCCGGCCTCGCTCTATCAAGATCGGCCGATCGGCCTGTCGCTCAACGGCGGCGCTTCGCTTGGAGGCGCGCATGGCTGAGCGCCTCGTCACCTTCGAGCAGGATGGCGTGATCGGTACCGTGACGCTCAGGCGGCCGGAAAAGTTCAACGCGCTCGACATTCCGATGCTGCGCGCGCTCGAAGCCGCACTCGACAAGGCCGAACTGGCCGAGGGTGTCCGTGTCGTGCTCATCAGCGGCGAAGGCAAGGGTTTCTGCGCCGGCGGCGACGTCGAGGCCTGGGCACAATTAAGCGCCGCCGATTTCCAGGTTCAATGGGTGCGCTACGGCCATCGTGTCTTCGACCGGCTGGCGCGGCTTCGGCAACCGACAATCGCCGTGCTGTCCGGCCATGCGCTGGGCGGCGGCTTCGAATTGGCCGCCGCCTGCGATTTTCGCGTCGCCGAAACCCAGATCAAGCTCGGCTTTCCCGAGACCTCGATCGGCGTCGTGCCCGGCTGGTCTGGTACGCAGCGCGCTGTGCGCCGCTTCGGTGCACAGATCGTGCGGCGCATGGCGCTTGGCGGCGAGATTTTTCTGGCGAACGAGGCGCTCGGCCTCGGCGTCGTCGACCGCGTCGTCGAAACCGGCAAGGCCTTGGATGAAGCAAAAGCCTGGGGAGAAAAGATCGCCGAGCGTGGTCCGCTCGCAACCGAGGCCGCTAAGCTGATGATCGGCATTGCCGAAGGCGAGGAAGACGCCGCCGCCACGGAAGCGCTGGCCAGCGGCTTCATTGCGCTCACCGGCGATCTCAAGGCCGGTGTCGGCGCCTTCAAGGCCAGGCACAAGCCGGACTTTTCGAGATCCTAGAGAAGATACGATGAACGCACCGCTTAACATTTCCATGCCGGTCGAAGCGTCTCAGGCGTTGAAGAGCTACAAGCTTCTGATCGACGGCAAACATGTCGATGCCCGGGACGGCCGCACGATCGAACGCAACAGCCCCGGCCACGGTTTTGCGGTTTCACGCTATGCGCAGGCGGGTGCTGCGGAAGTCGACGCTGCGGTGCAGGCAGCTCACAAGGCCTTCGAGGCCGGCGCATGGCCGCGCATGAAGGCGTCGGAACGCGCCGCGGTGCTGCTCAAAGCGGCCGATCTGATCGAGGGCCGACTGGAAGAGATTGCCAGGCTCGACGCGTTGGAATCCGGCAAGCCGATCGCGCAGGCGCGCGGCGAGATCGGCGGCGCCGTCGACATCTGGCGCTATGCCGCTTCGCTTGCTCGCACGCTCCATGGCGAGAGCTATGCCAATCTCGGCGATGACATGCTGGGCGTGGTCGTGCGCGAGCCGATCGGCGTCGTCTCGATCATCACGCCGTGGAATTTTCCCTTCCTGATCGTCGGCCAGAAACTGCCCTTCGCGCTCGCCGCCGGCTGCACTGCCGTGGTCAAGCCGAGCGAGATGACCTCGGCGTCGACCTTCGTGCTCGGCGATATCCTGCTGCAGGCCGGCCTGCCGACGGGTGTCGTCAACATCCTCGCTGGCCTGGGTAGCGATGTCGGCGCGCCAATGGTCAGCCATCCGCTGGTTGAGATGGTGTCCTTCACCGGCTCGACCCGCGTCGGCAAGATGACCATGGCGGCGGCGTCCAGTTCGCTGAAGAAGGTGTCGATGGAGCTCGGCGGCAAGAACGGCCAGATTGTCTTTCCCGACGCCGATCTCGAAGCAGCGGCGGATGCCGCAGTCTTCGGCGGCTTCTTCAACGCCGGCGAATGCTGCAATGCCGGCAGTCGGCTGATCGTGCATGAGGCGATCGCGGACGACTTTCTCGGCGCAGTCAAGGCGCTGGCCGAGAGGGTGAAAGTCGGCGATCCGCTTGACGACCGCACCAAGGTCGGCGCGATGATCTCGGCCGACCATATGGCGAAGGTAGCCGGATATGTGAAGGCGGCCAAAACCGGCGGCGGCAGCGTCTTCAGCGGCGGCGGACAGCTCGCCTCCAACGCCGGCCAGTATCTCGATCCGACCATCGTCCGCAACGTTACCGAGGACATGGAAATCGCGCGCGAGGAAGTCTTCGGGCCGGTGCTGTCCGTGCTCACTTTTGAAACGATTGAAAGGGCATTGCACATCGCCAACAACACGCCCTATGGTCTGTCTGCGGGAGTGTGGAGCGCCAGCATCGACACATGCATGTCGGTGGCGCGCGGTGTGCGTTCGGGGACGGTTTGGGTGAATACGTTCATGGAGGGTTATCCCGAACTGCCCTTCGGCGGCTACAAGCAATCCGGTCTCGGACGCGAACTCGGCAAACGCGCCGTCGAGGACTATACCGAGGAAAAGACAATCCAGTTTCATCGCGGCCAGCGCACCGGATGGTGGCTCGGCTGAGTTGGGAGACCCCGGCGGTCACCCCGCCGGTTATGTGAATGCAACAAGGGAGGTAGTACATGTTGCGCAAACTGCTTATCGGAACGGCTCTTGCGACGAGCTTTGCGTTCTCGGCGCATGCCGCGGACGTCAAGGAAGTGCAGATGCTGCATTGGTGGACGTCGGGCGGCGAAGCGGCTGCTCTGAACGTGCTGAAGCAGGATCTGGCCAAGGAAGGCTATGCCTGGAAGGACGTGCCGGTGGCCGGCGGCGGCGGCGACGCCGCCATGACCGCTCTGAAGGCGATGGTCGCGGCCGGCAACTATCCGACTGCCTCGCAGATGCTGGGCTACACCGTGCTCGACTATGCCGCTGCTGGCGTCATGGGCGACCTCACCGAGACCGCCAAGAAGGAAGGCTGGGACAAGAGCGTTCCGGCCGCCCTGCAGAAGTTCTCCGTCTATGACGGCAAGTGGGTCGCGGCTCCGGTCAACGTCCACTCGGTCAACTGGCTGTGGATCAACAAGGCCGTGATGGACAAGATCGGCGGCACCGAGCCGAAGACCTTCGACGACTTCATCGCCCTGCTCGACAAGGCCAAGGCCGCTGGCGTCATCCCGCTGGCGCTCGGCGGCCAGAACTGGCAGGAAGCGACCATGTTCGACTCCGTCGTGCTGTCGACCGGCGGACCGGAATTCTACAAGAAGGCGATGAACGACCTCGATGAGGAGTCGCTCAAGTCCGACACGATGAAGAAGTCGTTCGACAACCTCGCCAAGCTCGTCACCTATGTCGACCCGAACTTCTCGGGCCGCGACTGGAACCTCGCCACCGCCATGGTCATCAAGGGCGATGCGCTAGTTCAGGTCATGGGCGACTGGGCCAAGGGCGAATTCCACGCCGCCAACAAGACGCCGGGCACGGACTTCCTCTGCTACCGCTTCCCGGGCACCGACGGCTCGGTGATCTACAACTCCGACATGTTCGGCATGTTCAACGTTCCGGACGACCGCAAGGCCGCCCAGGTCGCTCTGGCCACCGCCACCCTGTCGAAGAGCTTCCAGTCGGCTTTCAACGTCGTGAAGGGCTCGGTCCCCGCCCGCACCGACGTGCCGGACACCGACTTCGATGCTTGCGGCAAGAAGGGCATCGCCGACCTTAAGGCGGCTAACGAAGGCGGCAAGCTGTTCGGCTCGTTGGCCCAGGGCTACGGCGCGCCCCCGGCTGTCGCCAACGCCTACAAGGACGTCATCTCGAAGTTCGTCCATGGCCAGATCAAGACCTCGGACGAAGCCGTGACCGAATTGGTCAAGGCGATCGACGACGCCAAGTAAGGCGTTTTGCTGGAGCGATCCAGGAAAAGTGCATAGCGGTGTTCCGTTCGGAATTGCATAAACAAAACCACTCGAGTCTCCCCCGCTCCGGCGGGGGAGGTCTCCTGTCGAGACGATATACGGGATTGCTGCCTGGTGTGCGCCGCACGCTGGCTGGTCCCCAATAACCGGTACTGGATGAGCCGATGAGCACAGTCGCCGAAACCCAAATCAAGCTGACGCCGGAACATGACGCCCGTCCTGGCGCCTCCGTCCGCTCGCGATTGCAGGACCTGTTGCCGAAGATCGTCCTGGCGCCGAGCTTCGCGGCGACGATCGTCTTCGTCTATGGCTTCATCCTGTGGACGATCTATCTGTCGTTCACCAACTCCAAGACCTTCCCATCCTACGACATCACCGGCGCCCGCGCCTATCAGCGGCTGTGGCGCTGGACCTTCGAGAGCGACCCGCCGTCGAGCTGGTACACCTCGATCACCAACATGGGCATTTTCGGCTTCCTCTACATCCTGATCTGCCTGGCGCTCGGCCTGTTCCTGGCCATCCTGCTCGACCAGAAGATCCGCGGCGAAGGCATGCTGCGGCCGATCTATCTCTATCCGATGGCGCTCTCCTTCATCGTCACCGGCGTCGCCTGGAAATGGTTCCTCGACCCCGGCCTCGGTCTCGAGCAGACGCTACACCAATGGGGCTGGACGAGCTTCCATTTCGACTGGATCAAGAACAAGGATTTCGTCATCTACACGGTGGTGATCGCCGGCGTCTGGCAGGCTTCCGGCTTCATCATGGCGATGTTCCTGGCCGGGCTTCGCGGCATCGACGGTGAGATCATGAAGGCCGCGCAGATCGACGGCGCAACCACGTTCCAGCTCTACCGCCGCATCGTCATTCCGCTGCTCAGGCCGGTGTTCCTGTCGGCCTTCATCGTGCTCGCGCATCTGGCCATCAAGTCCTATGACCTTGTCGTGGCGCTGACCAGCGGCGGACCGGGCGGTTCGGCCTGGCTGCCCTCCAACTTCATGTATGAGTTCACCTTCAAGCGCAACGAGATGGCGGTGGGCTCGGCGAGCGCGGTGATCATGCTGATGACGCTGACCGCGATCATCGTGCCTTATCTCTATTCCGAGCTCAGGGAGAAGCCGCGATGAGCGCCGTCACCTCACCGGCCAGCCAGGCATCGAGCGGCGTCAGCGCCAGGACAATCAACCGCATCGTCATCTACGGACTGCTTGCGCTGTTCGCGCTGTTCTACCTGATGCCGCTCTTCGTCATGCTGGTCACCTCGTTCAAGACCATGGACGAGATCCAGAACGGCAACATGCTGGCGCTGCCGCAGTCGCCGACCATCGCGCCATGGTTCAAGGCCTGGGGCGAAACCTGCGTCGGTCTCACCTGCGCCGGGATCAAGGGCTACTTCTGGAACTCCATCAAGATGGTGGTGCCGGCGGTGCTGATCTCGACGCTGCTCGGCGCGCTCAACGGCTATGTGCTGACCAAATGGCGCTTCCGCGGCCATACGCTGGTCTTCGCGATGATGCTGTTCGCCTGCTTCATTCCGTTCCAGTCGGTGCTCTTGCCGATGGCGACCATCCTCGGCAGCATCGGCCGCTTCGGCGCCAGCCTGCAGAACGCGACGGGGTTCAACTTCGGCCTCGGCAACTCGACGGTCAACCTGGTCTTCGTCCATGTGGTCTACGGCCTCGGCTTCACCACCCTGTTCTTCCGCAACTATTACGAGGCCTTCCCGACCGAACTGGTGAAGGCGGCGCAGGTCGACGGCGCCTCCTTCTTCCAGATCTTCCGTCGCATCATGCTGCCCAACTCGATGCCGATCTTCGTCGTCACCGTCATCTACCAGTTCACCAACATCTGGAACGACTTCCTGTTCGCTTCCGCTTACGCCGGCACCGGCGACGTGATGCCGATGACGGTGGCGCTCAACAATGTCGTCAACACCTCGACCGGCGTCGTCGAATACAACGTCAACATGGCCGCGGCGATGATCGCCGCGCTCCCCACCCTGATCGTCTATGTCGTCGCCGGCCGCTATTTCGTGCGCGGGCTGATGGCCGGCGCGGTCAAGGGCTGACCCTATTTTCTGAAGGAACGACCATGGCTTTTCTGGAAATTGATGGGCTGAAGAAGCGCTTCGGGAATGTCGAGATCCTGAAGGGCATCGATGTCGAGCTCGAAAAGGGCGGCTTCCTTGTGCTGGTCGGCCCGTCCGGCTGCGGCAAGTCCACGCTGCTCAACACCATTGCAGGGCTGGAAACCATCACCGAGGGCCAGATCCGTGTCGACGGCCGCGCGATCAACGATCTGCATCCCTCGAAGCGCGACATCGCCATGGTTTTCCAGAGCTACGCGCTCTATCCGAACATGACCGTTGCCGGAAACATCGCCTTCGGCATGGAGATGCGCGGCGTGCCGGCGGCGGAGCGCCAGGCGGCAATCGACAAGGTGGCAAAGATCCTGCAGATCGGTCACCTGCTCAACCGCAAGCCCAGCCAGCTCTCCGGCGGCCAGCGCCAGCGCGTCGCCATGGGCCGGGCGCTGGTGCGCGACCCGAAACTCTTCCTGTTCGACGAGCCGCTTTCCAACCTCGACGCCAAGCTGCGCGTCGACATGCGCATCGAGATCAAGCGCCTGCACGCCACGACCGGCACCACGATCGTCTATGTCACCCACGACCAGATCGAGGCGATGACGCTGGCGACCAAGATCGCCGTGATGCGCGATGGCGAGGTACAGCAGTTCGGCACGCCGGCCGAAGTCTACAACAACCCCACCAATATCTTCGTCGCCGATTTCATGGGCTCGCCGGCGATGAACCTGATCCCGGCCAAGATCGGCGCCAATGGCGGCGGGCTCTCCGTCGTTCTCGATCGTGAGGCGCGCCAGCCGATCACGCTGTCGCTGCCCGGCGCGCCGACCGGCCTTGCGGCCTTCAAGGACAAGCCGGTCATCTTCGGCGTGCGGCCGGAAGCGCTGACCGATCCAGAAGGCGCCGAACGCAACGGATCCGAAATCGCCACCGCCGACTGCCACATCGAAGTGGTCGAGCCGGCGGGATCGGACACCTTCGCGGTCACCAATCTCGGCGGCAAGGGCGTGGTGGCGCGGCTGCGCGCCGACGCCAGGATCCAGCCCGGCACCAGCACGCCGCTGGCCTTCAATCTCAGCAAGGCGGTGTTCTTCGATCCGGCGACCGAGAAGCGCATTCTCTGATGCATGTCGCCCAAAAGTGGATCCGGTTTTCGGGGCAGCGACATGCGTCAAGACAAAGATCTAAAGCGCGTGGTCCCCGTCAGTTCAAACGCGACGCGCTTTAGACCATGACAAATCCGGATATCGTCATCATCGGCTCCGGCATCGGCGGCGCCACGATCGCCTCCGGCTTGGCCGGCAGCGGCGCCTCGATCCTGATCCTGGAGCGCGGTGAACCGCTGCCTGCGACGCCGCATGCGCGCTCGACGCGCTCGATCTTCGTCGACGGGCATTACCGGCCGAAGGAGATGTGGCGCGAGGCCGGCGGCGCCGCGTTCAACCCCGGCAATTACTATTATGTCGGCGGCAACTCGAAATTCTTCGGCGCGGTGCTGATCCGCTACCGCAAGGAGGATTTCTCCGAGCTGGAGCATTTCGGCGGTGTCTCGCCGGCCTGGCCGTTTTCCTATGACGAGTTCGAACCCTGGTATTCGAAGGCCGAGCAGCTTTTCCGCGTGCGCGGCGCGCTCGGCGAGGATCCGACCGAGCCGTTCCATTCGATTCCCTATGCCTTCAAGCCGGTGCCCGACGAACCTTCGATCGCGCGTGCCCGCGCCGAGCTCAAAGGCCTCGGCCTGCATCCTGCCTCGCTGCCGCTCGGCGTCGACATCGAAGCCTGGCTGAAGGAGGGCAAGACCGGCTGGGATGCTTTTCCGAACACCGGCCAAGGCAAGGTCGACGCCCAGACCGGGCCTCTGGCGGCGGCGCTCAATGACAAGAACATCAAGCTCGAAACCGGCGCCCATGTCGACTGGCTCGAGGCCTCGCCGGACGGCAAATCGATTGCCGCCATTCATTACACGCAGAACGGCGCGCAAAGGACGCTCTCGCCGAAGCTGGTCATCCTATCGGCCGGCGCGATCAACTCCGCCGTCATCCTGCTGCGCTCGCCCTCGACAAACGGCAAAGGCCTCGCCAACAGTTCCGACCAGGTCGGCCGCAATTTCATGAACCACAATTCGAGCGCGATGCTGGCGATCGACCCGCGCCGCCGCAACGACGCCGTCTACCAGAAGACGCTGATGCTCAACGACTATTATCTGTCGGGCGGCAACGGCGGCAAGCCGCTGGGCAATGTGCAACTGCTCGGCAAGATCGACGGCAACATGCTGCGGGCCAATGTGAAGCTGGCGCCAAGATTCGCGCTCGATTTCATGGCCGGCCACGCCGTCGACTGGTACCTGATGTGCGAGGACCTGCCCGATCCTGAAAGCCGCATCCTGGTCGACGGCAAGGAGATCGTCATGCAGTGGCGGCGCTCCAACATGCAGTCGCTGGAAGGCCTGACCAAGGTGATGCGCGAAAACTTCCGCGCCTGCGGTTACCCGATCGTGCTGTCGCGCCCGTTCGACAAGCGCACGCCCTCGCACCAGTGCGGCACGGTGCGCATGGGCAACGACCCGGCGACGGAGCCACTCGATACGTTCTGTCGTGCTTACGACCATAAGAACCTGTTCGTCGTGGACGCCGGCTTCCTGCCGACCTCGGCGGCGGTCAATCCGGCGCTGTCGATCGCAGCCCAGGCGCTGCGCGTGGCAGACCATATCCGCAAGACGGAGTTCGCGGCATGACCCGCCCGGCAGCCATCGTCACCGGCGGCGCGCGCGGCATTGGCCTTGCCTGCGCCGAGGCGCTGGCCGATGCCGGCTTCGATATTCTTGTTGCCGACCTTGCGGACAAGCCGGCCGATGGACTTGCCGAAAGCATCGCCGCGCGCGGCGCGAAGTTTGCCTATGCCAGCTGTGACATCGCTGATCTCGCCGGCCATCCAAAACTGGTCGCGGCGGCGGTGGACGCCTTCGGCAGCATCGATTGCCTCGTCAACAACGCCGGCATAGGCGCCGTCGTGCGCGGCGACCTTCTGGAATTGAAGCCTGATAATTTCGACCACGAGCTAAATATCAATCTGCGCGGCACGGTGTTCCTCAGCCAGGCCGTCGCCAAGGCGATGCTGGCGACACCCGCCAGCTTTGCGAGGTCGATCGTCACCATCACCTCGGTCAGCGCGACAATGGCCTCGCCGGAGCGCGCCGACTACTGCATCTCAAAGGCAGGGCTTTCGATGTGGGTGAAGAACCTGGCGCTGCGGCTCGCCGCGGAAAACATCGGCGTGTTCGAGGTGCGGCCGGGCATCATTCGCACCGACATGACGGCAGGCGTATCCGCCAAATATGACGCGCTGATAGACGGCGGGTTGGTGCCGGCCAAACGCTGGGGCGAGGCCGCCGATATCGGCGCTGTGGTGGCCGCACTTGCCAGCGGAAAATTCGGCTTTGCAACCGGATCGGTCATCGATGTCGACGGCGCGCTCTCCGTGCCTCGCCTGTGAGTGAGTGGAACCATGGCTGACTACATCATCGTTGGCGCCGGTCCGGCCGGTTGCGTGCTGGCCAACCGGCTGAGCGAGGAGCCGACCAATTCAGTCCTGCTGCTCGAAGCGGGCGGCAAGGATTGGCACCCGCTGATCCACATGCCGGCAGGCTTCGCCAAGATGACCAAGGGCATCGCTTCCTGGGGCTGGTCGACGGTGCCGCAGAAGCACATGAAGGACCGCGTCTTCTGGTACACCCAAGCCAAGGTTGTCGGCGGCGGCTCGTCGATCAACGCCCAGATCTACACGCGCGGCAACGCCCGCGACTATGACGCCTGGGAGAAGGAAGAGGGCTTGGCCGGCTGGGGCTATCGCGATGTGCTGCCCTATTTCAAGCGCGCCGAGAACAACCAGCGCTTCGCCAACGATTATCACGGCGATCAGGGGCCGCTCGGCGTTTCCAACCCGATCTCGCCGCTGCCGATCTGCGAGGCCTATTTCCGCGCCGGCCAGGAGATGGGAATCCCCTTCAATCCGGATTTCAACGGCGCCAGCCAGGAAGGCGTCGGCTATTACCAGCTCACCCAGAAGGACGCGCGGCGCTCCTCCGCCTCGGTCGCCTATCTGAAGCCTATCCGCGCCCGCAAGAACCTGACGGTCAGGACCGATGTACTCGTCACCCGCGTCGTAGTCGAGAAAGGCCGCGCCATCGGCGTCGAGATCGTCGACAAGCCGGGCGGAGAGAAGACGATCCTGCGCGCGGAACGCGAGGTGATCATCTCCTCCGGCGCCATCGGCTCGCCAAAGCTCTTGATGCAATCCGGCATTGGCCCGGCCGATCATCTGAAGTCGGTCGGCGTCACGCCGGTCCATGACCTGCCCGGTGTCGGCTCCAACATGCAGGACCATCTCGACCTGTTCGTGATCGCCGAATGCACCGGCGACCACACCTATGACAACTATGCCAAGCTGCACCGCACGATGTGGGCCGGCCTGCTATACGTGCTTTTGAAGAAGGGCCCCGTCGCCTCCAGCCTGTTCGAGACCGGCGGCTTCTGGTACGCCGATCCGACCGCCGCCTCGCCCGACATCCAGTTCCATCTCGGTCTCGGCTCCGGCATTGAGGCCGGGGTCGAAAAACTGAACAATCCCGGCGTGACGCTGAACTCCGCCTTCCTGCGCCCGCGCTCGCGTGGCACCGTGCGATTGAAGAGCGCCGATCCCGCCGATCATCCGCTGATCGACCCGAACTACTGGTCCGATTCCTACGATCGCGACATGTCGATCAAGGGACTGCGGCTGGCGCGCGAGATCATGCGGCAGAAGGCGCTGCAGCCTTTTGTGCTGCGCGAGGTGCTGCCCGGCCCTGCCCTGCAAAGCGACGCCGACCTCTTCGACTATGCCTGCCGCGCGTCCAAGACCGATCACCATCCCGTCGGCACCTGCCGCATGGGACATGATGCGTTGGCTGTGGTGACGCCCGATCTCAGGCTGCGCGGCATCGACGGCCTGCGGGTCTGCGACGCGTCGGTGATGCCGCGTGTCCCCTCCTCCAACACCAATGCGCCGACCATCATGGTCGGCGAGAAGGGCGCCGATCTGATCCTCGGACGCGAGCCGCTGCCGCCGGCCGTGTTCAAGGGCAATAAGGCGGCTTGAGGGGAGAACAATGATCCGCCACTGCGTCTTTGTCCGCTTCGGCGACGGCACCTCCGCCGCCGAGCGCGCCGCGATTCACGCCGATCTCGAAGCGCTGCGCCCGGCCATCGACGGCATGGGCAAGGTTCATTTCAGCGCCAAGGTCAGCCCGGAGCCGTTCGCGCGCGGTTTCGGCCATGGCTTTACCATCGATTTCCGCGATGCTGCCGCCCGCGACGCCTACTGGCGCACGAGGCGCATCAGCGCGCCGGCGCTCGCCTGGTAGCGGCGCTCGAAGGGGGCACCGACGGGCTGATGGTCCTCGACTTGGAGTTTACGGAAATGTGACCGCCGGTTGATCGGAAACCGGCAAATAACCCGTTCTTTTTTGCACTGCATGGAACATATCGTTCCTTTCGCGGATGCAAAGGAGCAGCGATTTGAGTCTCACCTCGGAGCAGAAGAAAACCGTACTCGCATCTTTCCTGGGCTGGACGCTCGACGCTTTTGATTTCTTCCTTCTGACATTCCTGCTCACCGATATCGCCGCTGAATTCCATACCGATGTCCCGGCGGTCTCCAAGGCGCTGTTCCTGACCTTGGCCACGCGATTCATCGGCGCGTTCCTGTTCGGCATGCTGGCCGACAGATATGGGCGCAAACCGCTGCTGATGCTCAACATCGTCAGCTACTCGGTGATCGGGGCGCTGGCGGCCTTCTCGCCCAATCTCGGCATCTTCCTGGCGCTTCGGGCGCTGTTCGGCATCGCGATGGGCGGCGAGTGGGGCCTTGGCAGCTCGCTCGCCATGGAATCCATTCCGCCCAGCGCCCGCGGCATGGTTTCGGGCATACTGCAATGCGGCTATCCGGCGGGATATCTGCTGGCGGCAGTTGTCTATGGGCTGCTCTACGGCCAGAAGATCGGCGATTTCACCTTCGGCTGGCGCGCCATGTTCCTGCTGAGCTTCGTGCCGGCGCTGATCGTGCTCTTCATCCGCTCGCACGTGCCTGAATCGCCCGCCTTCGTCTCAGGCCGGGCGCAGGCGCGGCCGGGTCTTCTCGTAACGCTGCAGAAGCACTGGGGCATCGCGCTCTATGCCGTGGTGCTGATGATGTTCTTCAACTTCTTCAGCCATGGCACGCAGGACCTCTACCCGACCTTCCTGAAGAAGCAGCACGGCTTCGATCCGCACACGGTGAGCTGGATCACCATCGTCGCCAATATCGGCGCCATTGTCGGCGGTCTGGCGTTCGGCGCGCTGTCGGAGAAGATCGGGCGCATAAACGCCATCACGCTCGCCTGCGTCATTGCCCTGCCGGCTATTCCGCTCTGGGCCTATACGACGACGCCCTTCATGCTGGCGCTCGGCGCCTTCATCATGCAGGTGGCGGTGCAAGGCGCCTGGGGCGTCATTCCGGTGCATCTCAACGAGCTATCGCCGGGCTCCGTGCGGGCGACCTTGCCTGGCTTCATCTACCAGGCCGGCAATCTGGCGGCCTCCTATGGCGGCCCGTATCAGGCCGGCATCGCCGAAGCGCGGGGAGGCAGCTATGGCTATGCGCTGGCATTGTTTGCCGGCGTGGTCGCCGTCTGCATCATCGTCGTGATCCGCTTCAGCCCCGAGAAGCGTGGCGAGGTCATGACCGTGATCGACCGGGAAGTCAGCCCAGTCTGAGCGCGACCACGCCCGCGACGATGCCCAGCGCCGCGGCGGCGCGCCATGCCGTCATCTTCTCGCCCAGCGCAAGCACCGAGATCAGCATGGCGAACAGGATCGAGGTCTCGCGCAGCGACGCCACCGAGGCGATCGGCGCCTTGGTCATCGCCCACATCACGATCCAGTAGGCGGCGCCGCTGAGCACGCCGGTGAAGAGGCCTGCCTTCCAGTCCCGCGCCAGCAGGGGCAGCGACTGTGGCCCGCGAAAGGCGATGCACAGCACCAGCGCCCAGAGCGCATCGCAGACGAACAGCCAGGCCGCATAGCTTTGCGCGGTTGCCGCCAGCCGCGCGCCGCTGCCGTCCGACAGCGTGTAGCTGGCAATGAAGATCGATGTGCCGAGCGCGAAGCTGACGGCGCGCAGATTGAACCGTTCAAGATGCACACCGCCGCGAAACGACATGACCAGCGTGCCTGCCGACAGAAGCACGATGCCGAAGATGGAGAGTGGCGCCGGTATCTCTCCGAGCAGAACGATGCCGCCGAGCGCGGAGAGCAGCGGCGCGGTACCGCGCGCCAGCGGATAGGTCTGAGCGAAATCGCCGGCCTTGTAAGCGCCGATCAGAAACGTCCGGTAGCCCATATGGAAGAAGACCGAGGCGAGGATGAATGGCCAGACCTCGGCTTTCGGCACTTCAACGAAAGGCAGCGCCAGCAGCGCCGCAGCCCCCATGCCGAGCGTCATCAAGGTGATCGACAGGAAGCGGTCGAGGTGCACCTTGACCAGCGCGTTCCAGATCGCGTGCATGGCGGCCGCCGACAGCACCGCGAGGAAGACGAAAAGCGTCATGCCCGCCTCACCCGCCTGCAAGCCTAGCGGCGATGCCTGGGGTTTCCAGATCGATATCGACCCTGAGCGGGAAATGGTCGGAGGCCACTTCGCCGATATCGGCGCTCACGGAACGCACCCGCCCGGCCAGCACGCCGCCAACGAAGCAATGATCGAGCCGGCGTTTCGCCAGCTTGCCCTCGATGATCTTTTCATGCGTGTGGAAGTCCGCCACCGGCTTGGCGGCGACGGCTGCGGCATCGACGAACCCGTCGATATAGACGGCGCCGCGATGATAGGGCGTGCTGCCGACGATGCGCCGGTATTCCGCACTTCCCGGCTCCATGTTGAAATCGCCGAGCCAGATCGCCGCCAGCGGGTTTTCCGGCTCCGGCTCGCCATTCGCCCAGTTGCGCTGCGGCTCGTCATCGGCGCCGCTCCAGGGACCGCCATCGGACGGCGCGCGGCGCTGTTCGGCGAGCAGATAGTCGATCTGCTCCAGCCGCTCTTCGGCCGCGATATGGGCAAGATGCAGCGAGAAGACCCGCACGGATCCCGCCGGCGTCCGGATCATGCACTCCAGTGCGGCGGTGCGCGTGTTGAGGGGCTTGAGCGTGCGGCGCAGCGGCAGCGCATGCAGCCGCGACCAGACGATCGGCAGCTTCGACAGAAGCATCGTGCCGAACTGCCTGCGGCGGTTGACGATGCGCCCATCACGCTTTTCGCTGGCGTCCATGTCGAAGGCCGGACCGTAGACCCAGTGATAGTCGGGCAGCAGCCTGGACAGGATTTTCGGCTGGTCGTCGCCGTTGCTGCGCTGCCAGTGCCGCTCCACTTCCTGCAGGGCGATGATGTCGGCACCGTCGACGAGGCGCGTGGCGCGCGCCAGATCGTAGCGGCCGTCGCTGCCGTAGCCGTACTGGATGTTGTAGCTGACCAGCTTCATCGATTAACCGGCTGAATATCCGGCCACGGCACTAGCGCCTCGGCCATCGCGTTGCAATGGACGCCATCGACATGCGGAATGGTCCAGTCATGACCGCCGACCCCGGCATCGTCTAGGTCGTGAGCGACTGGAACCGCCCCGCCGGCGATGCTGCCAGCTCGGACCAGTCGATTTCTTCTTCCAGACGGTGATAGGCTTCGTCGCCGATCGTACCGTCGCGGCGCAATTCTTCGAGCCTATCGCGCTGCCGCTTGATGGCATAGAGGCGCAGCCGGTCGTATTCGGTGGCCGCCTGCGCATCCTCAGGATTCTCGGCGATCTTTCGTTGGGCCTCGTACTGCTCGCGCACGACGTCCGCAGCGGCAGACGTCTTGCGGCTCAGGACGTCGAGCGCGGCTTCCATGATGGCAACGCGTGCCTGCGCCACTTCGCGATCTATCGTCGTATCCTCTTCGAAATTGAGCCAGCGCAGCAGCGGCTTCAAGCTCATGCCTTGCAGCACCAGCGTGCCGAGCACGACCGCGAAGGCGGCAAGCACGATCGGGTCCCGGCCAGGGAAATTGGCCGGCAGTGCAATGGCCACCACCAGGCTCACCAGCCCACGCATGCCGCACCAGCCGACAAGCAAGGCGCCCCCGAATGTCGGCGCATCCCGCCTTTGCTCTTTGCTGTCGAAGCGGGCGAACCGCCGTATGATCGCGACGTAGCCAAACACCCAGACGAGGCGTGCCACGATGACAACGGCCAGCACCGTTGCGGCGAAGACAAATTCATCGCCCTGCCCATCGCCGGAGAGCCTGCCGACGATCGACCGGGCCTGCAGGCCCATCAGCACGAAAGCCAGCACATTGAGCACGAACACTGCCGACTCCCAGACCGAGTAGGTGCTGACGCGGCGTCTGGCCGACATCTGGCGTGGCGCGGTGCGCGCGATGGTGATGGCATAGACGACGATGGTGATGATGGCGGAAAGGCCGATCCTGTCGGCGATGATCCAGACGGCAAAGGTTCCGGCAAACTGCACCACGGTGCTGCTTGCCGCATCCTCGATGCGCGTCAGCGTCAGCAGCGAGAGGCGGCCGAACAGATAGCCGGCGGCGACGCTGCCGACCGTCGACAGAAGGATCACCGGCACCGCATCGCTCAGCATGACCGAGCCGACCGCGGCCGAAACGGCGATGCGGTAGATCAGAAGCGCCGTGGCGTCGTTGAGCAGGCTCTCCCCTTGCAGGATGGCGTTGAGGCGGTGCGGCACCTTGAACTGGCCAAGCACGGCGCTCGCCGCCACGGCGTCCGGCGGCGCGACGATGGCGCCGAGCGCGATCGCCGCCGCGATCGGCAGACCGGCCATCTTCCAGCCGACGAAGGCGACGACCACGGTGGTGAAGACGACCGCGCCCAATGCCAGCAGCACCAGCGACAGCCGGTAGCGCTTCAGGTCGCGCAGCGACGTATCATAGGCGGCATCGAGAAGCACCGGCGCGATGAACAGGGCAAGCGCCAGTTCCGGATCGATCTCGATGGTCGGCGCACCTGGCAGAAAGGCGATCCCCACTCCGGCCAAGGCCAGCAGGGAGGGATAAGGTATCCCCAGCCATCGCGACAACGCCGTCAGCCCGACGGCGATCAGAAGCAGGATGAGGGTGAGCTCGAAAAGCGCCATGGCTCATCGTAGCGATGGAACCAGGCCTTTGGCACTGCAAAAAGCGATGGTGAATGGTGAATGGTGAACGGGCATCATCAGAGAGAATTCGAGCACGTAACGTGCTCTCTTCGCCGACTACCATTCACTTATTCACTATTCACTGTGCACCCTAGTGCAGCACCAGCATGTCGCCCGACGAGAAAGAGATGTCCGCCTTCTCGCCGACGACAGGCGGCGGCGTCGCCGAGTTGTTGAAGGTGTCGAGCGATACCGTGTTGCCGCCGATGCCGACGCGCACCCGGATGACCGAGCCGAGGAAATGCACCTCGGCGATCTCGCCCGAAAGGCTGGTGTCGTGGCCCGGCTGGCGTCCGAGCGAAATCGCTTCGGGCCGCAGCGCCAGCGACAGCGTGTCGCCGGACTTCGAGCCGTTGAGCTTTCCCTTCAGCGAGACTTCCTGCGTGTTGACCTGCACCTTGCCGGACGCGGCATCGGTGACCTTGCCTTCCAGGACGTTGAGCGTGCCGACGAAATTGGCAACGAATTTGGTCGCCGGCCGGTTGTAGATCTCGAACGGCGTGCCGACCTGCTCGGCCTTGCCGCCATACATGACCGCGATGCGGTCGGAGATCGACAGCGCCTCTTCCTGGTCGTGCGTCACGAAGATGGTGGTTATGCCGAGCTTCTTCTGGATCGAGCGGATTTCCTCTCGCAGCGAAATGCGCACTTTGGCGTCCAGCGCCGACAGCGGCTCGTCGAGCAGCAAAAGCTTCGGCTTCGGCGCAATGGCGCGCGCCAGCGCGATGCGCTGCTGCTGGCCGCCGGAGAGCTGGTAGGGATAGCGGTCGGCCATCTGCGGCAGCCTGATGATGTCGAGCATCTCCGCGACACGGGAATCGATGGCCGCCCTGGGCATGCCCGCCACCTTCAGTCCGAACCCGATATTCTGCGCTACAGTGAGGTTGGGAAACAGCGCATAGGCCTGGAACACCATGCCGATATTGCGCTGGTTGGGCTTCAGCCTGGTGATGTCCTTGCCGCTAACCACGATCTTGCCGGCCGAGGGCTCCTCGAAGCCGGCCACCATGCGCAACACCGTCGTCTTGCCGCAGCCGGACGGACCGAGGAAGGAGACGAATTCGCCCGGCGCGACATCGAGGTTGAAATCCTCGACCACGGTTGTGGCGCCGAAGGACTTTCGCACATGCTGGATGGAGAGGAACGGCTCGGCCATGGCTTTTTCTTTCGGTCGGTACTTCGCTCAATTGGGGCGGTTCGCCGATTTCGGCGCGAAACGGGACAAGATCTGGATCAGCGACATGCAGCCCCAGGTTATGACGAACGCGATGATCGACAGCGCCGCCGGCTCATAGGCGCGGTTGGCCACGAGATTCTGCAAATACGGGCCGAATGCCGGCCGGTTGAGCAGGCTGGCCATGGTGAATTCGCCGATCACGATGGCGAAGGTCAGGAATGCGCCCGAAAGCACCGCGATCAGCACATTGGGCAGGATCACGCGGCTGATAATCGTGCCCCAGCCGGCACCCAGGATCTGCGCCGCTTCCGTCAACGTGCGCACGTCGATGGTGCGAAGCCCGGTGTCGACGGCGCGGTACATGTATGGCAGTGCAAGCGTTGCATAGCCGATGACCAGCAGAGCATTCGCGCCTGGATTGGTTGCCAGGAACGGCAGCGGCGAATTCGACCCATACATCCTGATATAGCCGAAGACGATGACGATGGCCGGGATCACCAGCGGCAGCAGCGTGATGAACTCGACGATCGGCCTGATCTGCGGCATGCGAAGGCGGATCCAGTAGGCCGTAGGCACGACGATCAGCACGCCGAGGAGAATGGTGAAGATGGCGACGACCACCGAAAACATGAAGGTCGCCTGGAACTGGCTGTCGCCGAGCACGACCTTGTAGGCGTCCAGGGAATAGACGCCGCGGCGCATGCGCAGCGAGAACTCGATCGTCGCGATCAGCGGGATGAAGAAATACGCCGCGCCGAGGACAAAGACGACCCAGGCCCAGAACCTGCCGGATTTCATTTCAGCCACCTCTCCGAGCGCGTCCGGAACCAGATGTAGAAGATGTTGGCAAGCCCGGTGATGACGATCATGCCGAAGGCGATCGCGTAACCGAGATGGGCATTGTGCAGCACGTCGCCGCGGATCTGGGCGTAGAGCAGGATCGGCACGATGTTGAGCGAGGACCCGGTCAGCGCATAGGCGGTGGCGATCGCCCCGAAGGCATTGGCGAAGAGCAGGATCACGGTGCCGAGGAAGCTTGGCCACAGCACGGGGATTACCACCAAGCGCCAGTATTGCGCCTGGGTGGCGCCGAGCGTGGCGGCGGCTTCGCCCCATTCCCTTTTTAGTCCGTCGATCGCCGGCACGATGATGACCACCATCAGCGGGATCTGGAAATAGACATAGGTGATCGTCAGACCCCAGAACGACAGCAGGTTGAAGCCATGCGCATAGATGTTGAACCCGACCAGCGTGTTGAGAAGCACGGTGACGAGGCCCAGCCGGCCTAGGGTCGCGATGAAGGCGAAAGCCAGCGGCACTCCGGCGAAATTGGACGCGACACCGGAAAACGTCAGCGTCCCCGACCGTATCCAGTTGGGCAGGCCTCCGCGCACGATGGCGATGGCGATGGCAAGACCGGCGAAGGCGCCGATCAGCGATGACGCCAGGCTGACCTTTATCGAAATCCAGTAGGCGGCAACGATGTTGGCCGAAAAAAGCGCGACGATGTTGGCGAAGGTGAACTCGCCCGACTCGTTCTGCAAGGCGCCCAGCATCAAGTAGAGCGTGGGCAGGATCAGGAACATGACGGCGAAGACGAAGAACGGCGTTACGCCAAGCCATTGCGTCGGCAGCCGCATTGCGCGCGCTTCGCCGGGGGGCGCGGCCTTGCCTGCAATTGCCTGATTGGAAACCGAGAGATCGGTCATGCGCCGGCTACCGTTTTTGGGAAGGAGTCCGGGGGGGGGGGGGGGGGGCCGGCGCCGCAAGATGAGTTAGTAAAAAATGAAGACGCGAAAGGCACGCCCCGAGGGGTGTTTTGTTGGTTTTGGATGGGGGGGTGGGTATGAGGGGGGAAA
>NZ_JARTVP010000010.1:0-198818 GCF_029625865.1 Mesorhizobium sp. WSM4887
GGGGGGGGGGGGGGGGGGGGGGGGGGGGGGGGGGGGGGGGGGGGGTCCCCCCCCCCCCCCGGGGGCCGCGCCCCCCCCCCCCCGGCCCCCCCGCCCCCCCCCCCCCCCCCGCGGCCACGGCGAGGCGCTTCTTCGCCTTCGCTCTCGGCGACCGTTGACAGGTCGCCGTCATGCCATTCGATCTTGGTGCCAATCAGCTTTTCGATGGCGTCGACATATTTGGTGTCGGAGCGCGTCGCGATGGTGAAGGATTTTCCGGAGCGGCCGGCCCGGCCGGTGCGCCCGATACGGTGGACATAATCCTCTGCATGGATCGGCACGTCGTAGTTGAAGACGTGGCTGACGTCTGGAATATCGAGGCCGCGGGCGGCGACGTCCGAGGCGACGAGGTAACGCAGCTTGCCATCGCGGAAATTGGCAAGCATCTGCATGCGGGCGCGCTGATCCATGTCGCCATGCAGCGCGCCGGCGTCGAAATCATGCTTCAGCAGCGAGCGGAAAAGCTCCGACACTTCGACCTTGCGGTTGCAGAAGATGATGGCGTTCTTCAGATCGGACTCTTCGGCCCGCATGAGATTGCGAAGCGTCTCGCGCTTGTCCCACGGCTTGGAGCCTGACTTCACCAGGCGCTGCGTGATGCTGGTCGCGGTGGAAGCGGCTCTGGATACCTCGACGCGCACCGGCGCATGCAGGAATTTCTCGGTAAGCTTGGTGATTTCCGGCGGCATGGTCGCCGAGAAGAACAAGGTCTGGCGCGTGAACGGGATCATCTCGCAGATGCGCTCGATATCCGGGATGAAGCCCATATCGAGCATACGGTCGGCCTCGTCGATGACGAGGATCTCGACGCCGTTGAGCAAGAGCTTGCCGCGCTCGCGGTGGTCGAGCAGCCGGCCGGGCGTGGCGATCAGCACATCGGCGCCGCGCTCCAGCTTCTTGTCCTGCTCCTCGAAGGAGACGCCGCCGATCAGCAGCGCGATGTTGAGCTTGTGGTTCTTGCCGTATTTGACGAAGTTTTCCTCAACCTGGGCGGCGAGCTCGCGTGTCGGCTCGAGGATCAGCGTGCGCGGCATCCGGGCACGCGCACGGCCCTTTTCCAGCCGGGTCAGCATCGGCAGCACGAAGGAAGCGGTCTTGCCGGTGCCTGTCTGCGCAATGCCCAACACATCCTTCCCGAGCAGCGCATGCGGAATGGCGCCGGACTGGATCGGGGTAGGCTTGGTGTAGCCGGCATCGGTGACTGCGGAGAGGACCTTCGGCGACAGGCCGAGGTCTGTGAACGTCAACGCTTCTTGAGCGGTCTGAGTGTCTGCGGACAAGTTGTGGCTGTCTTTGGCTGGTTCGGGAAAAATCGCAACACACGTTGCGGCGGGCGCCGCGCGCCTGCAAGATCGGGTTGCAGTTAGGCGCAAGTCCGCGATTTGTCAACAGAAACGGCCGGGAATCCGGCGGATTGTGAACACGTAACCTTAATTGCGATGCTTAATCGGGGTTATTGTCTTCTACCGGCTCAATAGCGGAATTGCTCGGCAAGAATACGCTCGTTCCATGAATGATTGGGATCGAACAGCAACGTCGCCGTCGCGGTCGGCGATTCCCGCACCGTGACAGAGGCGATCGCCTTGACCTCGGTGTGGTCGGCGGCGGCGTTCACCGGGCGCTTTTCCGACTCCAATATGTCGAAGCGCACGATCGCTTTGTTGGAGAGCAGCGCGCCGCGCCAGCGCCGGGGCCGGAAGGGGCTGACCGGCGTCAGCGCCAAAAGCGGCGCGTCGAGCGGTAGGATCGGCCCGTGCGCCGACAGATTGTAGGCTGTCGAACCAGCGGGTGTCGCGATCATGACGCCGTCGCAGTTCAATTCCTCCAGCCGCACCTGCTCGTCGACGGTGATGCGTATTTTCGCGGTCTGATAGGATTGGCGCCAAAGCGCCACTTCGTTGATCGCCAGCGCCGAGATCGTTTCGCCCTCGTGAGTCACCGCCTGCATTTCGAGTGGGCGGATCGTCTCGGATACCGCTTTCGAAATGCGTTCATCGAGACCGCCGGCGCGATATTCGTTCATCAGGAAGCCGATGGTGCCACGGTTCATCCCGTAGACCTTCTTGCCCGTGCTCATCGTGTCGCGCAGCGTCTGCAGCAGGAAGCCGTCACCGCCGAGCGCGATGATGATCTCCGCCTCGGCGACAGGTATTTGCCCATAGCGCGCCGACAAGGTTTCCAGCGCCGCGCGGGCGTCGTCGGTGTCGGAAGAGACGAAGGCGAAACGGCTGGTTTCTTTGCTCATGGATCCCGAACGGCGACCGCTACCGCCTGCCGGTCGCGCAGGCGACGGCGTAGCATGCGCCGACCGCATCTGCAAAGGGCGGTGCGCCCCGCCATGCGGATAGGCGTTGGCGCTCGCGCTTCGTGACAGCCATGCAACGAATGTGATGGCTGTAATGGTTAAGACCAGGCTTAAACACTCGTAAAGCCGGATCGATCATGTTAGCCGGCAGTGGATGGGTTGGCGGGGGCTGGCCAGTCGAGAGACCTGTCTATTGCCGGTGACGCGTCTGATAATAGTCTTCCTGATGATGGGAAGTTTCGCCCTCATGTTCGCCGAGCTTGTGCGCCACTCGGAGGAGATGAGCCAGCGGCCGCATCCGACGGCCTCCCGCTGCGGCGACGCCGCCGGGATGCCCTGTCCGCAAAGGGCGCTTTAGAGCGCTAGCGGTTCTGCAGCAGGTGACAGCCCGCCTGGCGCTTCTGCGAAAGATACTCGTCGATCACCTGGCGGTAGCGCACCTTGCCGAAGCTCGGGAAATGACCACCATGCACAACCGAGACGTCGAGGTCGCGCATGGCAAGCAGCGTTTCGACATAGTCGCCAATATCGGAGTGGTAGACGTCGTCGATCAGCGGCCCGTCATAGACGATGTCGCCGGACAAGAGGATGCGGGTCTTTCGCTCGTAGAGCGCGATGCCGCCGGGTGAGTGGCCAGGCGTGTGGATGACCTCGAAGGCACGATCGCCGAGATCGACAACGTCGCCATGCTCAAGCAGCCGGTTGGCCGGCGCAGGCGGGATGCGGTAGCTGGCCGTATCCCATCCGTCGGGCATGCCGTCGAACATCTCGTCTGTCGCGTAGCGGTCGGCGACCGTCCATTCGTTGCGCGGATCGGCGAGGATCTGGGCTTCAGCGGAATGCACGCAGCGATCCGGAAATTCGTGGTGGCAGCCGATGTGGTCGAAATGCGTGTGGCTGGCGACGCAGACAAGCTTGCGTTCGGTGACCAGCGGCACATGGCGCCGCAGGCTGACATGGCCGAGACCGGTATCGAACAAAAGATCGCGGTCGCGGCCGCGCACATGCCAGATGTTGCAGCGGAAGAACGGCTTTATCCATGGCTCATGGATGAGCGTGACGTCGTCGCCCATGCGGATGCTCTCGTACCAGTCCGGAGCCTCGATGACCGGAAGCATGCTCATTGGATCAGTCCGCCAGCAGGATGATGTCTTGAGCATCGCATGAAACCGCGACCGTGTCGCCGGCCTGGACGGTCGCGGGAGCTGGTGCCTTGGCGATGAACTGCAATGCAGGATCCTGCGCCGAGGTGGCGAGCACCCGCTTGAAGCTCCCTTGGAAGACGACGTCGCTCACTCTGGCGGTGCCGAGCGCAACGTCGCCTTTCGCTCCCGCAAGGATGAGGTGCTCGGGCCGGATGGCAAGCGCCACAGCCGCGCCAGCCGGCGCCGTGCCGGGCAGCGAGATCGGCCCGAGCCTGGTCGCCACTGCGAAGCGTCCATCCTGTGTTTCGCCGGCTTTGCCGGCAAGAATCGTGCTTTCGCCCATGAAGGTCGCCGAGAAGCGAGTCTTCGGCCGCGCATAGACCCGCTCGGGCGGTCCTTCGTCCTCGATGCGCCCGTCATTCATCACCACGCAATGGTCAGCCAGGGCCATCGCTTCTTCCTGGTCGTGCGTGACATGGACGAATGCGGTGCCGACCCGCTTCTGGATCGCTTTCAACTCGTCCTGCATCTGCCGGCGCAGCTTAAGATCCAGCGCGCCGAGCGGCTCGTCGAGCAACAGCACCGCCGGCTCGATGACCAGCGCGCGCGCCAGCGCCACGCGCTGGCGCTGGCCACCGGAGAGCTGGTGCGGCTTCTTGTCGAAGGAGTCTGCAAGCCCGACGAGGGCGAGCGCTTCGCGCGCCTTTGCCATCCGCGTCGCGCCATCGACGCCCTGCATGCGCAGCCCGAAGCCGACATTCTTACCGACGCTCATATGCGGGAACAGCGCGTAGTCCTGGAAGACGGTCGTCGTCGGGCGCTTGGCCGGCGGCACGGCGGTGCAATCCGCGCCGCGAATGAACACCTTGCCTTCGCTGGGGGTGACGAAGCCGCCAAGGATCGAAAGCAGCGTCGTCTTGCCGGAGCCGGACGGGCCGAGGAGGATCGTATAGCTGCCGGGCTCGATCGCGAGCGAGACGTTCTTCAAAACGCGAAGGTGGCCGAAACGATGCGAGACGTTGCGGATGTCGACCAACGGGGCGCTCATGCCGGCTTTCTCCGCAGCAGGGTCAATTCGAACAGCACCACGAGCACAATGGAAACCGCAAAGACCAGCGAACCGACGGCATTGGTCTTGGGATTGAGGCCGGAGCGCAAGAGGTTCCAGATCTCGACCGGGAGCGTCGTCTCGAATCGGGTGAGCAGGAAGGAGATGACGAACTCGTCCCAGGAGAAGGTCATCGACAGGAAGAAGCCGGCGAAGATCGCCGGCGCCATGACCGGCACCGTGATCATCAGCAGCACCTTCCATTCGGGAGCGCCGAGGTCGCGCGCGGCGCGCTCGATGTTGATCTGGTGGTCGCCCATCTGGCTGTAGATGATGGCGAAGCAGAGCGGCAGGTTGATCACCACATGACCGATGCCGGCGGCGATGAGCGATTTCGGCACGCCGGCCCAGTTGAACAGCACCAGCAGCCCCATGCCGATGATCAGATAGCTGACGGTGAGCGGCAGCGTGATCAGCCCGCGCAGCAGGGCCGAGCCCGGCAGCACGAAGCGCGCGAAACTCCAGGCGGAAAGGAAGCCGAGCGTGACGGATGCAAGCGAGGACAGCACAGCCACCAGCAGCGAATTGACCAGCGCGGAGGTGAGGCGTGCATCGGACAGCACCGCCTGGTACCAGCGCAGCGACGGGCCGGTGAAAGGCGGGATGGGGAAAGAGGTCGCCTGCAGCGAGAACAGTATCAGCACGACGACCGGCAGGAAGATGAAGCCGTAGACGGCGATCGCGTACAGCCAGGCAGCGAGGCGGACGGCAGCACGCATGGTCAAGCCCGCTCGATCTTCAGCCAGCGGGCGCAGGCGAGATAGGCGACGGTGACGACGGCCATCAGGATGATCGAAAGCGCCGAGGCCAGCGGAAAATCGCCGCGCCGGCCGATCTGCATCATGACTAGCTGCGGCATGAGCAGCTCGTTGTTGCCGCCGAGGATCTGCGGCGTGATGTAGTCGCCGATGCAGAGTACGAAGGTGAGGAAAGCCCCGACCATGATACCGGGCAGGGTCAGCGGCAGCACGACATGCAGGAAGGTCCGCACCGGCCCGGCACCGAGGTCGGCGGCCGCCTTGCGATAGCTCGGGCTAAGTTGTTTCAGATTGGCGAATATGGTGAGCGTCAGCAGCATGACGAAGAAGTGGACGAAGCCGGTGACGGTAGCGAACCGAGTGTTCGCAAGCTGCAGCGGCTCCGCGACCAAGCCGATGCCGGTGAGCGCCCGATTGATGACGCCGGTCTGCGCCAGCACGAGCAGCCAGGAATAGGAGCGCACGACGTAAGACGTCCAGAACGGCAGCACGGCGAGCATCAGTGCCAATCGCTGCCAGCGCTCCGGCACTTTTTCGGCAAGGATCCAGGCGAATGGATAGGCGAGCACGATCGAAATCACGGTGACGATTGCGGTCACCTCCAGCGAGTTCACCATCGCCCGCCAGTAGGATGGATCGGTGAAGAACTGGCTGTAATTGGCCAAAGTGAAGCCGCCGCCTTCATGCGCCGTCAGGCTCGACAATCCCATGGCGACGAAGGGCAGCACGAAGAACAGAAGCGTCCACGCCAGCGCCGGCGTGACCAGCGCCCAGGGCAGGGCACGCAGGTTGATTCCGGCAACGCTCATCGGCCGATTACTGCGCCTGCAGCATTTCGGTCCACATGTCCTGCATCTTCTTGTCGAGATCGGCGTTCGGCGCCGGATAGGCCTGGGCGCGGGCGAGGAAGCCGGGCTGCTCATCGAAGCGCAGGATCTTCTTCTGCTCGTCGGTGAGCGCTGCCTTCTTGTTGGACGGCATGCCCCAGTAGCAGGAGGAGGTGGCAAGGCGCGCCTGGCCTTCCGGGCTCAGAATGTACTGAATGAATTTTAGCGCCATGTCCTTGTTCTTGGAATCCTTGAACATGGCGAGCGACTGCGACCACAGCACCGCGCCTTCCTTGGGGATCGAGAAGTCGAGCGCCGGGTTTTCCTTGGCGAGCCCCGCCGTCACCCACTCGCCGCCGCCGACAAGGACGTCCACTTCGCCGGTCGCAAGCGCGGTCTGGCTGGCGGTGACTTCGCCGACCAGCTTGGCGTTGGCCTTCATCTTGAGCAGCTCGGCCTTAAGAGCGGGCAGGTCTGCCTCGGTGAGGTCGGCCGTCTTCTTGCCGATGGCCAGAGCCGCCATGCCGATGACCGGCAGGTAATAGTCGTAGATCGCGATCTTGCCCTTGTATTTGTCGCTGGTCAGCGAAGCCAGCGACTGCATGTCGGCCGGATCGACCTTGGTCTTGTTGAAGCCGATCGTGTTGTAGCCGAACTTTTCGGTGATGCCGTAGCGCTTGCCGTCGACTACGGTCGACTTGTCCATCTTCACTTCCGGAAAGAGGTCGGCGAAAGGCAGCTTGACCTCCGGCAGCGGCTCGAACAGGCCTTTCTCGACACCGCGCGGTACGTCGATGGAATCGATCACCATCACGTCCCAATCGCCCGGCTGCGACTGATCGACGATCGCGAGCCCTGCGCCTGTGCCCTCGAATTCCTTGACGTTGACCTTGACGTTGTTGGCCTCCTCGAAGGGCTGCAGCAGCGCCGGATCGGAGTGGTCGCACCAGATCAGCGCGTTGAGATCGGCGGCCTGACCGCCGCCCGCGGCGAGCAGCGCCACAGCAGCGCAGGCGGCTCCGAGACGGGACTTCAGGCTGGAAAGCGGATTCCGGACATTGACGGTCATCGAGTGTTCTCCCTGCCTTGCTGGCTTGTTGAAGAAAAGTTGAACCAATTCTAAAATTGAGTCAATTATGATTTTGTGGCAGAGAGGCCGATATGAGCGGATTGCGCGCACGGCAGAAGGCGGACAGGCACCGCCGCATCATCGATGCGGCGACGGAGCTTTTCCGTGAGGCCGGCTATGAAGGCGCCAAGATCGAGGCCATAGCTGCGCAGGCAGAGGTCTCGATCGGCACGATCTACAATTACTACCAGAATAAGGGTGACATCCTCGGCGCCATCGTCGCTATGGAGGTCAACGAGGTGCTGAATGCCGGGCAAGGCGTGGTCGGCAGCCCGCCGGCCGATGTCGGCGACGCGCTCGACAGGCTGATCGGCATCTATATCGAGCACTCGCTCAATTACCTGAGCAAGGAGATGTGGCGGCAGGCGATGGCAATCTCGACCCAATTGCCCGACAGCCCTTTCGGCCAGGCCTATACCGCGCTCGACCGCGCCTTGACCGAACAGATCCGGGCGCTGATCGCCCGCCTGCAGGAGATCGGCCTGGTGCGGTCAGACATCGACGGCCCAGCGGTGGGCGAGTTGATCTTCAACAACATGAACATGATGTTCATCGAGTTCGTGAAGCGCGACGAGGCGAAAATCCTGGAGCTGCGCGCGGCGATAAAGCGGCAGAACCGGATCTTGGTGGCTGCGATCGGCGTATAGAAGATCAAGAGCGAGCGGGTAGAGGGCTTTCAGCAAAGCGCTGCGGCAGCCACAGAATGGTCGAGAGAACGACACTGATCAGAATTCCCGTGGTGATGGGAAAGTAGAGCCTGAAATTCTCGCGCTCGATCACGATATCACCGGGCAACCTGCCGAGGCCGATCCTGGTCACCCATGGCCACAGCAGGCCAGCGGCAACTATGCTGAGGCCAATGACGATCAGAGTTCGCGACATGGCAGCACCTGCCGGAAATAGCGCATTGCCAGAATATAGTGATGCTTCGAAAGCTGGCAGAGCGAAGGATGGTGCCCCCGGCAGGGATCGAACCCGCGACCTTCGGTTTACAAAACCGCTGCTCTACCAGCTGAGCTACAAGGGCACGGCGCTCCGGTAGCACATTTCGTGCGCCAGTAAAGACAAAACTCCGTTTTGGGTTGCTAATGGACCGCTTGGCTTAGTCGGCATGCTGAAAAGAGGCGCGCCGCTTCCTACATCTCTGTCGGGTGCAATCGCGTCGAACGGGGTGTCGCATGATCAGATTCGTCATCATCCTACCGCTCATCGTCGTGACTTGGCTTCTCCTGATGAAGGCCGTCAGCGATCTGAAGAAGGCCAACATCGACTGGACGGGCGTCACCACGATCATCGGCTTCATCGTGCTGGCCTTCTGGCTGCGGCACGTGACGGGAATGGGGTGAAGGGGGGTGAATGGTTAATGGTGAAAGGCGGCGTTTTCTCGACCATTCACTCATTCACCCATCCATCGAACCTTTTGCCGCCGCTCCGCCACAACTGATCACCAGAGGCGAATGGTCGCCTCGATCAGAGATAGGAGCAGTCCCGAAAGATTTGAGCCGCTTCCGGGCGCTCAAAAAAATCAGAAAAAAACTTCGAACCTTTTCCGCGCTGCAACGACAGATGATCAAGAGGCGGATGGATCGCCTCGGTCAGGAACCAAGGAGATCATCATGTTCAAGCGCACGCTCGTTTCGACCCTTATCGCCACCTCTGTCGCCGCCGGCACGCTGGCCGGCACCGTCCAGCCTTCGGCCGCTCACGACCATCATCACCGCCGCGAGCTCGGCATCGGCATCGCCGCCGGCGTTGGCGGCTTCGTCCTGGGCAACCTGCTCGCTCAGCAGCCGCGGACGGTCTATGTCGAGGATGGCTACCACGGTTCCTGGCATGTTCGCCGCTGCATGGCCCGCTATGCCAGCTACGATCCGGGCTCGAACACCTACATCGGCTATGACGGCTATCCGCATTACTGCCGCCTCTGAGAGCAATTCCAGGAAAAGCGCATAGCGGTTTTCCGTCCGGAATTGCGTAAACAGAGGAGAGCCACCGTCTCGGCAGCCGGAAAGGGGGCTTCGCGGCCCCTTTTTCGTTTGGTGGCTAGGAGGTCTTGGCCTCGATCGCCAATCCCGCGCTGCGGCAGGCGCCGGCAATGGCAAGCCCGGCATTCGGCGATTCACTGCTCATCGCGACAAGTTCGAAGCTGTTTCCAGCATCCGGGTAGACCTTGGCAACGAAGGCTTTGTCGTCGCTGGAGCCGCCCGACGAGCGCTTGTCGTCGACAAAGCCGCAAACCACGATCTCATGGCGGCCGTTCAACGTCCGCTCACCGGCAAGCATCGTCCCGAACTTCGCCGAGACTGGATCCTTCAAGTGCTGGCGGACGCCGGCGGTAATGATCTCCTCGAGGGCAAGCGAGATCGGTATGGAATCGACGCGCTGCCGGTTCGAGTCCGGCACCGGTGTCGTGGCGGCGCATCCGCAAAGTGAAGCGGCGAGCAAGAGTTGAACCGTTTTCCGCATCCACGCCCTTTCGCATGCATTCGAACGCCGCGGCAAGACGGCAGGGCCTATGCAGCCGACGGTGTACAGCGATACGTTTAGTCTGGCCCGCTTCGACATAGCGGCCAAGAGCGCGCTGCCCGGCGCATGACGCCGGGGTCATGCGCAAACAAAAGCTGTCGCAGTCAGTAGGCTTTCACGCCGCCGATCATCTTCGTCACCTCGGCCGCGGCCTCGCGCACCAGCGGACCGATCTCGGCCAGGCGCTCGGGCGTCACCCGCACCGTCGGGCCGGACACGGAAACGCCGCCGATCGGCTCGCCGAACTCGTTGAAGATGGCGGCGGCGACACAGCGCATGCCGGGATGGCGTTCCTCGTCGTCGACCGACCAGCCGCGATGCTTGATGGTCGCCAGATCATGAGCCAGCGCCGAGATGTCGGAGAGCGTCTTGTCGGTGTAGCGTTGCAGGCCGGCCTTGCGCAGGATGGCGGCGACCCGCTCCGGCTCGAGATGCGCCAGCACCGCCTTGCCTATGCCCGACGCATGGAAGGAACTGCGCGTGCCCGGCCGGAAGAAGGCCCGGATCGCCTGATGCGTCTCGACCTGACTTACGAAAACCACGCAATCGTCTTCGGCGACGCCCAGATTGGCGGTCTCGCCGGTCTTTTCCATCAGTTCCTGCATGACGATGCGGGCGCGGTCGACCAGCTTGCGGCGGCGCAGGAAGGCGGCGCCCATGCGGTAGGTCTCGACGCCGATCGACCAGAGCTGGTCGGTCGAGTCGAACTCGACCATGCCGTGGTTCTCCAGCGTCGTCAGCATGCGGTAGGCCGTTGAGGCGGCGATGCCGCTGCGCGCCGCGATCTCGCTCAAGGACAAGCCGCTGGCGTCCGCGACGATCGCCAGGATGCGCAGCGCGCGGTCGAGCGACTGCACTGAAGCCGCTTCCTGCGGGCCGTTGAAGGCACGCGGCCGGCCGCGTTGGCGTTTTTCCGTGGTTTCCATGCACGCATTCTCCGCAATTTCGTGCGGAGCACAATGAAAAAGTTTTTCACTAGCCCGTCGTGGCGATTTTCTGGAAAAGGAAAAGATCAGTGAATTCAGCCAGGTACAACAGTTTTCTAGAAATGAAAAAATATTCTGAAAAAATTGAAAAATCGAGAACGCGCTGGCATTCTAAAGCCAACCAACGAAGTGGAGGCTGAACATGGCCAGGATGCGCGCTGTCGACGCGGCGGTTCTCGTTCTAGAAAAGGAAGGCATCACCAATGCCTTCGGCGTGCCGGGCGCGGCGATCAACCCGCTCTATTCGGCGCTGAAGGCGCGCGGCACCATCCGCCACGTTCTCGCGCGCCATGTCGAGGGCGCCTCGCACATGGCTGAAGGTTTTACCCGCGCCAAGGCCGGCAATATCGGGCTCTGCATCGGCACCTCAGGTCCGGCCGGCACCGATATGATCACCGGGCTCTATTCCGCCTCGGCGGATTCCATTCCCATCCTCTGCATTACCGGGCAGGCGCCGCGCGCTCGCCTCAACAAGGAGGATTTCCAGGCCGTCGACATCGCTTCGATCGCAGCACCCGTCGCCAAATGGGCCGTCACCGTCATGGAACCCTATCTGGTGCCGATGGCGCTGCAGAAGGCGTTCCACCTGATGCGCACCTCGCGACCTGGCCCGGTGCTGATCGACCTGCCGCTCGATGTGCAGCTTGCCGAGATCGAATTCGACATCGAGGCCTATGAGCCGCTGGTTCCCTTCAGGCCGGCAATGACGCGCGCCCAGGCCGAAAAGGCTTTGGCAATGCTCAACCAGGCGCAAAAGCCGCTGATCGTCGCCGGCGGCGGCATCATCAACGCCGATGCTTCCGATTTGCTGATCGAGTTCGCCGAAGTCACCGGCGTGCCGGTCATTCCGACGTTGATGGGCTGGGGCGCGATCCCCGACGATCACCGGCTGATGGCCGGCATGTGCGGCCTGCAGACCTCGCACCGTTACGGCAATGCGACAATGCTTGAAGCCGACTTCGTCTTTGGCATCGGCAACCGCTGGGCCAATCGCCACACCGGGTCGGTCGACGTCTACACCAAGGGCAAGAAATTCATCCATGTCGACATCGAGCCCACTCAGATCGGCCGCGTCTTCGCGCCGGATCTCGGCATCGTCTCGGATGCGGGCGCCGCGCTGAAGATGCTGCTCGACGTCGCCACCGAGTGGCGTACGGCCGGCAAGCTGCGCGACTGGTCGGGCTGGGCGAAGGAATGCCAGCAGCGCAAGAAAACCATGAAGCGCAAGACGCATTTCGAGCAGGTGCCGCTGAAGCCGCAGCGCGTCTACGAGGAGATGAACAAGGCGTTTGCCCGGGACACGACTTACGTGACTACGATCGGCCTGTCGCAGATCGCCGGCGCGCAATTCCTGCATGTCTACAAGCCGCGCAACTGGATCAATTGCGGCCAGGCCGGCCCGCTCGGCTGGACGCTGCCGGCCGCGCTCGGCGTGCGTGCCGCGGATCCCGATCGCGCCATCGTCGCGCTCTCCGGCGACTACGACTTCCAGTTCATGATCGAAGAGCTGGCGGTCGGCGCGCAGCACAAGCTGCCTTACATCCACGTCGTCGTGAACAACGCCTATCTCGGGCTGATCCGCCAGGCGCAGCGCGGCTTCTCGATGGACTACGAGGTGAGCCTCGCCTTCGAGAACGTCAACCGGGCAAACGATCCCGGGGCCGGCTACGGCGTCGACCATGTCGCGGTCGCCGAGGCGATGGGCTGCAAGGCGGTTCGCGTGCGCAAGCCGGAAGAGTTCGCCAGCGCCTTCAAAGAGGCTGAGCGGCTGATGAAGGAACACCAGGTCCCGGTCGTTCTCGAATTTATCCTTGAACGTGTCACCAACATTTCCATGGGCACCGAAATCGACAAGATCACCGAATTCGAGGAGCTTGCCGAAAGCCACGAGGATGCGCCGACGGCGATCGTGATGCTCGATTAAGGTCCGGGAAAGAAGGAGCAAAAGAATGCCGCGTTTTTCAGCCAATCTTTCGATGCTCTTCGGGGAGCACGATTTCCTAGACCGTTTCGATGCCGCTGCCCGCGCCGGCTTCAAGGGCGTCGAATATATCGGGCCGTACGACCATGCGCCGGACGTTGTTGCCGCTCGCCTCAAGAAGAACGGCCTGACGCAGGTTCTCTTCAACCTGCCGGCCGGCGACTGGGCAAAGGGCGAGCGCGGCATTGCCGTGCTGCCCGACCGCGTGCCTGAATTTCGCCAGGGCGTCGCCAAGGCGATCACTTATGCGCACGCGGTTGGCTGCGAGCAGGTCAACTGCCTCGCCGGCATCGCGCCGCAGGGTGCCGATCGCACTACTTTGGAAAACGTCTTTGCCGAAAATCTCGCTTTCGCGGCCGAAAAGCTGGAGCAGGCCAGCATCAAGCTGCTGATCGAGCCGATCAACACTCGCGACATTCCGGGCTTCTTCCTGAATTACACCGATCAGGCGCTGGCGCTGATCGACCGCATCGGCTCGAAGAACCTGTTCCTGCAATACGACATTTATCACATGCAGATCATGGAGGGGGATCTCGCCCGTACCATCGAGGCAAACCTTGGCCGCATCGCGCATATCCAGCTTGCGGACAATCCCGGCCGTCACGAGCCGGGGACGGGCGAGATCAACTATCCCTTCCTCTACGACCATATCGACCGGCTCGGCTATTCCGGCTGGATCGGCGCCGAATACAAACCGAAGGCCGGCACGGAGGTGGGACTCGGCTGGTTCCGGCAGTTCGCCGGGCAGGGGAGTGCGGCGGCTTAGGCGCTTCTCAACCAGCCTCGGCGCTGCCCCTCACCCTTACCCTCTCCCCGTGAAATACGGGGGAGAGGGGGGTCGCCAGCGCTGGAGCGTGTCCCTTCTCCCCATCCTTCACGGGGAGAAGGTGCCGGCAGGCGGATGAGGGGCGGCGCCAGCCTTCGATCCATTCGGACAAAGACCTTCAGGAGACCGCAAAATGGAAACCATCGGCTTCATTGGCCTCGGCATCATGGGCGCGCCGATGGCGGGGCATCTGCTCGACGCCGGCTACCCGGTCATCGCCAGCGACCATCGCTCGAAGCCGCCGGCCGCTCTCGCGGCCAAGGGGCTGAAGACCGTCACCGGCCACGATGCGGTGGCCAGCGCCGCCGACATCATCATCACCATGGTGCCCGACACGCCGCAGGTGGCGGATGTGCTGTTCGGCGAAAACGGCGTCGCTTCAGCTCTGTCGAAAGGCAAGCTCGTCATCGACATGAGCTCGATCTCGCCGATCGCCACCAAGGACTTCGCCAAGAAGATCAACGATCTCGGCTGCGACTATCTCGACGCGCCGGTATCCGGCGGCGAGGTCGGCGCCAAGGCAGCCTCGCTTACCATCATGGTCGGCGGCGAGGACAAGGCGTTCGAGCGCGCCAGGCCGGTGTTCGAGAAGATGGGCAAGAACATCACGCTGGTCGGGCCGAACGGCGTCGGCCAGACCACCAAGGTCGCCAACCAGATCGTCGTGGCGCTCACCATCGAGGCGATCGGCGAAGCCCTGGTTTTCGCCTCGAAGGCCGGCGCCGATCCTGCAAGGGTTCGCCAAGCCCTGATGGGCGGTCTCGCCGCCTCGCGCATCCTCGAAGTGCATGGCGAGCGCATGATCAAGCGCACCTTCGCGCCCGGTTTCCGCATCGAACTGCACCAGAAGGACCTCAACCTCGCGCTGGAAGGCGCCAAGGCGCTCGGCGTTGCGCTCCCCAACACCTCGACGACGCAGCAACTGTTTAATTCCTGCGCCGCCAATGGTGGGGCGAAGGAGGATCACTCGGCGCTGGTCAGGGCGCTGGAGCGGATGGCGGGCCACGAAGTGGCCTAGAAGCGAATAGCGAATAGGGAGTAGCGAATAGGGATTTGCAGGCCGACGGGCCGCCGTGTTTCGGCTATTCGCTATTCGCTATGAATTTCCTGGCCGCATAAAGGCTCACCGCCGCTGCGTTGGACACGTTGAGCGAGCGGATGGCGCCGGGCATGTCCAGGCGGGCAAGCGCCGTCACCGTCTCGCGCGTCTTCTGGCGCAAGCCCTTGCCCTCGGCGCCCAGAACCAGCGCAATTTTTCCTCCGGCGAAGCTCTTTTCCAGCTCCGCCGATCCCTCGGAATCGAGCCCGATCGTCTGGAAGCCGGCATCGTGCAGTTGACCCAGCGCGTCGGCGAGGTTTTTCACCTCGATCTGGTCGATGTGCTCCAGCGCGCCCGAGGCCGATTTCGCCAGCACGCCCGATTCTTGCGGGCTGTGGCGGGCCGTCGTGATCAGCGCGCCGGCGCCGAAAGCCACCGCCGAGCGCAGGATAGCGCCGACATTGTGCGGGTCGGTGACCTGGTCGAGCACCAGCACCAGCTTTGTGTCGCCGAGCGTGTCAAGGCGATTGGGTTTAAGCGGTTCCGCCTCGATCAGCACGCCCTGATGCACGGCGTCCGAGCCGGTGATTTTGTCGATATCTTTCGGCTCGACCAACTCGGCCTTGAAGGGCAGGGCGGCAAGATCGCCGATCGCCAGACGCTCGGCGGCGTTGCGGGTCACCAGCATTCTTTTGATCTTGCGTCGCGGATTGTCGAGTGCGGCCCGCACCGTGTGCAGGCCGTAAAGCCGCACCAGTCCGTCGGCGGGGCCTTCGCTTGGCGGCACCGGTTGGCGCGGCCGGAATGCCGGCGCGCCGCCCGCCTTCTGGTCGCGATGCGCGCGCCTCAGCTTGGCGTAGTGGGTATCCTTCGGGGTGCCCGGTTTGCTGCTTTTGTTGTCGCTCATGCCGGCCTCTATAACCGTCCCGGCCGGCTAAGGATACGGGCTGCGGCGACGAATGCCGAACATCGTAGAAAAACCCTGGCCGCGCCGGTTGACACCCACCGGCCTTGCCGCCATAAGGCGCATCGCTGATTTCGGAGAAGATCCTTACTCGGGCTCCGGGTCGGCTGAAATGCCTCGTTGCATGGCTCCGGCGGCAGACTGGAGAGGTGCCCGAGTGGTTAAAGGGGACGGACTGTAAATCCGTTGGCTTAGCCTACGTTGGTTCGAATCCAACCCTCTCCACCACTGCCGGCCCGGAAGCCCTGAAACGACAAGCACCGGAAGTGTGCCACTGTTTTCCGATGCTAGCGCAGGCGGGTATAGCTCAGTGGTAGAGCAGCAGCCTTCCAAGCTGAATATGCGGGTTCGATTCCCGCTACCCGCTCCAGATTTTCTTCGTCGTATGCCTCAAATGAACGCCGAGCACCCGTGGCGCGCGGCGTGTTCGATCTGTCTTGTGCTTAGCTGTTGAAAGCCGATGTCACCTGATGTTGTGGCGGGACTTGGCCGTTCGGCGTCAGCTTGTCGACAACGCCGGGCAGCGCCGTGGACAATTGCTGCAGCAGCTCCTGCTCGTTCATGCCGGTCCGTTGCACGATCTCGCGGATCACCGCCGGCCCCAGCGCCGAGCCGAGATCGTTGGCGTTGATCGGCCGGTTCTGGCCGGTGCCGACCCAGGAATCGGCTACGCCGCCGTGGCCGGCGTCTCGCAGTCTGTCGAGCAGCCCGCCCAGTCCGCCGAGCAGGCCGCCATCGGCGGAGGTTCCGGCGGGAGTTGGGGCGGGGGCCTGAGCTTCGGCCGGCTGTTCCTCGCTTCTGCCGCTCAGCATCTTGCCGACCAGCAGCGCGCCGAGCGCGATCATCAGGGGTTTGGTGATGTTGCCGCCGGGAACGGCGTTGTCAAAAAGGCCCATCATGGATCTCCTATCAACCAAGTCCACCCGGCGCCAGAATGGCTCAACCGGGGGGATTTTCAAGCTGTCTTGAGCTTTTGACGATCATATGAAAATGATTGGCAGCGAGGGGATTGGAGGGAAGAAATGGGCATCATCAGCTGGATCATTCTCGGCGCGATCGCCGGCTTCATCGGCAGCAAGATCGTCAACAAGACCGGTCAGGGCTTGATCATGGACATCGTGCTCGGCATCGTCGGCGCTATCGTCGGTGGCGTGATCTTCAGCGCCTTCGGCGCATCGGGCGTCACCGGCCTCAACATCTGGAGCCTGATTGTCGCCGTCATCGGCTCGGTCGTCGTGCTCTGGGCTTATCACCAGTTCTCCGGCAGGCGCACGCTGTAGAACGGTCGAACGATCGGCGAAACCACGGCTCGATCGCCGTGGTGGGATCGTCAGCCGAGCGCTGGTCGTCGAACGCGACCGCGCTGCGTATTGGCATTGGATGGCGTGGGGCGGAACGGCGATGGCGGTCCAGATTCAAGGCCTTCCGGTCACCTATTATCCAATCCCGAAAAGCGGCACCAGCAGCGTCAAATATGCGCTGATGGCGCTCGGCGGCAAGGAAGCCACTCTGCTTGACCCGGACAACGACGTCCACAGTCAAATTGCAACCAATTGGGCCGATCCGTTCGAGCCGGTCTATGACGGCCTCAGCGGTAAATTCACGATCGTTCGTGATCCGCTGGAGCGGCTGCTCTCGGCTTATTCCAGCAGGATATTGGACACCGATGTCCTACGGTCACGCTCGCCCAACCTCGAGTTGCTCGAGAGCTTTGGGCTGCCGACCAACCCGGATCCCGATACCTTCATCCTCAACATCGAAAAATACTGCGCGTGCTCAGGGGACATCCACTTTCACGTCGCCTCGCCACGCCGCTTCATCGGTTCCAGCCTGTTCCTGTTCGAGCACGTCTTCAAATTCGAGGACATGGACAAGGTCGGCGCCTTCCTGTCCACGGTCAGCGGCAAGACAGTCTCTATGCCGCGGCTGCAGGCAGCCCGGGGCAAGGTCAGTCCCTCGGATCTGTCCCCCGCGGCGTTCAGAAAGGCGATGCGCTTCTGCCGCTACGACTACGGTTTCCTTGTCGACTACTACGATCCGGAACGATGGGGAGGCATCCCCCAAGGCGATCCCGATGAGACGTCCTCGCTGCATGTCGCCGGCGATCTGACCGCTTTTCGCAACGGCCGCCTGGTCTATCCGCGCACGCTGCGCAACCTCGTCGGATTCCTTACCAAACGTCCGTTGAAGAAAAGGGTGGGGCTGTAGCGTTCAGCTTTTCAGTCCGGACGACCTCAGGCCACAACGCTCAAGCGCCTCCTTCGCTCGTCGAGCGAGACGATGGCGAGGCCGCTGCCGATCACCAGGAGAATGCCGCAGACGGCGAGCGCGTTGGGGAGCTGCCCGAACACCAAAAGGCCGGAAATCACCGCCCAGACGGTGAAGCAATAGTAGAAGGGCGCCACCGCGCTTGTCGGTCCGACGCGATAGGCCATGAAGATGAAGAAGTGACCGAAGATCAGGAACAGGCCGGCGCCGGCAAGCAAAAGGAGATGACGGCCCTCCGGCATCACCCACTGTTCCGAGACAAGGTGTGCGACACCTGAGCCGAGCAGCACGACAACCACGGCGGAGATGGCGACGATCATGCCGGGCACCTCGGCGCCCACCTTACGTCCGGCGAGGTCGCGCGCCGCGGCCAGGGCCGCGTTGCCCAGCGCCAGCAAGGCATAGATGGAAATGCCCTGCATCGTCGGTTGCGCCACCATGACGGCGCCGACAAAGCCTAGGCTAATCAGCGCCATTCGCACGGCGCCGATCTTCTCGCCGAAAAGGAGCGAGGACCCGACCAGCACGATGAGCGGCGTGATCTGCCCGAGCGCCGTCGAATCGGCGATCGGCATGTTGGCCAACGCCACGACGTAGCAAAGGATCGCCGCCAGCTCGCAAAGGTTCCGGCGCAGCACCTTGCGTTCGAACAGCAGCGGGATCTGCCTGCTATAGCCGAGCATCAGCAGAAGCGGCATGCCCCACAGTGTGGCGGCCGCGCCACGCAGCAGCAGCACCTCATAAGGCGGCAGCCCTGCGGTCGCGAGCTTCATCATCGTGTCATTGACGAGGTAGGATCCCGTCGAGACGATCATGAACAGCGGGCCGCGGATATTTGCCGGAAGGAATTGCATTGGCTGAAGAAATCAGAGGCGGATCGGGGCGGCAATGGGCCAGTTCCGGCCGATCGGGCGTCTACCCGTGCGAAACTGTCGATGAGCTAGCCGAGGCAAGACGCGCGGATTTGAATTCGCCTGTCGCGATCCTATATCCGCGCCATACCCTGAAATCAGATCATTGGTTCGGCTCGAGCGAGACAACGCTCAACCACAAGGCACTTGTGTTTTGCGGCCGTTGTCGCTAATCGCCCCGCATTCGACTGAACTGAAGGTCAAGGCCGCCCAAGGAAAGAGACTATGGCAAAAGGTAAATTCGAGCGCACCAAGCCGCATGTGAACATTGGCACGATCGGCCACGTCGATCATGGCAAGACGTCGCTGACGGCGGCGATCACGAAGTATTTTGGCGAATACAAGCGCTATGACCAGATCGACGCGGCGCCGGAAGAGAAGGCGCGCGGCATCACCATCTCGACGGCGCATGTCGAGTACGAGACGGCCAACCGTCACTACGCCCATGTCGACTGCCCCGGCCATGCCGACTATGTGAAGAACATGATCACCGGCGCCGCGCAGATGGACGGCGCGATCCTGGTGGTTTCGGCCGCCGACGGCCCGATGCCGCAGACCCGCGAGCACATCCTTTTGGCCCGCCAGGTCGGCGTGCCCTCGATCGTGGTGTTCCTGAACAAGGTCGACCAGGTCGACGACGCCGAGCTTCTGGAACTGGTCGAGCTCGAGGTTCGCGAGCTGCTGACCAAGAACGAGTTCCCCGGCGACGACATTCCGATCGTCAAGGGTTCGGCTCTGGCCGCGCTGGAAGATTCGAACAAGACCATCGGCGAGGACGCCATCCGCGAGCTGATGGCGCAGGTCGACGCCTACATCCCGACGCCGGTCCGTCCGCTGGACAAGCCGTTCCTGATGCCGATCGAGGACGTGTTCTCGATCTCGGGCCGCGGCACGGTCGTGACCGGCCGCGTCGAGCGCGGCGTGGTCAAGGTCGGCGAGGAATTGGAGATCGTCGGCATCCGTCCGACGGCCAAGACCACCTGCACGGGCGTCGAGATGTTCCGCAAGCTGCTCGACCAGGGCCAGGCCGGCGACAACATCGGCGCGCTGTTGCGCGGCATCGACCGCGAGGGTGTCGAGCGCGGCCAGGTTCTGGCCAAGCCGGGTTCGGTGAAGCCGCACAAGAAGTTCGTGGCCGAAGCCTACATCCTGACCAAGGACGAGGGCGGCCGTCACACGCCGTTCTTCACCAACTACCGGCCGCAGTTCTACTTCCGCACCACCGACGTGACCGGCATCGTGACGCTGCCGGCCGGCACCGAGATGGTGATGCCCGGCGACAACATCACCGTCGACGTCGAGCTGATCGTGCCGATCGCGATGGAAGAGAAGCTGCGCTTCGCCATCCGTGAAGGCGGCCGCACCGTCGGTGCCGGCATCGTCGTCACCATCAAAGAATGATCGATCCGGCACTTGCCGGCTCGACAAGGAAAGGGCGGTCTTCGGGCCGCCCTTTTTCGTTTACTTGCACAGTGCAGCATAAATGCAGCACGGTTGCTTCGAAGCTATTGCATGCACCACTGCCGCAATTATTATCGATTGCGGCAGGGGGCGTCGCCAATCATGATTTCGGGGCATCATTTAAACTGCACATCAAAATGGTTTCGCATACTGGTTCGCCGGGCACCGGTGCTTGCTATTGTGGTGGTGGCCTTTGCAGCAAAGGCCGATGACGTCCTCATACGGGCATGGCCCGATACGTTCATTTTGAACGGCCCGTCTTCCGACGGCTTTTCGGACATGCGGTTCATCTTTGCGCGTAGCAGTGCAGTCGGCTGTAAGACCAATTGTCCGGAATGGATTTCAGCGGAAGGCGCCATCACTGCCGACACGCCGGCTCTGCTCAAGCGAGTGCTGAAAAAGCTCGGCACCCGCAAACTGCCGATCATTGTCAATTCCCCTGGCGGCGATGTCGACGCCGCACTTCAACTTGGTCGCATCATACGGAAGAACGGGCTCGACATCGCGATCGGCAAGACCGAGTTTTCCGATTGTTGGCCGGGAACGGAGGGCTGCGGGGCCAGCTTCGGCAAGGGCGTTGCCTATTTCGGCGTGGCGTCTGATGGCGGCGCCATGTGCAACTCTGCATGTCCCCTGATGTTCGCAGGTGGCGTTCGCCGCGTAGCCGGTGGCTGGGCCTATCTGGGTGTTCATCAGATCACCGCCACTTGGTTCCCCTCCACAAGGCATTTTCGAACCACCTATAAAACCATTCGGGGCAAAAGATATCAGGTCACAACGGAGACCGTCACCGAAGGCCGAAGCTACAAGACCTATAAGATGAGCAAAGGGTTCGCGCGGAAAATCTCGGCCTATTTGGCAGAGATGGGCGTGGGGCAGGGTGTCCTCGACAAAATGAAAGCCACGCCGGCGAGCGACATTCAGCGGATCACCCTCCACGACATGCTAACGATGAAACTGGCCACCAGCACAGACACCGTGGAGCTGTTCACCGGAGTGATCCTGTGCATGGGTGACAAACCGGCTCCGAATTGCCGGGAAATAGCGGAGGATGCCCGGCCGGCCGCTGTAACGACGGCAAAGCCGGCACCTTCTCGACAGGCGGAAGCTCCATCTTCCAAGCCAGCCAAAGCCCCGACTGCCGTGCCGTTTCGAGGAGCGGCAGGAAATGCGGCGCCGGAGATGCGCTTCGTGGTCGTTCGCGGCAGCGATCCGCTCTGCGATCCCGACTGCCCGGAATGGATTTCGGCGGAAGGCGCGATCACCCCTCGAACCCCGCAAAAACTTCGCCAGTTGCTCGCCGCGCTCGACAACCCGCGGCTCCCCGTTGTGATCAGCTCACGAGGCGGCGACTTGTTCGGCGCCTTGGCCGCAGGGCGGCTTATCCACGAACGCAAGCTAGACGTCGTCGTCGCCCGCACCAATATCCTGGGTTGCAACCCGCCCGGGGCAGGCTGTCTGGACGACAATGGCGCCTATGTCGGGCTGATCAGCCAATTCGGAGTGGAGTGCGATTCAGCCTGCGCACTCATGCTCGCCGGCGGCGCCAGGCGGCTGGTCGACCCCAAGGCGCGGCTCAGCGTGTCCTCGATGGGGCAGAAGCGGATTGTCGAAGCCTATTTGGACGAGATGGCGATCAGCCCAGGCCTGTTCGCAGCGATAGATCAGAGTTCAGTCGAGCGTCAGCTTGAACCCGATATAATGCTCAAGGTCGGGCTGGTGACCGGGCCGGACACATCGGACACGCTGACTGGCCCCGCCATTTGCAGGTCCTCGCCAAAGCCGGACAATTGCCGGCTCCCGCCCTCCGCCAACGCCCAGGCAAAGACGCCGCCAGAACTTTAGCGTTGTCGCGACGAAGTCGAGGCAGCAGCCGTCAGGCTGGCATTGCTCGCACCCTCTTCAATTCTATTGCAAGCATCGTCGCCGTAACTAGTATGGGTTGGACCGAGGGCTTGGCAGGCGTGATTTCCGCGTTCCTTTCAAAGGGTATTTCGTGGCCGCTAGGGCTGGTTCGGCTCGGGCTGGCCATCGCTATTGGGCTTACCGCGTTTGCCGCCGCAGCGAAGGAAACGCCGCCGGATTACGGCCCTGCCATGCGCTTCGTCGTGGTGCGCAGCAGCGCGCCAGGCTGCGAGCCGAACTGCCCGGAATGGATTTCTGCCGAAGGCAGCATCGAGGCCGGCACGCCGGCGCGGTTCAAGCGCCTCTTGAAGACGCTCGGCGGCCGGCAACTGCCGATCGTCGTCAGTTCTCCTGGAGGCAATGTCGACGCCGCGCTCCAACTCGGCCGTATGATCCGTAAGAACAAGCTCGACATCGCCGTGGGCACTACGGGGTTTTCCGGCTGCTCGCCCGAAATGAAGAACTGCCGGGACAACGACAGTAAGAACACGCCGTATTCCGGCATCGCCTACGACAGCGGCGCCATGTGCAATTCCGCATGTCCCCTGATGTTTGCCGGCGGCGTCCGCCGTGTGGTCGGCGAGTGGGCTTTTCTCGGGGTTCATCAGATCACCACGACATATCACAGGGAAAAGCTGCTCTACCGCACCACCTACAGAATTGTGAACGGCAAGAAGAAGGTCCTCAGCACCAAGGTCGTCAGCCGCAAGAATGCCGGCAGCTACAAGACCTACGAGATGAGCAAGGCGGTCGAGAAACGGCTGTCCGGCTATCTGAAAGAAATGGGTATCGGGCAGGGCGTGCTGGACGTGATGAAAGCGACGCCGGCCAGCGACATAAGGCAGATCGAGCCCGACGATATGCTGGAGATGAAGCTCGTCACCAGCCTCGATTCCCTCGACCTGATGACCGAAGCAGCCATATGCCGGCGCGATCCGGTGCCAGCGAACTGCCGCGAGATACCGGCCAATGGCAAGGCCAAGCCGGCCGAGGTGGCGACGGTCGCAGTCAAACAGGCCTACAGTCAGCCGGCGGAGGCAGCATCACCGCCAAAGCCGCAGCAGGAAATGCGTTTCATCCTCGTTCGCGGCAGCAATCCGCTCTGCAACCCCGATTGTCCGGAATGGATTTCGGCGGAGGGAACGATCGTTGCCGGCACGCCCGACAGGCTGCGCGAGCTGCTGGACAAGGTCGGCGGGCGCAGGCTGCCCATCGTCCTCAACTCACAGGGCGGCGATGTCCAGGGCGCGCTCGCCGCCGGCCGGCTGATCCGCGAGCGCAGATTGGATGTTGCGGTCGCCCGGACGGATTTTCTCGATTGCGATCCCGGTACGGCAGGGTGCGTCTCCAAGGACAACCTTCATAATGGTCTCACCGTTGAAGCCGGCGCCGAATGCGATACAGCCTGCGTGCTGATGATCGCCGGCGGCACCAGGCGCTTGGTAGGCGCCGATACGCGTTTCCTGGTGCATTCCATGGGCATGGAAGACAAGGTCCGGTCGTATCTCGAGGAGATGGCGATCGGTTCGGGCTTGTTCGTCGCGATGCAGTCGGCCCAATCCGCCAAGCACAGGGAGCTCAGCCAGGACGAATTGGCGGGGTTCGGGCTCACCACCAGCCGCCAGTCGGTAGACGCTCTGACGGGCGCCACTATCTGCAAATCTTCGCCAAAACCCGATAACTGCCGGGTTCTGCCGTCCGCCAACGCCGAAGCGGAATCGCCGGCCAAGCTTTAGCAGCATTCGGCGCCATGCCAGCACTGGCCATGGAGGCAGGTTGAGCCGGCTCCGAGCTTCCCGCTATCCTTCTAGGCTCAAACGTAGGAGGACCGGAGATGAGCGAGGGCGTCCCGACTTTGTTCGAATGGGCCGGCGGCAGCGAGGCGCTCAACCGGCTGACGCAGATCTTTTACAACAGAGTGACCTTGGACCCGATCGTCGGTCCGGTGTTCAGGCACATGTCGCCGGACCATCCGGCGCATGTCGCCGCCTTCATCGGCGAGGTTTTCGGCGGGCCGAAGACCTACAGCGGACGGCATGGTGGCCACCGCGAGATGGTCAGGCATCATCTCGGCAAGCATCTGACCGAGGAGCAGCGCCGGCGCTGGATCAACCTTCTGGCGGACGCGGCGGACGAAGCCGGCCTGCCGGACGATCCCGAGTTCCGTTCCGCTTTGATGGGCTATGTCGAGTGGGGATCGCGGCTGGCCAAGATTAATTCCAATCTCGGCGAGACTTGCGACCCTGAGACCGAGCCAATGCCAAGCTGGGGCTGGGGCGTGCCGGGCGGGCCTTACAAGCCGCCGGCCGGGAAATCGTAGCCGAAGATGCTGGGTTTCTGCAAAATTCCGAAAAGATGACGCCGCAAAGACACCGCAGGGTCGTTGCATCAATGTGAGACGACCTTGCATGCTGATTGCCCATCTCCCATCGGGCTATATTCTGGGAAGGCTCGCGCGAAGACGGCGACGGGAGGCATCCGATGTGGTGGCTGCCGCAATGCTCGGCAGCGTCATCCCGGACATCGACATGCTCTATTTTTACCTGATCGATGGCGGTCGCACGCACCATCATGCCTACATCACGCATTGGCCGTTGTTCTGGGCCACGATCGGGACGGTAGGCGTGTCGGTCGGTCGGTTGTTGGGGTCGCGGCGTCTGCCGTCGATCGCCATCTTCTTAGCCGGAGCCATGGTGCATATGGCGCTCGACACGGTGGCATCGCCGATCATGTGGTTGGCGCCGTTCAGTCATCGCCCGTTTGAGCTCGTGGCGGTTCCGGCCAGCCATGGGAACTGGGTCCTGAACTTCGTTCTGCATTGGACTTTCGCGCTTGAACTCGTGATCTGCGCATGGGGCCTGGGGCTTGGATGGCTGCGATCGGCGCTTCCGGCCGACGCGTCTCAAAAGGGCTCTTGAGTTCTCATCGGCTTTGTGAAATAGCAGCGCCCGTATACGGGCATAGCTCAGTTGGTAGAGCGGCGGTCTCCAAAACCGCAGGTCGTAGGTTCGAGCCCTGCTGCCCGTGCCACCTCCCATGGCAGACTGAAGGTGGGTGCGCTCCGCCGTTGAAAACCGGGGGCGGCTTGCCATCTAGCGAAAACTGGGGCATAAGGCCCCGCATAGCCGGGACGGGACGACTGGATGGTTCCGAGGCGGCGCTAAAACATAAAGCGGAACACTTGCCACTTGCGTGGACCAAGAATCGGTTTTATGTAGACTGAACAGACACGCGACGCGTGGAGCTGGGAAGCCGGCTTTACGCGTCTGATTTGCGTGGGCGAAATGGTGGTGCTGATTCGGCGCCGGCACGAAGTCCAGGCGGCACGTCCCGGCCAGCGGGATCATCCAGGAGACCCGGCCAACGGGTCTTGAAGACAGGCGGCAGATGGCTTCGAAAACCACAAACCCTTTCACCTTTCTCCAGCAGGTTCGCGCGGAGACGGCCAAGGTGACATGGCCCTCGCGCCGCGAGACTATGATCTCGACGGTAATGGTCCTGGTTTTTGCGCTCATCGCCATGATCTTCTTCTTCACCGCCGACATAGCCATGGGCTATGCGATCGAGTGGATTCTGGGCCTCGGACATTAAGTTCGGCGATTACGGAGAGGTCGTGAAATGACGCGGTGGTACATCGTCCACGCTTATTCGAACTTCGAGAAGAAGGTCGCCGAGGACATCGAGAACAAGGCCAAGCAGAAGGGCCTGTCGGGCGAGATCGAGCAGATCGTGGTGCCGACGGAGAAGGTCGTCGAGATACGCCGCGGCCGCAAGGTCGATGCGGAACGCAAGTTCTTCCCCGGTTATGTGCTCTTGAAGGCCAACCTGACGGACGCCGTATTCTCGCTGGTCAAGAACACGCCGAAGGTCACCGGCTTCCTCGGTGACTCCAAGCCCGTGCCGATCACTGAAGCCGAGGCGCAGCGCATCCTGAACCAGGTTCAGGAAGGCGTCGAGCGTCCGAAGCCGTCGGTCACCTTCGAGATCGGCGAGGCGATCCGCGTCTCGGACGGTCCGTTCGCGTCGTTCAACGGCTTCGTCCAGGAAGTGGACGAGGAGCGGGCGCGCCTCAAGGTGGAAGTTTCGATCTTCGGGCGCGCGGTGCCCGTCGATCTCGAATTCGGACAGGTCGAAAAGGGCTGATCCGAAGGTCCCCGTCCGACAGGCGAAGGGATCGGCGGCGCGAAGGAATGGCGCTGCCATGAGCGGGTGGGAGGCGAATGCGGCTTAGCCGGCCGCTGGAACCGCACCACCAGACTGCAACCGCCGGTTTTCCCGGCATGAGAAAAGGCAGGAATAGAGATGGCTAAGAAAGTTGCAGGCCAGCTCAAGCTCCAGGTTGCCGCGGGCTCGGCCACGCCGTCGCCCCCGATCGGCCCGGCGCTTGGTCAGCGCGGCATCAACATCATGGAGTTCTGCAAGGCGTTCAACGCGCAGACCCAGGAACTGGAAAAGGGCTCGCCGATCCCGGTCGTCATCACCTACTACCAGGACAAGTCGTTCACCTTCGTCATGAAGACGCCGCCGGTGAGCTACTTCCTGAAGAAGGCCGCCAACCTGAAGTCTGGTTCGAAAGAGCCGGGCAAGGTCAAGGCCGGCACGATCTCGCGCGACAAGGTGCGCCAGATCGCCGAGCAGAAGATGAAGGACCTCAACGCAAACGACGTCGAAGCGGCCATGCGCATGGTCGAGGGCTCCGCCCGCTCGATGGGCCTGGAAGTGGTGGGCTAAGATCATGGCAAAGATTGCAAAGCGTGTTGCCAAGAGCCGTGAAGGCATCGACCCGAACAAGGCCTATGCGCTCTCTGAGGCGCTGCAGCTGCTGAAGGACCGGTCCACGGTGAAGTTCGACGAGACGGTCGAGGTCGCGATGAATCTCGGCGTCGATCCGCGCCATGCCGACCAGATGGTCCGCGGCGTTGTCAACCTGCCGAACGGCACTGGCCGGTCGGTGCGCGTCGCCGTGTTCGCGCGCGGCGACAAGGCCGAAGAAGCCAAGGCCGCCGGCGCCGATATCGTTGGTGCCGAGGACCTCGTCGACATCGTCCAGAAGGGCACGATCGATTTCGATCGCTGCATCGCTACTCCGGACATGATGCCGCTGGTCGGCCGTCTGGGTAAGGTGCTCGGCCCGCGCGGCATGATGCCGAACCCGAAGGTCGGCACCGTGACCCCCGATGTCGCGGCCGCCGTCAAGGCCTCGAAGGGCGGCGCCGTCGAGTTCCGCGTCGAGAAGGCCGGCATCGTCCAGGCCGGCGTCGGCAAGGTCTCGTTCGACGTCAAGGCGCTGGAAGAGAATGTGCGGGCCTTCGCCGATGCGGTGAACAAGGCCAAGCCCGCCGGCGCCAAGGGCAACTACGTCAAGAAGGTGTCGGTCACCTCGACGATGGGTCCCGGCCTCAAGCTCGACATCGCGACGCTCGCCGCGTCGTAAGCGTCGTCTGGCCGGCTTCAGGCCGGTCGCTAGAGCATGATCCCGAAAAGTGGATTTCGGAAAAGATCATGCTCCAACAAAGAAGAATTCCGGACCGCCGATCCGTCGGCGGCCCGGTACCCCGGAAGCCGAAAGGTTTCCGGATATCCTGTCCGAGATTGCAGGCGGCCCAAAAGCCTTAATTCACTTGGGCCTGCATGAGACGGGTGAAGACCCGACAAAGGAGCGACAAGCTCCAATGAAAGGTTCGAACCGTGTTTGCCTTTTGTCAGCACATCGCCGGCTTGCCGTCGGTGGGCGAAAAGGGGGCAGGATCCTCGAGCGCCGTTCGGGAGATCCACGATTAGGATGGCCCGGCCGGCAAAAGGCAACCCGACTTCTGACCTCGAGAATGAGGCAGGGGTCAACTGGAGATAGGCAGTGGACAGAGCGGAAAAGCGCGAACTCGTCACGGGCCTGAACGAGGCGTTCTCGAGCGCGGGTTCAGTCGTCGTGGCCCACTACGCCGGTATCACCGTCGCGCAAATGAACGACCTTCGGTCGAAGATGCGCGCCGCCGGTGGCACCGTCAAAGTCGCGAAGAACCGTCTCGCCAAGATCGCTCTTCAGGGCACGGACTCCGCATCGATCGTCGATCTGTTCAAGGGACAGACGCTGATCGCTTATTCGGAGGATCCGGTTGCGGCGCCGAAGATCGCGTCCGAGTTCGCCAAGGGGAATGACAAGCTGATCATTCTCGGCGGCGCAATGGGCTCGACCTCGCTCAACGCCGACGGTGTCAAGGCACTCGCCACGATGCCGTCGCTCGACGAGCTGCGCGCCAAGCTGGTTGGCATGATCGCCACGCCGGCAACCCGGATCGCCCAGATCGTCAATGCGCCCGCGGCTTCGGTTGCGCGCGTCATCGGCGCTTACGCCCGGAAGGACGAGGCGGCATGAGGCCGTTCCTCGCTGTCAACAACACACGTTCGAACCAAGTAAAGGAATACACAAATGGCTGATCTGGCAAAGATCGTAGACGACCTTTCGAAGCTGACCGTCCTCGAGGCGGCCGAGCTGTCGAAGCTCCTGGAAGAGAAGTGGGGTGTTTCTGCTGCTGCTCCGGTGGCGGTCGCCGCTGCTGGCGGTGGCGCTGCCGTTGCTGCTGCTCCGGCTGAAGAGAAGACGGAATTCGACGTCGTTCTCGCCGACGCCGGCGCCCAGAAGATCAACGTCATCAAGGAAGTCCGCGCCATCACCGGCCTTGGCCTCAAGGAAGCCAAGGACCTGGTCGAGGCGGCTCCGAAGCCGGTCAAGGAAGGCGTTTCCAAGGCCGATGCCGACAAGTTCAAGGCTCAGCTGGAAGCAGCTGGCGCCAAGGTCGAGCTGAAGTAAGCCTTATGGTTGAGGGCGGACGGCCTCGCGCCGGCCGCCCCCTCCCTTGACGAAAGGGAGGCTTCGTTGCGCGAGACGTTTGAAAACCTCTTTCCTGAGGGCCGGAAGCGGCCTTCAGGAAGCGGGTTTTCTCCCGTTTTTACCGGCAGCCGCCAAGCAATTGGAACGGCGGCCGGAAAACAGACAGGGGCGGCCGGCGAGCGGCCCGTTGGTGCAAGGCGAACCGCGGCGAGGTTCGCCCCGAGTTTTGAGCTAAGGAGCGACGATGGCCCAGACCCAGACTTTCAATGGCCGCAGACGCGTACGCAAGTTCTTCGGGAAGATCCCGGAAGTTGCGGAGATGCCGAACCTGATCGAGGTTCAGAAGGCATCCTATGACCAGTTCCTGATGGTGGACGAGCCCAAGGGCGGGCGTCCGGACGAGGGGCTGCAGGCTGTTTTCAAGTCGGTCTTCCCGATCTCCGATTTTTCCGGCTCCTCGATGCTGGAATTCGTGAAGTATGAGTTCGAAGGACCGAAATTCGACGTCGACGAATGCCGTCAGCGCGACCTGACCTATGCTGCGCCGCTGAAGGTGACGCTGCGCCTCATCGTGTTCGATATCGACGAGGATACCGGCGCGAAGTCGATCAAGGATATCAAGGAGCAGGACGTCTATATGGGCGATATGCCGCTCATGACGTCGAACGGCACCTTCATCGTCAACGGCACCGAGCGCGTCATCGTCTCGCAGATGCACCGTTCGCCGGGCGTCTTCTTCGACCACGACAAGGGCAAGTCGCACTCCTCGGGCAAGCTTCTGTTTGCCGCGCGCGTCATCCCTTATCGCGGCTCGTGGCTCGACATCGAGTTCGACTCCAAGGACGTCGTCCACGCCCGCATCGACCGCCGCCGCAAGATCCCGGTGACGTCGCTGCTGATGGCGCTCGGCATGGACGGCGAAGAGATCCTGTCGACCTTCTACAACAAGATCACCTACAAGCGCGCCGGCGACCACTGGCGCATCCCGTTCAACGTCGAGCGTTTCCGCGGCCTCAAGGCTGTCGGCGACCTGGTCGACGCCGACACGGGCGAGATCGTCGTCGAGGCCGGCAAGAAGATCACCGCCCGCCAGGCCCGCCAGCTCGGCGAAAAGGGTCTCAAGGCGATCAAGGCGACCGACGAGGACCTGCTCGGCAACTACCTGGCCGAGGACATCGTCAACTACGCCACCGGCGAGATCTTCCTCGAGGCCGGCGACGAGATCGACGAGAAGACGCTGAAGGTGCTGCTCGGCACCGGCGAGGACGAGATCCAGATCCTCGACATCGACCACGTCAATGTCGGCGCCTACATCCGCAACACGCTCGCCGTCGACAAGAACGAGAGCCGCCAGGACGCGCTGTTCGACATCTACCGCGTCATGCGTCCGGGCGAGCCGCCGACGCTCGAGACCGCCGAAGCCATGTTCAACTCGCTGTTCTTCGACAGCGAGCGCTATGACCTGTCGGCTGTCGGCCGCGTCAAGATGAACATGCGCCTCGAGCTCAAGGCCGAGGACACCGTGCGCGTGCTGCGCAAGGAAGACATCCTGGCCGTGGTCAAGACGCTGGTCGAGCTGCGCGACGGCAAGGGCGAGATCGACGACATCGACAATCTCGGCAACCGCCGCGTCCGCTCGGTCGGCGAGCTGATGGAGAACCAGTACCGCGTCGGCCTGCTGCGCATGGAGCGCGCGATCAAGGAGCGTATGTCCTCGATCGAGATCGACACGGTCATGCCGCAGGACCTGATCAACGCCAAGCCGGCGGCCGCCGCCGTGCGCGAGTTCTTCGGCTCCTCGCAGCTGTCGCAGTTCATGGACCAGACCAACCCGCTGTCGGAGATCACCCATAAGCGTCGCCTGTCGGCGCTTGGACCGGGCGGTCTGACCCGCGAGCGCGCCGGCTTCGAGGTGCGCGACGTGCATCCGACGCATTACGGCCGCATCTGCCCGATCGAGACGCCGGAGGGCCCGAATATCGGTCTGATCAACTCGCTCGCCACCTTCGCGCGCGTCAACAAGTACGGCTTCATCGAGAGCCCGTACCGCAAGATCGTCAACGGCAAGCTGACCAATGAGGTCGTCTATCTGTCGGCGATGGAGGAGGCCAAGCACCACGTCGCGCAGGCCAACGCCGAGCTCGATAAGAACGGCAGCTTTGTCGACGAGTTCGTCATCTGCCGCAACGCCGGCGAGGTGATGATGGCGCCGCGCGAGAACGTCGACCTGATGGACGTGTCGCCGAAGCAGATGGTGTCGGTGGCCGCGGCCCTCATCCCGTTCCTCGAGAACGACGACGCCAACCGCGCGCTGATGGGCTCGAACATGCAGCGTCAGGCCGTGCCGCTGGTGCGCGCCGAGGCGCCGTTCGTCGGCACCGGCATGGAGCCGGTCGTGGCCCGTGACTCAGGCGCCGCCATCGGCGCCCGCCGCGGCGGCGTGGTCGACCAGGTGGACGCCACCCGTATCGTTATCCGCGCCACGGAAGATCTCGACCCGGGCAAGTCCGGCGTCGACATCTACCGGCTGATGAAGTTCCAGCGTTCGAACCAGAACACCTGCATCAACCAGCGTCCGCTGGTGCGTGTCGGCGACCGGGTGAACAAGGGCGACATCATCGCCGACGGTCCCTCGACCGAGCTCGGCGATCTGGCGCTCGGCCGCAACGTGCTGGTCGCGTTCATGCCGTGGAACGGCTACAACTACGAGGACTCGATCCTGCTCTCCGAGCGCATCGTGGCCGACGACGTCTTCACCTCGATCCACATCGAGGAGTTCGAGGTCATGGCCCGCGACACCAAGCTCGGACCGGAGGAGATTACGCGCGACATTCCGAACGTCTCGGAGGAAGCGCTGAAGAACCTCGACGAGGCCGGCATCGTCTATATCGGCGCGGAAGTGCAGCCGGGTGACATCCTGGTCGGCAAGATCACGCCGAAGGGCGAAAGCCCGATGACGCCGGAAGAGAAGCTCCTGCGCGCCATCTTCGGCGAAAAGGCCTCGGACGTTCGCGACACCTCCATGCGCATGCCTCCGGGCACCTTCGGCACGGTCGTCGAAGTGCGCGTCTTCAACCGCCACGGCGTGGAGAAGGACGAGCGCGCCATGGCGATCGAGCGCGAGGAGATCGAGCGTCTGGCCAAGGACCGCGACGACGAGCAGGCGATCCTCGACCGCAACGTCTATTCGCGCCTGTCGGACATGCTGGTCGGCAAGGAAGCGATTGCCGGGCCGAAGGGCTTCAAGAAGGGCTCGAAGCTGTCGAAGGACACGCTCGACGAGTATCCGCGCTCGCAGTGGTGGCAGTTCGCCGTGGAGAACGAAAAGCTCCAGAGCGAGCTGGAAGCCCTGCGCGGCCAGTACGACGACTCCAAGAAGGCGCTCGAGCAGCGCTTCATGGACAAGGTCGAGAAGGTGCAGCGCGGCGACGAGATGCCTCCGGGCGTCATGAAGATGGTCAAGGTCTTCGTGGCGGTGAAGCGCAAGATGCAGCCGGGCGACAAGATGGCCGGCCGTCACGGCAACAAGGGCGTGGTGTCGCGCATCGTTCCGGTCGAGGACATGCCTTTCCTTGAGGACGGCACGCATGCCGATATCGTGCTCAACCCGCTGGGTGTGCCAAGCCGCATGAATGTCGGCCAGATCCTGGAAACGCATCTGGGCTGGGCCTGCGCCGGCATGGGCAGGAAGATCGGCGAGCTGATCGACGCCTACAAGGCTGGCGGCGACATCAAGCCGCTGCGCAAGACGCTGGAAAGCTTCATGCCTTCCAACGACCGCAACGAGCCGGTCCGCGACTATGACGACGAGAGCATCATTCGCCTGAGCGAGCAGATGCGCCGCGGCGTCTCCATCGCGACTCCGGTGTTCGACGGCGCGCACGAAGCCGACATCAACACCATGCTGCAGCAGGCGGGCCTGCACACCAGCGGTCAGTCGCAGCTTTATGACGGCCGCACCGGCGAGCCGTTCGATCGCAAGGTGACGATGGGCTACATCTATATGCTCAAGCTTCACCACCTGGTGGACGACAAGATCCACGCGCGCTCGATCGGCCCGTACTCGCTCGTCACCCAGCAGCCGCTGGGCGGCAAGGCGCAGTTCGGCGGCCAGCGCTTCGGCGAAATGGAGGTCTGGGCGCTGGAAGCCTACGGCGCCGCTTATACGCTGCAGGAGATGCTGACGGTGAAGTCGGATGACGTTGCCGGACGCACCAAGGTCTACGAGGCGATCGTGCGCGGCGACGATACGTTCGAAGCCGGCATTCCCGAGAGCTTCAACGTTCTCGTCAAGGAGATGCGCTCCCTCGGCCTCAATGTCGAACTGGAGAACACCAAGTTCGAAGACGCTGCCGTGCGGCTGCCCGATGCTGCCGAATAACGGCGCGGCCGAATAAGGGTAATGGCGCGCCGCGAAACGACGCGGCGCGCCCCACAAATTCTCGGCCGGTCAGGCCGGCCAGTCTGCGGGCATTCGGCCCGCGCTCGATGCAAGGGGTTTTCGAGGACCCCGAAAAGGAGAACGGCATGAACCAAGAGGTCATGAATCTCTTCAACCCTCAGGCGCCTGCGCAGGTGTTCGATTCCATCCGGATCTCGCTCGCCAGCCCTGAGAAGATTCTGTCCTGGTCGTTCGGTGAGATCAAAAAGCCGGAGACCATCAACTACCGCACCTTCAAGCCGGAGCGTGACGGTCTGTTCTGCGCGCGCATTTTTGGTCCGATCAAGGACTACGAGTGCCTGTGCGGCAAGTACAAGCGCATGAAGTACAAGGGCGTCATCTGCGAGAAGTGCGGCGTCGAAGTCACGCTGTCGCGCGTCCGCCGCGAGCGCATGGGCCATATCGAGCTCGCCGCGCCCGTCGCCCATATCTGGTTCCTGAAGTCGCTGCCTTCGCGCATCGGCACGCTGCTCGACATGACGCTGAAGGATATCGAGCGCGTCCTCTACTTCGAGAACTACATCGTCACCGAGCCTGGCCTCACCGCGCTGAAGGAGCACCAACTGCTCAGCGAGGAAGAGTACATGCTGGCCGTCGACGAGTATGGCGAAGACTCTTTCACCGCCATGATCGGCGCCGAGGCCATCCATGACCTGTTGGCCGGCATGGATCTGGAGAAGATCGCCGGCGACCTGCGCTCGGAGCTGGCTTCGACCTCGTCCGAGCTCAAGCAGAAGAAGCTTCTGAAGCGGCTCAAGGTCGTCGAGAACTTCATGGAATCCGGCAACCGTCCGGAATGGATGATCATGAAGGTCGTCCCGGTGATCCCGCCGGACCTTCGCCCGCTGGTCCCGCTGGACGGCGGCCGCTTCGCCACGTCCGACCTCAACGACCTCTATCGCCGCGTCATCAACCGCAACAATCGCTTGAAGCGGCTGATCGAGCTGCGCGCGCCCGGCATCATCGTGCGCAATGAAAAGCGCATGCTGCAGGAGGCCGTCGACGCGCTGTTCGACAACGGCCGCCGCGGGCGCGTCATCACCGGCGCCAACAAGCGTCCGCTGAAGTCGCTGTCCGACATGCTCAAGGGCAAGCAGGGCCGGTTCCGCCAGAACCTGCTCGGCAAGCGTGTCGACTATTCCGGCCGCTCGGTCATCGTGACCGGTCCGGAACTCAAGCTGCATCAGTGCGGCCTGCCGAAGAAGATGGCGCTGGAGCTGTTCAAGCCTTTCATCTACGCCCGCCTCGACGCCAAGGGTTTCTCCTCGACCGTCAAGCAGGCGAAGAAGCTGGTCGAGAAGGAGCGTCCGGAGGTCTGGGATATCCTCGACGAGGTTATCCGCGAGCATCCGGTGCTCTTGAACCGCGCGCCGACGCTGCACCGCCTCGGCATCCAGGCGTTCGAGCCGATCCTGATCGAAGGCAAGGCGATCCAGCTGCATCCGCTGGTCTGCACGGCCTTCAATGCCGACTTCGACGGCGACCAGATGGCGGTCCATGTGCCGCTGTCCCTGGAAGCGCAGCTCGAAGCGCGCGTGCTGATGATGTCGACCAACAACATCCTGCACCCGGCCTCCGGCGCGCCGATCATCGTGCCGTCGCAGGACATGGTTCTCGGTCTCTACTATCTGTCGATCGTCAACCAGAACGAGCCGGGCGAAGGCATGGTGTTCGCCGACATGGGCGAGCTCCAGCATGCGCTGGAGACCAAGGCGGTGACCCTGCACGCCAAGATCAAGGGCCGCTTCCGCACCGTCGATGCCGAAGGCAAGACGGTGTCGAAGATCTATGAAACCACGCCCGGCCGCATGATCATCGGCGAGCTTCTGCCGAAGAACGTCAACGTACCGTACGACATCGCCAACCAGGAGATGACCAAGAAGAACATCTCCAAGATGATCGACACCGTCTACCGCCACTGCGGGCAGAAGGAGACGGTCATCTTCTGCGACCGCATCATGGCTCTCGGCTTTGCGCATGCCTGCCGCGCCGGCATTTCGTTCGGCAAGGACGACATGGTGATTCCGGACACCAAGCTGAAGCTGGTCTCCGATACCGAGGCTTTGGCCAAGGAGTACGAGCAGCAGTACAATGACGGCCTGATCACGCAGGGCGAGAAGTACAACAAGGTGGTCGACGCCTGGGCCAAGTGCTCGGAGAAGGTCGCCGACGAGATGATGGCCCGCATCAAGGCGGTCGAGTTCGAGGAAAACGGCCGTCAGAAGCCGATGAACTCGATCTATATGATGTCGCATTCGGGTGCGCGCGGCTCGCCCACCCAGATGCGCCAGCTCGCCGGCATGCGCGGCCTGATGGCCAAGCCTTCGGGCGAGATCATCGAGACGCCGATCATCTCGAACTTCAAGGAAGGCCTCACCGTGCTCGAGTACTTCAACTCGACCCACGGCGCCCGCAAGGGTCTGGCCGACACCGCCTTGAAGACGGCGAACTCGGGGTACCTGACCCGCCGTCTGGTCGACGTGGCGCAGGACTGCATCGTCAATTCGCTGGATTGCGGCACCGACAAGGGCCTTACCATGCAGCCGATCGTCGATGCCGGCCAGATCGTCGCCTCGGTCGGTCAGCGCGTGCTCGGCCGCACGGCGCTCGACGACATCAACCACCCGGTCTCCGGCGAAGTGCTGGTCAAGGCCGGCAAGCTGATGGACGAGCGTGACGTGGAGCAGATCGAGAAGGCCGGCGTCCAGTCGGTCCGCATCCGCTCGGCGCTGACCTGCGAGGTCAGGACCGGCGTCTGCGCGGTCTGCTACGGTCGCGATCTTGCCCGCGGCACGCCCGTCAACCAGGGCGAGGCCGTCGGCGTCATCGCGGCGCAGTCGATCGGCGAGCCGGGCACCCAGCTCACCATGCGCACCTTCCACATGGGCGGCACCGCGCAGGTGGTGGATTCTTCGTTCCTCGAAGCCTCCTATGAGGGCAAGGTCGAGATCCGCAATCGCAACGTGGTGCGCAACTCCGAAGGTCAGCAGATGGTGATGGGCCGCAACATGGCGGTTCTGATCCTCGACGAGGCCGGCAAGGAACGCGCCACGCACCGCGTCGCCTACGGCTCGCGCATTTTCGTGGATGACGGCGACAAGGTGAAGCGCGGGCAGCGCATCGCCGAGTGGGATCCTTACACCCGCCCGATCCTCACCGAAATCGAGGGCAAGGTGGCGTTCGAGGATCTGGTCGACGGCATCTCCGTTCAGGAGACGGCCGACGAGTCGACCGGCATCACCAAGCGTGAGGTCATCGACTGGCGTTCGACGCCGCGCGGCAGCGACCTGAAGCCGGCGATTGTCGTGCAAGACGCCAAGGGCAAGGTGGGCAAGCTGTCGAAGGGCGGCGATGCACGCTTCCTGCTCTCGGTCGAGGCCATTCTCTCGGTCGAGCCGGGCGCGCATGTCCGTCCGGGCGACGTGCTTGCGCGTATCCCGATGGAAAGCGCCAAGACCAAGGACATCACCGGCGGTCTGCCGCGGGTGGCCGAACTGTTCGAGGCTCGCCGTCCGAAGGATCACGCCATCATCGCCGAGATCGATGGCACGGTCCGCTTCGGCCGCGACTACAAGAACAAGCGCCGCATTATCATCGAGCCGCACGACTCGACGCTGGAGCCGGTCGAGTACCTGATCCCGAAGGGCAAGCCGTTCCATCTGCAGGACGGCGACGTCATCGAGAAGGGCGACTACATCCTCGACGGCAACCCGGCGCCGCACGACATCCTGGCGATCAAGGGCGTGGAGGCGCTTGCGTCCTACCTCGTCAACGAGATCCAGGAGGTCTACCGCCTGCAGGGCGTGTCGATCAACGACAAGCACATCGAGGTGATCGTTCGCCAGATGCTGCAGAAGGTCGAGATCACCACGCAGGGCGACTCGACCTACATTCCGGGCGACCACGTCGACGTGATCGAGCTGGAAGAGGTCAACGAGCGGCTGATCGAGGACGGCAAGAAGCCGGCCGAAGGCCAGCCGGTGCTGCTCGGCATCACCAAGGCCTCGCTGCAGACGCCGTCCTTCATCTCGGCCGCCTCCTTCCAGGAGACGACCAGGGTGCTGACGGAAGCCGCGGTCGCCGGTAAGACCGACATGCTGCAGGGTCTGAAGGAGAATGTCATCGTCGGCCGCCTCATCCCGGCGGGCACGGGCGGCACGATGAGCCAGATAAGGCGCATCGCCACCTCGCGCGACGAACTCATCATCGACGAGCGCCGCAAGGCCTCCGGTGTCGAGGTCGCCGAGCCGATGCTGACCAACATGGTCAACGCCGCGCAGTAAGCGCGGATGCAATGAGAGAAAGAAAAGGGGCCCGCGTGGCCCCTTTTTCATTCGGGTTATGAACGAGGAAAAACCATGAGCGCCAGGACCTGGACAGCTGTCGACGACTACATCGTCTCCTCTCTTTTCGATGCGGATCCCGCGCTAGACGCGGTGCTTGCGGCCAACCGCGAGCAGGGCCTGCCGGCGATCGACGTCTCGGCCGCACAGGGCAAATTGCTTTCGCTTCTGGTGCGAATTCGCGGCGCAAGGAAGGTGCTCGAGATCGGCACGCTCGGTGGTTACTCGACCATCTGGATGGCAAGGGGCCTGCCTGCCGATGGCAGAGTAGTGACGCTGGAGCTTGAGCCGCACCATGCCAAGGTCGCGCGCTCGAACTTCGAGCGGACAGGGGTTTCCGACAAGGTGGATCTGCGGCTCGGGCCAGCTCTTCAATCGCTAGCAGCCTTGGTCAGCGAAAATGCCGGTCCGTTCGACCTGATCTTCATCGACGCCGACAAGCCGAACAACCCGAATTATCTCAGCTGGGCCATGCGGCTGTCGCGCTCCGGAACGGTGATAGTCTGCGACAACGTCATCCGCGACGGCGCCGTGCTGAAGGACGACGGCCGCGACGAAAACGTCGTCGGCGCCCGCGCGGCGCTCTCATTCATCGGGCAGGAGAAGCGGCTGGACGGCACCGCCATCCAGACCGTCGGCGCCAAGGGCTATGACGGCTTTGCGATAGCGATCGTGGACTGACGCCGGCGCTGCACGGGGCTTGCTGTTAATCGAAGAAAGGCTCGACCACATTGCGCTTGCCGAGCATGAAGGCGTCGGCGACGTGCTGGAGCGGGGCCAGGTCGACGTCGGAGATGCCGGCGCGGACAATCTCGGCGAAACGCTTGTAGAGCATCGGATATTCGGCTTCCGGCTCGTCATGGATGATCTTGCCGTCGACGGCGAGCTTTGCGCCGCCGCCCGAAAGCACCATCTTGCCCTTGTCGGTCTCGGCCAGGATGTCCCAGCTCTGCGGACCGGTCTGCAGCCAGTCGAGCTCCATTGTCACCGGGAGCCCGTTCGAGGTGCGGAAGGTGACATGCGCCGCGACCGGCGAGGCGCGGTTCTCGGGGAAGTCGAGCACGGCCGAGGTGATGAACATCGGCGGCAGGATGTGGGTGGCGATCGATAGCGCGTTGATGCCGGGATCGAACACGCCGAAACCGCCCGGCGCCCAGATCCATTCCTGGTTCGGGTGCCAGCGGCGCACGTCTTCCTTCCAGTTGATCGCCGCCGAGTCGATTCTGGCCGAAGCCAGGAAGGCGCGCGCGGCCTCGACCGCCGGCGCGTAGCGCGAATGCCAGCTGGCGAAAAGCGAAACGCCTTTCTTCGCGGCAATCGCCTTCAGGTGCTCGACCTCGCTGACGGTGGCGCCCGGCGGCTTCTCCATGAAGACGTGCTTTCCGGCCTCGAGCCCGGTACGCGCGGCGTCATAGCGGAACTGCGGCGGCATGCAGAGCGAGACGGCTTCCAGGCCCGGCTCGGCCTTAAGCATCGCCTCGATCGTCGGATAGTTCGGGATGCCGTCCACCTTGCCGTGGCGGCTGGCGGCGGCCGCAAGCCGATAACTGCTGTCCTTGGCCAGTGCCGGAAGATGCTGGTCGCGGACGATCTTTCCCACGCCGACGATACCGATCCTGATGGGGTTGCTGGTCATTGGGACTCCGAGGGATGGAAGAAGTAGGTGTTCTTAGGCAGGACAACGGTGCCCGGCAAGCCTGGACGAAATCGTGATCTCGCGATTCCCGTCCGGGATCAGCTCGGCTCGTCGAAGGTAACGATCGAGACTTCGCCCTCCAGCGCGCCCTGATAGGCGGACAGATGCGGCTCTTCGTCGGGGGTGCCTTCCATGTCGCCGATCTGGTCGAGCTCGGCTTCGGCGAATCCTTCGGCGGCGAGCGATTCGAGCGCGCGGCGGACGGCAGAATCATCGTCGGGCGCGACCAGCATCACATGCACGCCTTCCGGCTTGCCGCCTTTTCGCCGCCACACCCGGCCGGTGATGATGGTGACCGGGCGCTCCTCGTTGTCGTTCACGGGCTGATTCCTCCGGAAGCGTGGAGTCTTGCCATTCATGCCGCCTTATTTGCACGAAGCCGGCCGAGATGACAGGCGAAAGCGGGTCACTTTCTTCCTCGCTCTTGAAAAAAGACGCAAGAAAATTACATGCGTTTTCCGCATGGCTGCCAAGCTCCGGATCGGGCGCAATATTTGCCGTTCCGGGGTTGACGGATAGGGGGCTTGCGAGTAGAAGCCGCCACGTCAGAACCGATGTGAGACTTGCTTTTCCGAGGCGACGCGCCTTGGAGTTTGCCTCAAACAGGGTTCGTTTTACGAGCGAAAAGACATCTCCGGCGCGCATGAAGCGGCTTCCGCTTCCTCTGCAATTTGTTCGGGCAGGACCGCGAGGCGCGGTGTGTTGCCCGAATTCGCGTATGGACATGACGCTTTGAGCGGCCCTGACAGGGCAAGACACGGAATTGAGAGACAAGAGGGTTTAATGCCTACCGTCAACCAGCTGATCCGCAAGCCGCGCCTGGCGCCGGTGAAGCGCAACAAGGTCCCGGCCATGCAGCAGAACCCGCAGAAGCGGGGCGTCTGCACGCGCGTCTACACCACGACGCCGAAGAAGCCGAACTCGGCGCTGCGCAAGGTGGCCAAGATCCGTCTGACCAATGGTTTCGAAGTGATCGGCTACATCCCGGGCGAAGGCCATAACCTTCAGGAGCACTCGGTGGTCATGATCCGTGGCGGCCGCGTCAAGGATCTGCCGGGCGTCCGCTATCACATCATCCGCGGCGTGCTCGACACCCAGGGTGTGAAGAACCGCAAGCAGCGCCGTTCGAAATACGGTGCCAAGCGTCCGAAGTAAGGGTTTCCGGCTTCGGCGCTTTTTTTGACTGCGCCGTGCCACGAGATTGAGAGACAAGAGCCATGTCCCGTCGTCACAGTGCAGAAAAGCGTGAGATCAATCCGGACCCCAAGTTCGGCGATCTGGTCGTCACCAAGTTCATGAACGCCGTCATGTATGACGGCAAGAAGTCGGTTGCCGAGACCATCGTCTACGGCGCGCTGGACCAGGTCCAGGCCAAGACCAAGCAGGAGCCGGTCGCTGTCTTCCACCAGGCGCTCGACAATGTCGCGCCGCATGTGGAAGTGCGTTCGCGTCGCGTCGGCGGCGCCACCTACCAGGTTCCGGTGGACGTGCGCCCCGAGCGCCGCCAGGCGCTCGCCATCCGCTGGCTGATCGCCGCCGCACGCAACCGCAACGAGACCACGATGGTCGACCGCCTCTCGGGCGAGCTGATGGACGCGGCCAACAACCGCGGCACGGCCGTCAAGAAGCGTGAAGACACCCACAAGATGGCGGAAGCCAACCGCGCCTTCGCGCACTACCGCTGGTAAAGCGCGAACGAGACTGAGAGGCACCTCCCATGGCCCGCGAATACAAAATCGAAGACTACCGCAATTTCGGTATCATGGCGCATATCGACGCCGGCAAGACGACGACGACCGAGCGCGTCCTGTACTACACGGGCAAGTCGCACAAGATCGGCGAAGTCCATGACGGCGCTGCCACCATGGACTGGATGGAGCAGGAGCAGGAACGCGGCATCACCATCACCTCGGCCGCGACCACGACCTTCTGGAAGGGTCGCGACGGCAAGATGCGCCGCTTCAACATCATCGACACTCCCGGACACGTCGACTTCACCATCGAGGTCGAGCGCTCGCTGCGCGTGCTCGACGGCGCCATCGCGCTGCTCGATGCCAACGCAGGCGTCGAGCCGCAGACTGAGACCGTGTGGCGCCAGGCCGACAAGTACCACGTGCCGCGCATGATCTTCTGCAACAAGATGGACAAGATCGGCGCCGACTTCTACCGCTCGGTGGAAATGATCGGCTCGCGCCTCGGCGCGCAGGCCGTCGTCATGCAGCTGCCGATCGGCGCCGAGACCGAGTTCAAGGGCGTCGTCGACCTCGTCGAAATGAATGCGCTTGTCTGGCGCGACGAGACGCTGGGCGCTGCCTGGGACGTCGTCGAGATCCCGGCCGACCTCAAGGACAAGGCCGCTCAGTATCGCGAGAAGATGATCGAGGCCGCCGTCGAGATGGACGAGACTGCGCTCGAGAATTACCTCGAAGGCAACATGCCGTCGAACGACGAGATCCGTGCGCTGATCCGCAAGGGCACCATCGCGGTCAAGTTCTTCCCGATGTTCTGCGGCTCGGCCTTCAAGAACAAGGGCGTGCAGCCGCTGCTGGACGCCGTTGTCGAATACCTGCCGTCGCCGATTGACGTGCCGGCCATCAAGGGTGTCGACGCCAAGACCGACGCCGAGATCGAGCGTCATGCCGACGACAACGAGCCGCTGTCGATGCTGGCGTTCAAGATCATGAACGACCCGTTCGTCGGCTCGCTGACCTTCGCTCGCATCTATTCGGGCAAGCTCACCAAGGGCACCTCGCTCGACAACACCGTGAAGGGCAAGAAGGAGCGCATCGGCCGCATGCTGCAGATGCATGCGAATTCGCGCGCCGATATCGAGGAAGCCTATGCCGGCGACATCGTCGCGCTGGCCGGCCTCAAGGACACGACGACCGGCGACACGCTCTGCGATCCGCTGCATCCGGTCATCCTCGAGCGCATGGAATTCCCCGATCCGGTGATCCAGATCGCCATCGAGCCGAAGACCAAGAACGATCAGGAAAAGATGGGCCTCGCGCTGCATCGCCTGGCGGCCGAGGATCCGTCCTTCCGCGTCAAGACCGACGAGGAAAGCGGTCAGACCATCATCGCCGGCATGGGCGAGCTGCATCTCGACATCATCGTTGACCGCATGCGCCGCGAGTTCAAGGTGGAAGCCAATGTCGGCGCTCCGCAGGTGGCCTATCGCGAGACGATCACCCGGACCCACGAGCAGGACTACACGCACAAGAAGCAGACGGGCGGCACCGGCCAGTTCGCTCGCGTCAAGATCGTGTTCGAGCCGAACACCGAGAGCGAAGAGTTCTTGTTCGAGTCCAAGATCGTCGGCGGTGCGGTGCCGAAGGAATACATCCCCGGCGTCGAGAAGGGCATCCAGAGCGTCATGGGTTCCGGCCCGTTTGCCGGCTTCCCGATGATCGGCGTCAAGGCGACGCTGATCGACGGTGCCTTCCACGACGTCGACTCCTCGGTGCTGGCTTTCGAAATTGCCTCCCGCGCCTGCTTCAAGGAAGCCGCACCCCGGCTTGGTGTGCAGCTCCTGGAGCCGATCATGAAGGTCGAGGTCGTGACGCCGGAAGACTATGTCGGCGGCGTTATCGGTGACCTCAACGGCCGTCGCGGCCAAATCCAGGGCCAGGAAGCGCGTGGCGTGGCAGTCGTCATCAACGCGATGGTGCCTTTGGCCAACATGTTCAAGTACGTCGACAATCTGCGTTCGATGTCGCAGGGCCGCGCCCAGTACACGATGCAGTTCGACCACTATGAGCCGGTCCCTACGGCGGTGGCCCAGGAAGTCCAGAAAAAGTACGCGTGAGAATGCCTGTGCCACCGGAACCGCGGCTCTTACGCGTTTCCGGTTCGGCTGGAGCGAATATCAATTTCCCCGAGCGGGATGAGTAAAGACGGAGAAATACAGTGGCAAAAGGTAAATTCGAGCGCACCAAGCCGCATGTGAACATTGGCACGATCGGCCACGTCGATCATGGCAAGACGTCGCTGACGGCGGCGATCACGAAGTATTTTGGCGAATACAAGCGCTATGACCAGATCGACGCGGCGCCGGAAGAGAAGGCGCGCGGCATCACCATCTCGACGGCGCATGTCGAGTACGAGACGGCCAACCGTCACTACGCCCATGTCGACTGCCCCGGCCATGCCGACTATGTGAAGAACATGATCACCGGCGCCGCGCAGATGGACGGCGCGATCCTGGTGGTTTCGGCCGCCGACGGCCCGATGCCGCAGACCCGCGAGCACATCCTTTTGGCCCGCCAGGTCGGCGTGCCCTCGATCGTGGTGTTCCTGAACAAGGTCGACCAGGTCGACGACGCCGAGCTTCTGGAACTGGTCGAGCTCGAGGTTCGCGAGCTGCTGACCAAGAACGAGTTCCCCGGCGACGACATTCCGATCGTCAAGGGTTCGGCTCTGGCCGCGCTGGAAGATTCGAACAAGACCATCGGCGAGGACGCCATCCGCGAGCTGATGGCGCAGGTCGACGCCTACATCCCGACGCCGGTCCGTCCGCTGGACAAGCCGTTCCTGATGCCGATCGAGGACGTGTTCTCGATCTCGGGCCGCGGCACGGTCGTGACCGGCCGCGTCGAGCGCGGCGTGGTCAAGGTCGGCGAGGAATTGGAGATCGTCGGCATCCGTCCGACGGCCAAGACCACCTGCACGGGCGTCGAGATGTTCCGCAAGCTGCTCGACCAGGGCCAGGCCGGCGACAACATCGGCGCGCTGTTGCGCGGCATCGACCGCGAGGGTGTCGAGCGCGGCCAGGTTCTGGCCAAGCCGGGTTCGGTGAAGCCGCACAAGAAGTTCGTGGCCGAAGCCTACATCCTGACCAAGGACGAGGGCGGCCGTCACACGCCGTTCTTCACCAACTACCGGCCGCAGTTCTACTTCCGCACCACCGACGTGACCGGCATCGTGACGCTGCCGGCCGGCACCGAGATGGTGATGCCCGGCGACAACATCACCGTCGACGTCGAGCTGATCGTGCCGATCGCGATGGAAGAGAAGCTGCGCTTCGCCATCCGTGAAGGCGGCCGCACCGTCGGTGCCGGCATCGTCGTCACCATCAAAGAATAATTGGACGAAACGGATCTGTCGCGGGCGCGGGGCTGCCCGCGCCGCGCCAGAACAAGGAATTGACGCATGAACGGACAGAATATCCGCATCCGCCTTAAGGCGTTTGACCACCGGGTGCTCGACGCCTCGACGCGCGAAATCGTGTCGACCGCCAAGCGCACCGGCGCCAACGTCCGCGGCCCCATTCCGCTGCCGACGCGGATCGAAAAGTTCACGGTCAACCGGTCGCCTCACGTCGACAAGAAGAGCCGCGAGCAGTTCGAGATGCGCACCCACAAGCGGCTGCTCGACATCGTCGATCCGACCCCGCAGACGGTCGATGCTCTGATGAAGCTCGACCTGGCCGCCGGTGTCGACGTCGAGATCAAGCTCTAAGGAACAAGAGGGCGGGGCGACCCGGAACTCTGAAGGAAGTAAGAGGCGTGGAGGGGCGTCAGCCCCGACAGGGAACTCTAAAGGAATTGAACCGATGCGTTCAGGTGTGATTGCAAAGAAGGTGGGAATGACCCGCATCTATAACGATGCCGGGGAACACGTTCCCGTCACCGTTCTCCAGATGGAGAACTGCCAGGTCGTGGCGCAGCGCACGCAGGAGAAGAACGGCTACACCGCCGTCCAGCTCGGCGTTGGCCTTGCCAAGGTGAAGAACACGTCGAAGGCGATGCGCGGCCATTTCGCTGCCGCCTCCGTCGAGCCAAAGGCGAAGCTCGCCGAGTTCCGCGTCTCCGCCGACAACATGATCGACGTCGGCGCCGAGCTCACCGTCGAGCACTTCGTCGCCGGCCAGAAGGTCGACGTGACGGGCACCTCGACCGGCAAGGGTTTCCAGGGCGTGATCAAGCGGCACAACATGGGTGGCGGCCGCGCCACGCACGGTAACTCGGTCTCGCACCGCACGCACGGCTCGACCGGTCAGCGCCAGGACCCCGGCAAGGTGTTCAAGGGCAAGAAGATGGCCGGCCACATGGGCGACGTCCGCGTCACCACCCAGAATGTCGAGGTCGTCTCGACCGATGCCGACCGCGGCCTGATCCTGATCCGCGGCGCCGTCCCGGGAGTGAAGGGCGCCTGGATCCTGGTCCGTGACGCGGCCAAGGTTGCGCTGCCGGCCAACGCGCCGAAGCCAGCCGCGATCCGTGCCGCTGCCGCCAAGAACGATGCCCCGGCCAATGAGGGAGCGGAATAATGGACCTCAAGATCACAACCCTCGGCGGCAAGGACGCTGGCAAGGTAAAGCTCTCCGAGGAGATCTTCGGCCTTGACCCGCGTGAGGACATCCTGCAGCGCGTGGTGCGCTGGCAGCTGGCCAAGAAGCAGCAGGGCACGCACAAGGCCAAGGGCCGCGCCGAGATCGCGCGCACCGGCGCCAAGATGTACAAGCAGAAGGGTACGGGCCGCGCCCGTCACCATTCGGCTCGCGCTCCGCAGTTCCGCGGCGGTGGCAAGGCGCACGGCCCGGTCGTGCGCAGCCATGAGCACGAGCTGCCGAAGAAGGTGCGCGCGCTGGGCTTGAAGCACGCTCTCTCGGCCAAGGCCAAGAGCGCTTCGCTGATCATCGTTGACGAGCTGAAGCTCGCCGAAGCCAAGACCAAGGCGCTGGTGGCGAGCCTCGAGACGCTCGGGCTCACCAATGCCCTGGTGATTGGCGGCGCCGAGCTTGACCAGAACTTCAAGCTGGCGGCGACCAATATTCCCAACATCGACGTGCTGCCGATCCAGGGCATCAACGTCTACGACATTCTGCGCCGCGGCACGCTGGTCCTTTCGAAGGCCGCCGTCGAGGCTCTCGAGGAGCGCTTCAAATGACCGACCTCCGTCACTACGACGTGATCGTCTCGCCGGCGATCACCGAAAAGTCGACCATGGCTTCCGAGCAGAACCAGGTCGTCTTCAATGTCGCCAAGAAGGCGTCGAAGCCGGAAATCAAGGCTGCCGTGGAAGCTCTCTTCGGCGTCAAGGTTACGGCCGTGAACACGCTCGTCCGCAAGGGCAAGATCAAGCGCTTCCGCGGCACGGTTGGCCGCCAGGGCGACGTCAAGAAGGCGGTTGTGACGCTGGCCGACGGCCAGTCGATCGACGTCGCGACGGGTCTCTGAGCAAGGCCGCGAGGACAGGACAATGGCACTCAAGAAATTCAACCCGGTAACGCCGAGCACCCGTCAGCTGGTCATCGTCGACCGCTCGGGCCTCTACAAGGGCAAGCCCGTCAAGGGCCTGACCGAAGGCCTGACCAAGTCGGGCGGCCGCAATAATTACGGCCGCATCACGGCCCGCTTCATCGGCGGCGGTCACAAGCGTTCGTACCGCATCATCGACTTCAAGCGTAAGAAGTACGACGTCGTCGGCACGGTCGAGCGCATCGAATACGATCCGAACCGCACCGCCTTCATCGCGCTGATCAAGTATGACGACGGCGAGCTGTCCTACATCCTGGCGCCGCAGCGTCTGGCTGCCGGCGACAAGATCGTGGCCGGCGAAGCGGTCGACGTGAAGCCGGGCAACGCGATGCCGCTGGCCTCGATGCCGGTCGGCACGATCGTCCACAATATTGAGCTGAAGCCGGGCAAGGGCGGCCAGGTCGCCCGTTCGGCCGGCGGCTACGCCCAGCTCGTCGGCCGCGACCAGGGCATGGCGATCCTGCGCCTCAACTCGGGCGAGCAGCGCGTCGTGCACGGCTCGTGCATGGCCACCGTCGGCGCCGTGTCGAACCCCGATCACGGCAACATCAACGACGGCAAGGCCGGCCGCACGGTGTGGCGTGGCAAGCGCCCGCACAATCGCGGCGTGGCCATGAACCCGGTCGATCATCCGCACGGTGGTGGCGAAGGCCGCACCTCGGGTGGCCGTCACCCGGTTTCGCCCTGGGGCAAGCCGACCAAGGGCAAGAAGACGCGGTCCAACAAGGCGACCGACAAGTTCATCGTGCGCTCGCGCCATCAGCGCAAGAGCTAAGAAGAGGTAACGCCAAGTGACTCGTTCGATTTGGAAAGGCCCCTTCATCGACGGCTACCTTCTCAAGAAGGTGGACAAGGTTCGTGAAGGCGGTCGCAATGAGGTGATCAAGATGTGGAGCCGTCGCTCCACCATCCTGCCGCAGTTCGTCGGCTTCACCTTCGGTGTCTACAACGGCCAGAAGCACGTTCCCGTCTCCGTGAACGAGGACATGGTCGGCCACAAGTTCGGTGAATTCGCTCCGACCCGGACCTACTACGGTCATGGCGCGGATAAGAAGGCGAAGAGGAAATAATCATGGGCAAGGCCAAAGCTCCGCGCAGGCTTGCTGACAACGAGGCGCGCGCCGTTCTGCGCACCATCCGTATCAGCCCGCAGAAGCTGAACCTGGTTGCCGCGCTGATCCGCGGCAAGAAGGTCGCGACAGCGCTTTCCGACCTCGAATTCTCGGCCAAGCGGATTTCCGGCACGGTCAAGAAGACCCTGGAGTCGGCGATCGCCAACGCGGAAAACAACCACGACCTCGATGTCGACGCACTGATCGTATCGGAAGCCTATGTCGGCAAGTCGATCGTCATGAAGCGTTTCCACGCGCGTGGCCGTGGTCGCGCCAGCCGTATCGAAAAGCCGTTCTCGCACCTCACGATCGTCGTTCGTGAAGTCGAGGAAAAAGGGGAGGCCGCATAATGGGCCAGAAAGTCAATCCGATCGGGCTGCGTCTCGGCATCAACCGCACCTGGGATTCGCGCTGGTTCGCGAACACCGGCGAATACGGTCAGCTGCTGCATGAAGACATCAAGATCCGTAAGTATCTTGAGAAGGAACTCAAGCAGGCCGCGATCTCCAAGGTCGTGATCGAGCGTCCGCACAAGAAGTGCCGCGTCACCATCCATGCCGCGCGTCCGGGCCTGATCATCGGCAAGAAGGGCGCCGACATCGAGAAGCTCCGCAGGAAGCTGATGGAGATGACGAAGTCCGAGACGCACCTCAACATCGTTGAAGTGCGCAAGCCGGAAATCGACGCCACGCTGATCGCCCAGTCGATCGCCCAGCAGCTCGAGCGCCGCATCGCGTTCCGTCGCGCCATGAAGCGCGCCGTTCAGTCGGCCATGCGTCTTGGTGCCGAAGGCATCCGCATCAACTGCTCCGGCCGTCTCGGCGGCGCCGAAATCGCGCGCATGGAGTGGTACCGCGAAGGCCGCGTGCCGCTGCATACGCTGCGCGCCGATGTCGACTACGGCACGGCCGAGGCGAACACGGCGTATGGCATCTGCGGCGTCAAGGTGTGGGTGTTCAAGGGCGAGATCCTCGAGCACGACCCGATGGCGTCGGAGCGTCGCGCCACGGAAGGCGATCACGGCGGTCAGACCGGCGAGCGTGAGCGCGGTCGCCGTCGCGAGAACGCCTGAGAAATTTGAGAATTTGGAGTTAGAACGATGCTGCAGCCAAAGCGCACAAAGTTCCGCAAGCAGTTCAAGGGCCGTATCCACGGTACCGCCAAGGGCGGCACCAATCTGGATTTCGGCGGTTTCGGGCTGAAGGCGCTTGAGCCGAACCGCGTCACCGCGCGCGAGATCGAGGCGGCCCGCCGCGCGATCACCCGCGAGATGAAGCGCGCCGGCCGCGTCTGGATCCGGGTGTTCCCGGATCTGCCGGTCACCTCGAAGCCGACCGAAGTGCGCATGGGTAAGGGCAAGGGCGCCGTCGACTACTGGGCGGCGCGCGTCAAGCCTGGCCGCATCATGTTCGAGATCGACGGCGTCAGCGAAGAAACCGCGCGTGAGGCGCTGCGTCTCGGCGCCGCCAAGCTCTCGGTCAAGACGCGCTTCGTGCAGCGCATCGCAGAATAAGGACAGGCGATCATGAAAGCCGAAGATATCCGGACCAAGACCCAGGATCAGCTGGCCGACGACCTGGCCGCCCTCAAGAAGGAGCAGTTCAACCTGCGCTTCCAGAAGGCCACCGGCCAGCTCGAGAAGACCGCACGCGTGAAGCAGGTCCGCAGGGACATCGCGCGCATCAAGACCATCGCCGCGGAAGAAGCCGCGGCCAAGAAGGCTTAAGGACGAGAACCATGCCAAAGCGCATCCTGCAGGGCACCGTGGTCAGCGACAAGAACGAGAAGACGGTCGTCGTCAAGGTCGAGCGGCGCTTCACGCATCCCGTGATGAAGAAGACCGTGCGCCTGACCAAGAAGTACAAGGCGCATGACGAGAACAACGCCCACAAGGTCGGCGACCAGGTGTTCATCCAGGAATCGAAGCCGATCTCCAAGGACAAACGCTGGGTCGTCATCACCGCGGATCAGGCTTGATCCGGGCGAACGAAACGAATTTTGGACAGACCGGGGAGGGGTGAAAGCCCGTCCCGTTAGAAAAGAAGAAGGCGGCCAGTCATGATTCAGATGCAAACAAACCTCGACGTCGCGGATAATTCCGGCGCCCGTCGTGTCATGTGCATCAAGGTGCTGGGCGGTTCGAAGCGGAAGTATGCCTCCGTCGGCGACATCATCGTGGTGTCGATCAAGGAAGCCATCCCGCGCGGCCGCGTTAAGAAGGGCGACGTGATGAAGGCGGTCGTGGTTCGCACGGCCAAGGACATCCGCCGTCCGGACGGCAGCGTGATCCGTTTCGACAAGAACGCGGCCGTTCTCGTCGACAACAAGAAAGAGCCGATCGGCACACGTATCTTCGGGCCGGTTCCGCGCGAGCTTCGCGCCAAGAACCACATGAAGATCATCTCGCTCGCGCCTGAAGTGCTGTAAGGAGCCGGACCCATGCAAAAGATCAGAAAAGGCGACAAGGTCGTCGTGCTTGCCGGCAAGGACAAGGGCCGTTCGGGCGAAGTCCTGTCGGTGCAGCCGAAGGAAGACACCGCGCTGGTCCGCGGCGTGAACCTCATTCGCCGTCACCAGAAGCAGACCCAGTCCCAAGAGGGCGGGATCATCACCAAGGAAGCGCCGATCCACCTGTCGAACATCGCGCTGGCCGACCCCAAGGACGGCAAGCCGACCCGCGTCGGCTTCGCCATCCAGAAGGACGGCAAGAAGGTGCGCGTCGCCAAGCGTTCGGGAGAAGTCATCAATGGCTAAAGCTGAAACCAAGCAGGCAGCTGCCAAGAACGAGCCGCGCCTCAAGAAGGTCTATCAGGAGACCATCCGCAAGGCGCTGCAGGAGCAGTTCGGCTATGACAACGAGATGCAGGTTCCGCGCATCGACAAGATCGTGCTGAACATGGGTGTCGGCGAAGCGACCGGCGATTCCAAGAAGCCCTCGGTCGCGGCCGAGGACCTCGCGCTGATCGCCGGCCAGAAGGCTGTCGTCACCCGCGCCCGCAATTCGATCGCGGGCTTCAAGGTGCGCGAGAACATGCCGATCGGCGCCAAGGTCACGCTGCGCAAGGAACGCATGTACGAGTTCCTCGACCGCCTCGTGAACATCGCGCTGCCGCGCGTTCGCGACTTTCGCGGACTGAACCCGAAGAGCTTTGACGGCCGTGGCAACTACGCCATGGGCATCAAGGAGCACATCGTGTTCCCGGAGATCAACTACGACAAGGTTGATCAGGTCTGGGGCATGGACGTCATCGTTTGTACGACGGCGAAGACGGATGACGAGGCCAGGGCGCTGCTCAAGGCCTTCAACTTCCCCTTCCGCCAGTAACGGCAGCGAAAAAGGAAAAATCTGAAATGGCAAAGACCAGCTCAGTCGAGAAGAACAACCGGCGCCGCAAGCTTGCCGGTCAGTACGCCGCCAAGCGCAAGGCGCTCAAGGACATCGTCATGGACCAGTCCAAGCCGATGGAAGAGCGTTTCCGCGCCCAGTTGAAGCTTTCGGCGCTGCCGCGCAACTCGGCCAAGATCCGCATCCGCAACCGCTGCGAAGTGACGGGGCGTCCTCGCGCCTACTATCGCAAGCTCAAGCTTTCGCGTATCGCGCTTCGCGATCTGGGCAACAACGGCCAGATCCCGGGCCTGGTCAAGTCGAGCTGGTAAGGAGACACTGAGATGTCATTGAGCGATCCTCTCGGCGATATGCTGACCCGCATCCGCAACGCCTATGGCCGCAAGAAGTCGACCGTCTCGACTCCGGCCTCGCGTCTGCGCGCCCGCGTCCTCGAAGTGCTGAAGTCGGAAGGCTATATCCGCGACTACAGCCAGACCGACTTCGAGAACGGCAAGTCGGAAATCGAGATCGAGCTGAAGTATTTCGACGGCGCTCCGGTCGTGCGCGAAATCGAGCGCGTCTCGAAGCCCGGCCGCCGCGTCTATGTCTCGGCCAAGTCGATCCCGCATGTCGCCAACGGCCTCGGCATCGCCATCCTTTCGACGCCGAAGGGCGTCATGGCCGATCACGAAGCGCGCGAGCAGAATGTCGGCGGCGAGATCCTCTGTCAGATTTTCTAAGGGTGAATGGTCAATGGTGAATAGTGAATGGTGAGGCTGCACGGGACTTTGACCGCGCCGTTCGCCATTCCACCATTCACCATTCACAGCAGTAAAGGAAAGAGGAGACAACAATGTCTCGTATCGGAAAGAAACCCGTTTCGCTGCCGCAGGGCGTCTCCGCGACCGTCAACGGCCAGACCGTGACGGCGAAGGGCCCCAAGGGCGAGCTGAAGTTCGTGGTCAACGACGAAGTGCTGGTCAAGATGGAAGGCGCCGAGATTTCGGTCGAGCCGCGCGACCAGACCAAGACCGCCCGCGCCAAGTGGGGCATGTCGCGCACGCAGATCGTCAACATCCTGCAGGGCGTCAAGGACGGCTTCGAGAAGAAGCTCGAGATCACCGGCGTCGGCTATCGCGCCGCCATGCAGGGCAAGAACCTGCAGCTGGCGCTCGGCTTCAGCCACGACGTGGTCTATGAGACGCCGCAGGGCATCACGATCTCCGTGCCGAAGCCGACCGAAATCACGGTCTCCGGCATCGACAAGCAGCAGGTCGGCCAGGTCGCGGCCGAGATCCGCGAGTATCGCGGTCCCGAACCCTACAAGGGCAAGGGCGTGCGCTATGCCGACGAGCGGATTGTCCGCAAGGAAGGCAAGAAGAAGTAAGACTTTTGATCGCCGCGGGGCGCGACCGCGGGAGGCTTGGCCTACCGCACACGGTTGCCCCCGTTTTCTGAAGGCAAGGAACAGAATCATGGCTAGCCCCAAAGAAACCACCCAGCGCCGCGCGCAGCGCGTGCGCCGCCAGCTCAAGAAGGTCGCCGGCGAGCGGCCGCGGCTTTCGGTGCATCGCACCTCGAAGCACATCTACGTCCAGGTCATCGACGACGCCAAGGGCCACACGCTGGCCGCCGCCTCGACCCTGGAGAAGGAGCTGAAGGGCTCGCTCAAGACCGGCGCCGACAGCGCCGCTGCTGCCGCGGTCGGCAAGCTGATCGCCGAGCGCGCGTCGAAGGCCGGCGTCAAGGAAGTCGTCTTCGATCGTGGCCCGTACATCTATCACGGCCGCGTCAAGGCGCTGGCCGAGGCTGCCCGCGAAGGCGGTCTGAGCTTCTAATGCATGATCCCGAAAAGTTGCAGACTTTTCGGACAGGATCATGCAAAGGAGAAATTCACCGCCGGTGGGCCGCTAGAGGCGCCGGCAAACAGCAACCCGTGCTTCCGGAAAAGAACAAGGACTAGGATATGGCACAGGAACGTAGGGAAGGCGGCCGCGGCCGCGAGCGTGAACGCGAAGAGCGGGACGACGGCATGGTGGACAAGCTTGTCCACATCAACCGCGTCGCCAAGGTGGTGAAGGGCGGCCGTCGCTTCGGCTTTGCCGCACTTGTCGTCGTCGGCGACCAGAAGGGCCGCGTCGGCTTCGGCCACGGCAAGGCGCGCGAAGTGCCGGAGGCGATCCGCAAGGCGACCGAATCGGCCAAGCGCGACATGATCTTCGTGCCGCTGCGTTCGGGCCGCACGCTGCATCACGACGTCGAGGGCCGCTGGGGCGCCGGACGCGTTCTGCTGCGCGCCGCCAAGCAGGGTACCGGCATCATCGCTGGCGGCCCGATGCGCGCCGTCTTCGAGACACTCGGCATGCACGACGTGGTCGCCAAGTCGATGGGTTCGTCGAACCCATACAACATGGTTCGCGCCACCTTCGACGCGCTGAAGAGCCAGATGCATCCGAAGGATGTGGCCGCTGCTCGCGGCATCAAGTACTCGACCCTTCAGGCCCGCCGCGGCACCGCCGTCGCGGCCGAAGAATAGTCGACGCTGACCAGGGATTTCGACCATGGCCAAGAAAGCTACCAAGACCATCACCGTCGAGCAGATCGGTTCGCCGATCCGCCGGCCGAAGGAGCAGCGCGCGACGCTGGTCGGCCTCGGCCTCAACAAGATGCACAAGCGGCGTACGCTGGAAGACACCCCTTCGGTGCGCGGCATGATCGCCGCCATCCAGCACCTCGTCCGCGTTGTGGACGAGGCCTGAACGGAAGCGCGGGAGACAGAAACATGAAACTCAACGATCTGCGTGACAAGGACGGCGCCACGCACTCCAGGAAGCGCCTCGGTCGCGGCATCGGCTCCGGCTCTGGCAAGACCGCCGGTCGCGGCGTTAAGGGCCAGAAGGCACGCTCGGGCGTTGCCATCAACGGCTTCGAGGGCGGCCAGATGCCGCTTTACCGGCGCCTGCCGAAGCGCGGCTTCAACAACCTGTTCGCCAAGAGCTTCACCGTCGTGTCGCTTGCTCGCATCCAGGCTGCCGTCGATGCCAAGAAGCTCGACGCGAAGGAGACCGTGACGGCTGAGACCCTGATCACTGCCGGCGTCATCCGCCGCGCCAAGGACGGCGTGCGCGTGCTCTCCGACGGCGAGCTCAAGGCCAAGCTCAGCTTCGACGTCGCCGGCGCCTCCAAAGCTGCGATCGAGAAGATCGAGAAGGCCGGCGGTTCGGTGAAGCTGCCGGAAGCGGCCGCCGCCGAGTAACGGCGATTTGAAGCGCGGCCGGCGGGTATGATTTCATTTTTGCCGCCCGTCCGCGCTTTGACCTGATCAATTAGGCGGCCGCGTCAACGCGGCCGCTTGCATGTTGACGGTCCGGAGCTTATCTCGTGAGCTTCGGTGACACGCGCCGCCTGAGCTGCGGGCATCGAGCGCGACATAGAAATCAATGAAGTAGAGCATAATCAATGAAGTAGAGGATGATGTCTTCCGAAAACCGCTTCACACTTTTCGGCATCATGCTCTAGCGGAGAAAATCAGGCATGGCTTCGGCTGCTGAACAACTAGCCTCCAATCTGAATTTTGCGGCCTTCGCCAAGGCCGAGGATCTGAAGAAGCGCATCTGGTTCACCGTCGGCGCGCTGCTCGTCTACCGCCTCGGCACCTACATCCCGCTTCCCGGCATCAATCCCGACGCTTTCGCGCAGGCCTTCTCCTCGCAGAGCAAGGGCGTGCTCGGCATGTTCAACATGTTTGCGGGCGGCGCCGTGCAGCGCATGGCGATCTTCGCGCTCGGCATCATGCCCTACATCTCCGCTTCCATCATCATGCAGCTGATGACCTCGGTCATCCCGTCGCTGGAAGCGCTGAAGAAGGAAGGCGAGCAGGGCCGCAAGATCATCAACCAGTACACGCGCTACGGCACCGTGCTGCTGGCCTTGGTGCAGGCCTACGGCATTTCGGTCGGGCTGGAGGGCGGCAACGGTATCGTCACCGATCCCGGCATGTTCTTCCGCATCTCGACCGTCGTCACGCTTGTCGGCGGGACCATGTTCCTGATGTGGCTCGGCGAGCAGATCACCGCGCGCGGCATCGGCAACGGCATTTCGCTGATCATCTTCTCGGGCATCGTCGCCGGTCTGCCGCACGCCATTTCAGGCACGCTGGAACTCGGCCGCACCGGTGCGCTGTCCACGAGCCTGATTCTCGCGATCATCGTGCTCGCCGTCGTCGTCATCGGCGTCATCGTCTTCTTCGAGCGCGCCCAGCGCCGCCTGCTCATCCAGTATCCGAAGCGGCAGGTCGGCAACCGCATGTTCCAAGGCGACACCTCGCATTTGCCGCTGAAGCTCAACACCTCGGGCGTCATCCCGCCGATCTTCGCCTCCTCGCTGCTGCTTCTCCCGGCAACGGTTGCCGGCTTCTCGCAGACCACCAACCTGCCTGCCTGGGCGAGCACAGTCCTGGCGGCGCTGGGCCACGGCCAGCCGCTCTATATGGCGTTCTATGCGGCGATGATCATTTTCTTCGCCTTCTTCTATACGGCAATCGTCTTCAACCCGAAGGACACGGCCGACCAGCTCAAGAAGCATTCCGGCTTCATCCCGGGCTATCGTCCGGGCGAGCGCACCGCCGAATATATCGACTATGTTTTGACGCGTATCACCGTCATCGGCGCCATCTACCTGGTGCTGGTGTGTCTGCTGCCTGAGTTCCTGATTTCAGCGACTGGCGTACCTTTCTATCTCGGTGGCACATCGCTTCTGATCGTGGTCAGTGTCACGCTCGACACGGTGGCGCAGATTCAGGGTCACCTGATCGCGCACCAGTATGAGGGCCTGATCAAGAAGTCGAAGTTGCGCGGGGGTAAGAGGAGCAGATGAGGCTGATATTGCTTGGGCCGCCAGGAGCGGGCAAGGGGACGCAAGCACAGAGACTGGTAGAAAAACACGGCATACCCCAGCTTTCGACGGGAGACATGCTGCGTGCCGCCGTCCAGGCCGGAACCGAAGTCGGCAAGCGGGCCAAGGCGGTTATGGATGCCGGCGAGCTGGTATCGGACGCGATCGTCAATGCGATCGTTGCCGAGCGGATCGACCAGCCCGACTGCGCCAGGGGCTTCATCCTCGACGGTTATCCGCGCACGCTGGTGCAGGCCGATGCCGTCGAAGCCATGCTCGCCGAGCGCAACATCGCGCTCGACAGCGTCATCGAGCTCGTCGTCGACGACAAGGCGCTGGTCGGGCGCATCGTCAAGCGGGCCGAGGATGCCAAGGCGGCCGGCCAGCCGGTGCGCAAGGACGACAACCCGGCGGTGTTCGAGGAGCGCCTGCGAGAATATTACAAGAAGACGGCGCCGCTGACCGGCTACTACTATGCCAAAGGCAGGCTGAAGAGCGTCGACGGCATGGCCAGCATCGACGCGGTGACCGCGGAGATCGAGAAGGTGCTCACGGCGGCGGTGAGCTAGGCCGCTCCGACAAGCAAAGATTGCGCTTGACTGGAAGAAGCCATTGGGGTATGGCGGCCCGTCTTCCTATCAGGCATGGACTTTGCTTGCCCGCAAAGGGCAGGGCATCCGTTTTGAACCAGGAAACTCCCGCAAGGGCCGGCCTCCACCGGACGCGGGGCAACTTAGATAGCGCCGGGCCTGCCTTTTTGAAGGATGGCCGGCCCAAATGGAGATGAAAGAACATGGCTCGTATAGCCGGCGTCAACATTCCGACCAACAAGCGCGTCGTCATTGCGCTTCAGTACATTCACGGCATCGGCAAGAGGTTTGCCCAGGAGATCGTCGACAAGGTCGGCATCCCGGCGGACCGCCGCGTCAACCAGCTGACCGACGCGGAAGTGCTGCAGATCCGCGAGACGATCGACCGCGACTACCAGGTCGAAGGCGACCTGCGCCGCGAGGTTTCGATGAACATCAAGCGGCTGATGGACCTCGGCTGCTACCGCGGCCTGCGTCACCGCCGCTCGCTGCCGGTCCGCGGCCAGCGCACGCATACCAATGCGCGCACCCGCAAGGGCCCGGCCAAGGCGATCGCCGGCAAGAAGAAGTAATTGGTGAATGGTTGGTGGTGAATGGTGAATGGCGCTTTGACCATTCACCATTTCACTATTCACCATTCACTGCAAAGGTGGAGCCGCTGGCGTTACGGCGGTGTAGAGATCAACTGAAAGGACTACCATGGCCAAGGAAGCCGCTCGTGTTCGCCGTCGCGAACGCAAGAACATCTCGTCGGGCGTTGCCCACGTCAATTCGACCTTCAACAACACGATGATCACCATCACCGACGCGCAGGGCAATTCGATCGCCTGGTCGTCCGCCGGCGCCCAGGGCTTCAAGGGTTCGCGCAAGTCGACCCCGTTCGCCGCCCAGATGGCCGCCGAGGACGTCGCCAAGAAGGCCCAGGAACACGGCATGCGCATGCTCGAGGTCGAGGTCTGCGGACCCGGCTCCGGCCGTGAATCGGCGCTGCGCGCCCTGCAGGCGGCCGGCTTCACCATCACCTCGATTCGCGATGTGACGCCGATCCCGCACAATGGCTGCCGTCCGCGCAAGAAGCGCCGCGTCTAATATTTTTGAACGCCGCGTGAGCGCCAAGGCGCTCCTCCGCGGCAATTCCAGGCTGCCCGCCACGATTGGATGGTGGCGGGTCAAAGGAAGGAAGACACCATGATCCAGAAAAACTGGCAGGAACTGATCAAGCCGAACAAGATCGAGTTCTCGTCGAAGAAGAAGACGCTGACCACGCTCGTGGCCGAGCCGCTCGAGCGCGGCTTCGGCCTCACGCTCGGCAACGCGCTGCGGCGCGTGCTTCTGTCTTCGCTGCGCGGCGCGGCCGTCACCGCCGTGCAGATCGACGGCGTGCTGCATGAGTTCTCGTCCATCGCCGGCGTGCGCGAGGACGTGACCGACATCGTGCTCAACATCAAGGAAATCGCCATCCGCATGGAAGGCGATGGTCCCAAGCGCATGGTCGTGCGCAAGCAGGGCCCGGGCGCCGTGCTTGCCGGTGACATCCAGACCGTCGGCGACGTCGAGATCCTCAACCCCGACCACGTGATCTGCACGCTGGACGAGGGCGCCGAGATCCGCATGGAATTCACCGTCGACACCGGCAAGGGTTATGTGCCGGCTGAGCGCAACCGCGCCGAGGACGCGCCGATCGGCTTGATCCCGGTCGACAGCCTCTACTCGCCGGTCAAGAAGGTCTCCTACAAGGTCGAGAACACCCGCGAAGGCCAGGTTCTCGACTATGACAAGCTGACCATGACCATCGAGACCGACGGTTCGATCTCGGGCGAGGACGCCGTGGCTTTCGCGGCCCGCATCCTGCAGGACCAGCTCAGCCTGTTCGTCAACTTCGACGAGCCGCAGAAGGAAGTCGCCACCGAGGCCGTCACCGAGCTGGCCTTCAACCCGGCGCTGCTCAAGAAGGTCGACGAGCTCGAGCTTTCGGTGCGTTCGGCCAACTGCCTGAAGAACGACAACATCGTCTATATCGGCGACCTGATCCAGAAGACCGAAGCCGAGATGCTGCGCACTCCGAATTTCGGCCGCAAGTCGCTGAACGAGATCAAGGAAGTGCTGGCGGCGATGGGTCTGCACCTCGGCATGGAAGTGCCGGACTGGCCGCCGGAAAACATCGAAGACCTCGCCAAGCGTTACGAGGATCAGTATTGAGCATGAATTCCAAGGATCGGCGGCGCGAGCCGCTCGATCCGACGGTCATGCGGAAAACCATCAGAGGCCGTGGCCTCTTGAACAACTAAAGAAGGAAAAGAGCTATGCGCCACGGTTTCAAAGGCCGTCGCTTCGCCCGCAGCGTAAGCCACCGCAAGTCGATGTTCGCCAACCTCGCCGTGTCGCTGATCGAGCACGAGCAGATCGTCACCACCCTGCCGAAGGCGAAGGACCTGCGTCCGATCGTCGAGAAGCTGGTGACGCTCGGCAAACGCGGCGACCTGCACGCCCGCCGCCAGGTGATCGCGCAGATCGGCAATGAAGGCGTCGTCAAGCGCCTGTTCGAAACCATCGCACCGCGCTACGCCAGCCGCAACGGCGGCTACCTGCGCATCATGAAGGCGGGCTTCCGCCACGGCGACAATGCCGCCATGGCGGTCATCGAGTTCGTCGACCGCGACACCTCGGCCAAGGGCGCCGCCGACCGCGCGCGTCTCGAGGCCGAAGGCGGCGAAGAGGAAGCCGCGGCCGCATAAGGCCAGGTTTTCAGCGAATGAATTCAAGGGGCCTTCGGGGCCCCTTTTTCGTTCTGAAACCAGCGAGCAGGGCGAGCGGATTTTCGTTCTCGTTCTCACTCTTTTGCGCGACAAGCATCGTATTTCCGTGCATTAGCCTTTCATTCTGCACAATCGTCGGGACAATGGCGCCTGATCTGGAGGATTCGGAATGCACCTCAAACGGCTGTTTCTTATTGCGGTTTGCACGCTTGCCGCTTTCGCCGCGGCTCCTAGCGTCAGACAGGCATTCGCAGAAGATGCCGCCAAGCCGGCCGACCCTGGCCTTTCCGACGTGCTGACCGATCTCTTGCATGGCGTCGAGGGCGAGAACTCCACTTCCGGGCCCGACAAGCGCGTGCCGTTCGGCCGCGAGGAGGTGCAGCTTTCGTTTGCGCCGCTAGTCAAGCAGACGGCGCCGGCCGTGGTCAACGTCTATGCCTCGCAGACCGCAAAGGTGACCTCGCCGTTCGAGGGCGATCCCTTCTTCGAGGAGTTCTTCGGCCGCGCGCAGCCGCGCGCGCAGTCTTCGCTCGGTTCCGGCGTGCTGGTCGATCCGAGCGGCGTGATCGTCACCAACTACCATGTCATCAAGGATGCCGACGAGGTGAAGGTCGCGACGGCCGACGGGCGCGAGTTCACATCCAAGGTGATGCTGAAGGACGAGACACTGGATCTTGCCGTGCTCAAAATCTCCGCCGACAAGCCGTTCCCGGTGATCGCCATCGGCGATTCCGACGCGCTCGAGGTCGGCGACCTGGTGCTCGCCATCGGCAATCCCTTCGGCGTCGGCCAGACGACCACCAGCGGCATCGTTTCGGCGCTTGCCCGCAGCCATATCGGCGTTTCCGACTCCGGCTATTTCATCCAGACCGATGCCGCCATCAATCCCGGCAATTCCGGCGGCGCGCTGATCAACATGGGCGGCCAGCTGGTCGGCATCAACACGGCTATCTATAGCCGCAGCGGCGGCTCGATCGGTATCGGTTTCGCCATTCCGTCGAACATGGTCAGGGCTTTCGCCGACGCCGCCAAGGCCGGCCTGGATTTCTTCGAGCGGCCCTATATCGGCGCCGAGTTTGAAGCCGTGACACCCCAGATCGCGGAATCGCTTGGCATGGAAAAGCCGACCGGCGCGCTGGTCTCGTCGGTCGATGGGGCCGGACCGGCCGGCAAGGCGGGGCTCAAGCCCGGCGACGTCGTGCTGTCGCTCAACAACACCCCGGTCGAAAGCATCGAGGCGCTGGATTACCGCATGGCGACGCTGTCGATCGGCACCAAGGCGACCTTCGCCGTGCTGAGCAAGGGCCAGCAGGCAACGCTTGAGATTGCGCTGGAGCGCGCGCCCGAAGGCGCGAAGCCGAGCGAGGTCACGCTGCATGGCCGCAGCCCCTTCGCCGGGGCCAAGGTGGCAGAGCTTTCGCCGCGCCTTGCCCAGCGTCTCGGGCTGCGCACCGACATGAAGGGGGTCACCGTGGTCGACATCAACCGCGATTCACCGGCCGCCGATTTCGGCTTCCAACCGGGCGACATCGTGCGCGAAGTGAACGGCACGAGCATCGATAAGGCGGCGACGCTGGCACAGATTGCGCAGCAGGACACGCGGTGGTGGCGGTTTACCGTCGAGCGCGGTGGGCAGATACTGCGCCAAGTGTTGCGTTACTGAGCAGGCTCTGGAAAAGGGGCCGCGTTCCAACCAAATAAAAGCGCATGGCCGATCTGTTCAGCGTCGATGAACCGGAGAAGGCGCCGCCCGGCCGGCCGCTGGCTGACCGGTTGCGCCCGAAGACCCTTGGCGAGGTTGTCGGCCAGGAGCACTTGACCGGCCCGGATGGCGCGCTGACGCGGCTGATCAAGTCCGGCACGCTCGGCTCGATGATTTTCTGGGGCCCGCCCGGCACCGGCAAGACGACGGTGGCGCGGTTGCTCGCCGGCGAAACCCACCTTGCCTTCGAGCAGATATCGGCGGTGTTTTCCGGCGTCGCCGACCTGAAGAAAGTATTCGAGGCAGCAAAACTGCGCCGGACCAATGGCCGCCAGACGCTGCTCTTCGTCGACGAGATCCATCGCTTTAATCGTGCCCAGCAGGACGGTTTCTTGCCGGTCATGGAAGACGGCACGGTGGTGCTGGTCGGCGCCACGACGGAGAACCCGTCCTTCGAGCTGAACGCGGCGCTTCTGTCCCGCGCGCGGGTGCTCGTCTTCCGCTCGCTGGACGAGGAGAGCATCGCCAAGCTGCTGGAGCGGGCCGAGGCGACCGAGGGCAGGGCGCTGCCGCTCGACGACGAGGCGCGGGCCATGCTCATCCGCATGAGCGATGGCGACGGTCGTGCCTCGCTGACGCTCGCCGAGGAAGTCTGGCGCGCCGCCAAGCCGGGCGAGGTGTTTGGGCCCGAAGGCCTGCAGCGCGTCATCCAGCGTCGTGCGCCGATCTACGACAAGGGCCAGGACGGCCATTACAACCTGATCTCGGCGCTGCATAAATCGGTGCGCGGCTCGGATCCGGACGCTGCGCTGTATTACCTCGCCCGCATGTTCGATGCCGGTGAGGATCCGCTCTATCTCGGCCGCCGGCTGGTGCGCATGGCGGTGGAAGATATCGGGCTTGCCGATCCGCAGGCCCTGGTCGTCGCCAATGCCGCAAAGGACGCCTACGATTATCTCGGCTCGCCCGAGGGCGAACTCGCCTTCGCCGAGGCCACCGTCTATCTCGCCACCGCGCCCAAGTCGAATGCCGTCTACACCGCCTTCAAGGCGGCGACACAAGCGGCCAAGGAATTCGGCTCGCTGCTGCCGCCCAAGCACATCCTCAACGCGCCGACCAAGCTGATGAAGGAAGAGGATTACGGCGCCGGCTACCGCTACGACCACGACGAGCCGGATGCCTTTTCCGGCCAGGACTATTTCCCGGAAAAGATGGGCCGCCGCACTTTCTACGATCCGCCCGAGCGCGGCTTCGAGCGCGAGGTCAAGAAGCGGTTGGAATACTGGGCAAAGCTGCGCAAAGAGCGGGAATAGCCGCTTCCGCGACTCGGCGGGCTCGGGTGCTTCGCGGCGAAGCTTCGTCGGCATGACAGCAAAGTCGAGATGCTGGCGCGATCGTGAGCGGGCAAACCTGTTCCAGATTGTGCCGCGTCATGAAAAATCCTATGAAGGCGCACGGCTGGCGGGGGTCGCCGTGATTTGGCTCATGCGAACAGGATCGCGCTCCCAAGCGAAAGACTATGACAAAGCAAACCCGTAAGACTCTTCGTCAGGCTGCTATCGCAGTCCCGCTTCTCGCGCTTGGCTTTTATTTTATCCCGATCCTGACCACGATCTGGATCGTCTGCGGTCTGATCGACGTGATGCGCAATGCAAACAAGGATCTGTCGTTGTTCCGCGGCTATTTCCTGGGCAACGGCATCTTCACCTGGCTGCTGTCGCCATTCAACCTTTTGGTCGACCTGCTTTGCTATCGGAACCCGGGCGTATGGAAGCTGGAGCAGTTCCCTGCAGACTATCAGCGCGAGGTCAACGAGGTTCTCGACGTCTTCAAGGCTCGCAAGGACGAGATCATCGCCGATATCGACGCCAATTTCGGCACCGGTCGGCGCGGCATGTATGTCTATCAGTGGTATGGCAAGCACAAGATCGACAACGTCGCGGAATTCAACAAGGACTTCAAATACATCAAGACCATCGCCGTCTCAGTCTTCAGAGGCAAGGAATCGACTTCCTGGCATTTCGGGCCGCTGCGGCTCAGCCTGCGCATCCTCTACAACCTGTTGCCGGTCAAGGCTGAGATTTTCGTCGAGTGCAACGGCGCCAGGAACTACTGGCACGACAACCCGCTTTACATTTTCGACGACACGCTGCTGCACCGTTCAGTGAACGAATATGACGGACGCCGCTACTGCGTGTTCATGGATATCATCCGTCCATCGCCATTCCCCGGCCTGATCGCCAACCTTCTCGCCATCGTCTCGGTCAGCGTCGAGCGCGTCAATTCCATGTTCTACAAGAACTGGAAGATGATCGGCTCGTCCAAGGCCAAGAAGGCGGCCGCAAACTGAGGCGTCCGCGCCCGCGGCTGCGCAACGCTCTTTGGCGCGATCTTTGTCCGTTGTTGGGTCTTTGGCTCGCAACCTCTCTGCCTTAGTGCTATGGCGCCGCTTTCAACCGGAAAAGCGTAACCATGGCAGGTGTCGAACAAATCACGGTGGAGGCCGGCGAAGCGGGCATGCGGCTCGACCGCTGGTTCAAGGTCCATTATCCGGGCCTCGGCTTCGGTCACCTGCAAAAGCTCTTGCGCTCGGGCCAGGTCCGCGTTGATGGCGGCCGCGTGAAGGCCGACACGCGCGTCGAGCCCGGGCAGACCGTGCGCATTCCGCCGCTCGAAGTCGACAAGAAGGGCGACGCCCCGCTCACCGGCCATTCGATCCGCAACCAGGGCGATGCCGATGTGCTGGCCAAGATGCTGCTGCACGAGGACCCGAAGGTCTTCGTCTTCAACAAGCCTGCCGGGCTTGCCGTGCAGGGCGGCTCCGGCGTCACGCGCAATGTCGACGACATGCTCGAGGCCTGGCGCAACCAGAAGGGCGAGAAGCCGCGCCTCGTCCATCGCCTCGACCGCGACACTTCCGGCGTGCTGGTCGTTGCCCGCACCCGCCTTGCCGCGATGAAGCTGTCGGAAGCGTTCCGGGCGCGCGAGACGAAGAAAACCTATTGGGCCTTGGTCAAGGGCGTGCCGCCGAAGCGCGAGGACAAGATCTCGACCTGGCTTGTCAAGGAGGCGACGCCGGACGGCGACCGCGTGCGCATCGCCAAGCATGGCGAGAAGGGCGCCGACCATGCCGTTTCCTATTACCGCGTCGTCGAGCAGGCGGCGCAGTCGCTGTCCTGGCTGGAAATGGAACCTTATACCGGCCGCACCCACCAGCTTCGCGTCCATGCCGCCCATATCGGCTGCCCGATCATCGGCGATCCCAAATATTTCGAGGCCGACACGAATTGGGAGTTTCCCGGCGGCATCCAGAACCGCCTTCATCTTCACGCGCGCCGCATCGTTATCCCGCATCCAGACCAGGGCGTCATCGATGTTACCGCGCCGATGCCGCCGCATATGCGCCAAAGCTGGAACCTGCTCGGCTTCGATGAGCAGAGCGCGGAGGACGACAATTGAGCGGTGCTGCCGATACATTCGGCCGACGCGACGCGGTCGACATGAGCGCGGCCGCCATGATGGTCGGGCTGACATTGTCCTGGGGCCTGAACTACGTCGCCGCCAAGGTCTCCTATGCCGGCTACGATCCGGTCTTCGTATCGATCGCGCGCTCGATCATCGGCGGGCTGTGCGTTCTCGGCTGGTGCCGGTTGCGCGGCATCAAGCTGTTTGAAGCGGATGGGACGCTCAGCGCCGGTATTGTCGTCGGCGTGCTCTTCGGCGTCGAGTTCCTGTTTCTCTATATCGGGCTGGAATACACGACCGTCGCTCGCAACACGCTGTTGGTCAACACCATGCCGTTCTGGGTCTTGATCGGCGGCCATTTTTTGCTCGGCGAGCGCATCAACGCGCGCAAGCTTGGGGGCCTCGTGCTTGCTTTCTGCGGGCTTCTGGCCGTGTTCTCAGACGGCATCTTCGCCGGCAATGACGCGACGCTGACGGGCGATCTGCTCAGTCTTGGCTCGGGCATCCTGTGGGCGTTGACCAGCATCGTCATCAAGCGATCGAAGTTGGTCGAGACCAGCGCCGAGAAGCTTCTGCTCTATCAGCTGGCGGGCGCCGCCGTCGTCGGCGCCCTTGTGATGCCGTTCGCCGGCCCGCCGATCCGCGAAATCGCTGCATTGCCGACACTGGCATTGATGTTCCAGTCTTTCTATATCGTCGCTTTCACCTATGTTTTGTGGTTCTGGCTGCTCACGCGCTATCCGGCGGCAGGCCTGTCCAGCTTCGCCTTCCTGTCGCCGGTGTTCGGTGTTCTGTGCGGCGCCGTGCTTTTGGGCGAGCCGCTGACGATCAGGATCTTCCTGGCACTGGGCCTGATCGCGGCCGGGCTGATCATCGTCAATCGGCCGTCGCGCAAGCAGGTCCCAGCGTAAGGAGTTCGAGATGCGCGACATCCTCAACGACCTCGAAGCGGGAAAGCAGCTTTCAGATCCCGATCCGGTGCGCCGCGCCCAGATCCAGATGAAGACGCCGCTGCCGAAGCGCTTCTACAAGGCGGTTTCGGTCGTGCCGGTCGAAGGCGGTTTTGCCGTCCATCTGGACGGCAGGCCGGTCCGCACGCCGGGAAAGGCGCTGCTGGTGTTGCCGACTGAAGGAGCCGCGACGCTGGTTGCTGACGAATTTTCCGCCCAGGGCGAGATCATCGACCCTGTGACCATGCCGGTGATGCGCCTTGCCAACACGGCACTCGACGGTGTGGCCAGCGACCCGCAAGCGGTGCTGGAGGATGTCCTGCGCTTCGCTTCGTCGGACCTGCTTTGCTACCGAGCCGATGGCCCGCAGGGGCTGGTAGACCGTCAGAACAGGCTCTGGGATCCGGTTCTCGATTGGGCAAGAAGCAACCTCGGCGTGCGCTTCAACCTCGCCGAAGGTGTCATCCATGTCGAGCAGCCGCGCGAGACGATCGCCGTCCTTGGCGCTTATCTTGCCCAGCGCGCCGAGCCGCTGCGTCTGGCCGCGATCCACGTCATGACCTCGCTGACCGGCTCAGCGCTGCTGGCGCTTGCCGTCGACTTCGGCGAGCTCGACGGCGAGGAGGCCTGGGCCGCCGGCCATGTCGACGAAGACTGGCAGATCGAGCACTGGGGCCAGGATGCCGAAGCCGTCGCGCGCCGCTCCGCCCGCAAGCGCGACATGATGGCGGCAGTCAGCCTGCTTGAGGCGCTCAAAGCCTGAGCGCCGCTTCGCATTGCATCTAATACCAAAGTCATAATCCCATCGTCGCGGTGCCTTTCCGGGGCGCTTTCTGCCATTTTTTCCTTCGTTGGCCGCGTTTTTGAGTCCGCGTTCGGAGGAATTGCGGACGGTGGCGCGCAGCCATCGAGGACAGACGGGATCCACGGGAGGATATATCAATGGCAATGGCATCGACCGCCGGCGGAAAAAGCCGCGGCATGACGCGGGAGGAAAAGAAGGTCATCTTCGCCTCCTCGCTCGGTACCGTTTTCGAATGGTACGATTTCTATCTTTACGGTTCGCTGGCCGCCTTCATCGGCGCGACCTTCTTCAGCCCGACCATCCCCGAGGCGACGCGCAACATCTTCGCGCTGCTAGCTTTCGCCGCCGGCTTCCTCGTCCGTCCCTTCGGCGCGCTTGTGTTCGGCCGCATCGGCGACCTCGTCGGCCGCAAATACACCTTCCTCGTCACCATGACAATCATGGGCCTGTCGACCTTCCTGGTCGGCCTGCTGCCCGGCTATGCCAGCTGGGGCATCGCGGCGCCGGTGATACTGATCGGGCTGCGCATGCTGCAGGGGCTGGCGCTTGGCGGCGAATATGGCGGTGCCGCAACCTATGTCGCAGAGCACGCGCCGGACGATCGCCGCGGCTTCTACACCTCCTGGATCCAGACGACGGCAACGCTCGGCCTATTCCTGTCGCTGATCGTCATCCTCATCGTCCAGGGTTCGCTCAGCAAGGAAACCTACGCTGCCTGGGGCTGGCGCATTCCCTTCATCGTCTCCTTCCTGCTGCTTGCCATTTCGATCTGGATCCGGCTGTCGCTTTCGGAGTCGCCGACCTTCCAGCGCATGAAGGAGGAGGGCAAGGGCTCCAAGGCGCCGCTGTCAGAAGCCTTCGGCCAGTGGAAGAATGCCAAGATCGCGCTTCTGGCGCTGCTCGGCCTCACCGCAGGCCAGGCCGTGATCTGGTACAACGGCCAGTTCTACGCGCTGTTCTTCCTGCAGAACGTGCTGAAGGTCGACGCGTGGTCGGTCAACGTCATGATCGCGATCGCGCTTGCCGTCGGCTCGATCTTCTTCGTCGTGTTCGGCTGGCTGTCCGACAAGATCGGCCGCAAGCCGATCATCATGGCCGGCCTTGCTTTGGGAATCGTCTGCACCTTCCCGCTGTTCAAGGCGCTGACCTGGGCCGCCAATCCGGCGCTGGCTACCGCACAGCAGAACACGCGCGCAACGGTGACCGCGGCACCCGGCGACTGCAGGTTCCAGTTCAATCCGGTCGGCACGGCGAAGTTCACGACGTCCTGCGATATCGCGACCTCGTTCCTGACCAAGAACTCGGTGCCTTACGACGTCGTTTCGACGGCGGCACCCGGCACGGCCGCGACGGTCAAGATCGGCAACGAGACGGTGCAGTCCTATGACGCCGTCGCCGCCGGCGATCAGGCCAAGGCCAAGGAGGCCGCCTTCCAAAAGGCTGTCAACATGTCACTGCAGGATGGCGGCTATCCGCTGAAGCGGGCCGCGGCTAAGGTGCCGGACCAGAAGCTCGACGCCTTCGTCGCAGCCAATCCGGAACTGAAGCTCGATGCGGCGGCGATCCGCGGCGGCGAGAAGACGACCATTCCGACCGACAAGGCGGTCGCCGACAAGCTGCTGACCAAGGAGGAAGCGGCCGGCGCCCCTGAGGTCACCGTCTACAACATCCCGGGCGGTGGTGCCTTTGCCATGGTCGCCGATCCGGAGGCGGTGAATTGGCCGGTGACGATCGGCATCCTGTTCATCCTGGTCGTGTTCGTGACCATGGTGTACGGGCCGATCGCCGCGATCCTGGTCGAGATGTTCCCGACCCGCATCCGCTATACCGGCATGTCGCTGCCTTACCATATCGGCAATGGCTGGTTCGGCGGCCTGCTGCCGGCAACGGTGTTCGCACTCAGCGCCTACAAGGGCGACATCTATTACGGCCTCTGGTACCCGGTGGTGATCGCCGCGATGTCGCTGATCATCGGCATGATCTTCGTCAGGGATACGCTGGGCACCGATCTGGACGCCAAGCAGTAGCCGATCCTCGGCAAATGAAGAGCCCGGCGCGAGCGATCGCGCCGGGCTTTTCTCGTCTCGGCCTTGAAAGAATTGGTCAGGTCTTGCGCTGCTTGTGTTCTTCCTCGATTGCCGCCTGATGGTACCAGCCGTCGAAATCTGCGTGCATATTGCGCAACGAGGCAAGCTCTGCCGCGAATTTCGCCTTTGCGCCTAAATTTGAGGCAGACGCCCGGCCTGCAAGCGGGAACATCAGGATCTTTGCCGACGGACGGGACGTGGTGACTTCCATTGGCGGCCTCCTACCTCTTCAGGAGCAAGTCGATTCAAATCTGTTCCCAAGATAGGTTCTGCGATTCATTTAGGCAATATGCTCACAAAAAGATCAGTCGTTGCACAATATTTATGCAGAAAGCGCGCCTGAACGATCGCCGCGCATTGCTGCGCAGGCTCAGCAAAATCAACGCTTTGCGATGACCATTTTGCCGCACCCTGGACGAGGAGAGTGGCATACGAATTGCATTTTAGCGCACGGCAGGCCGGCTCGGTCCGGCCATGCGTTGATGCCGCCCCGGCGTCCAAGCAACGAGAGGCACTGGAATGACCAAATACAAACTCGAGTATATTTGGCTCGACGGCTACACCCCGACCCCCAATCTGCGCGGCAAGACCCAGATCAAGGAGTTTGCCGAGTTCCCGACGCTCGAGCAGCTGCCACTGTGGGGCTTCGACGGCTCTTCCACGAACCAGGCCGAAGGCCGCAGCTCCGACTGCGTGCTGAAGCCGGTCGCGCTCTATCCGGATCCGGCGCGCACCAACGGCGTTCTCGTCATGTGCGAAGTCATGATGCCCGATGGCGTCACCCCGCATGCTTCGAACAGCCGCGCGACCATCCTGGACGACGAGGACGCCTGGTTCGGCTTCGAGCAGGAATATTTCTTGTACAAGGATGGCCGCCCGCTCGGCTTCCCCGAGAGCGGCTATCCGGCGCCGCAGGGACCTTATTACACCGGCGTCGGCTACAAGAATGTCGGCGATGTCGCGCGCCAGATCGTCGAGGAGCATCTCGACCTCTGTCTCGCAGCCGGCATCAATCATGAAGGCATCAACGCCGAAGTGGCCAAGGGCCAGTGGGAGTTCCAGATCTTCGGCAAGGGCTCCAAGAAGGCCGCCGACCAGATCTGGATGGCGCGCTACCTGCTGCTGCGCCTTACCGAAAAGTACGGCATCGACATCGAGTTCCACTGCAAGCCGCTCGGCGATACCGACTGGAACGGCTCGGGCATGCACTGCAACTTCTCGACCAAGTACATGCGCGAAGTCGGCGGCAAGGCCTATTTCGAGGCGCTGATGGCCCAGTTCGAAAAGAACCTGATGGATCACATCGCCGTCTATGGTCCGGACAACGACAAGCGCCTGACCGGCAAGCATGAGACCGCGCCTTGGAACAAGTTCTCCTATGGCGTTGCCGACCGCGGTGCCTCGATCCGCGTGCCGCACTCCTTCATCAAGAACGACTACAAGGGCTATCTGGAAGACCGCCGCCCGAACTCCCAGGGCGACCCCTACCAGATCGCCTCGCAGGTCTTGAAGACGATCTCGGAGGTCGCGACCGACGCGAAGGTCTCGGCTGCGGCGTGATGCCTTAACTGCGTCGGCGGCATTCCCCGCCAGACCATCGAAGATTAAAAAGCCCTGGCGAAAATGCCGGGGCTTTTTTTAGGCCTGGCTTGCTTGGCGGCGATGAGATCCGCGCTCTCGCGACAGTGCAGGCCTGCTGTTCTGACGAGGCGCGTCCTGCAGCCTTTCCGCCCTCTGGCGAGCTGTTCACGAAAAAACCCCGGCTTTCGCCGGGGTTGTTTTCTGTCGGGAATGCAGTCGCTTACACCGAATAGTACATGTCGTACTCGACCGGGTGCGGGGTCATTTCGAAGCGCATCACCTCCGCCATCTTGAGCTCGATATAAGAGTCGATCTGGTCGTCGTCGAAGACGCCGCCTGCCTTCAGGAAGCCGCGGTCCTTGTCGAGGTTCTGCAACGCTTCGCGCAGGGAGCCGCAGACCGTCGGGATCTTCTTCAATTCCTTCGGCGGCAGGTCGTAGAGATCCTTGTCCATCGGCTGTCCGGGATGGATCTTGTTCTTGATGCCGTCGAGACCCGCCATCAGCATGGCGGCAAAGCCGAGATAGGGGTTCGCGCCCGGATCGGGGAAGCGGACCTCGACGCGCTTCGACTTCGGCGAGGAGCCGAACGGAATGCGGCAGGAGGCGGAACGGTTGCGCGCCGAATAGGCGAGCAGCACCGGCGCTTCGTAACCCGGCACCAGACGCTTATAGGAGTTGGTGAGCGGGTTGGTGAAGGCGTTGATCGCCTTGGCGTGCCTGATGATGCCGCCGATGTAGAAGAGGCAGGTTTCCGACAAGCCGGCGTATTCGTTGCCGGCGAAGGTCGGCTTGCCGCCCTTCCAGATCGACTGGTGCACGTGCATGCCCGAGCCGTTGTCGCCGAACACCGGCTTCGGCATGAAAGTGGCCGTCTTGCCATAGGCATTGGCGACCTGGTGCACGACATACTTATAGATCAGCATCTTGTCGGCGTTGCGCACCAGCGTGTCGAACTTGATGCCGAGTTCGTGCTGGGCGGCCGCGACTTCGTGGTGATGCTTTTCGACGCGCACGCCCATTTCAGCGAGCACCGTCAGCATCTCGGAACGCATGTCCTGGCAGGAGTCGATCGGCGGCACAGGGAAGTAGCCGCCCTTGATGCGCGGCCGATGGCCGAGATTGCCGGTCTCATAGTCGGTGTCGTCGTTGGACGGCAGCTCGGTCGAGTCCAGGCGGAACCCGGTGTTATAGGGATCGGCCTTGTACTTGACGTCATCGAACACGAAGAACTCAGCTTCCGGGCCGACATAGATGGTGTCGCCGATGCCTTCCGACTTCATGTAGGCTTCGGCTTTCTTGGCGGTGCCGCGCGGGTCGCGATTGTAGGCCTCGCCCGAGATCGGATCGAGGATGTCGCACAGGATGACCATGGTCGACTGGGCGAAGAACGGATCCATGTGGACCGTATCCGTGTCCGGCATCAGCACCATGTCGGACTCGTTGATCGCCTTCCAGCCCGCGATCGAGGAGCCGTCGAACATGACGCCGTCGGCGAACATGTCTTCCTCGACCTCGACGACGTCCATCGTCACATGCTGCAGCTTGCCCCTCGGATCGGTGAAGCGCAGGTCGACGAATTTTACATCGTTGTCCTTGATCTGCTTCATGATGTCTTTGGCTGTCGTCATGTCATGTATCCCTGTGTGCTGACGTTTTTTTGATGATGACGGTTCAGGAAGACGGGTGGAGTCAGACCGCGTCCATGCCGGTCTCGCCGGTGCGGATGCGAACGACTTCCTCGATATTGGAGACGAAGATCTTGCCGTCGCCGATGCGGCCGGTCTGCGCCGCCTTGCGTATGGCTTCGATGGCGCCTTCGACGGCGTCGTCGCCGAGCACGACCTCGATCTTCACCTTGGGCAGGAAGTCGACGACATATTCGGCGCCCCGATAAAGCTCGGTATGGCCCTTCTGCCGACCGAAACCCTTGGCCTCGGTGACGGTGATGCCTTGCAGCCCGGCCTCCTGAAGCGCTTCCTTCACTTCGTCCAGCTTGAATGGCTTGATGATCGCTTCGATCTTTTTCATGTAGAAAGTGGCCTCCACTGCCAAAGAGACGGGTTGCGCGCCCCGCTTGCGCCTTCATCAAGCACGAAGCGTGCCAATTACCAGAGGTTGAGGGCGGTATCGGGCGATTTCCATGCCTTGCCGCACCCGAATGCAAATCCGCGTCATCCGCTGCATCGGATGCGTCATCGACGCCCAAAGCCTATACATCGCTCCTCCATCCGTCTGCGCAAAACTTGAGCAGATAGCGCAATTTGCAGGCAGATTCCCCTCCGGGCGCCCACCGCTCTGGGATGCATACGCCCGCCGCTGATTGCTTCGAGCCGCAAATCGGACAATGCTTGATCGGATGGAGATCGGCAATCCCATGCGCAATGAACTTCTTTCCCCGTCCGAAATGGCCGAAGCCGACCGGCTGGCGATCGCACAAGGTCCGCTCGACGGCTACGGATTGATGCGCCGGGCCGGCGAGGCCGTGGCGGCCGTGCTCATGGCGCGCTATCCGGCGGCGGCACGGGTGCACGTGCTTTGCGGACCCGGCAACAATGGCGGCGACGGCTATGTCGTGGCGAGCCTGCTCCGGAAGAGCGGTGTCGACGTTGCGTTGTGGAGATCGGGCGAACCGCGCGCGGGCAGCGATGCCGCGCTGGCTGCAGCCGATTGCCCGTTGGAGCCACGACCGCTATCTGCCTTCGCGGCCGAGGCGGGATCGCTGGTGGTCGACGCGCTGTACGGAGCGGGGCTCTCGAAGGCACTGTCGGGCGATGCCGGCCGGGCCGTCCAGGTCGTTACGGATCTCGGCTTGCCGGTCGTCGCCGTGGACCTGCCCTCGGGCGTTTCCGGCGAAAGCGGCGCCATCCTCGGCAGCGCATTTCGGGCGGCGGTTACCGTGACGTTCGCGCGGAAGAAGCCGGGGCATCTGCTGCTGCCGGGGCGGGAAATGTGTGGCGAGATCGTGCTCGCCGACATCGGCATCGGTGACGACATCATCGCTCCAGTCGCGCCGCGCAGTTTCGAGAATGCGCCGGCGCCCTGGCTGCCTGTCTTTCCGGTTCCGGCCGTCGATGCGCACAAATACAAGCGCGGTCATGTCAGTGTCTTTTCGGGCGGTCCTGCGGCCACCGGTGCCGCGCGCCTGTCGGCGCTCGCAGCCGCAAGAAGCGGGGCAGGGGCGGTGACGGTGCTGTCGCCGGCGAATGCCATGCAGGTCAATGCCGCGCATCTGACATCGATCATGCTGCGCGAGGTCGACGGGGTTGCCGATCTCGGTGCGTTCCTTGCCGACCGCCGCCCCTCGTCCTTTGTGCTCGGCCCGGGGTTTGGCGTCGGCGAAAAGGCGCGCGATTTTGTCCTGGCGCTGCTCGGCGCCGGGCACGCGCAGGAGACCGGCGTTGAAGGGCTGGTGCTCGACGCCGACGGCATCACCTCGTTTCGCGACGTGGCTGAGACGCTTTTCCAGGCTGCCCGAAAGTCCGGCGCCCCGGCGCTGGTGATGACGCCGCATGAAGGCGAGTTCGGCAGGCTGTTTCCTGAGATCGCGGGCGACAAGGCTCTTTCCAAACTCGGCAAGGCCCGCGCGGCGGCGGCGCGAGCCAACGCCGTCATCGTCTACAAAGGCGCCGACACGGTGATCGCAGCACCAGACGGCCGCGCCGCGATCAACGGCAATGGCGCGCCGTGGCTTGCCACCGCGGGTTCGGGCGACGTGCTGGCGGGCATCATCGCCGGGCTCCTGGCACAAGGCATGCTGGCGTTCGAAGCGGCCTGCGCGGCTGTCTGGATACACGCCGAAGCCGGCAGCCGGTTCGGACCCGGCCTGATCGCCGAGGATTTGCCTTTGGCGATGGTGCCTGTGCTGCACGCGTTGGTCGAGAATGGGATGGCTGCCCGATGATGAGGCTGGCGATCCTTGTCGCGGTCGCTGCCATCGCTGTTCTTGGCGTGCGGGCGGCTGATGCTGCCGGTCGTCCGGTCACGGTCGTGGACGATCCGCAGGTGCTCGCCAAGCTCGACGCCGATGGCTTCGGATTCGCCGGTATTTTTGGCATCAGCGGCAAGGACGATCTGAAAACGCTCTATGACGCGGCGCCGGCCTACCACGCCATCGTCGACACCGTAGCGGCCGATGTCGCAGCACTGCGCGCCGACCTGAAAGCAGGCGGCCGGCCGCTCTATGAGGTGACCGACGGCAATGTCGGCCGCATCATCGACATGCGCTGGCTGAAGACCGACGCGGCGCGTTTCCGGCTGGCCGGCGTCGTCAACCGGCTCGACCGGCGTGACTTCGCAAAGCTCGGTGGGGAAGCGGGCTGCGGCGAGGTGCGCTTCATCTACCGCCTTGCCTATAGTTTCAGGAAGAACGGCAAGGTGTTGGCCTCGAGGCTGCCGTTCAATTTCAGTGCCATCTACCGCGCAGCTCCCGACGCCGACGGCGGCTGTACCGGCGTCGCCGGGCGCTGGACGCCGCAGATCGACGAAGCGGCGGATGCCGGGTGGCTGTCCGGCGGACCGCTGGATAAAGCGAGCCTCTCCTTCAAGCAGCTCGAACTCAACGCTCAGGTGGTGCGCTTTCCTTCCGGCCAGGAGACCGAATTTGGCGGTCAGGCCGCCTATCTCATGCGCATCTTCGGTATCGACGGCACCACAATCAGCCAGAAACCGCTCGAAAATACGCCGGACACCATCCGCCTTGCGCAAGACGCGCGGTTGAAGGCGAGGCTTACGGACTATGTCCGCGCCAATGCCGGTGCAATCGATCTCGGCGTTTACGAAATCCCGGATGAATTCCTAGCGAAGAAGGTCATCTCCTGGTCGACCTTCGGCAGTGCCAGGCAGGCCAATCATCCATTCACGCCACTGTTCGAACCGGAGGCGCTTGCCGGGGTCGACTATTCGAAACTGACATTGGCGCGCACGGCTGAAGCCCTGATCGAGCGGCTCGACAACGGCGCCTGCCATGGCTGCCATCAGGCGGGCTCGACCGCAGGATTCCATTTCATCGGCCTCGACGATAGCACGACTTCGCCGCTCAACCGCATCGAAGTCGGCATCTCGCCGCATCTCCATGCCGAGATTCCGCGCCGCGAGGCGTGGCTGCAGGAGACTGTGGAAGGCAGAGAAGCGAACGGGTTTCGCCCGTTATCCTTCGCACCACCCGCCGCGTGGAAAGACACCGGCGAGATCGCCAATACGCCGGCCGAGACGACCATGCCGTGCCTGGTGCCGGAAGACGCCGCCCGCTTCGGCAGCAGCTGGCAATGCGGAGCCGGCACGGTCTGCACACCGATCGCGACCGCTACAGGGGTTAGGACGAAACTGGCGCAATGCCTGCTGCCGAAGGAGAGCCGGAACATCTTTTCCGGCCATCCCTGCTTGACCGGAACGATTGCCAGCGACACCGCGCAGCCCTTCAACGACCGTTACAACGTCACCGGCCAGTTCGCGGCGTTCGCGCCCGCCATTTCACGCACCGCCTATACCTGCCGGCCGCCCAAGATCGGTGTGCCAGGCGGCTTCGCCTATCGCGGCTGCGACGCGAAGGATCTGGCCTTCTCCGCTTTCAAGGCTGGCAAGCCGATGCCGAGCGAAATCTGCGGCTTGGTCGGCGGCAAGAAGTTCGATATTTGCGTGGCGACCAACAATTTCGACCAATGCCTCGGCGGCGCCGTTAATCGCGGTAACCGTCCGGCCTGCTCGGCCGATCGTTTCTGCCGCGAGGATTATATGTGCCAGTCGCTGCCGTCCGACACGCCGGGTGCTGGCAGGGTCAAGGGCATCGGCTTCTGCTCGCCGACCTATTTCCTGTTCCAGATGCGCATCGACAATCATGCGACGCCGTGGACGAACACCGCCCGCGCGAGCATGAGCGCGGGCTTTGGCGCCACCGAGGAGTAAGCGGTCATACCGGTTGGGGTGCGTATTTCCCGACGCTTGCCGCCAGCGCTTCGAGCACACGCTGCTCACTGATACCGCGCGTGTTCAGGACCCAGCTCGGTATCGAGATCGGAGGCTCGATGAAGGTTACCTGCTCGTTCAAGGGTCCATGCACGTAGGATCGGTTCGAGCCGAAGATGAGCACGCTTGGAATGCCTAAGGCGCCGGCTGCATGGGACACACCGCCATCGACACCGAGAAAGACGGTGGAGGCCGCGATCTGGTGCATGGCCTCCGCAATGTCGGGCGTCGAGGTGAAGTCGATCGCCTCAGGCAACAAGGCGCGAATCTGGGCGGCAGCCTGGCGTTCGCGCGGACCGCCGACAAGCCAGACGGACCAGCCCCGTTCGATATGCTTTCGCGCGACCGAGACGAAGCGCTCGGGCGGCCAGGAGCGCATGTTCTCGAAATCGGAAGTATAGAGGGAAAGCACCGGCCTTGCCGGATCGACGCCGTTGCGCCGGCGCCACTTGGCAACGTCTTCGGACGAAATCGCCAGCCGCGGGGCCGGCAGCTGTTTTTCTTCGGCGGGCTGCTTGCCGAGGAGCGCGATCGCACAGACCTGTTCGACGAGCCTTGTCTTGCGCGGGCCGAAGGCCACGAAGGTTCTCAGCCATCCCGACGGCAGTCGGTTGACGATGCCGAACTGGAGCTCGCGCGGATATCCAATGCGCTCGGGAATGCCCGCCAGCCACGGCACCAGGGCCGCCTTGGTGCTGCTGGTGAGCAGATAGGCTGCGTTATAATTCTCCTGGCGGAGTTCGCGCGCCAGCCGCGCCCGCTCCTTGAGACCGGGGTTCCAATGCCTTTCAACGGTCCAGGCCTTCCGGACATGCGGCATCAAGCGCGCCAGGGGCGCGGCCAGCGGCGAGGTGATGACGTCGATCGGCTGTCCAGGAAACGTCGCTGCTATGATTTGAATTGCCGAATGGCAGCGGATGAAGTCGCCGATTGCCGGCAAGCAGAACACGAGAATGGGGCGCAACGCGCGATACCTTTTCGATCCGACACAGTCGCCGCGAACGGCGAGCATGCCGGTTCCTTGTCACGGAAGCGCTTCGCCATCAAGGATGCGGGCATAGAGTTCCAGATAGGCCTTCGCGGTTTTCGCGATCGGAAATCTGTCGGCGGCAGATTCACGGCATTTGCGCATGCACAGGTCTGCGACCTCGGCAAGACCTTCGGCGAACTCCTCGTCGCTCTCGAAGAATCGGCCCGTATCCGTGTCCACCGTCTCCGGCAGGGCGCCGCGCGCTGTGGTCAAAACGGGCGTGCCGCACAGCATCGCCTCGACCGGCGCATTGCCGAAAGGCTCTTCCCAGGCGATCGGATTGAGGAAGGCCTTCGATGCGCCCAGCAGGCGCAGCTTGTCGTCGCCGTCGACGACGCCGTTGAAGCGATAGCGGCGGGAAAGACTCTTGAAAAAGACCCCCTCGCGGCGGGTCCGACTTCGGCCGAGCAATTTCCACCGCGAGCCGCCGGCGATATCGAGGGGAAAGTCGAATTTCCTGGCGAGCTCGACTGCCCGGTTCAAGCCCTTTCCGGCGCGTGCGATGGCCGCCATGAAGAGGAGGCGATCACTCTTCGATTCGGCCAGCCGATAGTCATCCACCGGAAAGCCGTTGTAGACGAAGGTCTTGCGGCCGTGCAGCTGGGCGTGCCGTGCGCTGATGAAGCTCCAGTTCGGTTGCGGCCGCGGATAATCCGGTAAATGGCCCCGCTCGGTGTTGAGGGTCGGGAAGTCAACCTCGACCTTCCACGCATGAAGGTGGACGATTTGGGTGTCCTTGGGGATCGCCGCGCGGCACTCGGCATCGCTCACAGCATGCCGGACTTCGCACAGTGGATGTGACGATCCAGGGCCCGCCACGAGGACGACATGGTGGCCCTGCCTGACCAGTTCAGTGGCCAGCCAGTCGACCTGACGTTCTATCCCGCCGTAGCCTTTGCACGGAACGACGCCCTTTGTTGCAAGGGTTATTAGCATTCAGCACCGTCATCACATTGATGTGATTTCAATGTGATTAGAGGTTGCCAGTTGTCAACCTCCGACGACGGATTGCGTAAGCCAGAGTTCCAGCCGCCGGCCGGCTTTCGAGGTTCCACCGATTGAGATGGTCGGCGACTCCCCGTCGCGAGGCCAAGCGGAAGGAGAGGGGCTAATCAACGAGAATAACGGCGGACCTGCCGAAATGCTTGCCAGCTACAAGGACCAGTCGCGACACCACCGCCTCACAGCGGAATGTTGTCGTGCTTCTTCCAGGGGTTCTGCATATCCTTGTTGCGCAGCATGCGCAGCGCCCGCGCGATCCGGCGGCGCGTCGAATGCGGCATGATCACCTCGTCGATATAGCCGCGTTCGGCCGCTACGAAGGGCGACAGGAACCGATCCTCGTATGCTTTGGTGTGGGCGGCGATCTTCTCCGCGTTGCCGATGTCCTTGCGGTAGATGATCTCGACCGCGCCCCTTGCGCCCATCACCGCGATCTGCGCCGTCGGCCAGGCATAGTTCATGTCGCCGCGCAGGTGCTTCGACGCCATCACGTCATAGGCGCCGCCATAGGCCTTACGGGTGATCACGGTGATCTTCGGCACGGTGGCTTCGGCATAGGCGAACAGCAGTTTTGCGCCATGCTTGATCAGCCCGCCATATTCCTGCGCGGTGCCGGGCAGAAAGCCTGGAACGTCGACCAAGGTAACGATCGGGATCGAGAAGCAGTCGCAGAAGCGCACGAAGCGCGCCGCCTTGCGGCTGGCGTCGGAGTCGAGCACGCCGGCCAGAACCATCGGCTGGTTGGCGACGAAGCCGACGGTTCGCCCCTCCACACGGCCGAAGCCGGTGACAATGTTCCTGGCGAAGCTCGCCTGGATCTCGAAGAAGTCGCCTTCGTCGGCAACCTTCAGGATCAGTTCCTTGATGTCGTAGGGCTTGTTGGCGTTGTCCGGAATCAGCCGGTCGAGCGACATGTCATGGTCCGTCACCGACTGGTAGCATTCGATCTCGGGAATCTCTGCGGTATTGGACGCCGGCAACAGGTCAATCAGCCGGCGCATCTGCAGCAGCGCCTCGACATCGTTGTCATAGGCGCCGTCGGCGATGGAGGATCGGGTCGTGTGTACCGTGGCGCCGCCGAGGCTTTCGGCCGTCACCGTCTCATTGGTCACCGTCTTCACCACGTCCGGCCCGGTGACGAACATGTAGGAGGTGTCGCGCACCATGAAGATGAAGTCGGTCATGGCCGGCGAATAGACATCGCCGCCGGCGCACGGGCCCATGATCAGCGAAATCTGCGGGATGACACCGGAGGCGAGCACGTTGCGCAGAAAAATCTCGGCATAGCCGCCGAGCGCGGCCACGCCTTCCTGGATGCGTGCGCCGCCCGCGTCGTAGAGGCCGATGATCGGCGCGCGATTGCGCAGCGCCATCTCCTGCACCTTGACCACCTTCTCGGCATGCGCCTCAGACAGCGAGCCGCCGAAGACGGTGAAATCCTTGGCAAAAAGGTAGACTGGACGGCCGTTGACGGTGCCCCAGCCTGTGACGACGCCGTCGCCCGCGATCTTGGTTTTCTCCATGCCGAAGTCGGTTGAGCGGTGCTCGACATACATGTCGAACTCCTCGAACGAACCCTCGTCGAGGAAGACGTCGATGCGCTCGCGGGCGGTGAGCTTGCCCTTCTTGTGCTGGGCCTCGATCCGTTGCTTGCCGCCGCCCATCCGGGCGATCTCGCGGCGGCGCTCGAGTTCCTTCAGCACGTCCTTCATCGCTGCCCCCACCATAGAAAGGTGGTTTGTGGTAATCGTGAGGGCAGCGCAGCGCAAGCGTCGCTTTTCGCACGCCGTTTTGTTGCGCTGCAACATCCACCCTTGCATTTTGCGGCGGACTCGGCCATATGCGGTCGCATAGGCGCTTGGGCCGAACTTCGGCTTTCTCTACTAATTGAGACTGGTTGCGTCTGTTTTCCCTCTTTCCGGTGGGCCCTCCCGTCGATCGGCAAGCTGGCGAAAGAGCCCCGGGGCATGACGCCTGCGGGCACGACAGCGCAGCCGCGCGGACGCTCCCCGTCCGCCGCCTTGTCGTTTCCTGACAATTTTTCGACGGCAGGTTGCGCCCTGCCGCCATGATGTTTGCGGCTACAGGGCCGCGTGAAAGAAGACTATTTTGACCAATGAAAATCAGGCGGACCAGAACGGTTTCGCTACCCTTGGAATCACCGGCGCGCTGCTCAAGGCCGCCAATGCCGCGGGCTTCATGGATCCGAAGCCGATCCAGGTGCAGGCGATCCCGCCGCAGCTCGAAGGCCGTGACATATTCGGCATTGCTCAGACCGGTTCGGGCAAGACGGCGGCTTTCGCGCTGCCGATCCTGTCGAAGATCATCGGGCTCGGCACGAAGCGCCGGCCAAAGACGGCGCGCGCGCTGATCCTGGCGCCGACACGCGAGCTAGCGGTACAGATCGAGGACACCATCAAGCTGCTCGCCAAGGGCGCGCACATCTCGACCGCGCTCGTGCTCGGCGGCGTCTCCCGCTACAGCCAGGTGAAGAAGATCGCACCCGGCGTCGATATCCTGATCGCCACGCCCGGCCGGCTGACCGACCTGGTGCGGGAAGGCGACCTCATCCTTGCCGATACCAAATGGCTGGTGCTCGACGAGGGCGACCGCATGCTCGACATGGGCTTCATCAACGACGTCAAGCGCATCGCCAAGGCGACCGCGCCGAACCGCCAGACCGCGCTGTTCTCGGCCACCATGCCGAACGAGATCGCGGAACTCGCCAAGGGCTTGCTGAAGGACGCCGTCCGCATCGAAGTCTCCCCGCAGAGCACGACGGCGGCCGAGATCGTGCAAAGCGTGGTGCTTGCCCGCACCAAGCAGAAGCGCCAAGTGCTGTCCAAGATGCTGGCCGACGAGGCGATGCGCTCGGTCATCGTGTTCTCGCGCACCAAGCATGGCGCCGACCGCGTCACCAAGGACCTTGCCCGCGACGGCTTCGACGCCGCAGTGATCCACGGCAACAAGTCGCAGAACGCGCGTCAGAAGGCGCTCAACGATTTCCGCGACGGCTCGGTGCGTATTTTGGTGGCGACCGATATCGCCGCGCGCGGCATCGACGTCCCAGGCATCAGCCATGTCGTGAATTTCGACCTGCCGGACGAAGCGGAGAGCTATGTCCACCGTATCGGCCGTACCGGCCGCAACGGCAGGGACGGCATCGCGATCACGCTTTGCGATCCATCGGAGAACGGCAAGCTGCGGCAGGTCGAGCGCATCATCCGCATGAAGCTTCCCGTCATTGCCGATCATCTCGGCAGCCCCGACCCGCAGCGCGATCCGAAGGAAAGGACCGAGCGTCATTTCGAGCCGGCCAATGACCGCGAGCACCATGGCGGCCGTCGTGACGGCCGCCGTCCCGGCAGCGGCAACAACGGCAAGAAGCGCTTCGGCGGCAAGCCCGGTGGCGAGCGCCAATTCGCGCCCAAGCCGCAAGGCGAACGTCCTGCGGGCGCCAAGCCGAATGGCGAGCACAAGCCTGATGGCTTCAAGCGCTTCAAGGGCAACAACAAGCGCCGCTTCGGCGGCAAGCGTCCTGCGAACCGGGCCGCTTAAAGTCGCACCGAGGTTTGATTGAAATCGCATAACGGCCGGAAGCAACGCTCCGGCCGTTGGTCGTCTCACGGACTTGATTGCTGCTGCATCAGCGCCTTCACCCACACCACGATCCGCTCTGTCAGAAAGCCCGTGGTCTGCGGCGATAGCGCATCGCCTGCAATGACGTGGTTGTCCGGATCGCCCGTATCGTCGACCGGCACCAGTTCGTGCGGACCGCCCCAGCGGCCGGCGACCTCGCGCGTGCGGTCCGGCCGGACCACCTTGTCGGCATCCGAGAAGATGAACAGGGCAGGGATGGTCGCCTTCTCGACCGGCGCGCGATAGGCGAGCTCGGTGAGCGCAGCCATCGGCAAGGCCGCCGCGATCGGATATTTGGTGGTCCAGAATTTTTCGTGCAGCGCATTGCGCGCCGGAAAACTGCGCTCCCTGCCGCCGACGAGCTCGGCAATCTCTCTGCCCCAAGGCAGTGTAAGGACCTCGGCGCCCGACGCCTTGACGCCGAAATTAGGCGAGATGAATGCGATTGCCGCGACGCCGTCGGAAGCACCAGGCTGGGCTGCAGCCCATGTCGCCAGTGAGGCGCCAGTCGAGGTGGCGATAACGATCACCTTCTCGCCGATCGCGCGCCCGATCGCCAGTGCCTCCTCATAGTCGTTGATCCAGGCATTCACGCTGCCTTCGGCAATGGCCGCGCCGTCCTGCCCGTGGCCGGTCAGGCGGGTGTAGAAGAGATTGGCCTCGATCTCCCCGGCGACGTCGTCCGGCAGCGGCCGGATCTCGCCCTTGGATGCCGAAAACCCGTGGATGTAGACGATCGCAAGCTTGGTCTTGGCGTGAACCAACGGATTCGCCCAGATGATCTCCTTGTCCAACCCGTCACGGATATTGGGCACGGCCGCTTCTTCGCGCGCCAGATAGGCCTGCGGATCGTCGCCGATCGCCGAAGGATCGAAACGGATCGTCGTATCGACCGCCACGCGTGGGCCGAGGTAAAAGCCTGAGAGGAGGATAACGACGAGACCCAGTACCGCAAGCAAGATCCGTCGCCCCATGACCAACTCCAAGCAACAATTCTCAACCTATGGCGGTGCCCACCGAGAGGCAATCTCTCCCGGATCAGCGGATGTCGTGCAAAGCCTGCGACGGTTTTGCGAAACGACTTGCATAGAAAGGCATAAAGCGCGTTGCCTGAATGCGTTTCAGCGCGAGGCGCTTTACGCCGCTTTGTCCGTTGGACTTTTTTAGCCCGGCGTCTTGCGGTCGAAATACAACGGCCGTCCCCGCCAGCTGGTGGTCAGCCCGATCACCAGTCGGCCTACGGGTCGCGGCAGCAGGCCCAGCAGCTTCAGCGGCCAGCTTATGTGATAGGGGAAGGTGACTTCGAAGCCTCCCCTCCGGATGCCGCGCGCCATGCGGCGCGATGCCCGGTGAACAGGCATCAGGCCCGGCATCGGCAGCATGTTCTTCTCGGTCAGCGGCGTGTCGACGAAGCCCGGATTCATCACCTGGATGCGGATGTTCATCTTGTCGAAGTCGTATTTTAGCGATTCCGCCAGGATGTTGATTGCCGCTTTGGTGCCGCCATAGGCGGCGGTGGTCGGCCAGCCGGAATAGGCCGTGACCGACCCGACCAGGACGACATGCCCGCGTCCTCGCGTGCGCATATAGTCGACCGCAGGCACCAGTCCGTTGACGATGCCGAAATAATTGACGGCGAAGGAACGATGAAAATCGCGCACCACGAGATGCTCACCGGGGGTGGCGATGTAGTTGCCGGCGTTGAAGACGGCGAGCACGATCGGCCCCATGTCTTTCTCGATCGCCGCGACAGTGCGTGCCATCCCTTCTTCGTCGGTCACATCGCAGGGAAAGGATTTCACGTGGCCGGCCATCTGCGCGGTCTCAACCAGCAGCGTATCGGCTGGATCGCTGGCCAGCGCCGTCACCGCGACGGCATAGCCTTGCCTCGCCAGGTCCTTGGCCAGCGCCCGGCCGAGGCCGCTGCTGCCGCCCGTGATCCAGGCGACACCGTCTTTCGGGTTGGCCCGGTAGAGTGTCATTGGAAGTCCTGCGAATTATCTGGGCTAGTGCTCTAGCGGCGAAGAAATGGGATGAAAAGAGCGCTTTTGGATGACATCGTTGAAATGCTCGGGAGCATTGCAGCGTCCCGAATGCGACTGGACCAGGCAAAATCTTGCCTTGAAACCGCGGCTTCCGGTTTTTAGGGTCTCGCCGCACGCATAAAGGAATCCCCATGCCCCGTAATGTGATCGAAGCGATCGGCAACACCCCCCTGATCCGGCTCAACAAGGCTTCGGACGCAACCGGCTGCGAGATCCTGGGCAAGGCCGAATTCATGAATCCGGGACAATCGGTCAAGGACCGTGCAGGCCTCTTCATCATCAGGGACGCCGAACATCGCGGATTGCTGAGGCCCGGTGGTGTCATCGTCGAAGGGACCGCCGGCAACACCGGCATTGGCCTCACGCTGGTCGCCAAGGCGCTCGGCTACCGGACAGTCATTGTCATCCCCGACACGCAAAGCCAGGAGAAGAAGGACACGATCAAGATCCTGGGAGCCGAGCTGATCGAAGTGCCGGCCGTGCCGTACAAGAACCCGAACAACTATGTGAAGCTTTCGGGGCGGCTCGCCGAGCAGATGGCACGGTCGGAGCCGAACGGCGCGATCTGGGCGAACCAGTTCGACAATGTCGCGAACCGCGACGGCCACATCCGCACGACTGCCGAGGAGATCTGGATCCAAACCGGCGGCAAGGTCGACGGCTTCGTGTCCGCCGTCGGCTCCGGCGGCACGCTCGCCGGCGTTGCGCTCGGGCTCAAGGCCAAGAGCAGGCACGTCAAGATCGCACTTGCCGATCCGTTGGGTGCTGCGCTCTACAGCTTCTATACCAGCGGTGAGCTGAAAGCCGACGGCAGCTCGATTACCGAAGGCATCGGCCAGGGTCGCATCACCGCCAATCTCGACGGCTTCACGCCGGACTTCTCCTACCAGATACCGGACGAGGAGGCATTGCCGATCATCTTCGATCTGATCCAGGAAGAGGGACTGTGCGTCGGCGGCTCGACGGGCATTAACATCGCCGGCGCCATTCGGCTGGCGCGCGAGCTTGGCCCCGGCCATACCATCGTGACGATCCTCGCCGACTACGGCACGCGCTACCAGTCGAAGCTGTTCAATCCCGAGTTCCTGCGAAGCAAGAACCTGCCGGTCCCAGGCTGGATGGACGAAAAAACCAGCATCCCGGTGCCGTTCGAAAAGGTGGCCTGATGGCGCAGAGAACCGAAGCGCTGTTTCGCGACGACGCCTATCTGAGCACGGCGGAGGCGCAAGTCGTCGCCATCAATGACCGCGGCGGCATCCTTCTCGACCGCACGATCTTCTATGCCACGTCGGGCGGACAGCCAGGCGATACGGGCATGTTGGAGCGCGCCGACGGCAGCCGCATCGCGATCGCCGCCACCATGACCGGCGAGACCAAGGACGAGATCATCCATGTGCCAGCGCCTGAACAGGCCCTACCGGCCGTCGGTGAAAAGCTGAAGCTCGACATCGACTGGCGGCGGCGGCATCTTCTGATGCGTATGCACTCCGCGTGTCATCTGCTCACCGTCGTCTGCCCGTTTCCGATCACAGGGGCAGCGGTCGCCGAGGACGACAGCCGCGTCGATTTCGACATTCCCGATGCCGGCTTCAGCAAGGAGGACGTGACAGCGAGGTTGATGGAGCTTGTGCGGGCCAACCATCCCGTCTTCACGCGGCTGATCACCGACGAGGAACTTTCGGCCAATCCCGGGCTTGTCAAATCGAAGAACGTGCGGCCGCCCGTCGGCACCGGCCGCATTCGCTTGGTCTGCATCGGCGAGAATGCCTCAATCGACAGTCAGCCTTGCGGCGGCACCCATGTGAAGAGCACCGGCGAAATCGGCGAGATCCATATCGGCAAGATCGAAAAGAAGGGCCGCGAGAACAGGCGCTTCCGCATCCGCTTCGGGCCGATGCCGACGAATTGACGAGCAACACCTACCACAGTCGCGAGGAGCGGGCAGGAGAGGAAAAATGGCCGAAGACAGCCCATTCATCGTCGACGCGGATTGGCTCGAGAAGCGGTTGGGAACGCCAGGACTGACCATCATTGACGCGTCCTGGTACCTGCCGGCGCAGAAACGCGACGCCCGCGCCGAGTATGACGACGCCCATATTCCAGCTGCGCGCTTCCTCGATCAGGACGCCGTCTCGGACCCGGATTCCAAGCTGCCGCACACATTGGCGTCGCCCCAATATTTCGCGCAATATGTCGGCTCGATGGGCGTTTCGGCCGACGACACGATCGTCATCTATGACGGTCCAGGCTATTTCTCGGCGCCGCGCGCCTGGTGGATGTTCCGCGTCATGGGCGTCTTCCAGGTCTATATCCTGAATGGCGGCTTCGACCGCTGGAAGGCGGAAGGGCGGCCGGTAACGGCGGAGCAGACCCGGATCGCACCTTGCGTCTTTTATGCCGATTTCGATGCAAGCCGGGTTGTCAGCCTCGACGAAATGCGCCGGATCGTTGGAAGCGGAGAAAGCCAGATCGCCGATGCGCGCTCACCCGGGCGTTTCGCCGGCACCGATCCCGAACCGCGTCCCGGCGTCCGTTCCGGCCATATGCCGGGCGCTCGCAATGTTCCGGTTGCCGCGCTTGCCGAGAATGGCGAACTGCTACCCAAGGACCGCTTGCGCATGGTCATTGAGGAGGCCGGCATCGATCTTACAAAGCCGGTCGTCACCTCGTGCGGATCGGGCATCACCGCGGCGGCGATCACGTTGGCGCTGGAGACGCTTGGCCATACCGACAACAGGCTGTACGACGGCTCATGGACCGAATGGGGTGGGCTGAGCGACACGCCCGTGGTGACGGGCAAGGAATGACGGCGATGGAAAACGGTGGACCGAAGGATATCGATGTCACGGTCACATTCCTCGAAATGCACGCACCGCCGGCTTCATCTCCCCCGCTGCCCTACAACCGGCAGATCGCCTTGCTGAGGACCAAGGACATTCCGCTGCATTTCTACCGCTACCTGATGGATCGCGTCGGGCGCAAATGGCACTGGGTCAACGTGCTTAGACTGAGCGACGAGGAACTGGCCGCCGGCCTGCATCGTGAGGACCGCGACATCAGCGTGCTCTACCTGGACGGCTCTCCCGCCGGCTTCTTCGACCTCAAGCCGCATCTGCCCGAGGAAGTGGAACTCGCCTATTTCGGTATGATGGAACATGCTCACGGCCAGGGTATCGGCCGCTGGTTCCTGGGAGCGGCCATCTCGGCCGCGTGGTCGTATGGGCCGAAGCGCATCACCGTGCAGACCTGCACGCTCGACCACCCGGCGGCGCTGCCGCTTTACCAGAAGCTTGGCTTTACGCCGGTTGCGCAGAAGAAAGAGGTCGTGCATCCGCTGACCTTCGCCGAGCGCTCCGCAAGCGTCATGCGGCCGTAGCTAAGGGGAAGCGCGGCGCAGTCGGCTGCCTCGATGCCGCTTACGCAACCGGCGGCGGCTGGCCCTCGGCAGCCACGTGTCGATGCAAGCCCAGCGGGGCGCCTTGGTCGTCCGGATCGTCGCTGCGGGCCGTATCATGCTCGGATCATCGCCCGACCTCAGCCGGCCGCGCGCCGCACCCTTCTTCTGCGATCATCATGGCGCGGAGCGCGGTCCATGGCGAGTCCGATAAGTCTAGTATCGTGATTTCGGGTTCGTAATTCGATACTGCGCTTCGAGCGACGCACGAAGCGCTTGGCAGGAATCGGGTGGGAGACGCTGTCGGCTCGTCATAGTTCCGGCCAAGGACACCGGAGAATTTTGCCATGAGCATCCAGTTCAAAGCCCTGCCGACCGAAGCCGTGCGCGCCTTACAGCGGGGAGGGCCCGACGCTTACGGCCACACGCCAGAGCGAAGGATTTCGGACGGCGATGGCGTGCCGTGCCGGCATTGCATGAAGAACGTCGCAACCGGCGATAGCTATCTCATCCTCGCCTACCGGCCGTTCCCGGAGCTTCAGCCTTACGCGGAGACCGGACCGATCTTCCTGCATGCGGACGAATGCCAACGCGCCGCGGAGGCGGATGCACTGCCTGAGATGCTCCAAAGCAGCGACTACATAGTGCGCGGTTATGGCAAGGACGACCGCATCGTCTACGGCAGCGGCGCCGTCGTTCCGACCGGCGATATCGCGGCCCGCGCCGAGACTTTGTTCGAGCGCGACGACATAGCCTACATTCACGTCCGTTCGGCACGGAACAATTGCTACCAGTGCCGCATCGAACGAGCTTGATCGCCGGCAAAAAAATGCCCGCCGGTGGTCTGGCGGGCCGTTGGAAGTCTGTGACAGAAGCCTTCGGCCCGAGCCGCCGGCGGGGCCGGTTTTCACCGGAACCGAGGGCGACCGTAGCCATCAGGTAGCGAAATCTCTCTAGGCAGGTTTCTCGGGTCCCGAATGTGAAGCATTTCACACAAGAGGCACCGGATTCGCTCGCATGGCTGAGCGGCGGCCCGCATGCCCCCGCAAACTGTCGTACTCCCGTCGCATAACCGCGCTAGAAGGGCGGTCGTTGATCGATGGCCGACCGCGGATGGACCGGCGGCACATCGCAACATCGAGGAAGCGGGGCTCTGGCTCCGCTTTTTTGTTGCCCGGACTCTTCGCGCAAAGGACCGGTTGGAAACACGATAAAAAACGCCCGCCGGAAGAACCGGCGGGCGACAGAAGGAAGCTTTTATCGAGGGCAATTCCAGGAAAGGTCTGTAGCAGCGGTACCGTCCGGAATTACGTGACAAATAGTTTCAGGCGGCCAGCACCGCCTTCGGTTCGACCATCTCATAACCCAGCGCTTCGGCGACGGCACGATTGGTGATCTTGCCCTTGTGGACATTGAGGCCGTTGCGCAGGTGATGGTCGTCGACGAGCGCCTTCAGGCCCTTGTCGGCGAGCTGCAGGCCGTGATGCAGGGTGGCGTTGTTCAGCGCGTGTGCCGAGGTAACCGGAACCGCGCCCGGCATGTTGGCGACGCAGTAGTGGATCACGCCGTCGACCTCATAGGTCGGGTCGGCATGGGTCGTGGCGTGCGAGGTCTCGAAGCAGCCGCCCTGGTCGATGGCGACGTCGACGAGCACCGAGCCCTTCTTCATGCCGGAGAGCATTTCTCGGGTGACCAGCTTGGGTGCGGCAGCGCCCGGGATCAGCACGGCGCCGACGACGATGTCAGCCGAGAAGCACTCGTCTTCGAGCGCCTCGACGGTCGAGTAGCGGGTATGGACACGGCCGCCAAAAATGTCGTCGAGCTGGCGCAGGCGCGGGATCGAGCGGTCGATGATGGTGACGTCGGCGCCGAGGCCGGCAGCCATCTTCGCAGCATGCAGGCCGACGACGCCGCCGCCGAGCACGGTGACCTTGCCGGGCAGCACGCCGGGAACGCCGCCGAGCAGCACGCCGCGGCCGCCATTGGCTTTCTGCAGCGCGGTCGCGCCGGCCTGGATCGACAGGCGGCCGGCGACTTCCGACATCGGTGCGAGCAGGGGAAGACCGCCACGGTCGTCGGTGACCGTCTCATAGGCGATCGCCGTGACGCCCGAAGCGAGCAGGCCCTTGGTCTGCTCCGGATCCGGGGCGAGGTGGAGGTAGGTGTAGAGGATCTGGCCGTCGCGCAGCTGCACCCATTCGTTGGGCTGCGGCTCCTTGACCTTGACGATCATGTCCGACTTGGCGAACACGTCGGCGGCCGTCTTGGCGATCGTGGCGCCGGCGGCGCGATAGGCGTTATCGTCGGCGCCTATTCCGGCGCCGGCGCCAGCCTCGACAAGCACTTCGTGACCGTGCGCGACATATTCGCGGACAGAGCCGGGCGTCAGACCGACACGGTATTCATGGTTCTTGATTTCCTTGGGGCAGCCGACGCGCATCTTCTTCTCCTGTCCGGCCCTTGAAAGGGCGCTCTCCCTGACATTTCCGGGCATGCCGCCAATCCCAAACCGCCGCGCAGTTTTAGGGCGACATGCATGAGGCGCAGTGAAGCATGAATCGTTCCGCATGTGTTTGCGAATGCACTTGCGGCAGCGTCCGGTCTTCGATAATCGTTGCGCAAAAAGCCGGAATATTCGCAGGAATCTCGAAAAATGCCGCTCGACAGGATCGATATCGCCATTCTGGAGACTTTACAGAAGGATGGCCGGATCCCCAATGCAGCGCTTGCCGAAAAGGTTGGGCTGTCGCAGTCGGCCTGCTCCAGGCGCCTGGACAATCTGGAGAAATCCGGAACCATCCGCGGCTATCACGCGCGACTGTCGAATGCAGCGCTCGGCCATCAGATGACGGCGATCGTGCATATATCGCTGTCGGGGCAGTTCGAGAAGACGCTGTCCGATTTCGAAGCGGCGATCAAACGCTGCCCGAACGTGCTTTCCTGCCATCTGATGTCGGGCGAATACGACTATATCCTGCGTATAGCGGCCAAGGACCTTGCCGACTATGAGCGTATCCACAAGGAATGGCTGTCGGCGATGCCGCATGTGACGAAGATCAACTCATCCTTCGCCCTGCGCGAGATCGTCGACAGGACAGCGGTGGGGTTGAGGCCGGAAATGGCCTAGCTGAGGTCAGAGCGTTTCAGCGTTCCACCGGAACCCGAACCGCTCAATGTCTTTGCTTTGCGCAATTGCGGACGGAAACCGCTACACTCTTTTCGTGGAACTGCCTTAGGCTCCGGCCGCCTCGGTGACCACCTTGGTCATCGGGATGTCGTGCGGTTGCGGATAGATGGTGGGAATGCGCTGCAATTCGTAGCCGACGCCGATCACCAGCGGCCTGAACGGCATGGCAGCAAGTGTACGATCGTAAAAACCGCCGCCATAGCCCAGCCGGTAGTTGCTGGGATCGATGCCGACCACAGGCGAGATCACGATATCGGGCAGGACAGGATCACCCTCGGCCGGGATCGGGATGTTCCAGACGCCTTTCTCCAGCCGGTCGCCCGGCGCGTAGGCGCGGAACACCAAAGGCTGGCCCTTCTCGATGACGACGGGCAGCGCGGTGCGGCCGCCGCGCGCATTGATCGACGCCATAAAGCCGCGCAGGTCCGGCTCGCCGCGGAACGGCCAGTAGAGGCTGACCATAAGGCCGGCAACGTTGCCGACCAGCGTATCGAGGCCCTCGGCAATCCGCTGTGACATTGCCGCGCGTGCATCGGCGGAAACCGCAAGCCGCGCCCCGATCAGCCGCTCACGCTCCGCCTTGCGCCAGCGCCGGACATCGGTCCAGTCGGACAGCGGCATCTGATAGGCCGGGTCGAGCTCATGCATGAAACAAGGCGGTGAAGCGTATTGGGCCGGGCCGTCGTCATCGCGATTGTCAGACATGCTTCACTCCTATCGTTCTGCTCCACGCTATACCGGGCGTTCCGGGGCGACATGCGCGTACACGACACCGGACGACGACTCCCAGGCAATGACATGGCCAGCGGCGGCGTTGTTGCGGTGCACAAAAATGCTTACATCTAAGCAATCGGGTTGCTTTGGGCGAGGTGGCTGAAAATGGACGAAGCCAAGCATCATGTCGTGATCGTCGGCGCCGGGTTCGGCGGTCTCGAACTTACCCGCGCGCTGGCCGGCGCACCGGTGCGCATCACCATGATCGACAAGCGCAATCACCACTTGTTCCAGCCGCTGCTCTACCAGGTGGCGACCACCGCGCTGGCGACTTCCGAGATCGCCTGGCCGATCCGTCATCTGTTACGCAAGCGCAAGGACGTGACGACGCTTCTGGGTACGGTCATCGGTGTTGACCGCGCAGGCAAACGCGTGCTGCTCGATGACGGGAGCGCAGTCGGCTACGACACGCTAGTGCTCGCCACCGGCGCGCGCCACGCCTATTTCGGCCATGACGAATGGGAGCCATTCGCGCCCGGGCTGAAGACGCTGGAAGATGCCACCACCATCCGGCGCCGCATCCTGCTCGCCTTCGAGCAAGCCGAGCGCGAGACCGATCCCGCCAGGCGCCAGGCATTGCTGACGCTGGTCATCGTTGGCGGCGGACCGACCGGCGTGGAGCTTGCCGGCACCATTGCAGAGCTTGCGCAGGACACGCTGCGCGGCGAATTCCGCAATATCGACACGCGGCAGGCGCGCGTTGTGCTGATCGAAGCCGGTGACCGTGTGCTCGCCAATTTCGCACCGGAGCTCTCGGCCTATGCTCAAAAAGCGCTGGAGCGGCTTGGCGTGACGGTCGAGCTTGGCCGTGCCGTCACGCAGTTGGATGCCGAGGGCGTCGTCTTTGGCGATACCTACCTGCCGGCAAAGACGATTTTATGGGCAGCCGGCGTCGCCGCTTCGCCTGCGGCGGAATGGCTGGGAGCGCCCGCCGACCGGGCGGGCAGGGTGCTGGTCGAGCCCGATCTCACCGTGCCGGGCAGCCCGGAGATATTTGTTATCGGCGATACGGCACATCTGCTGCGACCGGACGGCAAGCCGGTACCGGGCGTGGCGCCGTCCGCCAAGCAGGAGGGCAGGCATGTTGCTGCAACGATCAAAGCGAGGCTCGATGGCGACGCAACGCCACGCCCTTTCCGCTACAAGCATGCCGGCGACCTGGCGACGATCGGCAAACGCGCGGCCGCCATCGATTTCGGCTGGATCAAGCTCACCGGCTGGCTCGCATGGTGGCTCTGGGGGATAGCGCACATTTATTTCCTGATCGATTTCCGCAATCGGCTCGCAGTGTCGCTCAGCTGGCTATGGATATATTTTACCGGACAGCGCAGCGCGCGCCTGATCACTCAGGGTGACGACGACAAGAGCTGATTGCTTTTCATCGACGCGTCACCGTGTCGTGATCAACAGACATCCAACAGACATGGACTCGAAATGCCTTCGGCGGCATGTTCCGATTGAGGGGCAGGGCATGTCGCGTTGTCTAAGAGGAGGAAAACAATGTCACTTTTGCCCGTCTCTCGCCGCGAATTCCTGGCCGGAGCCGCCGCCAGCGGAGCGCTGATCATGCTGCATCCGTTCTCCGCCCGGGCCGCAGCCAATCAGGCGCATCTGAGGATCATGGAGACGACCGACATCCATGTGAATTTGCTGCCCTATGACTATTACGCCGACAAAGCGAACGACACGATGGGCCTGTCGCGCACGGCCTCGCTGATCGACGGGGTGCGCAAGCAAGCCACCAATGCGATGCTGATCGACAACGGCGACCTGTTGCAGGGCAATCCGATGGGCGACTACATCGCCTATGAAAAGGGCATGAAGGACGGCGACCTGCATCCGATCATGAAGGGCATGAACCTGCTCGGCTATGAATGCTCGACCCTCGGCAACCACGAATTCAACTACGGCCTGTCCTTCATGGACAAGGTGTTGGCCGGCGCCAATTTCCCCTTCGTATGCGCCAACCTGATCCGGGGCACGACGCTCGCCACGAACCCGCGCGACGACAAGCTCTACCTCAAGCCCTATGTTATCCTCGACAAGAAGATCAAGGACGGCTCCGGCGCCGAACAGCCGATCAAAATCGGGGTGATCGGGTTCGTACCGCCGCAGATCATGGTCTGGGACCTGAAAAACCTGGAAGGCAACGTCCAGACCCGCGACATTGTCCAGGCGGCCAAGGCCTGGGTACCGCAAATCCGTGAGGAGGGCGCCGACATCGTCATTGCGCTTTCGCATTCCGGCATCGATATCAAGCAGGGCGACATGATGGAGAACGCCTCCTTCTTCGTCGCCGGCGTCGAAGGCATCGACGCGGTCTTCACCGGGCACCAGCATCTCGTCTTCCCCGGCAAGAAGGATTTCCAGGCGCTGGAAGGCGTCGACACCGAAAAAGGCACTCTGCAGGGCAAGCCGGCGGTGATGGGCGGCTTCTGGGGCTCGCATATGGGCCTGATCGACCTGCTTCTTGAGCGCGATGGCTCGAAATGGCGCGTCGTCTCGGCCACCTCCGAGGCGCGGCCGATCTATGAGCGGGTCGACAGCAAGAACAAGGCTACGGTCGGCGACGACAAACGCATCATCGCGGCGCTCGAGCAGGATCACGAGGCGACGCTCGCCTATGTCCGCCGCCCCGTCGGCAAGACGTCCGCGCCGCTCTATTCCTATTTCGCTTTGGTCGCCGACGATCCCTCGGTGCAGATCGTCAATCAGGCGCAGAGCTGGTATCTCAAGGATATTCTGAAGAGCACAGAGTGGAAGGACGTGCCGCTCCTCTCTGCGGCGGCACCGTTCAAAGCAGGCGGCCGCAACGGCGCCGACTACTATACCGACGTTCCTGTCGGCGATATCGCCATCAAGAACGTCGCCGATCTCTATCTTTATCCGAACACCGTGCGCGCGGTCGAAATCACCGGCTCGCAAGTCAAGGAATGGCTGGAGATGTCGGCCGGCATCTTCAACAGGATCGAGCCCGGGAAGGCGGATCAGCCGCTGATCAACACCGATTTCCCCTCCTACAATTTCGACGTCATCGATGGCATCACCTACAAGATCGACCTGTCGCAGCCGCCGAAATACGATACCAAGGGCGCCGTCGCCAATGCCGGCTCCAGCCGCATCGTCGATCTTAAATTCGCCGGCAAGCCGCTCGATCCGGCAGCGAAATTCGTGGTTGCCACCAACAACTACCGCGCTGGCGGCGGCGGCAATTTCCCCGATATCAATGCTTCAAAGATCATCTACGAGGCGCCGGACACCAACCGCGACGTGATCGTGCGCTACGTCATCAGCGAGGGCACGATCAATCCGTCGGCGGACGACAACTGGTCGTTCGCGCCGCTGCCTGGAACCAGCGTTGTCTTCGAGACCGGACCCAGGGCCAAGGATTTCATCGGTCAGGTGAAGTCGCTGAAGATCGAGCCGGCGGGCGAGGGTGAGGCGGGGTTTGCCAAATACCGCATTGCCCTTTGATGTTGCGCGGCCGGGCGGGCCTGATTTGGCTAAGGCGAAGGGGTGGTCGCGGGCGTGGTGAGCGGCCCGGGGAAGGCCGGCTGGATCGACGTGCCGAGCGGATCGCTGGGCACGGTCAGCGGCGCCATTCCTCTCGGGTGGCGAATCTCCTGGATGGTCGATGTCGGCGTGTTGTTGACAAGGTCGCTGGCCCCCGGTGTCAGCGTCGGGGCAGTCAGCGCGCCCAGCGGGTCATTGGTGACCGTGGGCAAGGATACTTTTGCGTCAGCCGCACTTGCCGAGATCACGGCAAGCAGCAGCACGGCGACGGTTACGGTGCGGTTCAAGGAAGCCTCCTGTTGCGAACGACGCTCGGCGCTCGCCCGAGGATGCAGTGACGGCGCCGGACAGCCGGAAAAATGCCGGATGTCCGATCGCGGTTGCATCATGTTCGCATGAGACATTTGTGCTCGCACCGCAGCTCTCCAGGTAGCCGGCGCTGGGTCCCATGACGCCGGAAAGGTGCGTCGATTACAAAGCAGTGAATTGGAACGATTGCCGTGAAGGCGCTCTGGTTCGGTTTGAGGACATACGCTAGCTTTAGCCATGCGTTATGTGATCGTTATCGTCGCCATCACGTTCTTCCTGATCTGGGACGGCCTCTACAACCAGGGCCAATATCTCGACGCGACCGTCAGGGAGATGTCGCGCATCGTGCGTTACGTCACCGGCGCTGCCTGAGGCCCCGACGCTGCCGCTCAAATAGCGGGCGCGACATCGTTGCCGGTTGACGCGACGGCCTTGCTCCCACAAAACGCGTTCATCCGTCGATCAAGGAGGCTGGGTTTGATCCGGCACATCGTTTTCTTCAGCGTGCGGCGCAAGGAGGATGTGGAGGCCGTCCGGTCAGGGCTGCAGGAACTGGGCAAGATTCCACATTCGAAACACTTCGAGGTGACGCTCAATACCAAGGTCGATCTGTTCTCAAACGCGATCGACGTGGTCGTCTATGCCGAATTCGAGGACGAGGCAGCGCTCGCAGCATACAGGGCGCATCCGATCTATGCGGAGACGACAGGCAGGGTTAAACCGTTGCGCGAGCTGCGTTATTCGGCCGACGTCGTGGCCGCCGCCTGAGCCGCGCCGTCCGCTCGCCTTGGACGCCAGGCCTTGAACCGATTTCCGCAATGGTGCACACCGCGCCGGCATGACGAAAACTCCGCCCCATCCGCTCGACCATCTCGTTCTGCTCACGCGGAGCCTCCACATTGCAAGGCAGCGCCTCTCGTCGCTCGGCTTCGTCGTCGCCCCGACCGGCGTCCATCCTTTCGGGACCGAGAACGCTTGTGTCTTCTTCACCGACGGCACCTATCTGGAACCGCTGGCCGTCGGCGATGACAAAACGGCCGATCGGGCGATGGGCGAAGGCAACGTCTTCGTCGCGCGCGACCGCCTTTACCGCAGCAGGCTTGACGACGAGGGCTTCTCCGCGGTCGTCTTCGGGACCGCCGATGCAGATGCCGACCACGCGCGCTATGTCGAAGCGGGGCTGTCGGCTGGCAACATGTTGAGCTTTTCGCGCGCCTTCACCGACACCACGGGCAAAAGCGACACGGCATCGTTCAAACTGGCATTCGCGGCCGATAGAAAAGCACCGGACGCCTTCCTGTTCGCCTGCCAGCGCATCAACGCGCCGCAGATCGACCGCACCGCACTGCAGGCACATGCCAATGGCGTGACCGGCATCGTTGAGATCGTGGCGGTGAGCGACGAGCCTTCGAGCCAGAGGGGACTGATATCGATCGCTGCCGGCCAGGACGCGAGCGACGGCGACAGGACTGACCTGCCAAACGCGACCCTGGCCGTTCTGACGCCCGACGCTTTTGCCGCACGGTTCGGTGCTTCGGCAAGGCAGCCTTCGGACCTGCGATTTGCGGCCGTCATCTTTGCGGTTCGCAGCGTCGCCGCAGCTACCCAGCTACTTGCGGCAAACGCCATAGAGCACAACATGAGCGACGACGATGTCGTCGTGCCGCCGGCACCCGGTCAGGGCGCGGCCTTCATCTTTCGGGAGATCCCATGAGCGAGCCCCTTGCGCCTAATGCCGCGGTAAGCGTCGGCAAGGTGGTTTTCGCCAACAATGCGCCCTTGTCGCTGATCGCAGGCCCCTGTCAACTCGAGTCGCGCCAGCACGCCTTCGACATGGCCGGCGCACTGAAGGAACTAACCACAAGGCTCGGTATCGGGCTGGTGTACAAGACGAGCTACGATAAGGCCAACCGCACCTCGCTCGGCGGCGCGCGCGGTGCCGGGATCGAGGCGGCGATGCCGATCTTCGACGACCTGCGCAAGGAGTTCGGACTGCCGGTGCTGACCGACGTCCACACCGAGGAGCAATGCGCATTGGTCGCGCCGCATGTGGATGTGCTGCAGATACCGGCCTTTCTCAGCCGGCAGACGGATCTGCTGATTGCGGCGGCGCGCACCGGCAAGGTGGTGAACGTCAAGAAGGGTCAGTTCCTGGCGCCATGGGACATGAAGAATGTCGTCGCCAAGGTCACCGGTTCCGGCAACGCCAACGTGCTGGTCACCGAGCGCGGCGCCTCCTTCGGCTACAACACACTGGTGTCGGACATGCGAGCGCTGCCGATCATGGCCGAGATCGGCGCGCCGGTGATCTTCGACGCCACCCATTCCGTGCAGCAGCCGGGCGGGCAAGGCGGCTCGACCGGTGGCGAACGACGCTTTGTCGAGACCCTCGCGCGCGCCGCCGTGGCGATCGGCGTTGCCGGCGTGTTCATCGAAACCCACCAGGATCCGGACAACGCCCCCTCCGACGGCCCCAACATGGTGCCCTTGAAGAATCTTCCCGCATTGCTGGAAAGGCTGATGGCGTTCGATCGGATCGCCAAGAGGCCGTAGCAGGGCAGCCGAAAATCTGGAACCTTCGCCCGCTCCCCTCATTGTCCACAACGGACAAACAAATGAGAGGAGCACAACAATGACCACTCCGTCTGGCCACACCGAAGCCATTGCCGCCTCGCGCGTCATCGGCACCTCGGTCTACAACACCGCCGGCGACAGCATCGGCAGCATCGAGGACGTGATGCTCGACAAGATGTCGAACGGGATCATGTTCGCGGTCATCGGCTTCGGCGGCTTCCTCGGCATGGGCGAGAAGTATCACGCCATTCCGTGGGCAAGCCTCGACTATGATGAAAACATGGGCGGCTACGTCGTGCCTTTCACCAAGGAACAGCTCAAGGCGGCACCGGCCTACTCGATCGAGGAATTGACCGGCGCCGATGGTGAAGCGGCCCGCGACGCATCTTTCGAATACTACCACGTGAAGCCTTACTGGCACTGATCGGCCTGATCGGCTGCTTCCAGAATCGAGAAGGCCCCCGGGTCCGGGGGCCTTCGAGCGTTGAGGAACCTATTCAGCGGTCCGAAGGGTGGATAGCTCCGTGGAGTTCTGCTGAGGCTTCTGGGTTTCGCAGGACGTTAGGAACGCCGCCGCGATCAGGAACAAACTCACGATACCGCTCAACTGAGACATGGCGAAACTCCTCGTGTTTCGCCCCGCGCAAACACGACCATAAATCAGAAGGGCGAGTCGCGCGCATGACTAATGATGACAAAGATTTGCGCTTCGTGAATCTTGTCGCCGGCAATTATTACGGACCGCCCAATTGCCTTTTGCCGGGCTTTGGCTAAGAGGGGCGCGACGCTTCAATCGATCAATCGGGGACATCGCAATGACCGCCATCATCGACATTGTCGGGCGTGAAATCCTGGACAGCCGTGGAAATCCGACCGTCGAGGTCGACGTGGTGCTGGAAGACGGCTCGATGGGCCGCGCCGCCGTTCCGTCGGGCGCCTCGACCGGCGCGCATGAGGCGGTCGAGCTGCGCGACGGCGGGCCGCGCTATCTCGGCAAGGGAGTCCAGGGCGCCGTCGAGGCGGTGAACGGCGAGTTATTCGAGGCGATCGGCGGCATGGAAGCCGAGAACCAGATCCATATCGACCAGACGATGATCGAGCTCGACGGCACTCCGAACAAGAGCCGGCTCGGCGCCAACGCCATCCTCGGCGTGTCGCTGGCGGTGGCCAAGGCCGCCGCCGAGGCCGCCGGGCTGCCGCTCTACCGCTATGTCGGCGGCGCCAAGGCGCACATCCTGCCGGTGCCGATGATGAACATCATCAATGGCGGCGCTCATGCCGACAACCCGATCGACTTTCAGGAATTCATGATCCTGCCGGTCGGCGCGCCGACGCTGCGCGACGGCGTGCGTTGGGGCTCTGAAATCTTCCATACGCTGAGAAAGAAGCTGAAGGATGCCGGCCACAACACCAATGTCGGCGACGAGGGCGGTTTCGCCCCCAACCTGAAGAGCGCGCCGTCGGCCCTCGATTTCATCATGGAATCGATCGAGAAGGCCGGCTTCAAGCCGGGCGAGGACGTGGCGCTCGGCCTCGACTGCGCGGCGACCGAGTTCTTCAAGGACGGTAACTACGTCTATGAGGGCGAGAAGAAGACCCGCGATCCGAAGGCGCAGGCCAAATACCTCGCCAAGCTCGCTTCCGATTATCCGATCGTCACCATCGAGGACGGCCTTGCCGAGGACGATTGGGAGGGCTGGAAATACCTGACCGATCTGATCGGCAAGAAGACCCAATTGGTCGGCGACGATCTGTTCGTCACCAACACGGCGCGACTGCGCGACGGTATCCGCATGGGCGTCGCCAACTCGATCCTGGTCAAGGTCAACCAGATCGGCTCGCTCACCGAAACGCTCGACGCGGTCGAGACCGCGCACAAGGCCGGCTACACCGCCGTCATGTCGCACCGCTCGGGCGAGACCGAGGATTCGACCATTGCCGACCTCGCCGTCGCCACCAACTGCGGGCAGATCAAGACCGGCTCGCTGTCGCGCTCAGACCGCATGGCCAAGTACAACCAGCTCATCCGGATCGAGGAAGAGCTCGGCCGGCAGGCGCGCTACGCCGGCAAGTCGGTGGTCAAGGGCTGATCCGGACAAACTGTCTTGGTTGTTGAAAGAGGCGGAGAGGCGGGTTTCCCCGCCTCTTTTTGTTTCGGCAGGTCTCAGTCCAGCCAGCCGTAACCGTCCATTAAGCACAATCGGGCGAAAAAAGACTCGAACAGCCGCTTGCGCTCGCGGCCGAAAGGGGTCGGGTCATGTGGACACGTCAGCACAAGCAGAGAAACACCGGCAAGCTGATCGTTCCGTCGCTCTGCGTGCTGTTTCTCGCCTATTTCGGCTTCCATGCCTATCACGGTGAGTTCGGCATCTACTCCAAATATCGGCTGCAGGCCCAGGCGGCCGAACTCCAGACTCAGCTCGACGCGGTCAAGGCGCGCCGGATCGACTTCGAACGTCGTGTCCAGCTCATGCATGAAGGCACGCTGGAAAAGGACATGCTTGACGAGCAGGCCCGAAAGGCGCTCAATCTGTCCCATCCAGACGAAATCACCATCATGCTGCCGGCTTCGGCAAAATAACCGAATTTCGGTTAATCAAACTTATTTGCAATGATTCTAATCGCTTAGGATGCATGTCAGCCATGCATTTTTCAGCATGGCGCATTGCACTCTTGCGTGTTAGCCTCGCTCAAATCGGTGGGGAGACGGGTCGCTCTCCCTTGAATGTCCGCGAAGAGACGCCAACAGGGAGTGATGTATGGCCACCGCCGCCAGAAAAGCGCCTGCCAAGTCCAAATCCAGATCCGACGGCAAATCGTCGGCCCTTTCCAGCCCCAAGCCAGCCGACTTCACCAAAGAAGAAGAGCTCTCCGCCTACCGGCACATGCTGCTCATTCGCCGCTTCGAGGAGAAGGCGGGCCAGCTTTACGGCATGGGCTTTATCGGCGGCTTCTGCCACCTCTATATCGGCCAGGAGGCCGTCGTTACCGGCATGAAGATGGCGCTGATCGAGGGCGACCAGATGATCACCGCCTATCGCGACCATGGCCACATGCTGGCGATGGATCTGTCGCCGCGCGGCGTCATGGCCGAGCTCACCGGGCGCCGTGGCGGCCTGTCGAAAGGCAAGGGCGGCTCCATGCACATGTTCTCCAAGGAGAAGCATTTCTATGGCGGCCACGGCATCGTGGGCGCGCAGGTGTCGCTGGGCACAGGCCTGGCCTTCGCCAACCGCTACCGCGACAACAAGAATGTCTCGCTGACCTATTTCGGCGACGGCGCCGCCAACCAGGGCCAGGTCTATGAAAGCTTCAACATGGCCTCGCTGTGGAAGCTGCCGGTAATCTACATCATCGAGAACAATCGCTACGCCATGGGCACATCGGTGTCGCGCTCATCCGCCGAGACCGACTTCTCCAACCGCGGCGCTTCCTTCAAGATTCCCGGCATGCAGGTCGACGGCATGGACGTTCGCGCGGTCAAGGCAGCCGGCGACGTCGCCGCCGAATGGTGCCGCGCCGGCAACGGCCCGCTGATCCTCGAGATGCAGACCTATCGCTATCGCGGGCATTCGATGTCCGACCCGGCGAAGTATCGCTCCAAGGAAGAAGTGCAGAAGATGCGCTCGGAGCACGACCCAATCGAACAGGTCAAGGCGCGCCTGATCGATAAGAGGTGGGCGAGCGAAGACGATCTCAAGGCCATCGACAAGGAGGTCCGCGACATCGTCGCCGACGCCGCCGAATTTGCCCAGCACGACGCCGAGCCGGATCCGTCCGAGCTCTGGACCGACATCGTACTCTAAGGAGGGCACGGACATGCCGATCGAAATTCTCATGCCCGCTCTCTCGCCGACGATGGAAGAGGGCAATCTTTCCAAGTGGTTGAAGAACGAAGGCGACAAGGTCGTCGCCGGCGACGTCATCGCCGAGATCGAGACCGACAAGGCGACGATGGAGGTCGAAGCCGTCGATGAAGGCACGCTCGCCAAGATCGTGGTTCCGGCCGGCACCGAAGGCGTCAAGGTCAACGCGTTGATCGCCGTGCTTGCGGTCGACGGCGAAGACGTCGACAAGGCCGGCGAAGGCATCGGCGAAGAAGAGCCCAAGGCTGAAGCGGCCGCGCCGGCACCGGCGCCCGCCGCGGCCAAAAGCGAGGCGGCTGCGCCTGTCGCCGCCGCGCCGAAGGCGGAAGTCGCGGCCGATCCGGACATCCCTGCCGGCACCGAAATGGTCTCGACCACGGTGCGCGAGGCGCTGCGTGACGCGATGGCCGAGGAAATGCGCCGCGACGGCGATGTCTTCGTCATGGGCGAGGAAGTTGCCGAATACCAGGGCGCCTACAAGATCACGCAAGGCCTGCTGCAGGAGTTCGGGCCGCGCCGCGTCGTCGATACCCCGATCACCGAGCATGGCTTTGCCGGCGTCGGTGTGGGCGCGGCGATGGCAGGCCTGAAGCCGATCGTCGAGTTCATGACCTTCAACTTCGCCATGCAGGCGATCGATCAGATCATCAATTCGGCCGCCAAGACACTCTATATGTCCGGCGGCCAGATGGGCGCGCCGATCGTCTTCCGCGGCCCGAACGGCGCCGCGGCCCGTGTCGCCGCCCAGCACTCGCAGTGCTACGCCGCCTGGTACAGCCACATCCCCGGCCTGAAAGTGGTGATGCCTTACACGGCCGCCGACGCCAAGGGCCTGCTCAAGGCCGCGATCCGCGATCCGAACCCGGTCATCTTCCTCGAGAACGAGATTCTCTACGGCCAGTCCTTCGACGTGCCGAAGCTCGACGATTTCGTGCTGCCGATCGGCAAGGCGCGTGTGCACAAGCAGGGCAGGGACGTCACCCTCGTCTCCTTCGGCATCGGCATGACCTATGCGGTCAAGGCCGAGGCCGAACTGCGCGGCATGGGCCTTGACGCCGAGATCATCGATTTGAGAACCGTCCGTCCGCTCGACTTCGATACCATCATCGCCTCGGTCAAGAAGACCAACCGGCTGGTCGTGGTGGAGGAAGGCTTCCCGCAGAGCTCGGTCGGCGACCACATCGCCAGCCAGGTCTCGCAGCGCGCCTTCGACTTCCTCGATGCGCCGGTCATCACCATCGCCGGCAAGGATGTGCCGATGCCTTACGCGGCGAACCTCGAAAAGCTGGCGTTGCCCAATGTCGGCGAGGTCGTCGAGGCGGTCAAAGCCGTCACCTATCGCTGAGCCGGTCGGGAGGACAACATGCCAATCAACATCACCATGCCGGCTCTCTCGCCCACCATGGAAGAGGGCAATCTCGCCAAGTGGCTGGTCAAGGAAGGCGATCATGTTGCGCCCGGTGACGTGATCGCGGAGATCGAGACCGACAAGGCGACGATGGAAGTCGAAGCGGTCGATGAGGGCACAGTCGCTAAGCTGGTCGTTCCGGCAGGCACCGAAGGCGTCAAGGTCAATGCGGTGATCGCCATTCTGGCAGGCGAAGGCGAGGACGCCGGTGCTGCCGCAAAGAGCGATGGCGGTGCGGCGCCCAAGGCGGAGGCTCCGAAAGCGGACCCTGCGAAGGCCGAGGCGCCCAAGGAAGCGCCGAAGCCGGCGGCCGCGCCGGCGAAGGCCGAGCCTGCACCGGTCGCCAACGGCCACGCCGGAGGCGAGCGCGTGTTTGCCTCGCCGCTCGCCCGCCGCATCGCGAAGGATGCCGGCGTCGACGTTTCAGCGCTGGCCGGTTCCGGCCCGCATGGCCGCGTGGTGAAGGCCGATGTCGAGGCGGCGATCGCCTCGGGCGGCGCCAAGGCTGCGCCTGCCGCCAAGGCTCCTGCCGGTGCGCCCGCAGGCGCTCCTGCCCCCGCGCCGAAGCCGATGTCAGACGATCAGGTGCTGAAGCTGTTCGCGGAAGGCTCTTACGAACTCGTTCCGCACGACAATATGCGCAAGACCATTGCGCGCCGGCTGGTCGAGGCCAAGAGCACCATTCCGCATTTCTATCTGACGCTCGACTGCGAGCTCGATGCGCTGCTCGCGCTGCGCACGCAGCTCAACGCCGCGGCCCCAATGCGGAAAACCGAGAAGGGCGAGGTCCCGGCCTACAAGCTCTCGGTCAACGACATGGTGATCAAGGCGATGGCGATGGCGCTGATGGCGGTGCCGGACGCCAACGCCTCCTGGACCGAAAACGCCATGGTCAAGCACAAGCACGCCGATGTCGGCGTCGCCGTGTCGATACCCGGCGGCCTGATCACGCCGATCATCCGCCATGCCGACGAAAAGACGCTGTCCGTCATCTCCAACGAGATGAAGGATCTGGCAAGCCGCGCACGCGGCCGCAAACTGAAGCCCGAAGAGTACCAGGGCGGCACCACGGCCGTGTCCAATCTCGGCATGTTCGGCGTCAAGGATTTTGCCGCCGTTATCAACCCGCCGCACGCCACGATCCTTGCGGTCGGCGCCGGCGAGGAGCGCGCCATCGTGAAGAAAGGCGAGATCAAGATCGCGACCATAATGTCGGTGACGCTGTCGACCGATCACCGCGCCGTCGACGGCGCGCTCGGTGCGGAGCTGCTCGGCGCCTTCAAGCGCATGATCGAAAACCCGATGGGCATGCTGGTGTAAGGAAGGGAAAAAGGCGGTGCGGAATTTCTTCACCAGCCTTTTCGCCTTCATTCTTTCCGGTCTGGCCGGCGTACTTGTCGTTCAAGAGCTGGCGGTCATCACCGGCGCGACAGAGGAATGCATTCTGGTCTTCGCGGCCACGGTGATGATCGTCGTTGTGGTCACGGTCGCCTTCTTCCTCGTTCAATTCCGAGGCAAGCCGGTGCGGGCGCTCGATGGGATGCTGTGGCTGCTGCTTGCGCTTTTCTGTCTCGGGCTGCTGGCGCTGGTGGGCTGGACGTTTTCGGTGCCGGCCGAGAGCCGGGCGACCGCAAATGACCTTTCGATCGTTGCCGGGCTGATCCTGCCGGGCGCAGCGGCGATCATCGTGCAATGGCCGCGCTGGCAACTCAAGCGCTCGTCGGCGGGGTTCGGCAGGGGTGGGGCAAGCGCATGAAGACTATTCTCTGTTACGGCGACTCGCTGACCTGGGGCTACGACGCTGCCAACCTCGGGCGCCATGCGCTGGAGGACCGCTGGCCGAGCGTGCTCAAGACGGCGCTGGGCGACGGCATCGATGTCATCGCCGAAGGGCTGAACGGCCGCACCACCGCCTTTGACGATCACCTCGCCGGTGCCGACCGCAACGGCGCGAGAACGCTGCCGACGATCCTTACGACGCACGCGCCGCTCGACCTGATCATCATCATGTTGGGCGCCAACGACATGAAGCCGTGGATCCACGGCAATCCCGTTGCCGCCAAGCAGGGCATGCAGCGCCTGATCGATATCGTGCGCGGCCACGACTATCCGTTCGACTGGCCGGCTCCGCAGATCCTCATTGTCGCGCCGCCCGCGGTGACGCGCACCGAGAATGCCGAATTCAAGGAAATGTTCGCCGGCGGCGATGACGCCTCGAAGCGGCTGGCGCCGCAATATTCCTCGCTTGCCGACGAGGCCGGCTGCGGCTTCTTCGACGCCGGCTCCGTCGCCGTCACCACGCCGCTCGACGGCGTCCATCTCGATGCCGAAAACACGCGGCGGATCGGTCAGGCGCTGGCGCCCCTCGTGCGTGTGATGCTTTCCTTCTAACCCCGAGAAAAATCAGGGAGAAACCCGTGGCTGAGAACTACGACGTCATTATCATCGGCTCAGGCCCCGGCGGCTATGTCACCGCTGTGCGTTCCGCCCAGCTCGGCTTCAAGACGGCGATCGTCGAGCGCGAGCATCTCGGCGGCATCTGCCTCAACTGGGGTTGCATCCCGACCAAGGCGCTGCTGCGCTCGGCGGAGATCATGCACTATTCGAACCACCTCAAGGATTACGGCCTTAAGCTCGACGGCAAGGTCAGCCCCGACACCGCAGCCGTCGTCGACCGCTCGCGAAAGGTGTCTCTCAGGCTGAATGGCGGTGTCGCCTTCCTGATGAAGAAGAACAAGGTCGACGTCATCTGGGGTGAGGCGAAGCTTTCCAAGCCCGGCGAGGTCGTCGTCGCCAAGACCGCCAAGAAGCCGATGGAGCCGCAGCCGCCGGTGCCGAAAGGCGTCAAGGGCGAGGGCACCTACACCGCCAAGCACATCATCCTCGCAACCGGCGCGCGGCCGCGCGCGCTGCCTGGCATCGAGCCGGACGGCAAGCTGATCTGGACCTATTTCGAGGCCATGGTTCCGAAGGAGATGCCGAAGTCGCTGCTGGTGATGGGCTCGGGCGCCATCGGCATCGAGTTCGCCTCCTTCTACCGCACCATGGGCGCCGATGTGACCGTGGTCGAGCTTTTGCCGGCGGTGATGCCGGTCGAGGATGCCGAGGTCTCGAAATTCGCGCAGAAACAGTTCGAGAAGCAGGGCATGAAGATCCTGCTCGAGGCCAAGGTGACCAAGGTCGAGAAGGGCGCCAACTCGGTCACCGCGCATGTCGAGATGAAGGACGGCAAGGTCGAGAAGATCACCGCCGACCGCATGATCTCGGCCGTCGGCGTACAAGGCAATATCGAGGGCCTCGGCCTCGAGGCGCTCGGCGTCAAGACGGATCGCGGCTGTGTCGCGGTCGACGGCTACGGCAGGACGAACGTGCCCGGCATCTACGCCATCGGCGATGTGGCCGGGCCGCCGATGCTCGCCCACAAGGCCGAGCACGAGGGCGTGATCTGCGTCGAGAAGATCGCCAATATCCCGGGCGTGCACGCCATCGACAAGCTGAAGATCCCGGGCTGCACCTATTGCAGCCCGCAGGTCGCCTCGGTCGGCCTGACCGAAGCCAAGGCCAAGGCCGAGGGCAAGGACATCCGCGTCGGTCGCTTCCAGTTCGGCGCCAACGGCAAAGCCATCGCGCTCGGCGAGGACCAGGGCTTCATCAAGACCATCTTCGACAAGAAGACCGGGCAGCTGCTGGGCGCGCATATGATCGGCGCCGAGGTGACCGAACTCATCCAGGGTTTCGTCGTGGCGATGAACCTGGAGACCACCGAGGAAGAGCTGATGCACACGATCTTCCCGCATCCGACCCTGTCGGAGATGATGAAGGAAAGCGTGCTCGACGCCTATGGCCGCGCATTGAACGCATGATAGACTGCTCGCGCGAGACTCAGACGCGGCAGCCGGAGGATTCTGAGGGCAAAGCAGTTCGTATCCGGATGCATTTTCACCTGATCAAGGAGGAATTGGCATATGGACGTGAATGGCGTGGGCTGGATAGCAGCCATCATCATCGGAGGCTTGGCCGGATGGCTCGCCGAAATGGTCATGAAGAGCAACACCGGCATCTTCATGAACATCATTTTGGGTATCGTCGGCGCGATCGTTCTGAATGCGATCTTACAGGCTCTCAACATCCAGTCCTTCGGCGCCGGCTGGTTCGCCTATCTCATCACCGGTTTCATCGGCGCCTGCCTGCTGATCTTTGTCGGCCGGCTGGTACGGCGCTGAGCCCCAGCGAAGTCCGTTATGCGAAAATGGCCGTGGCGGCATGCGCCGGCGTGGCCTTTTTCTTTATTCCGAAAAGTCCTAGATGACGCAGACAGGCGGCCGCGACGCGGGCGGCCGCGAAGGGTTTGAAATGGTCACTGTTCTCGACACGATCGCCAATGCGCCGCGCCCGCGGCATCCCGAAAAGGCGCACAGGCCGGACCAGGAAGTGCTGCGCAAGCCGGACTGGATCCGCGTCAAGGCGCCGGTTTCGAAGGGTTACGCCGAGACACGCGAGATCGTGAAGTCGCACAAGCTGGTAACGGTGTGCGAGGAGGCCGGATGTCCGAACATCGGTGAATGCTGGGACAAGAAGCACGCCACCTTCATGATCATGGGCGAGATCTGCACGCGCGCCTGCGCCTTCTGCAATGTCGCCACCGGCATCCCGACCGCCCTCGACGCGGACGAGCCGGCGCGTGTCGCCCATGCGGTCAAGCAGATGGGCCTCAGCCACGTCGTCATCACATCGGTCGACCGCGACGACCTCGACGACGGCGGCGCGCAGCATTTCGCCGACGTCATCCACGCCATCCGCGCCGCCGCGCCTTCAACGACGATCGAGATCCTGACGCCCGACTTCCTGCGCAAGGACGGCGCGCTAGAGATCGTCGTTGCCGCCAAGCCCGACGTCTTCAACCACAATCTGGAAACCGTGCCGTCGAATTACCTGACGGTGCGGCCCGGCGCCCGCTACTTCCACTCGATCCGGCTGCTGCAGCGCGTGAAAGAACTCGATCCGTCGATCTTCACCAAGTCCGGCATCATGGTTGGCCTCGGCGAGGAGCGGAACGAAGTGCTGCAGCTCATGGATGACCTGCGTTCGGCAAATGTCGACTTCATGACCATCGGCCAATACCTGCAGCCTTCGAAGAAGCACCATCCGGTGATCCGCTTCATCACGCCGGACGAGTTCAAGTCCTTTGAGACGATCGGCAAGACGAAGGGCTTCCTGCTGGTCGCTTCGAGCCCGCTGACGCGCTCCTCGCATCATGCCGGCGAGGATTTCGCCAGGCTGCGCGCGGCGCGCGAGGCGCAGCTCAAGAAGGCCAGCTGACGCTTTCATGCCGAAATTCGAAGCCACCCGCCGCGTCGCCTACACGCCGGAACAGATGTTCGCGCTGGTGGCGGATATCGAGACCTATCCGCAATTCCTGCCGCTCTGCGAGGCGCTGACGGTGCGCTCGCGCAAGGAGCGCGACGGCCGCACCATACTCGTCGCCGACATGAGCATCGGCTACAAGGCGATCCGCGAGACCTTTACGACCCAGGTGCTGCTCAAGCCCGACGAGAACGCCATCGACGTCAAATACATCGACGGCCCGTTCAAATATCTCAGCAACATCTGGCGCTTCGATCCGGCCGATGGCGGCTGCGAAGTGCATTTCTTCATCGACTACGAATTCAAGAGCCGCATTCTCGGCGCGCTGATGGGCACGATGTTCGATCGCGCCTTCCGCATGTTTTCCGAAGCATTCGAGAAGCGAGCGAACGTGATCTACGGCGCAGCGCAAGGCACGCCTGATCCGCGGATAGCCTAGGCCAGCGCTCGCAGGCCGAGCTGCAGCGCGTGCCGGACCGTCTCGTGGCGGATGAATTCCCGCCCCTTATGACCAAACAGCTGGCGCTCGACGACGGCCGGCTGGCCGGCAAATGCCATCCCGAACCAGACGAGACCCACCGGCTTTTCCGACGAGCCGCCGCTCGGGCCGGCAATTCCGGTGACGGCAAGGGAGAGGCTCGCGCGCGAATGCGTCAGCGCGCCCGCCGCCATCTCCCTGACCGTCTCACCCGAGACCGCGCCATGCGCCTCAAGCGTCGCCGCGGAGACGCCGAGCATCTCCATCTTGGCTTCGTTGGAATAGGTGATGAAGCCGCGATCGACCACGGCGGAAGAGCCGGCAATGTCGGTCAGTGCTGCAATGATCAGACCGCCGGTGCAGCTCTCGGCCGTGGCCAGCATGATGCCGCGCTGCTGACAAGCCTGGAGCAGGGCGTTGGCTAATTCCGCGTTGCTCATGCCGGCACGTCTCCCGGATAGACGACGCTGGCGGTCGCGATCGCCGCAATGCCTTCGCCGCGCCCGACAAAGCCGAGCTTCTCGTTGGTCGTCGCTTTGATGGAAACGCGTTCCGGCGCAATGCCGAGCATCGCCGCCAGCGCCGCCGTCATCGCCTCGCGATGCGGCCCCACCCGCGGCGCCTCGCAGATCAGCGTGATATCGGCATTGGCGATGCGCCCGCCGCGCTCGCGCACCAGCGTCGCCGCATGCTCGACGAAGATTTTCGAGGCAACGCCCTTCCATTGCGGGTCCGACGGCGGGAAATGCGTGCCGATGTCGCCGGCGCCGCAGGTGGCGAGCAACGCATCGGTGAGCGCATGAAGCCCGACATCGGCGTCCGAATGGCCGGAGAGTTTCCGGTCATAGGGGATAGTGACCCCGCACAGAGTGACATGGTCGCCCGCTTCGAACGCGTGCACATCGTAGCCATTGCCGGTGCGGATGTCCGGAAAGCGCGGCAGCGCATTTGAGAGCCGCTGGTCGGCCATCGCGATATCCCTTGCCCAGGTGAGCTTGATGTTGTCCGGCGAGCCCTGGACGATCTTGACCGGAATATGCGCCCATTCGGCGATCGCCGCGTCGTCGGTGAACTCGCTTTTGCCGAGATGATGCGCCTTCTCGTGCGCCGCCAGCAACGGCCAGAACGGGAAGCCTTGCGGTGTCTGCGCCGCGTGCAGGCCGGCCCTCGACACCGTCTCCTCGATCATGCCCTCGGCCGATTCCCGCTTGAGCGTGTCGGCGACGGGCAGCGCCGGCAGGGCGCCCTGGCGCTCGCCGATGGCCTCGATGGTTCGGTCGATGAGCCCATGGTCGACAAACGGGCGCACCGCATCATGCACCAGCACCTTTGCCGGCGCCTGCTCCCTCAGCGCCAGAAGTCCCAGCCGGACGGAAGCCTGGCGGGACGGACCGCCCATGACGATGAGCGTGTGCGTAGCATTAGCTCCCGCCGCGCGCTCGAACAACTCGCGGTCGTCGGCGTGGATCGCCACCACCACTGGCCCGACGGCTGGATGTGACAGGAATCTTTCCAGCGTATGCGCAATGACGGCGCGTCCGCCGATGCGCTGATACTGCTTCGGCCCCTCGGCCTGTCCGGCACGGGCGCCGCGGCCGGCGGCGACAATGACCACGCCGACCTTGCCGTCCGGTTTTTCACTTGTGTCAGTCATGGCGAGAGGCTTAGTCGCGGCTGGCAGGGAAGGCCAGCATTTTCCAAAATGCGCCTTAATGTGACGTCATTGCGCGTTGCACAATGGCTTGCATCTGGCTACACAATGTGCAGCAATCGAACATGCTTGGTTTTTGTGCATGCCTGAATTGACCACATTGGCTTCGCCGCTCGACGTCGGCGGCGTAAGGATACGCAACCGCGTGTTCCTGGCGCCGATGTCCGGCATAACCGACGAGCCGTTCCGTCAGCGTGCGCATGCGCATGGTGCCGGGCTGGTCGTGTCGGAAATGGTGGCGAGCGGCGAACTGGCCAAGGGCAGGGCCGGCTGCGATCTGCGCATCCGCCATTCCGGGCTGCCCGTCCATATGGTGCAGCTTGCTGGCCGCGAGGCAGCGCACATGGCCGAGGGCGCGCGAATCGCGGCGGGCGAGGGCGCCGACATCATCGACATCAACATGGGCTGCCCGGCAAAGAAGGTGACGGGCGGCTATGCCGGCTCGGCGCTGATGCGCGATCTCGATCACGCGCTCTCGCTGATCGAGGCGGTGGTCGATGCCGTTTCGGTGCCGGTGACGGTCAAGATGCGGCTCGGCTGGGACGAAAGCGCGCTCAACGCGCCGATGTTGGCGCGCCGCGCCGAGCTGGCCGGCGTGCGCATGGTGACCGTCCACGGCCGCACGCGCTGCCAGTTCTATCAGGGTAAGGCCGATTGGCGCGCCATTGCGCGCGTCAAGGAAGCGGTCTCGATCCCGGTGGTGGCCAATGGCGATGTCGGCTCGCCGGAAGAGGCTGCGACGATCCTGGATCAATCAGGCGCCGACGCGGTGATGATCGGCCGTGCCCATTACGGCGCGCCGTGGACCGCCGGCAGCATCGCGGCAGCCGCCGCTGGCATGTCTGCAACCGATATTCCCGAAACGCCCAAGAGGCTCGCTGACTACGTGGTTGCGCATTACGAGGACATGCTCTCGCTCTACGGCGTCGAAAGCGGGCTCCGCCAGGCGCGCAAGCATCTCGGCTGGTATCTGGACAGGCACGCGACTCGTGCTTCGGCGGAACGGCGCAAGCACATCCTCACTTCCTTCGAGCCGGCTGAAGTGATCGCCGGGCTGCGCCAAGCCTTTACCGAAAGCGCGGCATCGCCAGAATTGCGGAGCGCGGCATGAATACGAACCTCCCACAGCCGGCCGACACCGCGGATGCCGCCAATATCGTGCTGAACACCATTCGCCGCCCGGTGATCATGGTCGATGCCGACGGCTTCATCACCTTCGCCAACGCGGATGCAGAGGATTTCTTCCGCTCCAGCGCGACCATGCTGGCGCGCAACACGTTGTCCAAGCTGGTCCCGTTCGGCAGTCCGCTGCTCACCTTGGTCGACCAGGTGCGCGAGCGCCGCGCGCCGGTCAACGAATACCGCGTCGACGTCTCTTCGCCGCGCCTCGGCATCGAGAAGATGGTCGACCTCTATGTCGCCCCGGTGCCGGAGTTTCCCGGCTCGGTCGTGGTGATGTTCCAGGAGCGGTCGATGGCCGACAAGATCGACCGGCAGATGACACATCGGGGTGCGGCCCGTTCTGTCACCGGCCTGGCGGCCATGCTGGCGCATGAGATCAAGAACCCGCTCTCCGGCATCCGCGGCGCGGCGCAACTGCTCGAGCTCTCAGCCTCCGACGAGGACCGTGCGCTCACCCGCTTGATCACCGACGAGACCGACCGCATCGTGTCGCTGGTCGACCGCATGGAAGTGTTTTCCGACGAGCGGCCGATCGAGCGCTTTCCCGTCAACATCCATGTCGTTCTGGATCATGTGAAAGCGATCGCCAAGAACGGCTTTGCAAAAAAAATCAAAATCTTGGAGGAATATGATCCTTCGCTTCCTCCAGTCTATGCGAACCGTGACCAGCTGATCCAGGTGTTCCTCAACCTGGTCAAGAACGCCGCGGAGGCGATCGGCGCCGACCCGCAGGGCGAGATCGTGCTGTCGACGGCTTTCCGGCCCGGCATCCGCGTTTCCGTGCCGGGAACGCAAGACCGCGTCTCGCTGCCGCTGGAATTCTGCGTGCACGACAACGGCCCCGGTGTTTCCGAGGACATCCTGCCGATCCTCTTCGATCCGTTCATCACCACCAAACCGAACGGCTCGGGCCTCGGGTTGGCACTGGTCGCCAAAATTGTCGGCGAGCACGGCGGCATCATCGAATGCGATTCGACGCAGCGTGGAACCACTTTCCGCGTCTTGATGCCGGCCTGGAAGGACACTTTGCCCAACGCCGGCGACGAAGCTGAAGGAGACCGCAAATGACCGTTCGCGGCAATATCCTCGTCGCCGACGACGATGCGGCGATCCGAACCGTGCTCAACCAGGCGCTGTCGCGCGTCGGCCATGAAGTGCGCGTGACTTCGAACGCCTCGACGCTGTGGCGCTGGGTGGCTGCCGGCGAGGGCGACCTCGTCATCACCGATGTGGTGATGCCGGACGAGAACGCCTTCGACATGCTGCCGCGCATCAAGAAGGCGCGACCCGAGCTGCCGGTCATCGTCATGAGCGCGCAGAACACTTTCATGACCGCCATCCGCGCCTCCGAGACCGGCGCCTACGAGTATCTGCCGAAGCCCTTCGATCTGACCGAGCTGCTCAACATCGTCAACCGCGCGCTTGCAGAGCCGAAGCGGCCGAAGCTGGATTCCCGCGCCGACGATCAGCCGGAGACGATGCCGCTGGTCGGCCGCTCGGCCGCCATGCAGGACATCTACCGCATGCTGGCCCGCATGATGCAGACCGACCTGACGGTGATGATCAGCGGCGAATCCGGCACCGGCAAGGAGCTGGTAGCGCGCGCGCTGCACGAATACGGCCGCCGCCGCGGCGGGCCTTTCGTGGCCATCAACATGGCCGCGATCCCGCGCGACCTGATCGAATCGGAACTGTTCGGCCATGAGAAGGGCGCCTTCACCGGCGCGCAGAACCGCTCCACCGGCCGCTTCGAGCAGGCCGAAGGCGGCACGCTGTTCCTCGACGAGATCGGCGACATGCCGATGGAGGCGCAGACGCGCCTGCTGCGCGTGCTACAGCAGGGCGAATACACGACCGTCGGCGGCCGCACGCCGATCAAGACCGACGTGCGCATCGTCGCCGCCACCAACAAGGATTTGCGGACCTTGATCAACCAGGGCCTGTTCCGCGAGGACCTGTTCTACCGCCTGAACGTCGTGCCGCTGCGACTTCCGGCGTTGCGAGAGCGTTCTGAAGACGTGCCTGACCTTGTCCGGCATTTCTTCAAGCAGGGCGCCAGCGAAGGCCTGCAGACCAAGCGCATTTCCGCCGGTGGCATCGAGCTGATGAAGCGCTATCCCTGGCCCGGCAATGTGCGCGAGCTGGAAAATCTGGTGCGCAGGCTCGCCGCGCTCTATTCGCAGGACGAGATTTCGGCCGAGATCATCGAGGCCGAACTGAAGACCGGCGAGCGATCTGTCGTGCCGGACGGCGGCGCGCTGATACCCGACGACCTGTCGATCGGCCAGGCGGTCGAGCATTTCCTGCAGCGCTATTTCGCGTCCTTCGCCGGCGACCTGCCGCCCTCCGGGCTCTACCAACGCATCCTCGCCGAGGTCGAATATCCGCTGGTGCTGGCTTCGATGACCGCGACGCGCGGCAACCAGATCAAGGCGGCCGAGCTTCTGGGCCTCAACCGCAACACGCTGCGCAAGAAGATCCGCGAGCTTGGCGTCAACGTCTACAAGGCCGCCAGGCAGCCCTGACTTTGCCTTCACTTTTGGGGATTAAGTCGGGGAAAGATTTCCGTCCCGGCCACACTTGTTGCATAATCGCCACAATGCGTTGCATACATCCGACGCAATGACCGACTCTAGACGGCGATATGGCTGCTGAGGCTCCGACACTGAACCAACCGCTTTTCAGCCGGGCCGGCGTTCGCGACGGCCGCCGGCTGCTGGCGCTGCCCGGCGTGGTCGCGATCGTCGGCGCCATGATCACCGCAGCGATCTCGTTTGCAATCCTTGTCGGTGCGACCCCGATCGCGCCGAATGCAAACGCCACCTGGGCGTTGATCGCGCTCAACGCCGTCTTCGTCCTCTTCCTGATCGCTCTGATCAGCCGCGAGATCCGCCGCATCGTCATGGCCCGCAGGCACGGCCGTGCAGCATCGCGGCTGCATGTGCGCATCGTCGCCATGTTCGCGCTGGTCGCCGCCATCCCGGCGATCATGGTCGCGATCATCGCCTCGATCACGCTCGATATCGGCCTCGACCGCTGGTTCGAGATCCGCACCAAAACGATCGTCAATTCGTCGCTGTCGATCGCCGATGCCTATGTCCAGGAAAATGCCCGCAACCTGCAGGGCACGACCCTGTCGATGGCCTACGACCTCGATGCCTCGCGCACGCTCTACGGGCTCGACCGGACCGGCTTCCTCGACCTCATGAACAAGGAGGCCGTCGGCCGCGGACTGGCACATGCGGCGCTGATCAAGCCTGACGGCTCCTTCGTCATGAGCGCCAAAACCGACGCCGACTTCGCCATGCCGGAGCCGCCCCCTGGCGCGGTCAACACGGCCGCCGACGGCAAGCCGGTGCTGATCGAGCCGCGCACCCGCAACATCATGGGCGCCATTGTCAAGTTGCGCGAGATCGAAGGTCTTTATCTCTACACGATCCGGCTCGTCGACCCGGACGTTATCAAGGCGCGGCAGATCGTTCGGTCGAACACCGACGAGTATCGCGGACTGGAAGAGAACCGTCGCACTTCGCAAGTCGCGTTCGCGCTGCCCTATCTGTCGCTGACCCTGATCGTCATCCTGTCGGCGATCTGGACCGGCATCGCCGTGGCGGATCGAATTGTCCGGCCGATCCGCCAGCTGATCGGCGCGGCCGACGAGGTGGCGACGGGCAATCTCGACGTCGCCGTCCCCGTGCGTCAATCGGACGGCGACGTCGCTTCGCTCGGCGAGACCTTCAACAACATGATCCTCGAGCTCAAATCGCAGCGCAACGAGCTGCTGTCGGCCAAAGACCTGATCGACGAGCGGCGGCGGTTCTCGGAGGCGGTGCTGGCCGGCGTGACCGCAGGGGTCATCGGCGTCGATCCCTACGGCGTCATTACCATCGCCAATCGCTCGGCCGAAACGATGCTGGCGATCTCGGCGAGTGCCGCGCTCGGACAGAACCTCTCCGCCATCCTGCCGCATGTCGGTCGCGTCTTCGAGATCGGGCGCCAATCCGGCAAGCCGGTCTATCGCGAGCAGGTGACTTTCTTCCGCGCCGGCATGGAACGGACTTTCAATGTCCAGGTCACCGTCGAGGCCGGAGACGACGGCTCGGAGGAAAAATCCTATGTCGTCACCATCGACGACATCACCGATCTCGTGCAGGCGCAGCGGTCCTCGGCCTGGGCCGATGTGGCGCGGCGCATTGCCCATGAGATCAAGAATCCACTGACGCCCATCCAGCTCTCGGCCGAGCGCATCAGGCGCCGTTACGGAAAGGTCATCACCGAGGACCGTGAAGTCTTCGATCAGTGCACCGACACCATCATCCGTCAGGTCGAGGACATCGGCCGCATGGTCGACGAATTCTCGGCCTTCGCCCGCATGCCGAAGCCGGAGATGAAGGTGATAGACCTGCGCGAGTCGCTCCGCGAAGCTTCGTTCCTGGTGGAAGTCAGCCGCTCCGACGTTGCTTTCCAGCGTGATTTCGGCAACGAGCCGCTCAAGGGAACGTTCGACAGCCGCCTGATGGCGCAGGCCTTCGGCAACGTCATCAAAAACGCCGCCGAGGCCATCGACGGACTTGATGCGCAAGACCGTTCCGACGGCACAATCCGGATTCAAGCCGGGCGCCAAGATGGCGCCATAAGAATCGATGTTATCGACAACGGCAAAGGGCTGCCGCGCGAGAATCGGCAGCGACTGCTCGAGCCCTACATGACGACGCGCGAAAAAGGCACTGGCCTTGGCCTCGCTATCGTCAAGAAGATCGTGGAGGACCATGGCGGCCGGCTCGAATTGCACGACGCGCCGCCCGATTTCCACGGCGGCCGGGGCGCGATGATCTCGATCATCGTGCCGCCGGCGGCGGTCGTCGCCGCGCCGCCACGCGGCGAAGGCCGCGACGAACACGAACGAGAAACTGAAAAGGTCGGTAATGGCGTCTGACATTCTCATCGTCGATGACGAGGAAGACATCCGCGAACTGGTCGCCGGTATCCTGAGCGACGAAGGTCACGAAACCCGCACGGCACACGATGCCGACAGCGCGCTGGCGGCGATTGCCGATCGCGCGCCACGGCTGATTTTCCTCGACATCTGGCTGCAGGGCTCGCGCCTCGACGGCCTGGCGCTGCTCGACGAGATCAAGACGATGCATCCGAACATGCCGGTGGTGATGATCTCCGGCCACGGCAACATCGAAACGGCGGTGTCGGCCATCCGGCGTGGCGCCTATGATTTCATCGAGAAGCCGTTCAAGGCCGACCGTCTTATCCTGATCGCCGAGCGCGCGCTGGAAACTTCGAAATTGCGGCGCGAGGTCTCCGACCTCAAGCTGCGCAGCGGCGAGACCTTCGACCTGATCGGCATGTCGTCAGCGATGAGCCAACTGCGGCAGACCATCGAGCGTGTCGCACCCACCAACAGCCGCATCATGATCATCGGTCCGTCGGGTTCCGGCAAGGAACTGACGGCGCGCGCCATCCACGCGCTGTCGGCGCGCAAGAACGGGCCGTTCGTGACGCTGAGCGCCGCCACCATCACGCCGGAACGTATGGAGATCGAGCTGTTCGGCACCGAATCGAACGGCACCGAACGCAAGGTCGGCGCGCTGGAGGAGGCGCATCGCGGCATCCTCTACATCGACGAGGTCGCCGACATGCCGCGCGAGACGCAGAACAAGATTCTGCGCGTGCTGGTCGAGCAGCAGTTCGAGCGGGTAGGGGGCACAAAGCGGGTCAAGGTCGACGTCCGCATCATCTCCTCCACAGCGCAAAACCTGGAGGCCATGATTGCCGATGGCCGCTTCCGCGAGGACCTCTATCATCGCTTGGCGGTGGTCCCCGTCACTGTGCCGGGTCTCGCCGAACGGCGAGAGGATATTCCGTATCTCGTCGACAATTTCATGAAGCAGATCGCGCGGCAGGCCGGTATCAAGCCGCGCCGCATCGGTGACGACGCGCTGGCCGTGCTGCAGGCGCACAACTGGCCGGGGAACGTGCGCCAGCTGCGCAACAATGTCGAGCGGCTGATGATCCTGGCGCGAGGCGGAGACGTCGACGCCCCGATCACCGCTGACCTTCTGCCCTCCGAGATCGGCGACGTCATGCCGCGCACACCCAACCAGTCGGACCAGCACATCATGGCGCTGCCGCTGCGCGAGGCGCGCGAGCAATTCGAGAAGGACTATCTGATCGCACAGATCAACCGCTTCGGCGGCAACATCTCGAAGACGGCCGAGTTCATCGGCATGGAGCGATCAGCCTTGCACCGCAAGCTGAAGTCGCTGGGCGTGTAAAGGCAATCCAGGAAAAGTGTGCAGCGCCGGTTGGAGTCGGCGGCTTCGCCGTACCATTCCGTCCGGAATTGCCCAAAGCCGGCTGGCCCACGCGATTGTTCATTACGGCAGCGGCGGAATCGCTTAAGAGAGCCGGACATTTCCCTGAGGTAGCCCATGCCGCGCATTGCCTATGTGAACGGGCGCTACGTCGCCCATGCCGAAGCCCGGGTCCATATCGAGGATCGCGGCTATCAGTTCGCTGACGGCGTCTATGAGGTCTGCGAGGTGGCGCGCGGCTTTATCGTCGACATGCCGCGCCATCTGGCCCGGCTTAAGCGCTCGCTCAAGGAATTGTCGATCGCATGGCCCGTCTCGGAAGGCGTCCTGCCGATGCTGCTGCGCGAGGTGGTGCGCCGCAACAACGTCGTCAACGGCCTCGTCTATCTCCAGGTGACGCGCGGCGTCGCCAGCCGTGAATTCGTCTTTCCGGCAGCCGGCACCCGTCCGTCCTTGGTTATAACCGCCCGGAAGGCCGACCCCTCTGCTGCCGCCAAGCGGGTTGAGACCGGCATCAAGGTCATCACCGTCCCGGAGAATCGCTGGGACCGCGTCGACATCAAGAGCACCGGCCTGCTTGCCAATGTGCTCGCCAAGCAGAAGGCCAAGGAAGCCGGCGCCCAGGAGGCCTGGTTCGTCGACTCCGACGGCACGGTCAAGGAGGGCGGCTCGTCCAATGCCTGGATCGTCACCCGCGACGGCGTTCTGGTGACGCGGCCGGCCGAACACGGCATCCTGCGCGGCATCACCCGCACGACACTGTTCGACGTCGCCGAAAAGCTCGGTCTGACGATCGAGGAGCGTGGGTTTTCGATCGCCGAAGCCAAGGCAGCGCGGGAGGCTTTCATCAGTTCCGCGACCACGATCGCCATGCCGGTAGTCGAAATCGACGGCGCGCCGATCGCAAACGGCCACCCCGGCTCCATGACACTTTCGTTGCGGCAGGCATTTTTTGACATTGCGGAAAAAAGTCCAGCCTGATAACCGCAAAGGTGGAATGAACCTCAACTATCTCGTTCTGCTTGTCGTTTAGGCGGCAAGAGGGGGTTTGCGCGCTTGACAGGCGCCGCGTAATTTGGCGCATTGGCCTGCAGACCGAAGGGGATCGGCGAAAGACAAAAACAATGGCGGAACGATCGCAAAACCTTCAGGACCTGTTCCTGAATTCAGTTCGCAAGAGCAAAAATCCACTTACCATCTTTCTCATCAACGGTGTGAAGCTGACCGGCGTGGTCACTTCGTTCGACAATTTCTGTGTGTTGTTGCGGCGCGACGGGCATTCCCAGCTCGTCTACAAGCACGCCATTTCCACGATCATGCCGAGCCAGCCGGTTCAGATGTTTGATGGCGAGGAAGGCCAGGGCGCCTGATTGGCACGTGAGCAGGACGCGGACCGCAGAGTTCGCGGGAAACAAGGACATCAACTTGGGCCGGAAGCCAAGGATCCGACCCGGGCCGTTGTCATTGTGCCGGTGCTTGCGCGCCAGCCGCGGGGCGATGACGATTCGAGCCGCCCGCGCCTGAGCCGCTCGGCGGATGCCCGCCACGACGAGGCGGTCGGGCTTGCCAGCGCCATCGACCTGGACCCGGTCCACACCGCGGTGGTGACGGTCACCGATCCCCGCCCGGCAACGCTGCTCGGCAGCGGCAAGGTGGCGGAATTCGCCGACATCGTGAAGGAACGCAAGGCGGAATTGGTCATCGTCGACCATCCGCTCACGCCGGTACAGCAGCGCAATCTCGAGAAGGAACTGAACGCCAAGGTGCTCGACCGCACCGGGCTTATCCTTGAGATCTTCGGCGAGCGCGCCAGGACCAAGGAAGGCACCCTGCAGGTCGAGCTGGCGCATCTCAACTATCAGAAGGGTCGGCTGGTGCGCAGTTGGACCCACCTCGAACGGCAGCGCGGCGGCGCGGGTTTCCTGGGCGGTCCCGGCGAAACGCAGATCGAATCCGACCGGCGGATCCTGCAGGACAAGATCACCAAGCTCAAACATGAGCTGGAAACGGTTCGCCGCACCCGCGACCTGCACCGCGCAAAACGCAAGAAGGTGCCATTTCCGGTAGTTGCGATCGTCGGCTACACCAATGCCGGAAAGTCGACGCTGTTCAACCGGCTGACCGGGGCAGGGGTGCTGGCGGAGGACATGCTGTTCGCCACGCTCGATCCGACGCTGCGCCGCGTGCGCCTGCCGCACGGCACGCCGATCATCCTGTCGGACACGGTCGGCTTCATCTCGGACTTGCCGACTCATCTGGTCGCGGCCTTCCGGGCGACGCTGGAAGAGGTCGTCGAGGCCGATCTCGTGCTGCATCTGCGCGATATCTCTGATCCGGACACTGCAGCGCAGGCCGAGGATGTCGAGCGCATCCTTGGCGATCTCGGCGTCGATGCCGCGGACACCAGCCGCATGATCGAGGTGTGGAACAAGATCGACCTGCTCGACGAAGGCAATCGCGAGCGCCTGCTTGCCGAGAGCGCCGGTGGCAAGGCGCCGCCGATCGCGATATCGGCAGCGACCGGCGAGGGGATCGATGCGCTCAAGGCGCTCATCGAGGCCAGAGTGTCGGGCGAGTTGGAAACGATGACGGTGACGTTGAGCCCCGCTGAGCTCGGCCAGGTCGACTGGCTCTATCGCAATGGCGATGTCGTCTCGCGGAGCGACAATGAGGACGGCAGCGTCACCATCTCACTGACGGCCACGCACAGCGCCCGCCAGGAGATCGAGACCCGGCTGAACCGCAGGAACCACGGCTAGGCCGCTGCTTATCTTGCGTTTTTGGCCTGCTGCCAGAGGGTTTCCATCTCGTCCAAAGTCGCCTGTTCCAACGACCTCCCGGAAGCCTCCAACTCCCGCTCGACATAATGGAAGCGCGAGCGGAACTTCTCGTTGGTGCCGCTCAGCGCGGCTTCGGCATCAAGTCTCAAATGGCGGCCGAGATTGACGACGGCAAACAGCATGTCGCCGAACTCATCCTTGATGGGTGCCGCGTCGCCCGTGACCAGCGCCTCGCGCAGCTCGCCGATCTCTTCCTCTATCTTGTCGAGGATGGGTGCTGCCTCGCTCCAGTCGAAGCCGACGCGCGCAGCCTTCTCCTGCAGCTTCAACGCGCGGGTCAGCGCAGGGAGCGCAACCGGCACGCTATCGAGATAGCCCTTGCCGTGATCTTCCGGGTCGAGGCCGCGCGCGATGCGGGCGTTGCGCTTGTCGGCCTTCTCCACCGCCTTGATCTTCTCCCACATGCCCTTGGCCATGCCGGCGCTGCGCGCCTTCTCGTCGCCGAAGACATGCGGGTGACGGCGGATCATCTTGGTGGTGATCGCCTCGACAACGTCGCCGAACGCGAACTCGCCAATCTCCTGCGCCATCTGCGCGTGGTAGACGACCTGCAGCAGAAGGTCGCCCAGTTCCTCTCGCAGATCGTCGAAGTCGCCGCGCGCGATCGCATCCGCCACTTCATAGGCTTCCTCGATCGTGTAGGGGGCGATGGTGGAAAAGTTCTGCTCGATGTCCCAGGGGCAGCCGGTCTTCGGCGCTCTGAGTGCCGCCATGGTCTCGATCAGACGGGAGATGTCTTTGGAGGGTTTCATGCAACAAACCCTAGCGCGCGCCGCGGCGGGCGACCAATCCCGCCGGCTGGCAAAAGCCGATTGTCCACAGTTGCGCCGGCACTTAGTCGAGCACCGAAACGATCGCCTTGGCGAGCTCGTCCATGCCGTCCTCAGGCAGACCTGCCACATTGATGCGGCTGTCACCTACCATATAGACGGCGTGCTCGGTGCGCAGACGCTCAACCTGCGCTTCGGTGAGCCCCAGGCGGGAGAACATGCCGCGATGGCTGGCGACGAAATCGAAGCGATCGGAGTTGGATTGCCGGCGCAACGCCTCGGCGAAGGCGACACGCAGCCTGAGCATGCGCAGCCGCATCTCCTCGAGTTCCGTCTCCCAGACCTTCTTCAGATCGGCGTCTTCCAGCACCATGCGTACGGCCGCAGCGCCATGGTCCGGCGGCATCGAATAGAGCGCTCGCGCCGCTGCCAGCATCTGGCTCATAGCCACGTCGGCCTGTGCGCCGTCCTTGGCCATGATCATGGCGGAACCGACGCGGTCGCGATAGACGGCGAAATTTTTCGAGCAGCTCGAGGCGACGACCATCTCGGGCACCTTGCCGGCGAGCAGCCGCAGGCCGGCGGCATCGGCGTCGAGCCCTTCGCCAAAGCCCTGATAGGCGATGTCGACGAAAGGCAGCAGGCCGCGCTCAAGCAGAACGTCGGCAACCTTCGCCCATTGCGCAGCATCCAGATTGGCGCCGGTCGGGTTATGGCAGCAGCCATGCAGCAGCACGACATCCCCGCTAGTGGCGGTCTTGAGCGCCGCCAGCATGTCGTCGAAACGGACAGCGCCGGAAACAGCGTCGAAATAAGGATAGTCGCGCACCTGTAGGCCGGCGGCGCGCATCACCGGCAGGTGGTTCGGCCAGGTCGGATCGGAGAGCCACACCGTCGCGCCCGGCCGCGTGCGCTGCAGAAGCTCGGCCACCAGCCTGAGGGCGCCCGATCCGCCCGGCGCCTGCGCTGCGCGGATGCGCGAATGATCGGCGTTATCGCCGAAGGCAAGCCTGATCATGGCGGCGTTGAAGCCGGTGTCGCCGGCGAGGCCGAGATAGGTCTTGGTGTCCTGGCCCGCGAGCAGCCGCTTCTCGGCCTCGCGCACGGCCCGCATCACCGGCGTCCTGCCGTCACGATCCTTGTAGACGCCGACACCGAGGTCGACTTTGCCGGGGCGCGTGTCGGCGCGGTAAAGGCCGATCAACGCAAGGATCTTGTCGGCGGGCGCGGGCTGCAGGGTCTCGAACATCGATAGGGCTCCAGTGGCGGCGGAGTGATACGCAAATCGGCCGCGCTTCGCCAGCGGTTTCCTCCGTTTGCCCGCTCGGTCCTGGCTCTCCCGAGGCCGGCGCAACTCCTCGCGGGAATCGCAGAAAGAAACGGCAGCCAGGGATTAAAATCCCCACATGCTCCGTAAACAGGGCATGAAACGGTCGATGGCACGCTTCGATATCGTCGGGCAGTTGGGCTCGCTGCGGCGCTACGCACGCTCGCTGACGCGCGACAGCGCCGATGCCGAGGATCTGGTCCACGACGCGCTGGTGCGCGCCTATGAGCGGCGCGGCACCTTTCGTTCGGGCGGCAACCCGCGCGCCTGGCTGCTGGCGATCCTGCACAACATCTTCATCGACCGCATGCGCTCGCGGCGGTCCGAGACAGCGCGCATCGAGCAGGCAGGCCGTCTCGCCGAGCAAAACATGCCGGCGTCCCAGGACCATTCGGTGCGCCTTTCGCAGGTGCGCGAAGCCTTCCTGTCGCTGCCGGAAGAGCAGCGCGCCGCGCTGCATCTCGTCGCCATCGAAGGGTTGAGCTACGCAGAGGCCGCCGAGGTCAGTGGCGTCCCGCTCGGAACCCTGATGTCGCGCATCGGCCGCGCTCGTGCGGCGCTGCGCGAGATGGAGGAGGGCGCTCCGGCGCGCGGCAAAAATCACCTGAGGATCGTGGGAGGTGAATCATGACCGCTATCGTCGATCCGGTGACCGATGCCGATCTCGACGCCTATGTCGATGATCAGCTCGACGTCGCCCGCCGCATCGAGGTCGAGGCGTTCCTGTCCGCTCGTCCCGAAGTGGCCGCGCGTGTGATGTCGGATCTCAGAACGCGCGACGAGTTGCGCGTGGCGCTGGCCGGGCCAGGCGCAATGGCGCGCCCGGCGACGACCGACGCGGCGCGTCGGCTGGAAAGGGTGCTTGCCAGGGACCGAGCCTTTTCCGTGCTGCAGCGCGCCGCGGCCGCCGCCGTGCTGGTGGCGGCAGGGTGGCTTGCGAACGGCGTCTTCGGGCCGATCGCCGTCAGCAAGGTGGTCGCCTCGACGCAGCCGCCCGCCTATGTCGAGGAAGCGGTGAGCGCGCACCGGACGACGCTGGTGCGTGAGACGATGCCGTCCCAGGCCGAGGCGCCGAATTACAATGCCGACGAGATCCGCGCCGCGACCGCGATCGTCATGCCGTCATTGCCCGACGACTGGCGGATCCGCGATGTTCAGATCTATCCGTCGCGGTTCGGGCCGAGCGTCGAGATGGCACTCGAAACGAAGGACCTCGGGCTGGTGTCGCTGTTTGCGATCAGGCCAGGCACGTTCGACGTCGTGAAGCCCACCGTCGCGCCCTTGGGCGATATCTCGTCCGCCTATTTCCAGATCGGCGAGGTCGCTTACGCCGTCGTCGGACAAGGCGATGCCGGCGATCTCGACCGGGCCGCCGAAAAGCTCGCCCGCACTCTCTATTGAAGCAGCCAATCGAACCGACCAACCAAGGAGAAACGAAATGAACAGCCCTAATCTTGGATACCGAATGGGCACCGGCGTCCGGGCCGGTGCCCTCTATGACGAGGGCCTGCGCCGGCACATGCTGCGCGTCTACAACTATATGGGCCTCGGGCTCGTCGTCACCGGCCTCGTCGCCCTTGTTGTGGCCTCGACGCCGGCGCTCTACGTCCCGATCTTCTCCACGCCGCTGAAATGGGTGGTGATGCTGGCGCCGCTCGCCTTCGTCATGTTCTTCTCCTTCAAGATGCAGACGATGTCGGCGGCGAGCGCGCAGGCGATGTTCTGGGCCTTCTGCGCGGTCATGGGCCTGTCGCTGGCTTCCGTGTTCCTGGTGTTCACCGGCACCAGCATCGCGCGCACCTTCTTCATCGCCGCCACCATGTTCGGCGCCACCAGCCTCTACGGCTACACGACCAAGCGCGACCTGACGCAGTTCTCGTCCTTCCTGATCATGGGCCTGATCGGCGTGGTGATCGCGAGCCTCGTCAACCTGTTCCTCGGCTCGACCGCGCTGCAGTTCGCCATCTCCGTGATCGGCATTGCGGTTTTCATCGGCCTGACCGCCTGGGACACGCAGACGATCAAGGAGCAGTATGCCGAGAATTTCGACGCCGAATCGCAACAGAAGCTCGCCGTCTTCGGCGCCTTCTCGCTGTATCTGAACTTCATCAACATCTTCCAGCTGCTGCTGAATTTTACCGGCGAGCGCGAATAGTCCGGACCGTAGCAGGCAACAGCTTCGTACCGTGGCCGACGGGTAAACCGCTGGCCACGGTTTTTCTTTTGGCGTTGCATCTGGCGTGGCAGTGCTGGTCGTTCACGGCGGCTGCTTGAGGGGATGCCGCACTGCCTGCTGCCCTTGAGTTCAGGCGAGGCCTTTTGCTAGCCTGCCGGCCCGAGCAGCCAGTCGCGAGGACGCATGGAACAGCTGACGCTTGACGGTGACGGCATCTCGGCGACCATCGTCGGGCAGGGGGCCGAGTTGGTCTCCTTGCGCGATGCCGAACGCACGCAACTTCTGTGGCAGGCGGGGCCTGAATGGCGGCGTCATTCGCCGGTGCTGTTTCCGATAGTCGGCCGGCTGAAAGGCGACCAGTTGCGCCATCGCGGCAAAGCCTATCCAATGACGCAGCATGGCTTCGCCCGCGACAGGCGCTTTGCCTGGGTGGAGCAGGGACCTTCCTCCTGCACGCTGGTCCTGACCGATGACACCGAGACCCGCACCCGCTACCCATTCGCCTTTCGGCTGGCCATAAGCTACAGCCTCGGCCCCCGCCAGCTTGGCGTGACCTTCGAGGTCGCCAACACAGGCGACGAGGTGCTGCCGGCCTCGGTCGGCGCCCATCCGGCCTTCAACTGGCCTTTGCTGCCGGAATTGCCCAAGGAAGCCTACCGGCTGACCTTTGCCGACGATGAACCTGCGCCGATACGACGCCTGAAGGACGGGCTGATGCTGCCGACGCCGCAGCCAACGCCCGTCGAGGGCAAGACGCTTGCCCTCTCCGAGCGCCTGTTCGATGACGACGCCGTCATTCTGGACCGGCCCGCCAGCACCAGCGTGCGCTATGCCGCCGGGCGGGGGCCGGCGATCGAAATGTCGTGGCAGGGATTCAACGAATTGGGCATCTGGTCCAAGCCCGGCGGCGCGCCGTTCCTCTGCATCGAGCCCTGGCATGGCGTTGCAAGCCCGGTCGATTTCGACGGCGAATTCGCCGACAAGCCGGGCGTGATGCTGATCCCGCCAGGCGCCAAGCGCAGGCTGACCTACCGGATCACCATCAGCCGGGATGCGTAAGGCATGGCGTTCGCGATCAAGGCCGAGGTCAAGGATCCGCTGGCCGAGACATTCTCATTCGCGGCGCAGAAAACCATGTATGGCGGCAAGCATATCGCCGAAGGCGACACGATGTTTGTCTTCGCCAGCGAAAACGAAGGCGGGCAGGGTGTGGTCGCACGGGGCGTTGTCACGTCATCCGAGGCCATTCCCAAAAGATCCGACCGCGAACGGCAGACGCCGCGCGTCAGTGTTGCCATCCGCCGCACCGCATTGGCAACGCGGCGATTGGGTCGGGACGAGCTCAAGCGGTTCAAGGACTGGAGCGATGGCAGGCCCGAGACCGAGCTCAACTTCAAATTCTATCGCCAGGCGACGAACAAGATCGTCAGCCTCTCGCATGGGACGGCGGCTTTTCTCGATGGGTTTTTCTAAGACGGCAAGCCACGGATCAAATCGATCTCTATGGAATCCGGCTGTTGAGAGCCACGCAAGCGAGACGTCTCAGCCTTGGACGCCTGGGCGAGTTCGCTGCTAATGTTCCACCGCACGGCTTTGAAGGAGACGCAACATGGACCGATTCACCGGCGGCTGCCTGTGTCGCAATGTCCGACTTGTGGCGTCGGGCCGCCCATACAGGGTCTGCATCTGCCATTGTCTCGATTGCCGCAAACATCATGGCGCGCTCTTTTATGCTTCGGCGGTATTCCCTCAGGACGCGGTTACGATCGACGGTGAGACTCGCGACTATGCCGGGCGGTTTTTCTGTCCGCGCTGCGGTTCGTCCGTTTTCGCACGCACCGCGGACGAGATCGAAGTGCATCTCGGGACCCTGGACGCCCCAGACCAGCTAGCCCCGACCTACGAAAGCTGGATCATCCGTCGCGAGTCGTGGCTGCCGCCGTTTCCAGTCAGCAAGCGATACGAGCGCGATCGCGAGGCGACGAGCCGCTTCGAAGAATAGGTCGCGCCATTCCTTTCTGGCCCTCAGTCCGGAAGCCCGGCCTTGCGGAACCCGTCAACGAAATGCTCGAGCATCGCGCCGTCGCGGAACGGCTCGGTCCAGACCCAGTGGCTGGTCGTGAAATGCGGGTTGGCGATAAGGAACATCTCGACCTCCGCGCGCGCCTCTTCGAACCGGCCGAGCTGCGCAAGGCTTGCCGCCAGGAAACGGCGTGAGCTGGTCCGATAGGTCTCGTCCCGGCGCAGCGTCTCGATGGCGGCTTCATAGTCGCGGGCCGCATATTGCGCGGCGCCGAGCGTGAGATAGTACCAACTCGGCGGAAACGGGTTCAGCCGGAACGCCTTGCGAATGTGCTCAAGGCCTTCCTCGATCCGCCCGGCTAGGACCTCGATATCGGACAATGTCGCCCAGGCGTCGGCCTCGTTCGGATCGAGCTCGAACGCTCTGGCGAATTCGGCATCCGCCTCGCCGAAGCGATGCTCATAGGCAAGCAGGTTGGCAAGCACCCAGCGGCAGCCGGCGTCGTTGGGGTCGATCGTCACGGCTTTGCGGGCCAGCTCCAAGGCAATGCTCCGGTTGGGGTCGACGGGCTCGCCCCAATGCACCCATCCCATCCAATGGTTCATGGCGAGCCAGCGATAGGCCTCGGCATATTCCGGATCGAGCGAGACCGCGCGCGTCAGCATCAGATGCGCCTCCCGCGCCGTCTGAGGCGAGTCGTCGATCAGTTTTCGCGCCCGCACGCACAAATCGTAGGCCTCGAGATTCTTGGGCCGATTGCGCGGCGGCTGCGTGCGCAGCCGGCCGAGCAGCGCCTCCACGATCTTGGCCGTTACCTCGTCCTGGACGGCAAAAATATCTTCCAGACTGCGATCGAAGCGTTCCGCCCACAGATGTTCACCGCTCACCGCGTCGACAAGCTGCGCGTTGATGCGCACACGCCCCGCGGCGCGTCTTGCGCTCCCCTCAAGCAGGTAACGCACGCCAAGGTCCTCGGCGATCGCGCGCACATCCATCGGCTTTCCCTTGTAGACGAAGACCGAGTTGCGCGCGATGACGAACAGTCCCGCGTTCCTGGACAGGTCAGTGATCAGGTCTTCGGTCAACCCGACCGCGAAGGATTCCTGCTCGGGATCATTGCCGAAATTGACGAAGGGCAGCACGGCTATCGAAGGCTTGCCGGGCAGTGGCAAAGGTTTTCGTTTCGTCTCGCCAAGCTGTTCGATGACCCCCGTGAAGCGATAGCCGACGCGCGGCACCGTAGCGATCCATTCACCGCCGTCGGCGGCGGGGCCGAGCAGCTTTCTGAGCTGCGCGATCTGGACGGTGAGGTTGCCTTCCTCGACGGCCGTGCCCGGCCATGCCGCGTCCATCAGCTCGGCCTTGGCCAGGATTTCGCCGGGACGTTCCACGAGCGCGGCAAGCAGCTTCAGCCCCCGATAGCCGGCGGCCACGGGGACATCGTTCCGAAGCAACGTTCCCGCAGCTGAATCAAGCACGTACGGGCCGAAGGCAAAGCGCGATCCCTGCATGCGGCGCATCTATAGAGCAATTCCAGGAAAAGTGTGAGACGGGTAGAGCAGTTCGTCATGTCCGATGAACCGCTCAGGCCGATTTGGAAGTTTTGAGAACTATTTGGATGCGCTTAATTACGGCGCAGCCCGCATCCTGCAGAATCCAACCTCATTCAGGTGGAAGGCCCCAACTCGAAAAGCATGGGGCCGCAAACCATAGGAGGTTGCCATGAACGACACGTTTGCATCGATCCCGCAGCTGGCAACGCTGGTCGGGCAGGCATCGCGCCGGCGCTACAGCCTGCAGACCCTGCGAGGCATGATCGCGGCCCGGCGCGAGCAGATACGGTTTCGCTGGGATCTGAAGCGGATATCAGAGGCCAACCCGCATCTGATCGACGATATCGGACTGACGAAACAGCAGGCCGAGGAAGAGATCGGAAAGCTGCCCTTCTGGCAAAGATAAACGCGGATGTGGCGTCAACGCTGATGCCGGCAGCGCAGTCCCACCGGGTAGGGTGGTCCGGCATGAGCTCGAAGCGACATCGGTCGGCCATAACGGGGAATCTCGTCGGGGCATCAGGCCATCTGAGTTAAACCTGCCGGACGACAGTGCCGATGACATTGACGAGAAGCCGGGCTGCAGTCAGCGCCGACAGGCCGTCAAGGTCGGCAGGCGGATAGAATTCGACCAGATCAAATCCTGCGATCCTGGCCCGCTTGCCGAGGCCGGCGATCAGGTCGATCGCCTGGGTGTAGGTGAGGCCGCCTGGCGTGCGCGCCGCCACGCCCGGCATGATGCTGGGATCGAGGCCGTCGCAGTCGAAGGTCACGACGACGCGCGCGCCGTCCGGAATGTGGCTGAGAGCTGCGTCGACGCCCTGGGCATGAAGCTCGCGGGCAGTCACAAAGCGGCTGCCATAGCGTCGCGCCGCTTCGATTTCAGCCAGGCGTGCGCTGCCGACGCTGCGCAGGCCGACTTGCACGAGGCCGGCGATATGCGGCATCTCGCTCGCCCGGCGCATCGGGCTCGAATAGCCGTAGCGTTCGCCATCGACCTCGTCGCGCCAGTCGATATGCGCGTCGATCTGCAGGATCCAGACCGGCCCGTGACCGGCAAAGCCGGCGAGAAAGGGAATTACCACGGAATCGTCACCGCCGAGCAGGATCGGCACGGCCGACGCGGCCAGGACCTCGCGCGTCTTCGCCTCGATCCGCGCCCGGTTTCCCTCATTGTCGTGCATGACCGTCGAGATGTTGCCGGCATCGACGCAGCAGACCGGCTTGCCGTCGAACAATGGACCGCCGAGATCTAAATCCCAATGCTCGACCAGCGGCGCATCGTCCTGGCTCGCAGCGCGGATGGCGTTGGCGGCCAGAGCATGGCCGCTGCTGTCCTTTCGCGGATAGGTGCTGCCATGACCGGCACCGTAGATCACCATGCGAGGCACGCGGCCTCCGGCGAGGCAATCGGGAAAGCCAAGAAAGGAAGATGAAGAGGTCATTATGTGAGCGCTCGCAGCGAGGGCACGTCGATAGGATCGCTTTATCGCCTCTACGTGATCCATATCAGAAAGTCGCATAAGATAGATTATGGAACTTACGTATGTAGCACGAAGCTGGTTTTGCTACGGTTCTCCTGGGCTTTCCGTGCGCGCTTCAGAGGCGTCAACGCGGTCCTTGATGTGTTCGTGAATCCTTGTAGCCGCCTCCGCCGCGCTGATCGCTGTTACGTCGATCGTCAGGCTGTTCGGGTGCTTCGGGTCAAGGACAGCGACTGTCCGGCTGCGGCGGCGCGCCGCTTCCGGATCGATAGACTTGAGACGGTCACGTCGAGTTGGCGACATCACGCGACGAACCAGTTCGGCCTCTTCGCAAAGCAAGCGCACAGGCACGAAGTGAGCGCCTCGTCGATCCGACGCATCTTTCATCTGCTGGTAGGACGCGAGGCTCCTCGCGTCTCCTTGGATGCCGGAGTTCGTGAAGATGAAGTTGGCGGCGGGAGGACAAAGTGTTGCCACGGTGTCCAACACAGCCTGACGGACCTTGGCGGTCTGCTCCCAGACGGCATCAGGCAATGTGCGGCGACCGTCATCGGCAAGCAGTGCCAATATAGGATTGTTGATCCAGTGATTGTCGATGACCTGGCCGGAAAGTGCCGTTACGAGTTCCCGTGCGATCGTCAGCTTGCCGACGCCAGGGAAACCGAGCAGCAGAACAAACACATTCTGAACCATCGATCAGTTTCCGAAGCACCAAAGAGAATCGGATTGACGACTAAGCGCCAAAGTGAACAGGCGTCTTTATCGCTCTGATTCACAAGGAATTTCGATCGTCATGCCGTCATAGGCCGGCACCACGTGGTCCGGCGTCTCGGCCATCACGGCGGCATAGTCCAGCGGCACATGCATATGCGTCAGCACCGCGTTTTTCGGCGAGAGCTTCTCGATCCAGCCCAGTGCCTCGGCAAGCGACAGATGGCTTGGATGGCTGTTGTACTGCAGCGCGTCGATCACCAGCACGTCAAGGCCTTCAAGCCTTCCTGCTGTGGCAGCTGGAAAGTCGCTGATATCGGGGCAATAGGCGAGCTCGCCCACGCGGAAACCGAGCGAAATGATGTCGCCATGGATCTGCGGCAGCGGCTCAAGGGTGAGGGGACCCCCCTCGCCTTCGATCACCACCGGCCGGGCATGGTCTATGAGATGCGGCCTGACGATCGGTGGATAGGAACTGCCCGGGGGCGTCTCGAAGCAGTAGCCGAACGCCTGGCGCAGCCGCAGCATGGTCGGCTGGTCGGCATGGATATCGATACGACGGCGTTGCTCGAGCACGAAGCCGCGCAGATCATCGATGCCGTGAATGTGGTCGGCATGCGGATGGGTATAGACCACCGCGTCGATGTGCTTGACCGAGGCGAGCAGCATCTGCGCGCGAAAATCCGGTCCGGTGTCGATGACGACGGTGGTGCGGCCGCCATTCCCTGCGATCCGCTCGACAAGAGCAGCCGTGCGCATGCGGCGGTTCTTCGGATTGGCCGGATCGCAATTGCCCCAGTCGCCGGTGATGCGCGGCGTACCGGGCGACGAGCCGCAGCCGAGAATGGTGAGGCGCAGCTGGTCGCCCATGTCAGGCCGCCGTCACGTCCGGTCGCGGCATCTTGGTAAACAGCCGGAAGACATTGTCGGTGGTGATGTCGGCGATCTCCGCCTCGCTGACGCCGATGGTCTCGGCCAGCACCTTCGCCGTATTCGCGACATAGGCGGGCTCATTGCGTTTTCCCCGATGCGGGATTGGCGCAAGATAAGGCGCGTCGGTCTCGACCAGCAGCCGTTCGCGCGGCACATCTGCGGCAATCGCGCGCAATTCGGTCGAGTTCTTGAACGTCAGGATGCCTGAGAAGGAGACATAGCCGCCCAGCGCCACGCCGACTTCCGCCAGCCGACGCCCGGACGAAAAACAATGCAGGATGAAGGGGAAAGCGCCCTTCCCTGTCTCCTCCTCGAGAATCGCCGCCATGTCGCCGTCGGCGTCGCGCGAATGGATGACCAGCGGCAGGCCGGTCCGGCGCGCGGCGGCGATGTGAGTGCGGAAGCCTTGCGCCTGTGCCTCGCGCGGCGCGCGGTCGTAGAAATAGTCCAGGCCGGCTTCGCCGATCGCCACCACCTTGGGATGGTCGGAAAGCCGTACCAGCTCCTCTGCGGTCACATCGAGCTCTTCCGCCGCATTGTGCGGATGAGTACCGACTGAGCAATAGACATCACTAAAAGCTTCAGCGATTTCAAGGATTTGCTGAAAACGCTTCACGCGCGTTGAGATCGTCACCATGCGGCCGATCCCGGCTGCGAGAGCACGGGCGACGATAGCCGCCCGCTCCTCGGCAAAATCCGGAAAATCGAGATGGCAGTGACTGTCGACAAGCATCAGGCTTTGGTGTCCTGCTCGACGTAGCGGGGAAACACGCCCTCAGGCACCGGCAGCGCCGTGCCGGGCACCAGCGCATGGTCTGCGTGGACATGCGCGAAATTGCGCTTGTCCGCCGGCACCGCCAGCAGGTCGAGCAGCCTCGTCGCCGATCCGGGAATGAAGGGCTGGCAAAGCACCGTCACGCGCCGGACAAGCTCGGCCGTCGTCCACAGCACCGTCTCCATGCGCTCCGGATCGGTCTTGCGCAGCGCCCAGGGCTCCTGCGACGCGAAGTAGCGGTCGGCGTCGGCCACCACGCCGAAGATCGCCGCCAGCGCCAGATGGATGCCCTGCTCCGCCATGGCTCTGCGCGCTACCGCAAGCGCCTCCACCGCCTGATCGAGGATCGCCGCGTCGGCTTCGGTGAGCTCGCCGCGCTTTGGCACCGCGCCGCCGCAGTTCTTGGCGATCATCGACAGCGAACGCTGCGCCAGATTGCCGAGGCCGTTCGCGAGATCGGCATTGGTGCGGTTGACGATCGCTTCGTGACTGTAGCTGCCGTCCTGCCCGAACGGCACCTCGCGCAGGAAGAAATAGCGTACCTGGTCGAGCCCGTAATGCTCGATCATGGCGAACGGATCGACGACATTGCCGACCGATTTGGACATCTTCTCGCCGCGGTTGAACAGGAAGCCGTGGGCGAACACGCGCTTCGGCAATTCTATGCCGGCCGACATCAGGAAGGCCGGCCAGTAGACCGCGTGGAAGCGCACGATGTCCTTGCCGATGATATGCGTCGCCGGCCAGTAGTGCCATTGCTCGGATTTGGTGTCGGGATAGCCAGCGGCCGTGATGTAGTTGGTCAATGCGTCGACCCAGACATACATCACATGCTTGTCGTTGCCCGGTACAGGCACGCCCCATTTGAAAGTGGTGCGCGAGATCGACAGGTCCTTCAAGCCGGACTTGACGAAGCTGATCACTTCGTTACGGCGCTCCGCTGGACCGATGAAGTCTGGCCGGCTCTCATAAAGTGCCAGCAATTTGTCCTGATAGGCGGATAGCCGGAAGAAATAGCTTTCCTCCTCGTTCCATTCAACCGGCGAGCCAAGCGGCTCGCGGCGTACGCCGTCGTCGCCGAGCGTGGTTTCGCTTTCGTCGAAATAGGCTTCCTGGCGGACCGAATACCAGCCGCTGTAGCGATCAAGATAGATGTCGCCATTGGCGGCCATCGCCTTCCAGATCGCTTGGCAGGATGCGTAGTGACGTTGTTCGGTCGTGCGGATGAATTCGTCGTTTGAGCCCCCGACTGTCTCGGTCATCGAGCGAAAGATTGCCGAATTGCGGTCGGCGAGCGTTATCGGCGCGATGCCTTCCTTCTCGGCTGTCTGCTGCATCTTGAGGCCATGCTCGTCGGTGCCCGTGAGGAAGAACACTTCCTTGCCGTCGAGACGCTGGAAGCGGGCCAGCGCGTCGCTGGCGATGACCGTATAGGCGTGGCCGATATGTGGCTTGCCATTCGGATAGAAAATCGGCGTGGTCAGGTAGGATTTTTCGCGTGACATGAATGAACCGTCATGAAGGTCTGAATGTGAGTTGTGGCGGTGGATAAACTATCGGCATGGCGATTGCCATCCCGATGCATGCCGCCCGAAAGTGGTGCCCGGTTTTGGGGCAGCGGCATGCACTAAGAAAACCGTCACATTCGCATCACAGAATTCAGGCGGTCGATCATGGTCAGGGCGTGCTGCTTCTTGTCGAGATTGTAGGTCTCTGCCTCAGATATCGTGTTCACGGCCTCGTGCCAAGCGTCGGACAGCGTTTTGGCCCTGGCGAGGTCGCCGGCTAAGGCTGCTTCGCTGGCGGCGGCCGACAGCAGATCGAGCGCGCGGCGGTTGAAGATATCGAATTGGATCGCCTGGTCGCGGCCGGCAACGGCTTCGGCAAGCCGATGGGCAGCGGCAATGTCCGGCTTTTGCGCCGCCACCAGCGCGTCGAGCGCGCCGGCGATTTCCAGCCCGCCATACTGGGTAAGCAGGATCGCGTTGCGCGCGCTGCCCCCTGCCCGCTCGGCCAAAGCCGCGCGCGCCGCCGGATCGACCGGCGGCGGCGGCTCGATGCCTTCCAGCACACCCATCAATTCGTCCGGCGCAAGCGGCGTCAGCCGCACCATTTGACACCGCGACCGGATCGTCGGCAACAGGCTGCCCGGCGCATGGACGATGAGGATGAACAGGGTGCGCGCCGGAGGCTCCTCAAGATTCTTGAGCAAGGCATTGGCGGCATTAGTGTTCATGTCGTCGGCCGGATCGACGATGACGACGCGGTAGCTGCCGTCATGCGAGGTCATAGACAGGAAGCGGCTGACCTTGCGTATCTCGTCGACGGTTAGCACAGTCTTGAAGCTTTTGGTCTTGTCGTTGGCCGGACGGGTGAGATGCAGCACCGAAGGATGCGCGCCGGTAGCGATCTGGCGAAACAGCGACGAGGCCGGATCTGGAACGGCAAGCGCTTCGGGCGCGGCCGCAAAATCGGGATGTCTGAGAAGGTGATGCGCCAGGTGGAAGGCAAGCGTGGCCTTGCCGATGCCGTGCGGCCCGGCGAGGATCAGCGCATGCGGCAGCTTGCCGGCGCGGTAAGCGGTGGCAAGCATGCCCGCCGTCTGCGCGTGGCCGATCAGCCGCGAAGTTTCCGATGGCTCGGGAACGCCGTCCAACGTGTCGTGCTGTTCGGGGGCGATGCGTTCGAAGATCATGCAGGCGCCGTCTGCTTCCTTTGCACCGGCATCCGCTTTTCCAGCACCGCGAACACGGCCGCAGTGACGACGTTTTCCACCGTTTCGGGATCGGCCGACGCATCGATCACTATGCAGCGATCCGGCTCCGCCTCGGCGATCGCCAGGAAAGCCTCCCGCCGGCGCTGGTGGATGGCCACAGTCTCCTTCTCGAAGCGATCGGCGTTGTCGCCGGCGCCACGGCGTGCCGCCGCGCGCTTCAGACCTTCGGCCGGATCAATGTCGAAGATCAGCGTCATGTCGGGGACCATGCCGTTGATGGCGACCGCCTCCAGCGCTTCCATGAAATCCGGATCGAGCCCGCCGGTAACCCCCTGATAGACGCGCGAGGAATCGATGAAACGGTCGCAAAGCACGATCGTGCCGCGCTCGACCGCCGGCCGGATCACTTGCTCGACATGGTCGGAGCGTGCGGCGGCGAAGAGGATCGCCTCCATCTTCGGGCCGAAGGGCTCGGCGGCCCCGGACAGAAGCACATGTCTCACCGCCTCGGCGCCCGGCGAGCCGCCTGGCTCGCGTGTCACCAGAACCTCGTATTTCTTGGCGCGCATGCGCCGTGCCAGCCGCTCGATCTGCGTCGACTTGCCGGCTCCTTCGCCGCCTTCGAAGGTGATGAAAAATCCGCTCGCCAATCGTGAATGCCTTCGCCCGTGCTGGCCGCTGTCATAGCTCCCGTCCGGCAAAAGGTCCACGAGCCTGCCCGATCACAAATGTTTCTGACGCAGCCAGCCGACAGCCAGTTCCTTGGCGGCGTCAAGCGCACGCTGCGGCAACGTCCCGACCTTCACCGCCTCGGCGGCGAAAAGCGGCGTTCGCTGGCTGAGCGTGTCGCCTATCCAAACGCGCAGCTCCCCGACCGGTTGCCCCTCCTCCACCGGCGCCGCCACCGGACCGTCATAGACAATCCTGGCGGTCAGCTTGTCGCGGTTGGTTATCGGCAGAAAGATGTCCACCGGGCCCTTGGCTTTCAAGGCCACGCCGGATTTGGCGCCGCCGAACACTTCGGCTTCGCCGACGACCTCGTCCTTGGCGAAGATCTCCGTCTTCTGGAAGGAGCGCGACCCCCAGTCTAGCAGCTTGCGCGCCTCCTCGGAGCGTTCCCGGTCGCTCGCCAGACCGCTCAGCGCCGCGATCACCCGAATGCCGTTGTGGCTGACCGTGCCGACAATGCCGAAGCCGGCGGACTCGCTCGCCCCGGCCACGAAGCCGTCGGCATCGATGCCCATGGCCAAAAGCGGATTGCGGTTCCGCTGGGAGATCTTGTTCCAGGTGAAGTCGGGCTGGCCGTAGTAGTGGAAGAACTCCGGATAGTCGCGCCAGATGTGCAGTGCCAGCATCGTGAGCTCCCGCACTGTCGTCTGCTGGCCATCTGCCGGCAGCCCGGTCGAATTGACGAAGGTCGATTTCGAGAGACCAAGCTCGCGGGCACGCTCCGTCATCTGCGCGGCGAAATTCGCCTCCGAGCCTGCCATGCCTTCGGCAAGCACGATGCAGCCGTCATTGGCGGCCTGCACGGTCACGCCCTGGATCAGATCCTCGACACGGACCGCCGATTTGAGCTTGGCAAACATCGTCGAGGTGCCCGACGGCGCGCCGCCGGTGCGCCAGGCGTTTTCGCTGACCACGAAAGTATCGTCGAGCGTGATCCGCTTCGATTTGATGGCGTTGAAGACCACCTCCATCGTCATCAGCTTGGCCATCGAAGCCGGCGGGATCGGCTTGTCGGCATCCTTGGCGAAAAGCACCGTGCCGGTATCGGCGTCGATCATGAAGGCCTGGGCCGCCTTGGTCTCGAAAAGCTGCGCGCCGGCCGGGGCTGCCCAAAGCAGTATCACCGCCAGGCCTAGCAATCCGGCGAAAGGCTGAAAGATGCGGAACTGCATGAAATATCGACCCATTTAGCCGTGCTGGCGTCGATAAGTTATCAGGGTTCTTTCCGCCGGATCAACGGCGCGCGCGAAATTGATCAGTTTCGCACAACCAATGCGTCCGGCGCGCCGTGCGACCAGGCCGCCTGCAGCAGGTCGTCGATGCTGCTATGGCCATCCGGATAGACGTTGACCGCGTACCAGTCGTTGCCGTCGAGCTCGGTGCGCTGGATCTCAGTCCTGCCGAACGGCTCGAGCGCCGCCGCCACGCGGTTTGCCTGCGCCGCATTGTCAAAGGAGCCGGCGGCCACATAATCGGAGGCCGGCGTCTGTTCCTGGCCGTTCGACTTCTTCCACGACTGCAGGATGTCGGCCGGCGACATGCCGCTGCCGTCGAGGGCGGCAAAGACGTCGGCGCTATTGACGCGCTCATCCGCGTAGGACAGCGACGCCATGGCAAAGGGCGAGTTCGGCGGCAGCCTGAACTGCGGCCGCTCCGGCACGATCGGCCCGAAATCCGGCAGCACGACTTCGCTGGCGCCCTGCGCCTGCCTTGACATCGCCGGTTGCGCGGCAGGCTGCTCCGACAGACCCGACTGCGTGGCAAAAGCCTGCCCAGAACTGGTCAGCTGGCCGGGGAACGGCACGGCCGCTGGAGGTGCATCGCTCATCGACAGGCTGGGCGACGGGCCGTTCATGGCCACCATCACGCCCGTCGGCAGGCCGTCGGACGGATCGGGCCGCCTGCTGCCGGGACGGTAGGAAGCCATCAGATACTGGTCGTCATTGCCGTCGAGAGGCGCCCGGCCGACATATTCGACCTTCACCCTTGCCGTGCCGACCTTGCCATAGTCGAGCATTTGCGCGGCACGTTCCGAGACGTCGATGATGCGGCCCTCGTGATATGGGCCGCGGTCGTTGACGCGGACGATAATCGAACTGCCGGTCTCGAGATTGGTGACGCGTGCATAGCTCGGCAGCGGCATGGTCGGGTGCGCCGCCGTCAGTTGCATCGTGTCATAGACTTCGCCATTGGCGGTCAGCCGGCCGTGGAAGGCATCGCCATACCAGGAAGCCAGGCCAACCTTGGCGTACTTCTTATCTTCCTTGGGATAGTACCACCTGCCGCGCACCTGGTACGGCTTGCCGAGCTGGTCGCGGCCGCCGCCGCGCCGCATGAAGGCAACGCGCGGGCTCGCCTTCACGCCATATTCGGACTCGGCGAAATATTCCTTGGAGCGCGGCCGCTTGTCGACCATGCCTTTCGGTTGCGGCGTCGACGTACAGCCGGCAAGCAGCACCGCCGAGAGGGCGCACAGCACGAAGGCAGGAGCGCGACGAAGACGCGGGCGCGCCGAGGTCTGCATGTTTTCGATTGTCCCCTACAGTCTCGCCGCCATCAATCGGAGCCAAGCGCCCCGAACGCAGCAACACCTTGATCCCCAATCTCTTTGTGCACAGGAAATGTTTATTACGATGTTAATCGATTATGGCCGGAACCGGGCGAGATTATGGCGGGGAAAAAACTGCCACCGAGGGTGAGCCTTGCGTGGGATGAGCGCCGGATGGAGGGGCAGCTTTTTGGAGGGGGACTTCCATTTCCAACCGGCGCTCACAGCGCTGGAATTGCCCGCGCCAACCAGGAGTTTAGCATGGGCGTCCGCAAGGCCTGCCTAGATCGAACGGATGAACTCGGCTCATCCATATGAGCAGTGGTTTCACGGATCAGTTGGGAGACGCTATCGCGCCTTAGCCGGAGGCGTTGCCTTCGGACTGGACAAGAAGACGCCCACCACGTTTTTCGTAGCGGGCGCTAGTTCGGGAGGAAGTGAGAGACGCTTGCGGTCTGGGTCGTCCCCTTGCCCCGCTAAGGACGGTACGCCTCGTTTGGCTGGATAATAAGCGCGCTACGGTTGAGCCGCCGCATATTCTGGTTGCGTGACATTTTCGCCACAGACATAAAAGCGACCGGCCAACCAGGCAACCGGGCAATGCATCGTCTGTCTCGACCGCAGGAAGGCACGTCGCGGTGGTTGACGCAGCCCTGACCGCCGCACTACAGCAATGAAGCGCTAACCGGTCGCAAATGCCTTGGCGTCAAGTTTGCGCCGACCATTGAAAATTGACCGATAGCGACGATCTTAAGTGGTTGAAAGACCATGCTGGAGGGATGGCCGAGCGGTTTAAGGCACCGGTCTTGAAAACCGGCGTGGGCGCAAGCTCACCGTGGGTTCGAATCCCACTCCCTCCGCCAGAACCGCCTCGATTAAGATCAGTATCGATAACCTAAGAAGCTGATTTATAACGAATTTTGCGCACTCTGCCGGGAAATCTCATCACTTTCGTTTGAAATCAATCGATGTTGTTGCCGGGTATGAAACCGGGTAGCGTTCACTTCCGAACCGGGTATTCCCCGGATACGGAGAACGACCATGCCCAAGCTCACCGACGCGCAGTGCCGTGGCGCCAAGCCGGCTGACAAGCCTTACAAGCTCATCGACGGCGGCGGCCTGCATCTATTCGTCAGCCCCGCCGGTCTGAAATCCTGGCGCTACCGCTATGAGATCGGCGGCACAGAAAAGAAGGAAAAGCTGCTCACTCTCGGCACTTACGGCGATCGGCCGCCGGCCATGACGCTGGCCGCAGCGCGCGCCGCCCGAGACGAAGCGCGCGCGACCGTGAAAGCCGGCCATGATCCAAGCGTCGTCAAAAAGCGCGCCAAGCTGGCCAATATCCAGAGCACGGCGACGACCTTCGAAGCGATCGGCCGCGAGTGGTATGAGCTGCAAAAGCCGCAATGGGTCGAGCGCCACGCGGCCGACGTGCTCGATAGCCTGGAACAAGAGGTGTTCCCGATCATCGGCAGCCTGCCGATCGCCGAGATCACCGCACCGGAAATCCTGGCGATGTTGCGGCCGATCGAAAAGCGAGGCGCCAAGGAAACGGCGCGCCGCATCCGCCAGCGCGTATCGGCGATCTTCGTCTTTGCCATCGCCTCCGGCAAGGCCGCGACCGATCCAGCGGCCATCGTGAAGGGCGCAATGGCGCCTTTGAAGAAAGGGCGGCAGCCGGCGATCACCAATCTGGAAGCCGCCAAGGAAATGCTGGCCAAGGCGGAGGCCCAGCCGTCGCACCCCGTCACCAAGCTCGCGCTGCGCATCCTGGCGCTTAGCGTCGTGCGGCCTGGCACGCTGGCGACAACGCCCTGGGCGGAGTGGACAGGCCTCGACGCGGGCAAGCCGCTCTGGCACATCCCGGCCGAGCGAATGAAACTCCGGTTACAGCACAAGGACGATGAAGCCAGAGACTTCCTGGTGCCTCTCGCCAAGCAGACCGTCGAGGCTATCGAGGCGCTGCGCGTCCTCACCGGGCGCGGCCCCCTAGCTTTCCCCAACGCCCGCCACGCGCACAAGCCTATGAGCGAGAACGCGATGGGCTACCTGCTCAACCGCGCCGGCTACAACGGCCACCACGTCCCGCATGGCTGGCGGGCGACGTTCTCAACCGTGATGAATGAACGGTTCCGCGCCGACAAGCCGGTGATCGACCTCATGCTTGCCCATGTTCCGAAAGACAAGGTGGATGCAGCCTACGACCGCTCATTGCATCTGGAGCGGCGGCGGGAGCTGGCGCAGGAATGGGCCGATCTAATCCTTGAGGGTGCCCCGCCAGCGATAAGTCTCCTAGCGGGGCCAAGACGGTAATCGATGGGTGCTGTCGCCGGCCACGACGCGCCTATGTGCGCTTGTAAATCTCGCCCGTCATAACGGCCTGCACGGTGTCGTCATCGATGTAGTTCAACTCGGTGCCATCGGAGAGCTTCAAGTCTTTCAGTCCTTTGGCCACGCTTATAGACCCGTCCATCATCTTGGTCCGAAGAATGGTCTGCCAGACGTTGACCCGACCTGTCCTGCCCGAGCTATCCCTGACGTTAAACTGCTCGGCAAGCTCTATAGTCCTCGTGGTCGCCACCTTTGACGTTCCTTTCGTGCTTGAACTCTTGGAAAGTTGAGCGGCGAACAACTTGCGCCGTCGCCGCTCGGGATGTTCTAAGCGGCGGCTTTGAGATAGCCTATGTTGTAGCGGATGTTTGCCCGCCCGCCGCCAAGGTCAATAACGGTATTCCAATAGCCCGTATGCGGCACCGCGATTCGGGCCGGAAGCCTTTCGTAGAAGCCGCCGTAGTGATGGAAGCTACGACCGCTCCGATAGTTCTGAAAGTTTGCGTCGTCCATCACCAGGACGTTGCATTGATGCGAGCATTCCACGACGACAGTGTCGCCGGCATTTAGATAGTCTCTTGCATGAATGAAGTCAGACATTGGGAGGATGACCTCTGTTCGAGGGCCGAGCCGCGCCCGATTAACGCCTCTAAGATGAAACTCGCCCCGCCCTGGCTCATGAAAAAAGCGGCCATTCGGAAGGTTGAAACGATCCCCTCCGCATGCCTAAAGATTTAGCAAAAATTTTTGCGTCTGTCTATTCCTAGCTAGAACAAACACGCAACATAGCCTATCCAGCACTACATGTTGTGGTTTTTCTGTTTTGTAGCAGGGCTCGAAACTCACGTGGTGTCATTGCCGCTGCCTCAATCGAGCCAGCGCGTCAAGCCGCTGTTACAGATGGCGCAGGAGTGGGCAGACTGGCTAATGGAGACGCGACGCCGGCAATCGACCTCCTGGCCGGGCCACGACGCCAAACTTTAGGGTTCGCTCATGTTCGACGACGAAACGCGCGATGCGCTTTACCTCAACGTAGGCCGCTGCCTGTCAGCTTGGAATCATGTTGAGGATCAAATCCTGCATTTAACCCAGTACGCCCTCGAAGCAGGTGGCCATCGCGATGCAACATTTGCGGCCGGCTATTGGTTGGTCATCTCCTTCGAAGCTCGATTGAGGCTCTGCTCTGCGATGATCTCGTATGCGCTGCGCGGCTCACGGAACGAAGAATTCAAACTGCGGTGGGACACCCTCCACAACAGGTGCCAATCAAAAAGCCGAAAGCGGCGGAGATTGCGCACGGCTCGGTCATTGTCACGCGAGAACAAGATCAGGACGAGTTTCATGCTTATTTCTTCCCTTATTACCATAAGCGGCAGTTCGACCATCATGCCTCCGGCGCATTTTGGAGGGGCGAAGCATTCTCCGATACGACGAAGCACCTAAGGGTGGAAGACCTCCAGAATATTGCGTCTGCCTTCTTTCGCCTGCGGGACGATATCGCTGATCTCCAGGCCGATTGGCTTGAGCGAGACATACTTGCAAAAGACCCCGACCCGGCCCGTTGACGTAGCCGCCCGGTTCAAGCGACCACGTTGCGACCAGCGATTTTAAAAGCGAAGTATTTATCAAGCAAATCAAAGGGCCACGCCTGATAAAGCACCAGTCTTCTGCTGGTTTGACGGTGAAATTTGTTGATTTCACTGCCTAATATGATATGATTATATATCCTGAAATTTCAGGGACAAGGCGAACACCTGGCCACCTATCCCGCCAGCCGCCGACGACCGAGCGGGTCAAAGAGCGCTCCCTGATCGGATAGGACCCCGACACTGTTTAAGCACCGCCGAGGCGCGAGTACGCGCTTCGGATGTCACAAGGGAGCGCCAGCCGTGGCACCTCACGTTTTCACCGAAGAGGCGGACCCTCTACTCAGCCACAGGGACGCGGCGGCCTACTTGGGCTTCCGCCACCAGCAAACCCTGCACAATCTTCGAAGCAAAGGCATCGGTCCGCGCCCGACGAAAATCAGCGGTTCGCCCGGCACACTCTACCGCATGTCGGACCTGTTGGTTTGGGACCTCGACCGCTACCTGGCCAGGGTGGCCAAGGCCAAGGCCAACGTCGCGAAAGCGATAGCCTCGTGAGCACCGTCGACGAGATCATCGTGAACGCTCTCTTGGGAGCTGAGCAGGTGCGCGAGAACCACAGCGCCGCCAGGGCCATGCTAGCACGGCTACTAGCACACGGCCCTCTCAAGGCCGAATTCGTCAAACAGAAGCTCTTGCCGTTCGGAATACAAATGTGGCCACCAGCAGAGCCGGACACAGGTGTCAGCATCAGTGAGGACGGAAGGCTCGTATACATCTGGCCGCCCGGCCACGACCCGCGCCGGAGCCTATCCCTACAAAAGAAACCCGCCGACGCTGGCCAAAAGCGCGGCGGGTTCCCCAAGGAAAATTGAAATGTCTGATGCCATAAAGTTTAATGCTTCGTCGCCCAAAACTCAAGCTTCACGCGTCGAAAGCGCGATGTGGTGTGCCCGAACGATCGGCCCGGTGTTCCGCTGCGTGCGCAACGGCAAACCGCCTTTGATAGAGGGATGGCAGCGGGAGGCCACGACCGACGCGACGATGATCCGCAAATGGTTCGGCGGCCTCAATCCGCCCAACGTCGGCATCGCCACAGGCGGGCCGTCCGGCGTTATCGTGGTCGACCTCGACCGCAAAGACGGCAAGGACGGAGGCAAGGCTCTGGCGGCCCTCGCAGAGGCGCACGGCACGTCTCTGGCAGGCAGCAAGACGTTGACTGTCGTGACGCCCTCCGGCGGCATGCACCTGTTCTACCGCGTGCCTGCCCATGTGGCGGCCATGACTGGCAACGTCGGCGCCCTTGGCGACGGGATCGATATCCGGGCGGCTGGCAATCTCGTCGTCGGCGCCGGATCGAAGATCGACGGCAAGCCGTATCGCATCCTCAATGATGTCCCCATAGCAGACATGCCTCAGTGGCTTGTCGCGGCTTTCGCCGCAAGCAAGGCCAAGGCAGAGCCGCGCAAGGCACCCGGAGGCCTGGAACTGGACATGTCGGCCAATGTCGCGGCGGCCACTCGCTACCTTAGCCACGATGCGGCGCCTGCAATCGACGGCAACGGCGGCGACGCTCTGACCTATGCCGTGGCGTGCGAGGTACGCGATATGGGGATCAGCGAGGCCGTGGCATTCGACCTCATGCTGGAGCACTACAATCCCCGCTGCATCGGACCTTGGGAGCCGGACGACATGGCCGTCAAAGTGGCCAATGCCTACGCCTATGCGCAAAACGCCCTCGGCGCCGATAGCATCGCGGCCCATTTCGATGAGCTGCCCGACGATGACGATTTCGCCGACATCAACGCCCTGCTTTCGAAGGCGGCCAATGACAACGGCAGCAAGAGCGTCCTGGCACGGGCGACGCTCGACCTTGCCGCGATGTCTGGCCAGCCCATCCCCGAGCGCAATTGGCATGTCGAAGGCTGGATACCCGGCAACAACGTCACTCTGCTTTACGGCGACGGCGGCACGGGCAAGAGCTTGTTGACGATGCAGCTTGCCGTCTCGACGGCGGCATCACGTCCCTGGCTTGGGCTTCCGGTTCGGCCGGGCCGCGTCATCTACCTGACGGCGGAGGATGACGGCGACGAGTTGCATCGGCGCATTGCCGACATTGCCAGCCAGGAAGGTCTTTCCTTCCGCGACCTGGCGGCCAACATGAAGATCATCCCATTGGTTGCCGACGATCCCGCGCTTGCTGTTGCCAGCGACGGCGACAGGATTAAGGCCACGAAGCGTTGGGGCGAACTCGTCGATATGATTGGCGGCTACAAGCCCAAGCTCATCGTGCTCGATACCCTTGCGGATGTGTTCGCCGGCAATGAGAATGTGCGCAACCAGGCGCGCGCCTTCATTGCCCAGCTCCGCGCACCGGCCATTGCGCATGACGTGGCATTCGTAGTTCTGGCGCATCCGAGCCGCGCCGGCCTCAATACCGCTGGCCTCACTGCGGGCGCGGGGACGTCCGGCTCGACGGCGTGGCACAATTCCGTCCGTTCGCGGCTTGAACTGGCACGGGGCGACGAGGCGAAAAACCCCGATGGCCGGACCCTCACCGCCAAGAAGGCGAACTACAGCCGGGCCGGCGCAGCGATACAGCTCCGGTGGGAAAATGGCGTGTTTAACGGCAGCGCCGAAGCAACGACGGCGGAGAGCGAAGCGGCGGCCCGTGAGGCTGAGCGCGTGTTCCTCGACATGCTCGACGCCTATGCGGCGGCCGGCAGGCACGTTGGCGCCGCCACGGGAACTTCCTACGCCCCGGCCATGTTCGCCAAGGATGAGCGGTCCGGGGCGCTGGACAACAAGCAGCTCGCCGCCGCGATGAACAGGCTTTTCGCCGCTGGCGCCATCGAAGTTGTTACGTCGGGGCCGCCCTCCAAGGAGCGGAAACACATCGCTCGCGCCGCCGAGTTGGAAGAAGCGGCATAGGCCCCTTCCACCCGCGTTCCACCGGCCATGTGGCGGCTGACGAGCCGAAGGGCGGTGGAAGGGGCGAAAACGGCATTTTGGGCATACTAGGAGATCGATATTGATCGGATCCGATGGAATCTGTGGGCGGCCTTCCACCGGGATTTCCACCGACCTAAAAACCGCGGTGGAAGGCGGTGGAAGGCAGAAGCCTCAAATCCTTGCGGCCCAAGGCGTTGCGGCCCTTCCACCGAAATTCCACCGGAAGTTCCTACCACCCCCCATACCCCCCGTGGCGGTGGAAGCGCCACCGGCTGGGGCCGGCGCTCCCCCCGCCGGGCCTGGCGGCGGCAGATAAGAAACCCCTCCCCTGGTCTATTCGGCAGCAAGCGCAGACTGGCACGGCGATGCGGGATTGTCGGCGCGGTAGCGCATACACGGGACGGCTAAGCGGCGAAGCGCCGGCGTGATCTTGTGAAACACCCTCTCATATGGGTAAGGTCCATACGTGGGGGACTACCGTTATGCTACAAGTGATAGGCGCAATTTTCCGCGTTATAGGTCTTGCGATCTATTACATTGCCGTTGGAATGTTTTTGTTCCTCCGAGCCGTGTTCCTTCTCATCCAATACCTGATACGGCGCCGCGATGTCAGTAACGCCCGAGCGCAGAACGCGGAGCTTAGACAACTACGCCTAAAAGAGGCGCGTCGCCGGGATCAGGAGCGGTGAGGTCGCCAAAAGTATGGACTGCTCACTTTTCGTCACCCTGATTTGAAAGCGCCAGCCATGCGCGCGCAGGAAAGCGAACCGCGCATTGGGGCGAAAGACGTAGTGGGCCGCTAGAGGGCAAACTGAGGGAGGGGATTACAATGTTGGCGCAAACGCTTCGCGTCATAGTCGCTGGCGCCATTGCTGGCGGTGCAACATCGGCAGCCCAAGCGCAGAGCGCCGGCTCAGGTATGGAGTTGCGCGACTGGTGCACTTCGAGCGACGCTTCGGCCAGCCTAGCGTGTTTGATGTACATTAACGGTTACACGGAAGGCTTGGTTACAGGCCAACAGCTGGCGTCGATGCCCGGCCCGCTCATATGCTGGCCGAAAGGCGTTTCCGGGGAGCAGATGAAACTAATAGTGGACAAAGCTATGAGAGACCACCCGGAGCTTTTGAATATGCGGGCCAGCGTAATCATAGCGAGGGCTATCCTTGACGCCTACAGCTGCCGGCCTGGCGAAACCCCTGCCTACGACCAGTAGCACGCCCGCCCGCCCGAGCCTTATCTACCAATCAGTCGTTGCACCTGAGAGGCAGAGAACGGCTGGCCAGACGCGGTGACATGCCCGAGCTTCGCAAGCTCTGCTGCGACTTCCCGCAGGCTCCTGGCCTTGCCCGTCTTCGGGCTCTTCCGGGCCAGCCGCTTGGCTTCCCGGATCACTGCGGGATTGGACACGCGATAGCCGTGGTTACCCTCCACGCGGCGCCCTAGGGCCTTGGAGCGCCTATCTCGCGCCCCGCGAAGCTTTGCCACCAATTGCGCCTTTTCGAACTCCGCCACGGCGCCCAATATCTGCCGCACCATTGCGGCGGTTGGCGTGTCGTCGGTGAAATGGTTCGGAGCGTCGACAGGGATAAGCTCATAGCCGAGACGCTGGAGCAGCTTGTGGCCTGCCAACTGCACCGCCAGGTCGCGAGCGAAGCGGGAGGCGTTCTCAATCAGGATCACCTTGGCGCCGTTGCCGGCCAGGTATTCTAGGAGCGCCTGGAAGCCGGGCCGCGTGTCGATTGGGTCGGTGCCGGCAACGGCTGCGTCATAGAACTCCCGCACGATTTCAAGGCCGCTGCGCTTGGCGTACTCGTCGATAGCCTGCCGCTGGCGCGGCGCGCTGTCGCCGTCGAGATTGGTGCGGGACGATGTGCGAAGATAAGCAACTGCGGTAGACATTCTCGTGACCTGATTTCGTTGACGGGCAAGGCATAGCGTCCGATTTCTGTACATTATACTGAGGAATTAGGTACAGCATCAACAAATCAAAAGCCCGGCGCGAGGCCGGGCCTCGAGGCCGCTGCGGCCGTCGACTGCTACCAGGTGAGCGCCCAAGTGAGCCGGCCAAGCACAAGCGTTGCGATCCCAGACGAAAAGCCAAAGCCTTGGCTAAGCAGGTGAGCAGTCTGGCGCGGTTCGATGGCGAAGGTGATGTGCATCTTGATCTCCTCTGTTGCGCTCGGCCGCTCGATTGAGCGCCAAGACGACAAGACCCTAGCACGGCAGTTAAGTCATTGATGCAGCTAAGATAATACCGCGATACGCTTTCCGTACCGCTCGCGCCGGGCATCGGAGCGTCGTTTGCCTCGTCGATCGGCCAAGGAATGCTTATCGGGGGAGGGGGGAGTGGCCGGCATGGGGGGCCGAACTTTTGAATCGACCCGGAAAAACCAGCATACCCCAATAGATACCAGCGGCTCTCGCGCGCGGGCCGCCGACGCCCCCCTCACCCATCCCAGCCGCCGAGCTTCGCGCGCGAGCAACCGCCTCGCGTGTCGCGCGCGACCGCCTTGCGCGCAGCTAACCCCGTGCCCGCCTCTCCGTCTCAAAGGCTCTTCGGCGCCTCCCCGTCCGGGGCTCTAAGCCTAAATTCTTCGGCCGGCCCTACTTACGAAATCAATGGATATAGATCCAAAAGTATCAATATCGATACATATCTATACTTTGTTATCATAGTCATAACGCGCACAATGCCTTTAATTTGCCAGTATGTTCGCAGACAATATTTGTAGTCATCAACTTTTGCGCGCCCAATGGTCGGCGCCAACCCAAAAGGATTCTCCCCCGATGTCCGATCAGTTCACGACGCTTGAAGGGCTCGACGCCAGCATCGAGAAAGCGCGATCGGGTGCCGTTGCTCTGGCCACCAAGGTCAAGGAGCTTCGCGCCAAAATCCGCGACCGGCTGATTTCGAGCGGCACCGATAAGCAGGCCCGAGAGCTTCGCAGCCAGTTGGCGGAGCTTAGCGCCGACCAGGCATTCTCCGAGGAGCACCTTGCCGCGCTGCATGAACGCCGTGCGGCGATCGCAGCCGAAGCGGAAGCTGCTCGCGCCAAGGCAGAGCGCCGTGCCAAAGCCGATGCTTTCAAGGCCCTCATTGCCAAGCGCAACGTCGCAGCGGTCGCCGCTGAAAAGGCCGCTGCCGAGCTTGGCCAGGCAGCGCGCGACATGTCCGCCGCGACTACCGAAATCAGGCTGTCGGCCGCGACTGTTGGCTTGAAGCCCAATGTCGTCGACCAAGACGAAATCCGGTACGGCGTCGAGGAAAGCCTGTACCAGGCCGGTTGCTCCTGGCTGTTCGCCGACAAGCCGCGTTTCCGCTTCGACGCGCAGGGCAAGCTCATGACTTCGATCGAAGGCCGCATGTCGCGCTCCGGCGCCGACATTCTGGCGATGCTGCCGAGGGAGGACTGACCGTGGCCTATAAGTCCCGCGACTTCATCCTGCCGCGCCCGCCCAAGGCGGATTGGCAGCCCCCGGCAGAGCAGGCGGCCTGGCGACTGCGCGAGGAAATCGTCAGGCAGGAGGAAACCGAACGGGCGGCTGTTGAGGCCGCTCGCGAGGCCCGCAAGGCGGCAGAGGCCGAAGCCACGGCCACTGCGGACGCAAAGGCCGCCGCCGACAAGATGATCAACAGCAAAGCCGACCAGGCGCGGCGCAACTACTCCATAGGAGCACACTTCGATGGCTGACCTCCCTCAGAACTGGACCCAGGATTTCCCGATTGGCTTCGATCCCGTCGACGGTAGCCCGCTTGTTCCCACAAATCCCGAAATGGCGAAGGCCCGCCTCGCAGAACGCGAGGCCCAGCCGGATTACCTGGACAGCCTCCAGAACTTCCACCATCCGCTGCACAAGCTGCGCATGCAGGAGCGTCGCGGCCTACTCCAGATAGCCGCTGGCGCCACGGGCGCCCTGCCCGCGACGCCGAAGGTCTAGCTCATGAAGTCGTACCGCAAAGCAAGTCGCGCGGAAGCGGCCATGATGGAAGCCGAACATCGGCGCCGAAGTGCCAAGCTCCAGAGGCGCCAGGCGGAGCGGCGGCCGACCGCTGCCCTGCCCTGCACCGTTTACGACACTCAGAACGATATCGCGGCGGAGGGACAGCGCGCCGCGATCATCCACGCTAACCGTCCCGCTTGATCTTGGCCATGTCGACCTCAGCAATCTCTCCGCACCCTCGCTTCACCGAGCAGGACCTAGCCGACTTCGAAGCGATCTTGGAAACTGTGACCCCGCGCCAAGCGGATTTCCTCCGCGCCTATTATGGCGCCTGCCGGCGCAACGCGAGCCTGGCCGCGCGCGTCTCTGGCTTTGCCAGCTCACGGGAGCAGGCCAAGGCCAGCGGTTATCAGCTCACGAAGAAACGCGCCGCTGTCGTGAAAGCGATCAAGGCAATCGACCACCTGCTCAATCGCCGCGCCCTTTATGGCGTAGCCGAAGCAATCGCCGACCTTGAAGCCGACCGCGAGTTGGCACGCTCCAAAGGCGCGGCCGGGGCAAGCCTGCGCGCAACTGAGAGGCTTTGCCAACTGCACGGCCTCCTGGACCCGGATTTGAAGGCGGCACCGCTATGAGTTTCTTCGACGGCCAGGCTGACTGTCTCCTTGGTCACATACTAGGGACATGGCTAAGAGGAGAGTTACCCCCACGGGTAACCGGCCAAGCGCCCCACCCCCGCCGCAGTTGACAACCTCGTCGAGTAGCCCAATCGTTGACGAATTCGGCAAGCGAATTCCCGCGTGATCGCATAATCCGTTTGCCGAATCTGCGCATGTAACTTATTTGTTGGGTTCGTTCTCGCCATTCCCCACGCTTTGCGTTTGTTCCAATTGTCGCTTCAATTCGCGAACATGGATGTGAACCGCTTCCGCGTTGACGCATTGTCAATGTGAAATGAGTATGAGAATGTGAGCCGTAACGGGAGAAATTAACATGATCGCACGTGTTGCCGCTGCAAAGCAGGCGCTTTTGGTGCTTCTCCAACAAAAAGGCCGTGTTGCTCAACCCAAGGACGTGTTGGCCGCCTTGCTAGCGCAAGGCTACACTCGCGAGGAAATTCATGGCGCGTTGCAGACTGCCATCGGCCAGAATGAAATTGTCTTTGACAAGCAGCTACGAGTGAAGGCCGTGAGGACGCTTGAAGCGGCCTAGCGTCAATGTCAGGTCTTACGAGTACAGAAGCAAGCGCCGGCATGAGACGCCAAAGAAGGACCAGAGGCGCCCCTTCGAGGTAGACCGAGACCGCATCCAATATTCCAGCGCCTTTCATCGGCTAGCCGGCGTGACGCAGATTGTCCGCGCCGGAGAGTCGGGCGTGTTCCACACGCGGCAGCAGCACACATACAAGGTAGCGCAGATTGGCCGGCGCCTCGCCCAATACTGCCAGTCCACCGACGAAAAGCTTGCAAAGAAACTAGGTCTCGATCCGGAGGTCGTTGAAGCTGCTTGTCTCGCTCATGATCTTGGCCATCCGCCTTTTGGCCATGCTGGCGAGCATACGTTGAATAAACTTGTGGAAGACAAGGGCGATGCCGACGGCTTCGAGGGCAACGCGCAAACTTTCCGCATAATTACGAAGCTGGCAGTTCGCTTTCCCCTAATTGACGGCTTGGACCTTTCCCGCGTCACATTGGCGGGATGCCTGAAATACCCGTGGCTTCGGAACAAAAAGGTCGTTAGTCGGACCGACAAATGGGGCGCCTATCAGCTGGACCGCGAAGACTTCGAATTCGCGCGTGAGTACCTGCCCGACGACAAACAAACGCTTGAAGCGGCTCTGATGGATTGGGCCGATGACATCGCCTACTCGGTACACGATTTGGAAGATTTCCATCGCGTGGGCGCAATTCCGTGGGCTTCTATTTTCTCAGCCGAAGGTAAAAGCTCGATTGTTCAGAACACATTAGAAAAGTGGTTCGCGCCCCCCAAGAACGCACAAAAGATCTTGGAGAAAGCGTTTGACAAACTTTTGGTAGGGACAGTTCAGCCGGTTTTTGGCCCTCTCTTGGAAGTGCAATATGACGGTACTAGGGATCAAAGATTTACGCTGAGGAACCTAACGTCCTTTCTCATTGGGAGATTTATCCAAGCGACCAAATTGACTGAGGAAGGAATCTCAGTTGAGCTCCCCATTCAAGCCGAAGTTCGGCTACTTAAGCAAATTGCAAAACAGTTTATTATATCGAGCCCAAGTCTCGCCGCACAACAGCACGGGCAAACACAGATAATTACGGACGTATTCGACGCGCTTTTTGACAATTCCGGAAATACGTATCCCAAATTCTTGCCGATCAAGCTGCGCTATATTTGGAATTTGAGCGCGGGGCAAAAGGCCCGATTTGCAGCCGATTGCATCGCCAGCATGACTGAGTCTGAAGTGGTAGGCCTGCATCAACGCCTGACCGGGGCCTCGGCGGGTTCGGTTATGGACCCAATTATCCGATAGTCTCAGGCTAAGGGGTGGAGACTAGGCCAGCGATCCGGGGCCTTAGCGGCTAAAATCGAACGTCATACTATCGAGGTATCCTGGAAAACGGGAAATACGGGCGCAGCCTTAGCGAGCAACTGTCGCTGGGAGGGCGGGAGCAAAAATGGGCCTTTTTAACTGGCTATTCGGCGGCGCATCGAAGCCTCGATTAGGTCGTCCGCATATATCCGAAATCGCGGTTCCGATCGCTGGCGACGACGGCACTCCCGCCAGCAAAAACCAGATCGATACGATCGAACGCCTAATCTGTGAGCCGCCCCTTGGCAATCTGACCTATCAGCAGGCGGCGGCGATAATGTCGGCGCGATCTTACGCTAAGTTTGTTATGGATGATGTCTTATCCAAACCAGGCATTCGTCACCCACGGCGGCCAGTCTATCTCGCATTACAGGCCAACCTGATAGCCTTCATTGTCCGCGATCCGCAGGCCCGGGTATATGTATGCCGGTGGAGCGATAAAAACTTTGAAAGCGGGGAGGAAAGACCCCCGCCCAAGAATACCCATTGGCTACAAGCAGTCGGGTTTATCACACCGGCAATTGTCAAAATGCAAGCGTAGGACCTCCAGGCGCCGCTACACTCTACTCGCCACTTGGAGGCTGCCCTGGGGAAGACGTGGGTGGTGCGCGTGCCCAGCGCATCGACAACAGCGCCCACGACTGCTATCGCCCTTCCGGGTTGGGGAGTTCACGGAATGACAAATCGGTACCTTGGAACGTCGCATGCCTTAGCGCGCCGGGTTCGCACATACGCTCTAAGCACGACAACCCGCCGTTGGACCACCTTCGGCGCAGTGGTTGCCGCCCTCTTCGCGCTTTACTTCGTCCCTCCGCTAGGTGTGGCCGTGCTGGGAACCGCCTTCGCTGGGTGGTGGCTTGTCGTTCTCCTCGCCGTTCTCTCTGGCGCCGTAGCCGGCAACGCTGTTGGTGCAAACCGGGCGCTGAAAAAGGAACGCAATGGGGGCAATTAGATGGACGGCAAGAACGACGCCGGCTTGCGCGTGCTGGTGGCCTGCGCTTGCGTAGCTATCATCGTTGCAGTCGGGTATTACCTCATTGGCGAATATCGGACCCATCAAGGGGAACACGAGGCGGCCACACAACGGGCATTAGCTGACGTGCTTCGGAAGGGATGCCTTGAGGACTTGGCCTCTGCCGGTTCCACCTATGACCCGCACCCGAAGGCAGTTGCCAACTGCCTCAGCATGGGCGCTTTGACCGACGCTGAGGTGCAAGCGCGGGAAGACCTGATAGGCGTCAAACTGCGCTAGAGTGGCCGACGGCGTTTAAACGCTGACCGGGCTAGGGTTTCAGACCGGCGAACTTCATCGCGGCTTCCGTGAGCACCTCTGTTAAGACATCCGAACCAACTTTCCACGCTCCGCTGGCCGCCTTCGGACCGTTCTTCTTGATCCAGGCTAGCGCCTTGTTTCCAAGGGGCTTGTCCACACTCTTGGGCGGTTCGGCGGCGACGATCTCAGAAAACTCCTTGGCCGCTTCCTGCGGCAGGCCTGCCTCTACTAGCGCGGTCGTCATAGACCCCACGTCGCCCGCCATGATCGATAGCGTTACCTGGGCGCCGTCCATTGCCGTTACGTGGGTAACGTTCCCGTACACCGTCTGATTGAAGATTTGCGTCACCGCTGCCCCGTTCTCTGGCCCCTTCGGTATCGCTTTCATCAAGGATACTTCGCCGGCCAGCGGAACGCGCTTCTCAAGTTCGAGCGTGAGTTCCAGGACGCGGCTGCGTACCGCCTGCCTGATCTCTTTCATGGCTATAGGGGAGACTTCCCCGGATACCGAAACACAGGCCCAATCCGCATACACTTTGCCTTGGAGCAGGAGTATGAGGTTTGAGGCGTCTATTCCCAGTTCCTCGGACTTTGCCAGCTCTTCAACGCCAGCGACGCTCTCTCGCACTTGGCGGCGGGTCCAATTCTTCCCCGCATATTTGTCGATGAGATGTGAAGGAATAGGTGCATTCTGGATACCGCCGCCAAACGGACCCGACCACGTTCCTTTAAAAGTGACGTGCACAATACGGTACGGTGGAACCTCGATGTCGCGTGGATAGCCTTCCGTCTCGTACTTAACCCAATCCTCAAGCTGCTCGCTGCCGAGCCGGGATGCCAGAAAGCGAAGTTTCAGCATTATAGTGCTGAGGTCCGCTTCATCGCTGAGGACAGCCGCCTGTATTTCCCGAAGTATGCTGATGCTAAGGTCCCCCCAACGTGCCCTGCGAGATATATGGGTGCGCAGTCCGTGCTCGCAACCCTCTTGAACACCCGCGTTGGCGGTCCAGTTTCTTTCACGGCGCGTCGGAAGGTGAAACATGCGTGAAGAGGACGAATATTATCAAGAACTGCGGTCCCAAACGAAGACACAACTTCTTGCGGAAATCCGCGCCTTGCAAGGCCAGATAGATCAGCGTGACGAAGCCGAGCGGGCCGAAAAGCAGCGTGAGGCAGTGGGCGCGCGGCGAACAAGCCCTATCGCGAGAGATTGTCGACGATACGCTTGCTTGCGGCCGTAATCGCCTTGGTTAGGTTTGGAATAGGGTACGCCTATTCGCCTGGTTTGTTGCGCCTGATGGCGCTCGCGTTTGTGATCCACCTCTTTGTCGACTTCGAGAAAGCGGACTGACGCCCTTAGAGCCACCCATATGCCGGCGCCGTTCAAACGCTGACCGGGTACCAAGCCGGGTACTTTTGTCGCACCCTACCAAAAATGCGATGTAAAAACAGTAACTTGGCCGCACCTATTCGGTGGCCACTCCCTCCGCCACAATTCCCAACCGAATCCGCATATCATCTCCTGCATGGCCACCGTTTCGCTGTAGACGGCTATCTGTCCCATCGTGCTTTATTGGTTCCGGCGAGCCTTGGTGCGTCTCGTGCCCATCCGATTGTGCTGCAAGATCCTGGCGAAGGAACGAGATGCCTGTTTTCGCGTTGTGCGCCATGTCTCTCGAAGACCACATCAGCATGGCGCAGCGTCATGTTCGACATGGCGAGCGGCACATTGCGCGTCAGCACGAGCGGATTGCCCGCTTGAGAACCAACAGGCTGCCGACAGTGGATGCGTTGAGGTTCCTGAGCCTGTTGGAAGAGGTTCACGCTTTGCAGCGGGAGCACCTGTCCCGACTGCTGTCGAAATCGGCTGGATCCAAAGTAGTCTCGGAGCTTTCGGCGAAGACGCAGGTGGAAGAGGGCGGGAGAGACGCGATTTCCATTCCGGACCCCATCGTCCGGCTCGCGCTGGAGCTCGAACAAGAGCTTAACAGCGTCAAATTGAAGTGGCTGACCGCCAAGCCTCCGAGGGGCAAGCTTCACTAGCTGGCTCCGGCAGGTTGGCGGCTCTGCCGCGTCCTTTCGTGCGCTGAGGCCCCTTTAGGCTACTACGCCATCAACTTCTTGATATGTACCGGCCACATCAGCACAAGCGTATGTTTATCGGCAGCCGGTGCTGTGTCTCGCCCCCGAGCCCACCGGTCAGGCCCGGCGTTTGCTGGCCTACCCCGCCAGCCTGCCGGGCCGCCCGGCGTCAGGCAATGGCGTCAAGGTTTCTTGTCCAGTGGAGAACACCGATCTCAGGAGCGCACCAGACTCATGACCTCACGGTCGGCGGCTTGCGCCCCTCAGCCGCACGTTGCCGGGCGGGCAGCGGACACACCGCTGGAGGCACAGCCGACACAAAGCGGCGGCACGCCGGCAAAATTCTATTAGCTTTAACTAATTGTAGACCCGCGCTGTCCTATTCTGGGACAGCGCGGGTAGCGCCCACTCCCGCGCCGGCGGCTCCGGCAGGCCCAGCACCCCCCGCCCTCTGTCGGGGCCGCCACCTGACTTTGCTTTATACCAGCGATGGTTGAATCAACCGTTACCACACGTGCCTACCAACGAGCTTTCGTGATCGTTAAATTTTGATGGATCGGAGGATTCCCATCTCACCAGAACTGATCTAGTCTTGCAGGTCGAAGAAATCGCGGGTGGCAACCTATGGAAGCGATGTTCGATGACCTTGCGGCTGCTGTCAGGCAGCCCCGAACAGATATTTATACGGCTGTGCGCGCGTTCGCCCTGGACTTCGCCAGCAAGCTCTTTTTAGGGGTCGCCGTGGGGGTTGGCATCGGTATCGGGCTAGCTATCGCTCGCTAAGTCACCAGGAAAGTACCGGCGGCTGCGCAAAGTCCGCGTGGCTCGCCCTGCTATCCGCTTGCTGTAGCATACCGCGATCGGTGTAGGGTCACCCACTATATTGGCAATGGCCTCCAATCTGACACGAACTTACCATTGGACGTTTTCGGGCGCCGTGGGGAGTTCCAATGCGCATGATTCTTGCTCTGGCCGCGCTCACGGCCTGTTTCTCCGTATGGGATCATCTTGCAAACCACGGAACCTATAGCGCTACCCTGCAGCGAAACATTTTTGGTAAAGTGCTTTCGGGCTAACGGCCTTCCCACCGGGGCCGGTTTCCATCGTCAGGCACGTCGACACAGTTTTTATGTTCGCTTGCTCAGTTAAATGCTCTGCGCCCCTTTGCGTTAATCCAAGCAGCAGTCGGCCCGACAATTCCGCCGGAAGGTCGAAAAATAGATCATAGACCATCCATTGGTCACACGGATCCGATAAGCAGGTAAACCTCATCACTGACGGTTCTTCGTTTTAGTATTCCAACGCAAATCTGTTCGGCGGCTGAGCCTGCGAAACCGGGCAGGATTGTGCTCCAGCACTTTGAAAGCACAATACTGCCGCCCGACGAGGAGAAAAAGAGGCTCTACAGTCCCTGCTCTATACGACCCAAGTCTGACAGGTTCTTGACAGTTCTTCGGCAGCGGAGATCGTTTCATCGCGGACCCCGGAACAATGGCAATAGCCCAGTCGCCGAAGCCCGAGATTGGCTTGTGCCGCATGGCTGGCCTGGCCGAGCCGGCACCCATGTCACAAGCGCGTGCGTTTGGTTGATTTCTCAGACAGAATATGCTGCTTGTCGCGCCCATGAAAAAGCTCTGCCTGATGGTTCTGGCGCCTCTGGCGCTGGCCTGGCCGGCCAAGGCGATGGACAACGCACTTCGTGCCGGCCTGCTGAAACTCGATCCGCAGACTCGTCTCGAACAGCGTTGCGACGCCGAGGTGCTCGACCGGATCAGCCACGACGATCGCAAATTCAAGGCCGACCGTGTGGTGGCCTATGCCTTCGCCACGCCGCAGATGAGCGCCGACGCGATCAGGAGCCCCGGCGCCGCCTTTCGCAGCAAGGGTCAATGGTTCCGGCTGAAGTTCAAGTGCCAGACTGCGCCCGACCACATGCAGGTGCTGCAGTTGCTCTACAAGATCGGTGACGAGATCCCGGAAACCGACTGGGCAAAATACAATCTTTACGATTGACCGACTGCCGCGGTCGGTTGCGCGCAAATCGGCCTTTCGAGTGCAAACTCATTTTAACCCAATGGAACCAGACGAGCGGCAACCGCTTGTTTCGTGAGTTATCTTGACGTGCAGGAACCATGCACGTAGAGCAATTCCAGGAAAAGCGCGCAGCCGTTTTTCCCGCCGGAATTGCGTGAAAACAAAGACTTAGAACGCGATCGCATCAATCGGTGAATCGCTCCGGCGTTAGAACACTCGAAGATCGACATTTCGCAAACAGGAAGGCTCCAGACGATGGATATTTTCAGCGCCGCAAGCCTGACTGCCCTTGTCCAGGTCATCGCGATCGACCTGGTGCTTGCGGGCGACAATGCCATCGTCATTGGACTGGCGGCCGCCGGCCTGCCGACGGAGCAGCGCAAAAAGGCCATTCTGATCGGCGTGGTGGCAGCGACGGTGCTGCGCATCCTGTTCGCGGCGGTTACCGTCAAGCTGCTTGCAATCGTCGGACTGTTGCTCGCCGGTGGCATCCTGCTGTTATGGGTATGCTGGAAGATGTATCGCGAGCTGCGCACCTCCCATGCCGACGAGCACGAGGCGACGGAGGCGCTCGCCAATTCCGATCTCGACAGCGACAAGGCGGTTGCCGGCAAGGCGCCGCGCAAGACGCTTGGCCAGGCGGCGCTGCAGATCGTCGTCGCAGACGTGTCGATGTCGCTGGACAACGTGCTGGCCGTCGCCGGCGCCGCGCGGGATCATTTCTGGGTGCTGATCGTCGGCCTCGTGCTGTCGATCGGCTTGATGGGCCTTGCCGCCAGCTTCATTGCGCGGCTGCTGCACCGTTACCGTTGGATTGCCTATATCGGCCTGCTGATCATCCTCTATGTCGCGCTAGACATGGTCTACAGGGGCACGATGGAAATCTGGCCGCATGTCAACAACGCGGTGAGCTGACTGCCGCCACCTGACGCGGGCTTTGGCCGGCCACTGATCTGGCCTCGCATTGCGTTTTGCCGCAACAAGGACCAGCCCATACCAATGCCGCAATTAGTGTGGTATGGCGCCGCCGATCCCGAAAAACCTGGAAAAGCTTATGTCTGCCCCTCGTGTCAGTTTCGTCAGCCTTGGATGCCCGAAGGCGCTCGTCGATTCCGAGCGCATCATCACGCGGCTCCGCGCTGAAGGCTACGAGATCGCCCGCAAGCATGATGGCGCCGACCTCGTTGTCGTCAACACATGCGGCTTTCTCGACTCCGCGCGCGACGAGTCGCTCGACGCGATCGGCTCCGCCCTTTCCGAAAACGGTCGCGTCATCGTCACCGGCTGCCTCGGCGCCGAGCCGGAAGTCATTCGCGAGAAGCATCCCAATGTGCTGGCGATCACCGGCCCGCAGGCCTATGAGAGCGTGATGGCGGCGGTGCATGAGGCGGCTCCCCCCAGCCATGATCCCTACATCGATCTTCTGCCGCCCCAGGGCGTGAAGCTGACGCCGCGGCATTACGCCTATCTGAAGATTTCCGAAGGCTGCAACAATCGCTGCACCTTCTGCATCATCCCGGCGCTGCGCGGCGATCTCGTCTCGCGGCCGGCGGCCGACGTGTTGCGCGAGGCCGAAAAGCTCGCCAAGGCCGGCGTCAAGGAGATCCTCGTCATCTCGCAGGACACCAGCGCCTATGGCATCGACATCAAATACCAGACGAGCATGTTCGGCGACCGCGAGGTGCGAGCGAAGTTCCTCGACCTTGCAGAGGAGCTCGGCAAGCTCGGCATCTGGGTTCGCATGCACTATGTGTACCCTTACCCGCATGTTGCCGACGTCATTCCGCTGATGGCCGAGGGAAAGATCCTTCCCTATCTGGACATCCCCTTCCAGCACGCCTCGCCGCAGGTGCTGAAGAACATGCGCCGTCCCGCTCATGGCGAAAAGACGCTGGAGCGGATCCGCGGTTGGCGCGAGGTCTGCCCGGATCTCGCCATCCGCTCAACCTTCATCGTCGGTTTCCCCGGCGAGACGGAAGACGACTTCCAGATGCTGCTCGACTGGCTGGACGAGGCGAAGATCGATCGTGCCGGCTGCTTCAAATATGAGCCGGTCAAGGGCGCGCGCTCCAACGACCTCGGCCTGGAACAAGTGCCGCAGGAGATCAAGGAAGCCCGCTGGCACCGCTTCATGCAGCGCCAGCAGAAGATTTCGGCGACGCAGCTGGCCAGGAAGGTCGGCAAGCGGCTGCCGGTGCTGATCGACGAGGCGCATGGCACCTCGGCCAAGGGCCGCACCAAATATGACGCCCCCGAGATCGACGGCTCCGTGCATATCCAGTCGCGTCGGCCGCTGCGCGCCGGTGAGATCGTCACGGTCAAGGTCGAGCGCGCCGACGCCTACGATCTCTACGGCTCGGCCGTTTGACAAGCGGGATTGGCTGAAAATGAAAGGGCGCCGGTGGGGCGCCCTTTTTGTTTTGATGCCAGGCTGCTGTTTACTGCGGCAGCTTGTCGTCGATGCCCTTGACGTAGAAATTCATGCCGAGCAGCGTGGCGTCGTCGGCGACCTCGCCGTCCTTCAGCCAGGGCGAGCCGTCCTGCTTCGCCACCGGGCCGGTGAAGGGGTTCCAGCCATCGGCGATCTTCTTGGTGGTCGCCTCCGCCATTGCCTTCACGTCGTCAGGCATGTTGGTGAAGGGCGCGAGCTTGACGGCGCCATCCTTGATGCCAAGCCACACATTGTCCGGCTTCCAGGTGCCGTCGAGGGCAGCCTGCACGCGGCTGATGTAATACGGGCCCCACTCGTCGGTGAGCGAGGTCAGCTGCGCGTTCGGCGCGAATTTGATCATGTCCGACGACTGGCCGAACCCATGCAGCTTCCGCTCCTCGGCGACCTGCAAGGGGGCGGTCGAGTCGGTGTGCTGGACGATGATGTCGGCGCCCTGGTCGAACAGCGCCTTGGCGGCGTCGGCTTCCTTGCCCGGATCGAACCAGGTATTGACCCACACGATCTTCACCTTGAAGTCCGGATTGATCGACTGCGCGCCGAGCATGAAGGAGTTGATGCCCATCACCACTTCCGGGATCGGGAAGGAGACGATGTAGCCGGCAAGACCCTTCTTCGATTCCTTGGCCGCGATCTGGCCGAGCACATAGCGGCCTTCATAGAAGCGCGCGTTGTAAATGCCGAGATTGTCGCCCGTCTTGTAGCCGGTGGCGTGCTCGAACATCACCTTCGGGAACTTCTTGGCGACCTTAACCTCGGCGTCCATGAAGCCGAACGATGTGCCGAAGATGATCTTGCATTTCTCGCGCGCTAGGCGCTCAAAGGCGCGGTCGGCGTCCGGGCCTTCCGAGACGTTCTCGAGATAGGCGGTCTCGACCTTGTCGCCGAGCGCTTTCTCCACCTCGAGGCGACCCTGGTCGTGCTGATAGGAATAGCCGAAGTCGCCGATCGGCCCCGTGTAAACCCAGCATGCCTTCAGCTTGTCGGCCGCCTCGGCGGTTGCCGCCAGCGACAGGGCCGCGGCCGTGGTCATCAGCGCAATAAGCAGTTTCTTCATCGTGTACCTCTCTGAGTTAAGCCCTGGGGCTTCCCGTCTTTTTGTTGTCGTCAACGATCCGGAACAAATGGCTGCCCCAACGAAGCCGGCGTGTTCATCATCGTCAGCCGCTTGTTCCGCGAGATTAGAACGAGAACCACGATGGTTGCCAGATAGGGCAGCGAAGAAAGAAACTGCGAGGGCACAGGAATGCCGAAAGCCTGTGCATGAAGCTGGCCGATCCACACCGCGCCGAAGATGTAAGCGCCGGCCAGCACCCGCCAGGGGCGCCAGGACGCAAAGACCACCAGCGCCAGAGCGATCCAGCCGCGTCCTGCGCTCATGTTCTCGACCCATTGCGGCGTGTAGACGAGCGACAGGTGGCCGCCGGCAAGTCCGGCGCAAGCGCCGCCGAAGATTACGGCGAGGTAACGGTAGCTGATGACCTTGATGCCGAGCGCATGGGCCGACGCGTGGCTGTCGCCGATCGAGCGCAGCGTGAGGCCAGTGCGCGTCCTGAACAGAAACCACATCACGGCGGCGGTGAGCCCGATCGACACGTAGAACAACGGATCCTGGCCGAAGATCAGCTTGCCGACGACCGGTATCGAGCTCAGGCCGGGGATGTCGAGGTTCGGCAGCCTGACGCCAGGCTGGCCGACGAAGCTGGTGCCGATCATGCCGGAGAGGCCAAGCCCGAGCAGCGTAAGCGACAGGCCGGTCGCCACCTGGTTGGTCGCCAGGGAAAGCGTCATAACGGCGAAGAGCAGCGAAAACAGCGCGCCGACGACGATTGCGGCAAGCAGCCCGATCCAGGGAGATCCGGTGAGATAGCCCGCGCCAAAGCCGCCGACGGCGCCCATGATCATCATGCCCTCGACGCCGAGGTTGAGCACGCCGGAGCGTTCCACCACCAGCTCGCCGATCGCCGCGATCAAGAGCGGCGTCGCCGCGGTCGCGATGGTCAAAAGGATGTTGACTGTGATGTCCATCAGCGTGCCTCCTCCAGCTTGGGCGCGGCCTCGAGTCGTGGCGCGGCAAAGCCGATCAGACGAATGCGATAATGAATGAGCGTGTCGCAGCCGAGCACGAAGAACAAAAGCATGCCCTGGAACACGCGCGCCACCTTGTCGGAGATGCCGAGCGCGCTCTGCACCGCCTCTCCGCCGAGATAGGTCAGCGCCAGCACCAGGCCTGCCGCGACGATGCCGAGCGGATTGAGCCGCCCGAGGAAGGCGACGATGATGGCGGTGAAGCCATAGCCGGGCGAGATCACCGGCTGTAGCTGGCCGATGGCGCCTGAGACTTCCGAGATACCGGCAAGGCCAGCCAATGCACCGGACAGCAGGAAAGTAAAGAAGACCATCTTGCTGAGGCCGAAGCCGGCGAAGCGCCCTGCCCTCGGGCTCGAGCCCAGCACGCGGACCTCGAAACCTTTCAGCATGCGGCTCATCATCAGCCAGACCGTGACAGCGGCGACCAGCGCGAAGACGAAGCCCCAATTGGCGCGGCCGGCATCCGGCATCAATTCCGGCAGGACGGCCGAGTCGCCGAACTGGATGGTCTGCGGGAAGCCGTGGCCCTGCGGGTCGCGCCACGGTCCGCGCACCAGCCAGTCGAGGAAAAGCTGCGCCACATAGACCAGCATCAGGCTGGTCAGGATCTCGTTGGTGCTGAAGCGGGTTTTCAGCAGCGCCGGGATGGCCGCATAAAGGGCGCCGCCGACCATGCCGAGCAAGAGCATCAGCGGCAGCACCAGCGGACCTTCGAATTCGGGGAACAGCACCGGGATGATCGAGCCGAAGATGCCGCCCAGAATGAACTGACCTTCGGCGCCGATGTTCCAGATGTTGGCCTTGTAGCAAACCGACAGGCCGACGGCGATCAGGATCAGCGGCGCCGCCTTGATGGCCAGTTCATGCAGTTGCCAGACCTCGCTGATCGGCTGAACAAAGTAGACATTGAACGCATTGAGCGGATTGACGCCGAGCAACGCGAACATGATGGCGCCGGCAATCATCGTCAGCGCGAAGGCGATGAAGGGCGAGAGCACCGAAAACAGCGCCGAGCGCTGCGGGCGTTTGACCAGTTCGAGGCGCATCATGCCGTCTCCATGCTGTGTTCGGCGTGGCCGGGCTCGGCGCCGCCCATCAACAGGCCAATCCTCTCGAAGGTGGCTTCGGCGATCGGCAGCGGCGCGGACAATTCGCCGTTGTGCATGACCGCGATCGCGTCCGACAGCTCGAACAATTCGTCGAGGTCCTGGCTGATGACCAGAACCGCCGAGCCGCTGCGGGCAAGCTCGATCAGCGCCTGGCGGATATGGGCGGCGGCACCGGCGTCGACGCCCCAGGTCGGCTGGTTGACGACCATCACGCTCGGCTTGCGGTCGAGCTCGCGGCCGACGATGAACTTCTGCAGATTGCCGCCGGACAGCGCCGCGGCCTCCGGATCGGGAGCGCTCTTGCGCACGTCCATCGCGGCAATGATGCGCTGGGCGGCGCTGTAGACGGAAGCGTTCCTGACCATGCCGCCGGAGCCGACGAAGGACTTGCCGTCGGTGGCATGGCGCGACAGCAAAAGGTTCTCCGAAAGCTTCATCCGCGGCGCCGCGCCGTGACCGAGCCGTTCCTCCGGCACGAAGGCGGCGCCCATCAGCCGCCGGCCGGTGATCGACACGCCGCCCGCATCCTTGCCGCGGATCCGCACGGAACCGGGAACCTGCTGCAGCACCTCACCGGAGACGGATTCGAAAAACTCGCCCTGGCCGTTGCCGGCGACACCGGCGATGCCGATCACCTCGCCGGCACGTACCGAAAGATTGATGTTCTTGAGCGGAATGGCGAACGGCGTCGCCGGCTTGCGGGTAAGCCCGCGGATCTCCAGCAATGCCGGCGCGGTCTCGATGCCCTTGGCCGGCGCGCGCACCACTGCCTTGACCTCATTGCCGACCATCATGCGGGCTAGCGACGCGGCCGTCTCCTGGCGCGGGTTGCAGTGGCCGACGACCTTGCCGTGGCGCAGCACCGTGGCGCGATCGCAGATGCGTTTGACCTCTTCCAGCCGGTGCGAGATGTAAAGGATCGACTTGCCTTCAGCGCGAAGCCGCTCCAGCGTTTCGAACAGCTTGTCGGCTTCCTGAGGCGTCAGCACCGAAGTCGGCTCGTCGAGGATGATGAGTTGGGGCGTCTGTAAGAGGCAACGGATGATCTCGATGCGCTGGCGCTCGCCGACGGAAAGATCGCCGACCAGCGATTCCGGATCGAGCGGCAGGCCGTAGCTGTAGGAGAGCGCCCGCGCCTTCGCGGCAATCGCGCTGATCGGCGAGCCGTCGTTCAGCGAAAGCGCGATGTTCTCGGCCGCCGTCAGCGCCTCGAAAAGCGAGAAATGCTGGAACACCATGCCGATGCCAAGCTTCTTGGCGAGGCCGGGGCTGGTGATCCTGACGGCTTGGCCGTTCCAGAAAATTTCACCCGAATTCGGTTCCAGCGAGCCGAACAGCATCTTCACCAGCGTCGACTTGCCGGCGCCGTTCTCGCCGAGCAGGGCGTGGATCTCGCCCTTCGCGATGTTGAGGTCGATATGGTTGCACGCCGTCAGCGTGCCGAAAATCTTCGTAAGGCCACGAACCTCCAGCAGGTTCGCCCTGTCATGATTTGCACTCACAGTGCCTCCCATCCAGTTACCCGGATATGTTCTGTGTTCCCGCTGGTATCGTATGCGCGGCCGGCTTCGGTCGGAAAGCGGCACGCAACTTGAAAGAGCTTCAAGAATTCCAGCGGAAACTCAAGGGGTAAGATAGGCCTGTTCAGGGCAAGAGGGAAACCAGTAAGCTTGTCGGGGAAACCACTGCCTTGAGGCGCGGCAAGGCGCTGAAAAACAAGGCAGCCGGCTTAGGGGATGAGGATGGTTGTGCCCGTCGTCTTGCGGCCCTCGAGATCGGACTGCGCTTGTGCCGCGTCCTTCAGCGCGTAGCGCTGGTTGATCTTGATCTCGACGGCGCCGCTCAGCACTACCTCGAACAGCGCTTGCGCCGAGGCCACAAGGTCCTCGCGTTTGGCGTTGTAGACGAAGATTGTCGGGCGGGTCGCATAGAGCGAGCCTTTCTGCGCCAGAAGCGACATCGGGAAAGGCGGGATCGGCCCGGACGACTGGCCGAAGCTGACAAACATGCCAAGCGGCCTCAGGCAGTCGAGCGAAGCGGGAAAAGTGTCGTTGCCGACGGAATCATAGACGACGTCGCACTTTTTGCCGCCGGTAATGGCGGCGACGCCGGCGACGAAATCCTGCTCCTTGTAATTGATGACATGGTCGAAGCCATGTGCCTTGGCGAGCTCGACCTTGTCGACGGAGCTCGCCGTGCCGATCACCGTCGCGCCGAGATGCTTTGCCCATTGGCCCAGGATCAGGCCGACACCGCCGGCCGCGGCATGGTAGAGGATCGTGTCGCCCGCCTTCACCTTAAAGGTGCGGCGCAGCAGATATTCGGCCGTCATGCCTTTCAGCATCATGGCCGCCGCCTGCTCGTCGCTGATGCCGTTCGGCACCTTTACCACGCGGTCGGCGGCGATCACGCGTTCTTCCGAATAGGCGCCGACATTGACTGCATAGGCGATGCGATCGCCGGGCTGCAGCCAGTCGACGCCGGCGCCAACGGCCAGCACCACGCCCGCCGCCTCGCCGCCCGGGACCAGCGGAAAGCCGCCGGGCGGCGCGTAGAGGCCCGAGCGATGGTAGATGTCGATGAAGTTGAGTCCGATCGCGGTATGCCTGATCAGAATCTGCCCGGCGCCTGGCTGGCCGGGATCTGAATCCTCATAGGTCAGGACCTCGGGGCCGCCATGGGCGTGAATGCGGATCGCTTTGGACATTGCTCAACTTTCTCGGAAAAGGACGGAAGGTGGATATCGAGTCAGGATTTCCTGGCGCCAAGATTGGGGAACATCTGCATGATGCCCCCGATGCAGGCGAGATAGAGCCCGGTAACCGTAATGCCGGCCTTGGTGAAGATGCTGACCTGCTCGCTCAGAACCCCGATCTTGTCATAGAACGAGGCAAGTGCGGCCTGTGCCAATGCAAGCGCGCCGAAGGCGCACCATAACAGCGTCATGCCGAGATTGATCGGCCTGAGCCGCACCACCCGTACCGGATGGATGAAGTTGATCGGCAGGAAGGTGAGAATACCGGCGACCACGACCACGGCGAAGGAAACCCACTGCCCCGGCTCGATGACAAAGAGCGTGAACACCACCATGTTCCAGACGACCGGGAACCCCTTGAAGAAGTTCTCCTTCGTCTTCATGCCGGTGTCGGCGTAGTAGATCGCGCTGGAGACGACGATGATCGCCGCCGACAGGAACGACAGGTTCTCGCCCATCAAGCCGCGCTGGTAGAGCGCGAAGGCCGGAATAAGCACGTAGGTCACGTAGTCGATGATGTTGTCGAGGAGCTCGCCCGACCATGTCGGCAGGATCTCCTTGACTTCGAGCTTCCTGGCGATCGGGCCGTCGATGCCGTCGACGAAGAGCGCCAGCCCGAGCCACCAGAACATTGCCGTCCAACGTCCCTCGCTCGCCGCCACCAGCGACAGGAAGGCGAGGAACGAGCCGGACGCAGTCAGCAGGTGCACGGAAAAAGCCCGCGCCTGCGGCCACGTCACTTTCTTCTTCGGCCGCGGAATCCGCTCCGCGATTTTCTTGGCCGCATTCCGGGCCGCTGTGTTCTTGCTCACGGGCCTCGCCAATCCAGCTTGCATATCTCGGCCGAACGGCCGGCGAAATTCCAATTGCGGCCGAAGGCGCGCATCTTGCTCTTGTCCGACTTCGCCACGATGATTTCCGGTGCGATCCAGTATTCGGAATTGGTAATGACGGTGTCTTTGTCGCGGTCCTTGCCGGGTATCGGCGTCACCGCGCCGTCGATAATCCGCGGTATCTGGAAAACGCGCGTCCTATCACGCGTCTCATAGGTGATCGGCACCTGTTCCACGCCAAGGAAGTTTCCAACAAGAATCGACAGTAGCGAAGTGGTCCCGCCCGCCTTGCCGGTGAAGATTTTTGTCAGGGCCTTCACGGCATAGATGGAGGCGCGCTTGTCGATGAACAGGCCGGCGCTCCAGTTGCCGCGGCTCATATAGCCCGGGATTTCCATGACCAGACCAAGATTAAGGCCGGAAAGATCGACCTCGCCGAAATGGCCGGCGTCGATGCGGAACCCGGCCCACGTCTGGCAATAGCCTTCGGTCGGCGGATGGCTGCCGAGCGACAGAACGCAGGGGCAGAAAACCGTGCAATTGCAGGAGAGTACCAGCTCTCCCTTCATCGCCCAGCTCTGATCGGCCATCGAAATCTCCCTCACGCGGAAACTAATAGCAGGGCGGCGGCCCACACAAGCAGTATCGCACCGGAAACCTGGCCGGCCACCCTGCCCGCGGTCTGTTTTTCGATCAGAGCGAACAGGCTGATCAGCGCCATCCAGAAGATGTTCATCGCGCCCACGGCGAACATGACCAGCATCAGCGCCCAGCAACAGCCGAGACACCAGACGCCCTGCTCCACCCCCATGCGAAAGACACGCCCCGGCTTCGCGCTCCAGTTGGCGAACAGGATCGAGAACGGGTTGCGGCACCTCTTGAGGCACGCCTGCTTCAAGCCGCTGAACTGATAGAGGCCGGCAATCGCCAAGGCGGCGGCCCCGGCAACCCCGACGACAGGATCGAGCACCTGTCCCGCGGCGACAAAGCCATAGATTATGAGGGTCAGCGCGGCGAACGCCACTGAGGCGGCAAGCCAAGTCGCGAGAAATCCCATCACCAGAACCAGCGGATGGGCGACGGGCTCTCCCTTGATCCGAGCGGTATCGGCAATCTCGCAATAGGTGCGGATCATCGGCGCCGCCGAGGGCAGCATCGTCGCCACCGCCATTACGAACCACATCAGGACGAGCGCCGACGCCGCCAACGAGCCTGAAAGCGGCGCCGGCGCAAGGCACAAAGCGAAGAACCGGTCGAGGAAATCCGGCAGCGGCAATGGCGGCAGGTTCTTCAGCAGCGCATCGCCCGGAGCGCCGCCGGCAACGCGGCTTTCGGCGCCGCGAATAGCCATGGCAGCGAGGATCCACCAGGCAAGCACGACGCCCGCACCGATAGTGAGCATCACGGCAAGGCGGGGGCTGCGCGCCAGTCCCGCCGTGGCGCGGCCGGCGCGGTCGAGATGGCGGAAATCGTGCTCCTGGGCGCTCATGCCAATCGAATGGGCCGAATCGCCGCGTTGATCAAGCCCGCCGATCTGCCCTATACCGCATGCAGGCCGACGGGCCGCCATCAACATGGAAGCCTGGCGTGGAGCAGAGTGACAAAGTTCGCATATTGATCGCCGGCAGCGGCCCGGCCGGCCTGATCGCGACACTCGGCTTTGCCGAGGCAGGCTTTGCCGTAACGTTGGCTGGCCCCGAGGCCGCCGGCGGCGATGGCCGCACCACCGCCCTTATGAACCCTGCTCTCAAGGTGCTCGACCGGCTGGGTGTGCTGGACGAACTCAGACCGCAGGCGGCGCCGCTGAAAATGATGCGCATCGTCGACGCAACGCGCCGGCTGATCCGCAGCCCGACCGTCACCTTCCGCGCCAGCGAAATCGGCGAGGAGCAGTTCGGGCTCAACCTGCCGAACAAAATCCTGATCCCGGTGCTTGCCAAGAAGGTCGCCGCAAATCCCGGCATTGAGTGGCGAAAGTCGATGGTCGATGCCTGGCGGCTCGACGCCGACCACGCACATGCGAGCCTCGCCGATGGCAGTGAGGTCTCGGCATCGCTGGCGGTTGCCGCCGACGGGCGCCTGTCGCCGGCGCGCGAGGCCGCCGGCATCAGGGCCTCCGCCCGACCCTATCCTCAGTCGGCGCTCGTTCTCAATTTCAGCCATCGCAGCGAGCATGGCTTCATCTCAACTGAATTCCATACCGAGACCGGGCCGTTCACGCAGGTGCCGCTGCCGGGCAAGCGCTCCAGTCTCGTCTGGGTGGTGAAGCCGGAAACGGCACAGGAACTGGCCGCGCTCGACGATGCCATGCTGTCTGTTCGGGTCGAAGAGCAAATGCAGTCCATGCTCGGCCGGGTCTCGGTCGAGCCCGGCCGCCAAGTCTACCCGCTTTCGGCGGCCTCGCCTGGTCGGTTCGCGCAAAACCGTGTGGCGCTTGTCGGCGAGGCTGCTCATGTCTTCCCGCCGATCGGGGCACAAGGCCTCAATCTCGGCATCAGGGATATCGACGATCTAATTGGAATCGCCAGCGAAAATCGCGACGATCCCGGGTCGAGGCTGAGCCTTGCCGCCTACGACACGCGGCGCCGTCCGGACATCCTGGCGCGCAGCAGTGCGGTGAACTTGCTCAACATGTCACTGCTGTCCGACATGCTCCCGGCGCAGCTTGCGCGCAGCGCCGGCCTCAACGTGCTGGGCAGCTTCGCGCCGCTGCGCGCCTTCTTCATGCGCGAAGGCCTGCGGCCGGGAAGCGGTTTTCGGGCGCTCGCCGGCGGCTTCAGGAAACAGGCCGCGCGCTGAGGCACATTTGCAAACTACCGCTTTCGGCCGAGCATTGCGCCTGCCGATAGGTAGCTTGGTGGCCAGGGCGTCGGTAAAGCATTGCATTGGAGCAACGTCTGCGCCAAATCGTACCAAGCCGAAAGTCGGGGTCGATTTTTGAGCGCGTGACGTGTAGATTCAAGACCTTAGGCGCCCTGTGCGCGCAAGCCGCTGCGGCGCCTCGGGACCGAAGTGGTGAGTGCGATGAAGACGGCCAAATTCGCGATCGGACAAGTTGTTCGCCACCGGCTGTTTCCGTTCCGTGGCGTGATCTTCGACGTCGATCCGCAATTCGCCAACACCGAAGAATGGTATGAAGCGATCCCGGCGGACATGCGTCCAAGCAAGGACCAGCCTTTCTATCACCTTCTCGCCGAGAACTCCGAGACAGAGTACATCGCTTATGTATCCGAGCAGAACCTGCTCGAGGACCGGTCGGGCGAGCCGGTGCGGCACCCGCAGATCGGCGAGATGTTCGACAAGCTGCCCGACGGGCGCTACGAGCCGAAAGGTCACTCGAAACACTGACGGCTGGACAAGCGACAACAAAAAAGCGGGGCGCCTGCCCCGCTTCTTGCATGCTGGAGAAACGCTCCAACAATCAGTTGGCGGTCTTCGCCTTGTCCTGCTCTTCCTTAAGCTTCTTGGCGAAGTCCTGGTTGTTCTTGGCGACGAAGTCCTGCAGCTTCTTTTGGCGGTCCTCGATGTCCGACTGCTGCAGCGGCGGGCCGTCATAGGCGCCGCTAAAGCCCGTCAGCGCAACCTTGATCGGGTTCGGCTGGTTCTGGAAATTGACCGAGGTGAGCGTGATCTGCTGGCCCTTCTTGAAGGACGCGACAAGCTGGTCGGTCAGCGGCACTTCGGCCACGCAGCGATCCGGGAAGCAGATCACATAGTCGAGCTTCTGCGCCTTGCCGGAATCGATCTGCAGGCCGATGCCCGGAGGAACGAGACGGCCGGTCGGCACCGTCACCTGGAACACCTTACGGTTCACTTTGCCCTTGAGCTCGATCAGGCTGACGCCGGTGACGAGCTGGCCATTGCCGGCGGTGACGATGTTCTGCACGTTGCAGATGTCGACGTCTTCCTGCTTGGTGCAGGCCTTGAACCAGCCCTGCGGAATCTGCGGCGGCTGCTGGGCGGAAGCGGTGAAAAGCCCGGCGCCCAGAACGCCGACCACGCCTGCGGCCAGCACCGAAAGGCGATACGCGTTGCTCGTCATATGGTGCACTTTCCTCTCAAATAATCCCGGGGACCGGCTTCTTCCTGCCGTGTGGTCCCGCTACCTGTTGCCCAAATGAGGCAACAGCATGACTTCGGAGCGCGTGTTACACTGCCAGCGGCGCTGAATCCAGCCCGGTTTCCGCGTTTTCTTGCCGCTTCTCCTGCCCTGGACGAACCTCCATCGGCGATGCGCTGACTGAACCAAGCGACCGGCGTGCGCCGATTCAATCGGGGAGCGAAATGCTCTAGGGTGCATGTCGAATCACCAAGCTGCCCGGCAAGGAGACGGTCATGGACCGCGTTCTCGTTCGGCTGATCGCCGCGACCTCGTTTCTGGCCCTCTCGCTGCTTCCGGCTTTGTCGGAACCGAAGCACGGCATCGCCATGCAGGGCGAGCCGGCGCTGCCTGCGGACTATACGCATTTCGACTACGTCAATCCCGATGCGCCGAAGGGCGGCAGCGTCACCTATTGCGTCGTCGGCAGTTTCGACAATCTCAACCCCTTCATCCTGAAGAGCCTGCGCACCACCGCGCGCGGCATGATCGACACGGTCTACGGCAACCTGGTCTTCGAGCCGTTGATGCAGCGCAACTACAACGAGCCCTTCAGCCTCTACGGCCTGCTCGCCGACAGCGCCGACATGGACTCGGGTCGCAAGAGCATCGAGTTCCACCTCGATCCCAAGGCCAAATGGTCGGACGGCCAGCCTGTGACGCCGGAGGACGTGCTGTTCACCTACGATGTCTTCAAGGACAAGGGCCGCCCGCCTTACAGCGATCGCATGAGCATGATTGCCAGGCTGGAGAAGACCGGCGACCACAGCGTGAAGTTCACCTTCAACGAAAAGGCCAATCGCGAATTTCCGCTGATCGTCGCGCTGACGCCGATCATCCCCAAGCACGCCTTCGACAAGGAGACTTTCGACAGGACCACGCTGAAGCCGCTGATCGGCAGCGGCCCCTATACCGTGGACAAGGTGCAGCCTGGGCAGCGCATCGTGTTCAAGCGCAATCCCAATTATTGGGGCAAGGACATCCCATCTAAGCGCGGCTTCGACAATTTCGACCAGATCACCATCGAGTATTTCCTCAACGCCAACGCCAAGACGGAAGCGTTCAAGAAAGGCATCTGCGCCCTCGACGACGAGACCGATCCGGTCAAGCGCGACCGCGATATCGACTTCCCGGCCTTTCGCAAGGGTGATGTGAAGCAGGAATATTTCGACACCGGTATTCCGCCCGTGGTGACGGGCTTCCTGTTCAACACCAGGCTGCCGAAGTTTTCCAATCCGGTCGTGCGGCGCGCCCTCGGCATGCTCTACGACTTCGAATGGGCCAACAAAAACCTGTTCGCCGGCAAGTTCAATCGCACCATGAGCTTCTGGCAGAACTCCGAGCTGTCCGCGCTCGGCCATCCCGCCGACGACCGGGAGAAGGCGCTGCTTGCCCCCTACCCCGGCCGCGTCCCTGCCGAGGTGATGGACGGCACCTGGCGGCCGCCGGTCACCGACGGCTCCGGCCAGGACCGCAAGGTGCTGCGAGCGGCTTTCGAGCTCCTGAAAAGCGCTGGCTATCACGTAGAGGACGGCCGGATGCTCGACCCTGAAGGCAATCCCTTCGGCTTCCAGATCATGACGTCATCGCAGGACGAGGAGCGGCTTGCCGCTCTCTATCAGCGCACGCTGGAGAAGATCGGCATCGATGTAACCATCCGCGGCCTCGACGGCGATCAAATCCAGTCGCGCAAGCAGCGCTTCGACTTCGAGGTACTGATCGGCACAAGCGGTTTCAACAATTCGCTCTCGCCCGGCAGCGAGCAGGTGGGACGCTGGGGATCCGTCGCCGCCAAGCAGGAGGGTTCATTCAACCTGGCCGGCGTCGCCGATCCCGCGGTCGACGCGGCGATCAACGCGATGCTGAATGCCCGCACGAAGGAAGACTATGTCGCCGCGGTGCGCGTTCTCGATCGGCTGCTGATATCGGGCAACTACATGGTGCCCATGCAATACAACACGCAGCAGTGGCTGGCTTACTGGAGCTACCTGGAACATCCGCAAAAGACGCCCATATTCGGCTATCAGCTGCCGACATGGTGGCGAAAGCCCAACTGACGCGATCCCCCGCCTGACACGGACCAAGCAAGGAGACGAGCATGAGCGCGGAGAACTCGATCACCATCGATGTGGTGTCGGATGTCGTCTGTCCCTGGTGCTTCATCGGCCAGAAGCGGCTGGACAGGGCGATCGCCGCTGCCGGCGATATCGACGTGCACGTGCGCTGGCGGCCGTTCCAGCTCGATCCGACCATTCCGCAAGGTGGCATGGATCGCCGCGAATACATGCTGGGCAAATTCGGCAGCGAGGAACGCATCCAGCAGATCCATGCGCGCATTGAGCCGCTCGGCGAGGCGGAAGGGATCCATTTCGCCTTCGGCGCCATCAAGGTCGCTCCCAACACGCTGGACGCTCACCGCGTTATCCGTTGGGCGGGGCCTGCCGGCGAGGACATGCAGAACCGGCTGGTGCGACGCCTCTTCCAGCTGAATTTCGAGGAAGGCGCCAATCTCGGCGACCATGCCGTCCTAACCGAAGCCGCCCGCGAAGCCGGCATGGACGGCTCCGTGGTCCAGACGCTGCTGCCGACGGATGCCGATGTCGAGGCGGTGCGCAACGAAATCGCCACCGCCTCGCGCATGGGCATCACCGGCGTGCCCTGTTTCCTGCTCGAAGCCAAATATGCCGTGATGGGCGCGCAGGATGCCGACACGCTGGCCGATGCAATCCGCCAGGTCGCTGCGGCCAAGGCGCGCGGTGAGCTCGAAACGGCGGGCTAGACTAGACCAAGTTCGCATCACCCCTCCGCCTAGCCGACGCGGAAGCCCGTGATGACTGCTGAGAGAGATTCCCGCGGTCTACGGCGGTTGATTCGAGGTAGCCCAGGTCTCCTGAAGGGACTTTTCGAGCCCCTCAACCCGTGGACCAGCCGAGCATCGGGCTGAATATCCCTTCACAAAACCGTGTTTTTGGCTTCCCCTAGGGAAAGTCCTTTCCAGCCGAAACTCTGTTCCCAAACGGCTGAAACAAAATACGAATTCCCCTCCGATAGATATCAGCCGGCAAAGCTTTTCTGTTGCCTTCATGCCACGGCCGGTAACCCTGTTCCCATTCGGAGGAAGAAAATTAATGGAAAATGATCAATTGGTGTTACCATGTGTAACAAAACAGGAAAGGTTCGGGCGGGATCGTGATTCGGGTCGGTAGACCGCGACGTACAATACCGGAGCAAACATCCAGCGAGGCGGCAAGGCCCTCGCCTCTGACGCCGGTATCGTCGATGCGCACATTCTGGGGGCTGATGCGAGCCTACTGGTTCTCCGACCGGTGGAAGGAAGCCTGGACCCTCACCCTCGTCATCGCGCTGCTGACAGCGCTCTCCAGCAAGGCCGGCGTGTGGTTTGCCGTGGCATCGGGCGAGCTGGTGAATTCGATCGCCTTCTTCCACGACGCCGCCAATATCAATCCGCTCCAGACGCTTCTGACCAATGCCGGCATATTGGTGCTGTTGGTCGTGCTCAAGGACGCCGGCTTCACCGGAGTGCGCAATCTCGTTTCCGCAACCTTGCATCGCAAATGGCGGGGCTGGCTGAACAGCCAATTCAACCGGGCGCTGCTCGACGGCAACCATACCCATTTCCATGCCCAGCATGGCTCGGTTGCAGGCGGTATCGTCGCTCCCGACAACATGGACCAGCGCATCCAGGAATCGATCAAGGACATGACGGGCGGCGCCATCGGCCTCGCCATGGGCGTGCTGGGTGTGGCGACCTCGCTTTATTTCGTCGGCGAGAATTTGATCGGGGCCTCGGTGGAGGTCAAAGGGCTGGAGTTCCTCGGCAGCTATGGCAGCGCCGTGCTCGCCTTCCTGGCGGTCGCGACCTACGTGCCGCTCAACACCTGGATTGCGGTGAAGCTCGGCGGCCTGCTCGAACGTCTCAACATCCGCATGCAACAGGCCGAGGGCAGCTATCGCAGCGAATTGACGACCTTCCTGCGCCGCAGCTTCCACGTCGCCGCCTCACACGGCGAGGATGTGCAGAAGACGATGCACGACAAGCTCTATGTCGACATCGACAAGACCTGGGGGCGGCTGAACGTCGTCAACACCAGCTACATGTCGTTCGAGCTGATCTACAATTTCATCGGCGCCCGCATCGTTTCCTATGGACCCGGTCTCGTGCCCTTCATTCACAACGGCTTCGATCTCAAGGGCTACATAACCGGCTCCGAAATGGTCGCGCAGCTGATCAGCCAGTGTTCGTGGTTCATCCATGTCATGCCCGCGATCGCCACGCTTAGAGCCAACAGCCAGCGTGTGACCGAGCTCGCCAGCGCCATCGAGAACGTCCAGCAGCCGCAGGAGTTCTATCGCCAGACCGGCCGCTCGGACTTCAGCTATGCCACGCAAAATCCCGTCTTCGGCCTGACCATCCAGAAGCTGGAGCTGGCGCATCAGGGCGAGGATGCGACGCCCTTCCTGAGCGCCGCCAACCTGCGCTTCCGCCGCGGCGAGTGGACATTCCTCAAGGGTGAGTCCGGCTGCGGCAAGACCTCGCTGATCAAGGCAATCAATGGTCTGTGGCCCTATGGTCGCGGCACCATCGTGTTCCCGGAAGGGGTGACGAGCTTCTATGCCGCCCAGGAGGTCAAGCTGCAGCAGGTCTCGCTGAAGCAGCTCGTCTGTCTGCCGGGTTCGGAAAACGATCACACCGACGTGCTGGTGGCGGCCGCGCTGCACAAGGCCGGACTCGGCGAATTCATCGGCCACCTGGCCGATGAGAGCCGCGAAGGCAAGCTCTGGGATCAGGTCCTGTCAGGCGGGCAGAAGCAGAAGCTGGTGGTAGCCCGCATCATCCTGCAGCAGCCGGGACTGCTCTTCCTCGACGAAGCGACCGGCGCTCTCGACCCCGAAGGCAAGATCGCCTTCCACGAAGCGATCAAGGTCAATTGCCCCGATGTAACCGTGATCAGCGTGATGCACGAGGCCGTTCCGCCGCGGTCGCTTTCCGGAGAGGAATTCTATCATAGCGTCGTGGCGATCTCCGATGGCGTCGCGACCAAGAAGCCGCTCGCTCCCGCTCTGCCGCGCGAGCTCACGACGATCCTCGCGCAGCCCCGGCCGGCCGAGGACAAATGGTTGCGCTTCCGGCGGCTCAAGCAGAAATAGCAATCAGCCCAGCCCTGGTCCGTCGCCTCGGCAGCGGCCACTGTCGATCACAGTCTCGCGATCCGGCAATGCTTCGCTCATTTTCAGCGCTCTTCGCGATTGACTCGGCAAAACGCGCTCCTATGTTGCGCCCGCTCGCAGATTTGAAACCTACACCGCCACGCGCCCTTCGGACGCGTAAAGGACGCTGTAGAATCTTAGAATTGCGCATGATCCTTTCCGAAAATCGGAGCCGATTTTTCGGGGAGTCATGCGCTACCCCGCGAGCAGAAAGGTCAAACCCGCCATGCCTGGCGACAGTCACAGTCGAACGCAACCGCCGTCCGCCTTGACGTGACCTGACGGCTCACGTCCTGCCGGACGGCAAGGAGTGAGCCATGAATGAATTCGCATCCGTATTGGACGACGAAGCGGTCGCCGTTGCCCGTGTTCTTGCCAACGACCACGTCGCCGACGTCGTCGAAGCCCTCAACCGCGAACCTCGCGAGACGGCCATCGAGCTGCTCTGCGCGGTGCCGTTCGAGCGGTTGGTCGAAATCTTCGACCAGCCGGAGCTCGAAAGCGCGCCGGACCTCGCCGCAGCCCTGCCGCGCGCGAAAGCAGGCAAGCTGCTCACCGCCATGTCGGTCGACCGCGCAGCCGACATCCTGCGCGAGCTCGATGAGCCTGCGCGCTCGGAACTGCTTGGCGCGCTTGCCCCACCGCTGCGCGCGACGCTGCTTTCGATTCTCGGTTATCCCGAAGGCAGCGCCGCCTCGATCATGACGACCGAGTTCGTCAGCGTGCCTTCGGACTGGACCGTCGGCCGCACACTCGACTACATCCGCAAAGTCGAGCGCACGCGCGAGACCGTCTATGCGATTTACATCACCGACAAGGAGACGCAGCTCCTGCTGCGGGCGACGGGCTTGCGCCGGCTGATCACCGGCGAGCCTCAGGACTCGATCCTGTCGGTGGCGCCGGATCGCATGCCGGTCACGGTCACGCCGCTGACCGATCGCGAAACGCTGGCGCAGACGATCTCCAAATACGATCTGCTCGCCCTGCCGGTTGTGGATCACGGCAAGATCCTCGGCATCGTCACCATCGACGACATCATCGACACCATGGTCGAGGAAACGACCGAAGACGTTCATCGTTTCGGCGGCATGGAGGCGCTGGACGAGCCCTATATGAAGATGGGCTTTCTCGCCATGATCCAGAAGCGGGCCGGCTGGCTATGCGCACTGTTCCTCAGCGAGATGCTCACGGCGAACGCCATGCAGAGCTACGAGGGCGAGTTGGAGAAGGCGATCGTGCTCACCCTCTTCATCCCGCTGATCATGAGCTCGGGCGGCAATTCCGGCTCGCAGGCGACCTCGCTCGTCATCCGCGCGCTGGCACTGCGCGAGATCGGCCTTCGCGACTGGTGGCGTGTCGCCTTGCGCGAGCTGCCGACCGGTTTGGTGCTCGGCTCGATCCTCGGCATAGTCGGCATCTGCCGCATCGCGCTCTGGCAGTATTTCGGCTTCTACGACTATGGCCCGCATTGGATGCTGATCGCGGCAACGGTGGGCGCGGCGCTGGTCGGCATCGTGACCTTCGGCTCGCTGTCGGGATCGATGCTGCCTTTCGCGCTGAAGCGCATCGGCTTCGATCCGGCAAGCGCCTCGGCACCGTTCGTCGCCACGCTGGTCGATGTCACCGGGCTGGTGATCTATTTCTCGGTGGCTCTGGTGATCCTGCGCGGCACGCTCCTCTAGCCAAGAAACTTCGCGCCGCCGGCATGGCCGGCGGCGCCTTCCCGGCTTGGCTTCAAACGCGCTCGCCGTTCTTCACGCGATAGGTCGGCTTGTACATGGTGACCAGCTCCTCCGCCGCTGTCGGGTGGACGGCCATGGTGCGGTCGAAATCGTCCTTGCTCAGCCCCGCCTTCAGCGGAATGCCGAGCAGCTGCGCCATCTCGCCGGCGTCCGGTCCCAGGATATGGGCGCCGAGCACTTTCCGCGACGCGCCGTCGACCACCAGCTTCATCAGCATCTTTTCGTCACGGCCCGACAGCGTGTGCCGCATGGGACGGAAAGACGCGCGATAGATCTCGATGTCGGGGAAGCGCTTGACCGCCTCGTCCTCGGATAGGCCAACGGTGCCGATCTCGGGCTGCGAAAACACGGCCGTCGGAATGGTATCATGGTCTGGCGCTGTCGGATTGCCTTTGAAGGCTGTCTCGATGAAACACATCGCTTCGTGGATGGCCACCGGCGTCAGTTGCACGCGGTGGGTGACGTCGCCGATCGCCCAGATATTGTCGATGCTGGTGCGGGAAAATTCATCGACGATGATCGCGCCGGTCTTGCCGAGCTCCACGCCGATGCCTTCGAGTCCCATATTCTCCGTGTTCGGGATGCGGCCGATCGCCAGCATGACCTGGTCGACGGTCAGCGTCTGGCCACTGGAGAGCAGCACGTCCAGTCTGCCCTCAGCGGTCTTGCGCACCCATTCCGAGATCGAACGGCAGAGGATCCTGATCCCCTTCTTCTCCATTGTCTCGTGCAGCGAGCGGCGAAGGTCCATATCGAAGCGCGAAAGAATTTCTTGGCCACGGTAGACCAGCGTGGTGTCGACGCCCAGTCCATGAAAGATGTTGGCGAATTCGACGGCGATATAGCCGCCGCCCTCGATCATGATCGCCTTCGGCAATTCCTTGAGGTCGAAGGCTTCGTTGGAGAAGATGCAATATTCGTGGCCGGAAAGCGCCGGGTGCGGAGCCGGACGGCCGCCCGTGGCGATCAGGATCTGGTCGGCGCTGACGGTGCGGTCTTCGGCAGTGAGATAGACGGAATGCGGATCGACCAGCACGGCGCGCGAGTGGAAGGCCTCGCCGCCCGCACCTTCGACATTCCTCTTGTAGATCGCCTCCAGCCTGGCGATCTCCTTGTCCTTGTTGGCGACCAGCGTCGGCCAGTCGAAGCTTGCCTCGGGCACCATCCAGCCATAGCCGGCGGCATCGGCGAAATGTTCGGGGAATTGCGAGGCATAGACATAAAGTTTCTTCGGCACGCAGCCGCGGATGACGCAAGTACCGCCATAGCGATACTCCTCGGCAATGGCGACGCGCTTGCCGAGCGAGGCAGCCACACGGGCCGCCCTCACCCCGCCGGAGCCGCCGCCGATGACGAAGAGATCATAGTCGTAACCGGCCATCGAAAGGACTCCTGCGCAATGGAAGTGTGTCACAGGTAGGCGGACAGCAGGCAAAAGAAAAGCCCGGAAATCCGGGCTCTTCTGGTCAAGTCGGCCGTCGGCCGCTTGAAACGGATCAGTTCTGCGAATTGTCGGCAGGAGCCGAGTTGTCGGCAGGAGCCTGGTCGTCTGCAGGCGCCGAATTATCGGCAGGAGCGGAGCCGTCGGCAGGAGCGGTCGCATCCTTCGCAGGCTTGGCCGGAGCCGCGGCCTTTGCGGCGGCGGCGAGCGTTTCGCCGACCTGCTGGGCGAGGTCGCGGGCGACCCCGTTCTGCCAAATGTCGGCCGCCTTCACCAGGTCGCGCGTGACCGCCGGGCCGCTGTCGAGCAGCTTCTTGCCGGCTTCCGAGCTGTAGAAAGTGGCGATATCGTTGAGGTCCTTTTCGGAAAACACCTTGGCGTAGGCGAGCGCCGCCTCCTTCTCCAGGTCGGCGCGGCGCGCCGCCAAGCCCATGGCCTTTTCGGTGACCGTCTTGCCGATCAGTTCCTGCATGTCGGGATTCTTCTGGATCAGCTGGTTCTCAAGCGCGGCCGCCGCCTGCGGCAGGATATTGTCGAACGGGTCGGTGGCGTGGATAGCCGCAACTGCGGCCCGTGCGGCCTTCAGATGCGATTCGCTGATATCCTGCGAAAACGCCGGCGAGGACAGCGCAAGCACCGCTGAGGCCGCCAGAATGGTCGAAAGGCGGCGAACCCGTTTATGCAACATCATGGTCGATAGAACTCCCTGGTTTTCGGGCGGCATGCACGGTTTGGATGCCGTCGCCGCCGGCGATGACGGCGGTTGACGCCAGCCCGATGAATAGACCGTGCTCGACAACGCCTGGAATGGCGAAGAGAGCATTCGAAAGCGCTCTTGTATCCGGAATGCGGCCAAAAGATGCATCGAGGATAAAGTGGCCGCCGTCTGTAACAAATGGCTGCTCCCCCGTCATCCTCAATGTCACCGGGCCGGCAAGGCCGAGGCTTGCCGCCGCCGCGCCGACCGCGATCTCGGTGGCGCGCAGGCCGAACTTGTTGACCTCGATCGGCAGCGGGAAACGGCCAAGCGTCTCGACCATCTTGGACTGGTCGGCAATCACGATCATGCGCTGCGACGCCGCCGCGACGATCTTCTCGCGCAGCAGCGCCCCGCCCCCACCCTTGATCAACGTCAGCGCGGGATCGATCTCGTCGGCGCCGTCGATGGTGAGGTCGAGCTCCGGCGTTTCCTCGAGCGTCGACAGCGGCACGCCAAGCTCGCGGCAGAGTGCCGCGGTGCGCTCGGATGTGGGCACGCCGATGACGCTGAGGCCGGTCGCGACCTTTTCGGCGAGCAGCCGGACGAACTCGTCGGCGGTCGTGCCCGTGCCGATGCCGAGCCGCATGCCGCTGCTGACATGGGCGAGCGCCGCACGCGCGGCCTCGACCTTCATCTGCCTTGCGTCCATGCCGCTCCTGTCCCCGATTTCCATGGTTTGGCGCGCCTCCTAGCATTTTTGCCTGTCCCGTCAAAGGCTCTGCCTGTGGACCGATGGAGGCGGCTTGCTTGACCACCGCCCAGCTTGTATCGGCTGCGGAACCTCAATCATTCAGGACTGGCCATGACCCGACCGATCATCGTGTTCGACCTCGACGGGACGCTCATCGACACTGCGCCGGATCTGCTCGACAGCCTCAACCACAGCCTGGCGGCCGCGGAGCTGGCCGCGGTCGACCAAGCCGGCTTCAAGCGCTACGTCGGCCATGGCGGCCGCGTGATGATCGAACGCGCGCATGCGGCGCAAAACAAGGCGCTGATGGCGGAAGAGCACGACCGGCTGCTGAAGCTTTTCCTGGACCACTACACGATCAACATTCCAGGCAAGTCCCGCCCCTATCCCGGCGTGGTCGCGGCTCTCGACCACTTCCAGGCCGCCGGTTATCTGATGGCGGTTTGCACCAACAAGTATGAAGCGAATTCGGCGACGCTGATCGGCGCGCTCGGTCTCGACAAATACTTTGCCGCGATCTGCGGCCAGGACACTTTTGCCTTCCGCAAACCCGACCCGCGCCATCTGACCGAAACCATCAAACTGGCTGGCGGCGATCCGCACAACGCCCTGATGGTCGGCGATTCGCAGACCGACATCGACACCGCCAAGGCGGCCGGTATTCCGGTGGTGGCGGTCGATTTCGGCTATACGGATCGTCATGTGCGCGAGTTCGAACCGACGCTGGTGATCTCGCATTTCGACACGCTGACGCCGGAATTGGCCCAGCGTCTGATCGCGGCGGCGCGCTGAGCGGCGGCTCAGATCGAGCCGGCAGGAACCTGAAATCGATCCGCAGGATAACGACGGCACATTGCCTTGACTTCGCGCACCCGCCTCCCTTATATCGCGGCTCGCTTCAGCCTTCGGGCAACGAGCGGGCGATTAGCTCAGCGGGAGAGCACACCCTTCACACGGGTGGGGTCGCAGGTTCAATCCCTGCATCGCCCACCATCCAACTTCCTGAAAGTTGGATGATCCGGCCGCGATGAACCTCTTCAATTTCGTGCAGCGGGACAGCTCGCGTCCGGGAGGCCGCTTAGATCAGGCCTCGGCGCACATTCAAATGCGTTACTCCCGTCACCAGAATGGCGCCGGTCATGAAGTAGAGCGTGGCTATGATGTTGCCCTGATGGAAATGCAGCCCGGCAAACAGCAGAGCCATAACCACGGCAAGAAATGCGATTACACGCGAGAAGTTATCGGGCATGGGGCAGCGAACCTATGCAAATAGGATGGATAGCCGCCCTCAATCAGCCGCGTGCTCCATAGATCGGTTTTCGATTTTCCGCAATTGCCTTTTGAAGCACTGCCGCAGTGTGGTGCCTGCTGCGGGCGGTGTCGACAGCCGGGCCGCTGCCCTTGTTGCCGACATTGCATTCGAAGGCGCTGAGTTCGATCGGGGTCGTCGGCCTGGTCCATGCAGGCCGGCGGCAAGCCGCTGCTGGACAATGGCGACGGTTCTGTGATCGCCTTCACATACGCCGCGGAGGCATCGCGCACAGATATTGCACCTGTGGTACTGGCTTCTGCTTCAATGCATGGGCTCCAACGGCCTCCGGCCTGAAAGCTCGGCAGGGAGTTTCGATCACCTAGCCATTTTCAGATTTGCTGTTCGCGCGCGTCGGTCGCCTCCCGCCACGCGCGCGAACGGCGTTTCGTAGTTCGGTTCGCGTCCGCCAGCGCGCTCCGGTTTCCCGCTGCAGGGGACAGTTGCCGGCCAATTTGAGTGCCGGCAGCGCACGACTGGCGCCCGATCTACAAAGGCCATCGTGTGTTGCCGCAATCGCACGAAAGGAGACAGGCCTTGATCGAGCATGCACTTGTCATACAATTTCCGCTCAACGAGAGGCGGAACCGCATCATGTCCACAGCCAGCGCAGACGACAGGAGCACCCTGCCGCGTCTGGCGCGGATCGATCCGCGCCAGTTCGATTTGCTGTTCGGCGGCTGCAAGGTCGAACGTTATGCCGCCGGTCAGCACCTGTTCGTCCAGGAGGACGCATCCGACCGCATCTACGGCGTAATGAGCGGCACGGTCGAGATTTCGCTCTATTCACCGGGCGGGCAGAAGCTGGTGGCCAATATCGAGCTGTCGCGCAGCCTGATCGGCGAGATCGGCGCGCTCGACGGACGCCCGCGCACGGCAACCGCCATCTGCCTCACCGCATGCGAGCTGGTTTCCCTCAGTCGCGCGCAACTCTTTGATCGCATTGAAAAAAATCCACCGCTGGCGCGCGCCATGATCGAGCTGTTGTGCACGCGGCTGCGCTGGGTCAGCGGCGAGCTTGGCGACCAGGCCTTCTTCGGCATCGAGGCCCGGCTTGCGAAACGGCTGGTGTTCCTCAGCGGCGTCATGGCCGACCCCGCCGGCTGGATCCCAATTTCGCAATCGGAACTCGGCGAATTCCTCGGCGCGACGCGCGAGTCGGTCAACAAGACGCTCAACGACTGGCGCAACCGGCACATGATCGACATCAAACGCGGCGGGCTGCGCATCACAAATGCCGCCGCGCTGAACCACATCGCCGCTTCGCAGGACGACGACTGAACGATTGTGACCCGAATCAGAGCCGCGAAATCAGGTAGCGCAGCGCGGACCGGCTCGGCATGAAGAAGTAGCCGCCGCCTTTCGTGGTGACGAATTGCGGCATGTCCCTGAGCACCGTCACCTTTTCCCAGGACGGAATCGAGAATCGGCCGCCGCCGTCGCGCGCGCCGATCGTCGGATCCTTTTCGCCGACAAGGCCTTGGAACGAGCTCGACGAGACCCAGGTCTGCTGAATGAACTCGTATTGGCGTTCGATGTCGGCGTTGAGGCACATGAAGAGAAGCCCCTTCTCGACCTTCCCGCTGCGGTCCTTCTTCTCATAGGTACGGCCGACGCGCAGGATGCGGTGGCGCTTGCCGATCCTGATCTGCGTCTCGCGATCCTCGCCAAGCGAGTCGCGCGGATTGGAACGGCGTATATGGGAGCCGATCGGACAGCGATGCCCCTGCGGGTCCTCGGCGCCGAGCGCGAAGTCGTTGTCGACGCCACGACCCGGACGGCCATCGGGGTTGCGCACCAGCGAACTGCCGTCCTGCCAGCGGCCGAGCATCTTGGCCGCGACCCAGCGCGGCGTGATCGCGTTGTCGCCGGTCTCGCGCGCGGCCCGCGCGGCGGCGTGCTTGCAGTAGTCATCGAACAACTCGACATGCTGCTCGAACTGGCGCACGACCAGGAACGAGCCGTTGCGGCCGAAATCGCGCGGCGGCGGGGGCTGACCGGGGATCTGCCGGTTGCGCCGCACATGAGACAGGATGCCGGTCCGATCCTGCGCCGCCCGGACGGAGGGCGAGGCTGGATAGAACCCATGCTCGTCGCGATAGCCGAACAGGAACTCGCCCGGCGCGACCAGGTGCATCGGCGCGGCACCCTTGCTGGCGCGCGACGTACCCCTGACGATCGGCTGCGAGACGCCGTCGGCAAAGCCGAAATGCTCATAGGCGCGGGCGCGCTCCGGCTTGCCGTCGTTGCCGGCATGTTGCGTTGTCCCACCGTCCTTCTTTGGCTCGCGGTTCACGACAAGCGGCAATTCGGCAACGATCTTCATCCCCGCGCCTGTCGTCTTTCGCTTCGCGGCCGCAACCTCCCCCTTCAGTACCGCCGGCTCCGCGGCGTAGCAGATGACGACTGCGTCGACCGGCGCCGTGGCCGAACCCCACTGCCATTTGTCAGGCGCATCGGGGCCGGTGTCGTCGAGGATGCGGCTGCGCTCTGGATTGCCCATGCCGTGGCGAAAGGCAGCTGGGAATGTGTCCAGCGGATCGTCGTCGACGCCGCCCTTCAGCCCAAGACGGCGCAAACCGTCGGGACCGAAGGCCACCGTCATGGCGCGTCCGGCCGGCACGCCGTCGCCGAAACTGGTCTTGTCGATGACGAAGTCCAGCCACGCTCTGCGTTGCATGGCCGGCAGTTCTTCCGGCACCCGGATCGCCAGCATATGCGCGTGGCCAAGCGCGCCGAACGGGCCGAAGAAAATGGATTGGATCTCGCCGGCTTCCAGTTCTTCCACGGGCGAAGGCGCCGGTTCACGGCCGACGGCCGGCCTTGCCTGCGGCCGCTGCAGCGAGCCGAACAGGCTCACCCAGTTGCGGGCCTCGCTGCCGGTGGCGGAAGCAATGCCGCGCCGGATCTTCGAGTTGATACGGATGCGCGCGGTGTTGAGATGCGGATAGGCAGAGTACCAGAACAGCGTCGGCACCTGCTGACGCCGCGCCCAGCGCTTGAAGCGGTCCCCGTCGCGCGCGCCGTCGAGGAAGAGCCAACGCGTGCGCGGGTAGCCTTCCGTGTTGCTCCATACGCCGGTCAGGCCCTCTGAGGCCTTGGCGATGAAGTCCTCGAGATAGCTTTCCCAGCTGCCGCCATAGTTGGAGAAGAACATCAGCTTGTCGGTGCCCGGCAGCAGCACCCAGCGGGCGAAGTGAATGGTGTTTATGGTGGCGAGGAACCCCGGCTTGAACACTTTCTGCGCCGATATCGAGATCAGGTAGAAGGAAAGCCTCAGCGCCAGTCGCCGCAAGGTGCCGGCCTTCATCGTCGATATCGCGGTGAGATGGTTTTGCGCGCAGTGGTCCTCATTGGCGAGGATTCTGTCCAGCGCGCCGAGATCGACCGGCGTGTTCTGCGGCCGGTCCTTGTCCTCGAGGCGCCGCAGGCTGAGGAAGCACAAGCCGATGAACAGCAGGGCTATCGCGAGCAGCCCCAGCACCGCCAGCAGAAGCGCGGTGCTGGCAATTGCGACGTTGGTGAAGGTGACACCGTGCGGATTGCCGAACACGAGCACATAGGTCATGCGCCAGCAGGCAAGTATGACGATCGCGACGGTGGCGAGCACAGCCGGCGCAAGCAGCGTCGTCGTCAAGGCTCGCCACCAGCGGCCCGGAGGCCGCTCCAGCAGGCTCTCAGCCGGCTCGAAGGCCCAGCCGAACTTTCCTATCGACTGGGCATGCCGGCGCGCCTCGGTGAGCACAGCAAGGGCGTTGCCAGTACCCGCGCGCGGCTTTTCGACGATCTCGCGCACGCTGTCGGCGAGCTCTGCCTCGGCCAGGATGCGGCGCACCGAATGGCCAGGCGTTCCGGAAAAAACCAGCCCTGCCGTGCTGCCGAAGGACGGCGAGATCTCGATGTGATGCTTCTTCAGTAAGTCCTGCAGCGAAGCGTCGTCGGGCAGACCGCATACGGCCCTGAAGATCGGCCGCAGCCGGTGGCCTATGGCCTGCGTGATGGCACCGATGACATCGTCGGTGCTGCCGTCGCCGGAGATTTCGAGGACGAGCGCGCCCGTCTCGAGGTCCAATTTCTCGTCCCTGCCGGTGGCGGCGACAGCCAGGCTGGCGAAGTGGACCGTGCCGACATTGTCGAGCGCATTGCCCACCTCGTCGATCGCCGGGTTGCCAAGTGCGCCGACCTTGTCGCGCACGGCATCCAGCGGCACCGCACGCCTGATCGGGCAAACCACGGTGACCATCGACTGGTCGACTGTGCGGCAAAGCGGCGAGCGCTCGAAATCGACCTTGAGGCTGGCCGGATAGGCGCCGACATTGACCATCTTGCCGGCTCTGCCATGCGCGCGGCGGAGCTTGGGCTTGCTGAACAGGGCGCGAACGCATTCGCCGATCTGAATGCGGGCGATCTCGGCCCCGATGCATAGATGAATGCCGTGGCCGAACACCATGTAATCGCGATGAGGCCGCGAGGTGTCGAATTCGTTTGGCCTTTGCACGATTTCGGGATCGAACATGGCGGAAAGGGTCGCCGGCATGACGACCGTTCCGGCCTTCACAAGGCGCTCTCGCCGGGTGCCCTGGCCGATGACCGCGTCACGGGCGGTGTAGCGCCACGGGCCGACCCAGATCGGCTTGAAGCGCATGGCTTCCAGGATCGCCCTATCGAGCTTGCCGGTATCGCCCGCTGCAATGGCTGCGTCGACAGCCTGCCTTGCGTCTGACCGCGACAGGATGACGTCCAGGCAATTGCCGCCGGCAAGCACATTGGTCGGAACGAAGCCGGCAATCAGGCCGAGCATGATCGAATGGATATCGGGCTGCGATAGGCGCCCTTGATCCATGAGCGCGACGAGGCGCGCCAGCGGCCGTTCGTCCTTCCCTCCCCTTTCCCTGATCGCGGCAATCGAGCGGTCGATGACCTTGATCAGACGATCGCCCCCGACGATCGCGAGTTGACGTGTCGTTGGGCTCGCTGTCGGATCGGAAAAGAACAGCGCGCTGAGCGCGATCGACCAGTCGGCGAATTCGGTTTCATCGTCGATCTCGAGGCCGAAATAGTCGCGACAGATGCGTACCGGAACGATCTTCATCAGCCCGCCGATGGCGTCGAAGCCGGGGCTGGCCCGGGTCATGATGTCGCGCGAATGACGCTCGGCGATCGGCCTGACGGCGGCTTCGACTTCCGCCGGCGGAAAGGCGCTCAGCACGGCCGATTTCATTTGCCGGTAGGCGGCCCCGTCCTGCATGCCGAGGATGAAGTTCGATCCCCTGGCCAGTTCCGCCATTTCCGGTCCGTACGGCGTCTCGAACTCGTCGCCGCGCTCCAAAATGTCGCGCACATCGACGCCTTTGGTGACAAGCAGGAAATTGCCGAAGGCCAGGTTCGGCCAGAAGCGGCGCAGCAGCGCCAGCAGCCAGCGCGGGTCGTTGAAAAGGAAGCCGGCGATACGGGACGCAAGCCCCTTGGCGCGGAGCCGGTCGATATCGAAGGGCGGCATTTCGGCGACAGGGCGCTGGCTCTTCTGCGCAGCGCGGACAGCAGCGAAATACTTCAACTTGATCATGCGCGCTCGAGCCCCCCGGCTGTCCACGTCACTGCGATGCCGGCTATTGTCTGGCCTAGGTTTGGTTCGGTCCGGCGTATGTGATTTTTTTCACAATCATCGGTGTTCGGTTCCAGCAATCATGCGATGGACTTGGCCTGGCCGAAATTCGCGATCAGGAAGTTGTTCTTCGCAGGATCGACGAACGGTATCCAGCGAATCCGCTGCTCGGAAAAATCGGGATGCCTGGTTGCCAGAATGGCGCGTTCGCGTTCGGCCTCCTCAAGACGGCCGCTCCGCATCAAGGCGCCGATTTTGAGGAACCTGGCGTAGAAATAGCCCGGCGAAAGGTTGAGCGAGCGATCGGCAACCGCAATTGCGGCCGGCCAGTCCTCGACCAAACAGTATGCGGCAGCCAGCTCGCCCAGATTGTGAAAGCGGTAGAGGTCGAATGGGCTCAGCCGCTCGGTATCCAGGAAGAACGGGATCGCGCCGGCGGCATCGCCAAGCAGCAGCCGCGCGCTGCCCATTGCCGAGCGGGCGAAGGCAAAGCTCGGATTGATGTGGATCGCCTCGGCCAGATGCTCCGCCGCCGATGCCGGCTGGCCGCGCATGATGTCGGCAGCCCCGAGATAGGCGTGCGGCCGTGCGTCGAGGCTGTCCATCAACAGCGACTTGCGCGCAAATTCTTCGACCTTGGCCAGGTCGTCGCTGTCGCCGAAGCGCAGCCATGCCCGCCAGAAATACCACCATGCCAGCTCGTTCAGAACGGCGCTGGAATTCGGATCTTCCTGGTAAGCCTTCTCGAAGAATTCGAGCGCGATCTCGGTGTCTTTGCGCGTGCGCCTGTTCATGTGCCAGCGGCCTCGCCGCACCAGCTGCCAGGTCTCGAGGCTTTCCCACGGCACCTGGAAGGTGCGCACCTGCTCGGCTCGGTCGACCTCCTTGTCGAGGATCGAAACGATCTCGCTGCCGATCTGGTCGCGCAGCCTGAAGATGTCGATGAGGTCGCGGTCGAAGCGCTGCGACCAGACCAGGCGCCCGTTCGACGTGTCGGTCAGCGAGGCGTTGAGGCGTATCTGCCCGTTGTGGCGCGCCAGCGTGCCGCCGACGATGTAGCGCGCGCCAAGCGCATTGCCGATGAGCCTGGTTCCGAGCTGGTCGTCGCGAAACTGGAAGCTGGAGCCCTTCGCGATCACCGAGAGCCAGCGGGTGTTGGACAGGCCGTAGATGATGTCTTCCGCAATGCCGTCGGCCATGTAGCCGACGTCAGGCTCGCCTCCGTTGCTGCCGTGAAACGGCAGCACCGCGATTGCCGGCGGGCCCTTCGATGCGAGTCTGTCATGGACGGGAGCGGTAGGGATGGCGGCCAGGGGCGCAGCAATCGCCGCGCCGTTGCCGCCGCGTCCGGCGATCAGCACACGTACAGGCAGGGCGATGTTCTTGAGCATGAACTCGCCAAGGTCGGTGAAAACCGCGGCCGTCTTGTCCTTCACGTGGTGCCAGGTCGTCTCTGAGATGGCTAGACCGTCATGCGGAGCGAATTCCTGCAGGCGCGCGGCAATGTTGACGTCGTCGCCATAGAGGCGGCCCTCGCGGACGATGACGTCTCCGGTGTTGATCCCGGCCCGGAACGGCATGCGCATCTCATCCGCGGCCGAGGCATTGAGCGCCATGATCCGGTCCTGGAAATCGAACGCCGCGCGCAAGGCTTCGATTGGATTGCCGAATTCGGCCATGATGCTGTCGCCGGCAACGCCAAACGTGCGGCCGCCAAAGGCGCCGCAACTGTCGGTGATGATATCGCGCCTTTCCTCGAAGGCCGCGACGGCGCGCTCGTCGTCGATGCCCATCAGCCGCGAAAAACCAACGGCGTCGATAGAAATGATTGTCGCAAGCTGACGGGTATAGTTCCGTTCAGCCATGGTTGAGCCCCCGGTCCCTGTTTTCGGTCCAGAACAGGCGACTTCCGCTCCCAAAAAACTTCGCCGTTTGCCGATGGAAGATCCCCGGCAGGCTCGGCGCGCCGTTGCCACCCTGTTGGTCCGGGACTCTAACAGGGTCTGGCCAAAAGCTCTACCACGAACAGCTAATGGAAGGCGGTTTCGGCGCAAGCCATGGTTAGTCGTTCGTTACCTGAAGTCCGATGTTGCAGAAGCCTCCTTACTTGTTGGATTCACGCCGTTTTACTTATTTAAGCTTTCGCGAATAGAGGTCGCGCCGGCCGTGACGGACCAACTGTGGAGCAAGGCGTTGCGGCCCGTTGGCGGAACCAACGGGCCAGGATTCGAGTTGTCAGCGCGTTCATGCCACCACGAGAGATTGAGGGCAGTCATGCGCGGTGTTCTTTTGGCAAGCGGTATCGCGTTTTTCCTTGTCGGCGGGTCGGCTTTCGCGGCCGAAGCGCAAGCGCTGCCGCCGCAAAATGCCAAGAAGCTCTCGGAAATCCTGACCAAGGTCGAGAAGCGGAGCGACTTCCAATATATCAAGGAGGTCGGCTGGAGCAGCGACGGCTATACCGTTACCTATTACACGACCGACAAGGCCAAGGTCGAAATCACCTACGATCCGGTCACCGGCGAACCGAAGTAACGCCTGATACGGCCGCCCGCAGCTGGGCCGGCGCCTCCCTATCCGAGACTTGCGTCGATGCACGTTTGATGGCTGACTGCGCGCCATGATTGCGGGCACGGGGGTGCATGGCAATGGTTGGCTACGTTCTGAAGCGCATCCTGATGGTGCTCGCCGGCTATCTGATCGCGGTGCTCGTCGGATTGGTCGCGTTGGTCGCGATCTATGCAGCGCTGAGCTCGCTGCCCAACGCCCCAAGCTATTTCGAGCTGATGCAGTTCACGCCCGTCGCCGTGCTGGTCGTGCCGCCGCTTGGCATGTTCGTCTATTTCCTGACGATCGTGGCGACCGGCATGCAGACTCTCATCTTTGCGCTTATCGCCGAGGTCTTCTCGTTGCGGAGCTTCTGGCTGCATATGCTGTTCGGCGGCGTGGTTGCGGCCGCCGGTTTCATGCTGCTTTCGCCGGACGCGCCGCACGATCCGGAACGCTGGGCCGACCTTGGCATCATCCTCGCGGCCGGGCTGGTGGCCGGTTTCGTTTATTGGCTCATTGCCGGACGTGACGCCGGTTTCAGGCGCCCGCTCATCGAGCGCTTAGGTTGACGGTGCGCGCACCGCTTCGGTCGCATCCAGCGCCTGCATCAGCTTCGAATCGCGATCGTAGACGTCGTCGAAATATTCGACCTTGCCGGACATGTCCGGCCAAGCGGTGAAATAGGTGACATAGACCGGGATGACGCGCGTGACATTCTCGGTCGAATGACCATGCTTCAGCTTCTCGGCGATGTCGTCGACCGACGTGCCGAGCACAGCGGCCGCCATGCCGCGCGGATCCTGCAGGCGTATGCAGCCATGGCTCAGCGCGCGCATGTCGCGCCCGAAGAACGACTTCTGCGGCGTGTCGTGCATGTAGATGGCGTGCTTGTTGGGGAAGAGGATCTTCAACTCGCCAAGCGCATTGGCCTCGCTCGGCTGCTGGCGCACGCTGAACGGGATTTTGGCACCGTAGGCGCCCCAGTCCACCGCCGCAGAGGGAACTCGCCTGCCGCTGGAATCCGTCACCTCATAGCCGGCGCGGTCCAGATAGCCCGGATCGCTGCGCAGCCTCGGCAGCATCTCGTTGACGATGATCGACTGCGGCACGCCCCAATAGGGGTGGAAGTCGACCTGCTTGATCTGGTTGTAGAAAAATGCGGTCTGGTTGGTGACCTTGCCGATGACCACGCGAGTCTTCAGCTTCTCCTCGCCGTTGTCGATGTAGCTTGCGGTGAAGGCCGGCTGGTTGATGAAGACGCGCGGGCTGCCAAGATCGGAGGGGAGCCAGCGCAGCTCTTCAAGCGCCGCCATGACCTTCTCGACCTTGTCGGCCTTGGACGTTCCGGCGAGCGAGGCGACGGTGCGCGGGCCGATGACGCCGTCGCCCTTCATGCCGGCCCGCTTCTGCACCGCCTTGATCACTGGCACCAGTTCAGGATCGTAAACCTCGCTCTTGCCGAGCCGGGCGAGGGTCTCGCCAAAGTCACCGCCCATCTCGTCATCGAGGTTGCGCGCGATCAAAGTCAAAAGCTTGGGCAGTTCCGGGCTGCTTTCACCGGGCTTCAGGAGCAGCTTCGGATCGACGACGATCTCGTTCTCCTCGCTTGCCTGGAGCGACTCCAACTCGACGCGCAGCGCCTGATATTCAGGGTTCTGCGGGTGCCGCGATTCGAGATAGGTGCGCACCTCTCGCGTGTGCGCCAGCGTCTTCAGCACGCCTTCGAGATCGAGCGGCTTGCCCGGAAAATCGTAATAGCCGGTCATGCGGTTCGGATAGACTCGGCCGCTCTGGGCGTCATGGGCGTAGCGCAGCACGCGCGCCGATAGCGCCATCTCGAAGCGAACCAGTTCCTTGGTCCGCGCTTCGGGCAAGGCGGCATTCGTGGCCGCCGCAGGAACATCGACGGAATAATCGGCAGGCGTCAGGCCATAGCTCGCCGCTCCGCCAAGCACCCGCACGGCATCCTGCGCCCTGCTGTTGGGTGCATCCCCTGTCACCCAGATGAAATCCGGATTGGCCGAATAGTAGGCGATGAGCGCCTTGGCGATATCGGGCTCGGCAAAGAGTTCATAATCGCTCAGGCCCGCCAGCGCGTCGCGGAACGCGCTTCCGGTTACGGAGGGCACAAAGGCAGCATCTTGCGCGGTCGCGGGCGGCGGAGCGGGCAGCAGCGACTTGAAGTCGACGCGCACAAGCTTGTCGGCCCTGTAGGTATTGTAGGTCGGGCTGCTGATCCTGACGCTACCGCCTGTGCCAGGCTGCACCTTGCGCGGCTTCGGCGGCGGCGGAAATTCTCCTTGGGAATTGTGCCGGATGCCGCCGCCGAACAGCATGTCGAACAGCCCCTGCGCGCTCGCCGGCTGCTGGCCGAAGGCAAGCGCCGTCGCGATCGCGATCGGCATGACGGCCATTTTGTTCCCGAGGATTTTCATGCTTCACCCGCACCGGTTGAAACCGGTTTCCCGTTCCGCGCCGCTAGACGGTCCCGCCCTCCGCATGGCGGATGTAATGCGCGACTGTACCGATTCATACTGATTCCGTTAAGCTTCCATAAATTTTCGCGACCGTGTTGCAGAACAGTTTCACATCCGTGTGAGACACAATGCGGCAGGGCGGCTCCCGGTTTCAGACGCCTCGGTAACAATCAGGCGTTGGCGCTGTGCGGCCTTGGCGATCATGGCCGACCTTCCCTCCTGACAAACATCGGCCCGTGACAAACAGCAGTCTTTGTGATCGAAATTCCGGCGGGCGCGAGCCATGGCCTGGAGGATGCGCAGTGAAGAAGGGATATCGCGAACTTCTCGACGAAGCGAATGCCGAGATCGAGGTGGTTTCGCCTGAGGAAGCTGCCGGGCTGCTGGAGGATGACGGCACCATCTTCGTCGACCTACGTGACCCCCGCGAGGTCGAGCGCGACGGCAAGATTCCCGGCGCCAAGCATGTGACGCGCGGTATGCTCGAATTCTGGATCGACCCCGAAAGCCCTTACCACAAGCCGTTCTTCGCCTCCGGCAAGACCTTCGTCTTCTTCTGCGCCGGCGGCTGGCGGTCGGCGCTGGCGACCAAGACGGCGCAGGACATGGGTCTCGCCCCGGTCAAACACATCCTTGGCGGCTACACAGCCTGGAAGGCTGCCGGCCTGCCGGTCGAGCCAGGGCAGAAGAAGAAGGCCGACTGAGCCATTCGCAACTACGGACGGAAGACGCCAGCAGGCGTCTCCCGCAGTCATTTTCAATGCAGCGCCGGTTGCCGTTCCTCGGCGACGAAGCCCACGGCGCGCGCGACGACATCCTTGTCGGCAAGGATGCGGCGGTGGCCAAGCCCTTCGGCCCAATGCAAGCTCACATGATCGCCGGCTCCCGCATATCGTTTTGCGTGATCGGCATGGACTTCGCGGTCGTCCGGCGCATGGATGATCAGCGTCGGCACCGGAGCCTCAGCGAGCTGGCGGTCGCCCGTGAAATCGCTGAGCGGCCGTCCCGACAAATGCTTCACCCGATCCGCCATGGCGACCCGGGAGCGCGGCCCGACATTGAGCCGGTGGCTGAAATCGTCGAAGATCGCCGGCAGCGAGCTCGGCGCCGCGATTAGAACCAGTTTCTCGGCCGCAAGCGGCGGCATGCCTTTCACCGAAGCGGCAACCGCATTGGCGGCGACGGCGCCGCCGAAGGAATGGCCGACGGCAGCGGCAAACGGGCCGAACCATTCGCCTGCGACTCGCACGGCGTCGACCGCGGTCACCATATTGAGATGTCGCCCGAGCGAATGGCCGTGGCCCGGCAGGTCAAGCGAGACCACCTTGTAGCCGGCGTCGCGAAACCCATCGATCAGAGTTCGCATATATTCGGTGCGCGAGCGCCAGCCATGGATGACAAGCACGGTGCCGCGGGAGCCCCTGCCCGGCCCCGGCCGGAACTCATGCACCGCAACGCAATCCGCCTTCGTCTTCAGCCGGTGATGGCGCGCCTCGGCCATGAAACCCGCAGCGCGCTCGACTGCGCGGCGCTCGCCATCGCTCAAGGCCTTGACGTTTGCCGTGCGGCAGAACAATTCGAACGCGGCGCGGCCACTGAGACGCGGCGCGACATGCTCGGCCGCGCCGAAGACGCCTCGGATGACCTTCAATCCAAATGATGCCATAGTGTCGGTCCAACCATTCGTTCAGGCATGAACATAATAGTTCAAACATGAACATTAAGCAAGAGCTGCCCTGGGACAATCCGCGCTTCCGCAACTGGGTTGCGGTGGCGCGCGCCTGCCATGTGCTGGAGCGCACGCTGGCGGTGAAGCTGGCGCCGCTCGACCTCAAACCGGCGCAGCTCGACGTGCTGATGAACCTCTACCGTCATCCCGGGATGTCGCAGCACGACCTTGCTCGCAAGCTCTTGGTCGGCCGCTCCAACATCACGATGCTATTGCCGCAACTGGAAGCCCGCGGCCTGCTGCGTCGAGAGGGTGACGAAAAGGACAAACGCGTGCTGCGGTTGAACCTCACCGAAGCCGGCGAGGCCCTGCTGATGCGGGCGCTGAAAGTACATATGGCGCTCATCGAGAAGGCGATGAGCCAGTCGACGCCGGAGCAGTGCGACATGATCGGCGAGCAGATGCGCAAGATCGCCGATGTCCTGAAGGAGGCCTGACCGGCGCTCTCGATGCCGCTACCACATGGTCTTCTTTGCCCGCTCCGGCCATTCCTTGTCATATGCGGCGCCATTGATATTCCTGCGGCTGGTGAGCTCGAGGATCTGGCCGGGCGTCGGCAGCGACTTCGGGTCGGCATGCTTTGCCGGGTTCCACAGCTCCGAGCGCACGATGGCGCGTGCGCACTGGAAATAGACCGCGTCGACGGCGACAACGGTGATCGACCGTGCCGGCTTGCCATCGACCATGAAGGACGCGCAAAGCTCGGCATCGGCTGTGATATGGGCGCGGCCGTTGACGCGCAGCGTCGTGCCGGAGCCCGGCACAAGGAAGAGCAGCCCGACGCGCGGATCGCGAATAATGTTCTTCAGCGAATCGGCGCGGTTGTTGCCGCGCCTGTCGGGCATCATCAGCGTTTTTTCGTCCAGGAGGCGCACGAAGCCGGCGAGATCGCCGCGCGGCGAGCAGTCCAGCCCCTCCGGCCCGCAGGTCGCCAGCGCCACGAAAGGCGAGGCTTCAATGAAGGCTGCATATTCGGGGATCACATGGTCGAGCTCCTTGACGACCGAGGCCTCGCCAGGCAGGCCGTAGAGGGCTTCGAGCTGTTCGACCGATGTGATGAGCGACATCTTTTCGCCTCCTGACCTTTTGCCGGCGCTATTCTATGTCCATGACGCTTTGACGACACCCAATCGAACGTCTTGGCGCCAGGCTAGCGGTCGCGGCTGAGGCCCTTCTCGGCCAGCTCGGCAAGGTAGGCGTTCCAGCGCTCGTCTTTTTCATGCCCGAGCGTGTGAAGATAGTTCCAGGTGAAGATCCCGGTGTCGTGGAAATCGTCGAAGGTGATGCGCACCGCGTAGTTGCCGACCGGCTCGATCTTAAGAATCGCGACATTGCGCTTGCCGGGCACAGTCACGCGCTGATCCGGCGAATGGCCCTGCACCTCGGCAGAAGGCGAGGCCACGCGCAAGAACTCCGCCGGCAGTTCGAACGGCTGATGCCCGGCAAAGGTCACGGTGAGCAGCTTGCGGTCCTTCGAGACCCTGAGTTCCTTCGGCGCCGTCATGTTTCTTCCTATATGCTTTGCGCCCTTCCCTACGCCGGTTCGCGCAGTGCGAAAAGGTGATAGAAGGCAGCCGACAGAGAATGTCGGTCGGGGAATGTTACCAAAGATCGAGAGCTTCTATCTTGAATGCGCGGTTGGATCGTATCACATAGCCGTATATAACGACGCTGCTCAGGCCACGGAAGCGCTTGCAATGGACATGATCGACCCCTTCGGTCGCACGATCAGCTATCTGCGCGTGTCGGTTACCGACCGCTGCGATTTCCGTTGCACCTATTGCATGGCCGAGGACATGACCTTTTTGCCCAAGAAGGATCTGCTCTCGCTCGAGGAGCTCGACCGGCTCTGCAGCGTCTTCATCGAAAAGGGCGTCAGGAAGCTGAGGCTGACCGGCGGCGAGCCGCTGGTGCGCAAGAACATCATGCACCTAGTTCGCCAGCTGTCGCGGCATCTTGAGAGCGGCGCGCTGGAAGAGCTGACGCTCACCACCAACGGCTCGCAGCTGTCGCGCTTTGCCGCCGAGCTCGCCGACTGCGGCGTGAAGCGCATCAATGTCTCGCTCGACACGCTCGATGCCGACAAATTCCGCCAGATCACCCGCTGGGGCAATCTCGGCAAGGTCATGGAAGGCATCGACGCCGCGCAAGCGGCAGGCCTGAAGGTCAAGCTCAATGCCGTGGCGCTGCGCGACTTCAACGACGCTGAAATACCGGAGATGCTGCGCTGGGCGCATGGTCGCGGCATGGATCTGACGGTCATCGAGACCATGCCGATGGGCGAGATCGACGCCGACCGCACGGACCAGTATCTGCCGCTGTCGCTGCTGCGCGCCTCGCTTGAGCGCCAGTTCACGCTGACCGACATTCCTTATAAGACCGGCGGCCCTGCCCGCTATGTCCAGGTCGCCGAGACCGGCGGTCGGCTCGGTTTCATCACCCCGATGACGCATAATTTCTGCGAAAGCTGCAACCGCGTCCGGCTGACTTGCACCGGCACGCTCTATATGTGCCTCGGCCAGGAGGACGCCGCCGACCTGAGAGCGCCGCTGCGCGCCTCCGAAGGCAATGAGCTGGTCGGCGAGGCCATAGACGAGGCGATCGGGCGCAAGCCGAAGGGCCATGATTTCGTCATCGACCGCCGCACCAGCCGACCCTCGGTATCGCGCCATATGAGCGTCACCGGCGGCTGATTTTTTCTCCGATTTGGTGCAGGATCACCCTCGGTCACGGACCTTGGGGGCATCATGAAGTGTGTTCATCTCGTCCAGGGCGCGCCTTTGGTGATCGCCTTCTCGTTGCTGACGATTGCGACGACAGCGGCAATCGCAAAGCCGTTCACCTACGTCAATGCGCGCTTCGGCACGTCCTGCACCTTTCCCGACGAGATTTTCAGCGACCGCTTGCCCGAGCCAGAAAACGGCGATGGGCAGCAATGGAGCGCGCCCGACGGCGCCAGCCTGACCTGCTGGGGCAATTATAACATCGACAGCGACACTCCGAAGGGCTTCGTCGCCGACGAAAAGGCAAACACCGGGCCGGGCTACAAGATCACTTACAGCAAGACCGGGAAGAATTGGGCGGTGGTTTCCGGCATCAAGGGCGACAAGGTCTTCTACGAACGGCGCCTGTTCGGAAAGGATGGTGTCATCCGCACCGTCTGGATCGAGTATCCTTCCTCGCTTAAGGCGAAATACGATCCGCTGACCGGGGCGATCGCCGCCAGCCTGCGCGGCCCTTGAGCTGCGCTCGGCGCACTGGAAATAAACCACCGCGCCGACTTCCACCCGATTTACCGCCGACTTGTTCCGGCCTAGCCTCATGAAGCGATTTTTTTCGCATTCAGGGGGAATTCTCATGCGCAAATTCTTGGCTTCGCTTGCAATGCTCGGGATTGCCTTGGTGCCTGCGGCCGCTCAGTCGATCGGTGGCACCTACACTGTCGCCTCACCAATTTCGACGGATCGAAATATGGCGGCGAGGCAACCATCACGCTGACCAGCGACACAACCTGCACGATCCATTGGAAAACCGGCGGCTCGTCCTCCGACGGCATCTGCATGCGCAATGACGATGCCTTTTCCGCCGGCTACGTCATGGGCAAGGAAATCGGCCTCGTCGTCTACAAAGTGGAGAAGGACGGCTCGTTGCACGGCCTGTGGACCATCGCCGGCCAGAACGGCAACGGCACCGAGACGCTGACGCCGAAATAATCGCTCCAGTAACGCAGCCGATCTTGAGGGCCGCAGGAACCTCCTGTGGCCCATTTCTTTGATGTTGCTGTCTCGCCGCTGGCTGTTAGACGCTTGCGAGAGAACATAACCGGAAGCGCCCTTGCCTCTTTCGCCAAATCTTCGCGGCGCACTGTTCATGGTCGTGGCCATGATCGGCTTCACCTTGAACGACGCGATCACCAAATTCTCCTCCGAATCGATGAACATGGCGCAGGTCATGCTGGTGCGTGGCGCCTTCGCCTCGCTCTTCGTCGGTCTGCTCGCCTGGCGGCGCGGCGCGCTTGCTGATCCACGCGCCATGCTGCAGCCGATGGTCGCGCTGCGTGTCGCTGGCGAAGCCGGCGCGACCGTGTCGTTCCTGATCGGCCTTGCCCATTTGCCGATCGCCAACGTCTCCGCCGTTCTGCAGGCGCTGCCGCTGGCGGTGACGATGGGCGCCGCACTGTTCTTCGGCGAGGGCGTCGGCTGGCGCCGCTGGCTCGCCATTGCCGTCGGCTTTGCCGGCGTACTGATCATCGTGCGGCCGGGCTTCGAGGGTTTCAGCGCCTATTCGTTGCTGGCGCTGGCGAGCGTCGCCTGCTGCGCGGTGCGCGATCTCGCCACCAAGCGCATCCCGCAAGCGATCCCGACCATGCTGGTATCGACCGCGACTGCGCTGGCCATGACGATCCTGGGTGCGCTGCTGCTCCCGCCGATGGGCGGCTGGACGCCAATGACCGCCGAGGCGACGGCGCTGCTGGCGCTGGCCGCCGTGCTCGTGCTCATCGGCTATCAGTTCATCATCATGGCGATGCGCTCGGGCGACATCTCCTTCATCGCGCCCTTCCGCTATACGGCGCTGCTGTGGTCGATAGTGCTCGGCCTCGTCATCTTCGGCGATATCCCCGACCTGCCGATGATCGTCGGCGCCGCGATCATCATCGGCTCCGGCCTCTACGCGCTCTACCGCGAGCGTGTCGTGGGGCGGCGCCCCCCAGCCCCCCCAAACCCGGGGCCCCCCCAGGCGGCCGGCCCCAAAAATGGCCCCAGGGTAGAAGCGGTTGAGGCCAAAAACAGGGGGGGGGGCCCAACCGCCGGGGGGGGG
>NZ_JARTVP010000011.1:0-150953 GCF_029625865.1 Mesorhizobium sp. WSM4887
ACAATCACACCCCCTCGCCCCTTGGCCCCCCCCCCCCCCCCCCCCCCCCGCGGTGGGCCCCAATTTTACCCCCCCCCCGGCGGCCCCGCCACCCCCGGCGCCTGCCCCCGGCGTCCGTATTGACGGGCCGCATGCGGCCCGTCAGTCTGCAGCCCACCGGCTGCCGATAAGCGCGATGAACAATGGCGTGATGAATTATTCCGACCCATCCATCGTCCAATCCGCTCCGTTCCTGAGCCTCGAGGCCGTGCGCAAGACCTATCCCGGCGTGGTGGCGTTGGACGGGTTCTCGATGGAGGTCAGGCCGGGCGAGGTGATCGGGCTGGTCGGCGAGAACGGCGCCGGCAAATCGACATTGATGAAGATCCTCGGCGGCGTGACGCGGCCGGACAGCGGCTCCGTCACCGTCGACGGCGTCGCGCATGACGGCTTGACCGTGGAAGCCAGCATCGGCTCCGGCATCGCCTTCGTGCATCAGGAGCTCAACCTGTTCGAAAACCTCGACGTCGCCGCCAACATCTTCTTCGGCCGCGAGCCGCTCAAGGCCGGGCCGCTGAAGCTGGTCGACCGCGCGAAACTGCGCGAGATGGTGGCGCCGCTCCTGAAACGCGTCGGCGCCAATTTCTCGGCCGACGCGCCGGTCGCCTCGCTGTCGCTGGCGCAGCAGCAGATGGTCGAGATCGCCAAGGCGCTGTCGATCAAGGCGCGGCTGGTGATCCTCGACGAGCCGACCTCCAGCCTGCCGATCGCCGAGACCGAAAAGCTGCTCGACGTGATCAAGGGACTGCGGGCGGAAGGCATCAGCGTCATCTTCATCTCGCACCGCCTGCACGAGGTCGAGCGCGTCGCCGACCGCGTCGTGGTGCTGCGCGACGGCATGCTTGCCGGCACGCTGCCGAAGAGCGACATCAATCACGACCAGATGGTCAAGCTGATGATCGGACGCATGCTGAAGGAGCGCGAGAAAGCCGCGGAGGCGGGTCGCGCGCCGGGCGGCGTCGCACTCTCGGCGACAGCGGTGCGCACCAGCGCCTATCCCGACCACCCGGTCGACCTGGAGCTTCGGCGCGGCGAAATCCTCGGCCTTGCCGGGCTGGTCGGCTCCGGCCGCACGGAGCTCGCGCGCGTCCTGTTCGGCATCGACGAGCGGCTCGGCGGCAGTGTCGCGCTGGACGGCAAGGCGCTCAATGTCGGATCGGCCGCCGATGCGGTGGCGAGCGGCATCTTCCTGGTACCCGAAGACCGCAAGCTGACCGGCATCCTGCTCGACCTCTCGATCGCACAAAATATTTCGCTGCCCAATATGCCGGCGCATGCGAAGCGCTCGCTGGTGTCGACCAGCGCGGAGCTCGCCACCGCCGAGAAGCAGAAGAAGGATCTCGGCATCAAGGCGCCATCGGTCCTGACCCGCACCGGCACGCTGTCCGGCGGCAACCAGCAGAAGGTGGTTCTGGCCAAATGGCTGGCGATGAACCCCAAGGTGATGATCCTCGACGAGCCGACGCGCGGCATCGATATCGGCGCCAAGGCCGAGATCTACGCGCTGATGCGGGCGCTGGCCGATGCCGGCGTCGCGGTGCTGATGATCTCCAGCGACATGGAGGAGGTGATCGGCGTCTCGGACCGCATCGCGGTCATGCATGAGGGGCAGATCTCCGGCATCCTCGACCGGGACGATTTCAGCCAGGAGAACGTGCTGTTGCTGGCGGTGGGCAAGAAGCCGAAGCTGGCGCAAGCCGCGGGAGGAGCGCAATGAGCAAGAAAGACCTCGGCCTGCTGGTCCTGATCCTGGTGGTCGGCGCGGTGGTCACGGCTATAAATCCGCGCTTCCTGTCGACGATCAATCTCGCGAACACCTCCAACCTGGTCGCGCTGTTCGGCATCCTTTCGATCGGCCAGGCCTTCGTCATCATCACCGGCGGCATCGAGCTTTCGGTCGGTTCGCTGATCGCGCTGCTCGGCACGCTGTTCATCGACTTCATCGCCGTGCGCGAGATGGACTGGCCGTTGGCCTTCGTGCTGATCATCGTGCTCGGCGCCATCATCGGCTTCGTGCATGGCTGGCTGATCACGCGGCTCAAGATGCAGCCCTTCGTGGTGACGCTTTGCGGCCTGCTGATCTACCGCGGCGTCGCCCGTTTCTACACCGCCGACGGCACGGCGGGCTTCGCTTTCGGCCAGAATTTCCCGGATCTCGAATTCCTGACCGCCGGCCGCTCCGGCGGGTTGCCGAATTCCTTCATCGCGCTGATCGTGATCGCCATCGTCATGTGGGTGGTGCTGCACCGCTCGGTGTTCGGGCGCTATCTCTATGCCATCGGCAAGAATGAGGAAGCGGCGAAGTATTCGGGCATCCGCACCGGACGCGTGGTGATCGCGGCATACGTGATCTGCGGTGTGCTGACGGCGCTGTCGGCGATCTACTTCGCCATGTACACGCGCTCGATCTCGCCGGCGAGCCACGGCCAGTTCTATGAGCTCTACGCCATCGCCGCGGCGGTGCTCGGCGGCTTCTCGCTGCGCGGCGGCGAGGGCTCGCTGGTAGGCGTCATCCTCGGCACCGTGCTGCTGCAGGAACTGCAAAACCTCGTCAATCTGCTCGGCATCCCGTCCTCCCTGAACTTCGCGGTGATGGGCGGCGTGATCCTGATCGGCGTGCTGGTCGACCAGCAGTGGGGTGTGTTCCGCGCCCGGCGCCGGATGATGGAGGCGTCGCGCCGGAACGTCGCCGGCGCGCCGGCGGAGTAGCTTCCCTCGTCCGATCTCGGCAGGCAGCGGGGCAGATTTCAACTTCGCGTGCTGCACACATTTTTTGGACGTTGGCGCCGACATCAACAAGTCTCGGCCCAACCTCCCACTCGCAAGCCGGCATCACCTGAATCAATACACCTCAGATCATGTCCGAAAGGTCCGAAAACGCCATCGCCTTGCGCAGCACCTCGGCGAAACGGTCGCCGGCGATCTCTCTGGCGCCGCTGTTGTCGATGGAGGTGACATCCAGCCCGGAAAGCGTCACGCTGGTGCTGCGCGCCAGACGCGCCAGCACCTCGCCGCGCGATTCACGGCCGCGCGCCGCCAGCCGCTCGGCGAGGATCTCCGGCGCAGCGGTGATCTCGACCACCGCCAGGTTGGCATAGCGCTCACGCAGCAACGGGATGACGGCACGGGAGACGTTGGCAACGGCAACATGACCATTGGCGATCGCCCAATCGACATCGGCCGCCAGGCCATAGCGCAGGCCGTGCGCGTCCCAGCAGATGGCGAAGGCGCCGTCCGCTTCCGCCTCGGCGAAGGCGGCGTCGGCCAGCGTATCGTGGTCCTCACTGGCGGAGTCGCTCGGACGGGTGATGACGCGGCGGACGAACTCCAGCCGCGTCTCGCCGGCAAAATGCGCCTTGGCGTAGCCGATCACCGTGTCCTTGCCGGCGCCGCTCGGCCCGACCACCGCGACGAACACGCCGTTGCGGATCGGAGGCGTTTCGGTGAGTTCGCGTTCGATCAGCGCAGAAACCATCATGCGACGCACCTGCCCTGACGCCAGACGTTGCGCACGACCGGCACATGCTGGTCGACGCGCACGCGCACGAGGTCGGCGCGCCGGCCGGGCTCGATGACACCGCGATCGCTAAGGCCGACCGCTTCCGCCGGGTTCTTCGAGACCATGGCGACCGCCTGCGGCAGCGAAATGCCTTCCACGACATCGCCGAGGAAGAAGGCGGACTGAATCAGGCTGAAGGGGATATAGTCCGACGACAGGATGTCGAGCAAACCGTCGCCGGCAAGCGAGCGCGCCGACACATTGCCCGAATGCGAGGAGCCGCGCATGACGTTGGGCGCGCCCATCAGCACGCCGAGCCCTGCCGCCTTCGAGGCTCTCGCTGCTTCCTCGGTGGTCGGGAATTCGGCAACGCGCACGCCCTGCTCCACCGCCTCGTCGACATGGCCGGCTGTCGCATCGTCGTGGCTGGCAAGCACGATGCCGCGCTCGCGGCAGGCGGCGGAAATGAAGACGCGGTTCGGCCCGGAATTCTTGGCCGATTCGGCCATACGCTTCGCGCAGAATTTCTCGAAGTCGCGGTCGGTCAGCTTCAGTTTGCGCTGGTAGTAATAGGCGTAGGTCTCGAGATCGACGAACTGGCGCTGGCCCGGCGCGTGGTCCATCAGCGAGGCGAGCTTCACCCTGTCGTCGGTCTCGAAATTGGCGAAGGCCTCGAGGCAGTCCGGCGCCGAGACCTCGCAGCGCAGATGGATGAAGTGGTCGGCCCTGAGCCGATCCTGGCGCACGCTGTCCTCGATCGCATCGGCGAGCTTGCGCACGTCGTCGGACTTCAGGTCGGCATCCTCGTCCATGCCGACGCGCAAGGCGTCGAGCACCGTGGTGATGCCGGCGGTCGCCACCTGCGCATCGTGGGCGAGCACGGCGGCGATCGGGTTCCAGCGCACTTTCGGACGCGGCGCGTAATGGCCTTCGAGGTGATCGGTGTGCAGTTCTACGAGACCTGGGATGATGTAGTCGCCGCCCATGTCCTCGCCGGTGCGGGCCGCACCCAGCTCGATCGCGGCGATCAGCCCATCGCGCAGCAGCAGCGAGCCCGCGACGATCTCGTCGGGCAGCACGATGCGGGCATTGTTCAAAACGGTCTCGGCGGTCATTTCAGCAGTCCTATCTCAGGCGGGCGGACATCAGGCGGTTTTTCTGGCCGGGCCGCGTCCAAGCACGTGGTGCGAGAGCACCATGAAGGGCGCGCCCGGTTCGGTTTCGACGAACAGCGTCAGCGCATCCACCGGCACCGGACGCTGCAGCACATCCGCGAACAGGCTGTCGATTGCAGCGCGAAGGCGCGGGCTTTCCTGTGGCCCGACCCGTCCGGAGAGCGTCATGTGGAAGCGGAACGTCTCGAAGACGTAGGGATAACCCCACTGGCAGAGGTTGCGGAACTCATCCGGCTTCAGCGAGTCTGGGCTGCGGCGCTCGATCTCGGCCTCGGTCAGCGGCGCACGGAAGCGGTCGAAAGCGCGCACGACCTCGCCGGCGAAACTGTTGAGCGGCTCGAAAGGACTTCCCGGCACGAGCGCGAAAAAGCCGTCGATCTGGCCGACGACCAGACGCGGGACGACGACTGGTGCCGTGGCCTCGGCGAAATCGTCGAGCGCCGCCCGCAGCGAGGCTTCCGTTTCGCTGGGCGCCAGCCGGAACGGCGCCTTCAGCGTCGCGTGGAACCCATAGCGCCGTGCCGAGGCGGTGTGGAAGGCAACTTCCGCCGCCGACAGGTCACCCACACCCTCGACCGGCCGCGTCGGCGCGCCGAACGGGTCGCGCCCCAGCCAGTTAGCGGCAATCCGCGCCAGCGGCTCATCCTGCCTCGGGGTAAAGTAAATGGCATAGCGCATCGAAAATCCTCGTCAGACCGCTGCCATAGGTGATTTCCATGACGGATTGACGAAGCTTTCATGGGTTTTCGAAGGCAACCCAGGCTCCGGCGGTCCTTAGCCGACGATTTTCCCGAACTGGACCAACAGGTTGAGGGCTATGAAAAATCTCACGCCTTCATCAGCCACTCATGCTCGGCGGCGTTGTGGAATTTCCATGTCCGCTTCGGGCCGGCCATGACATTGAGATAATAGAGATCATAGCCGTGGCAGGCCGCACACGGGTGGTAGCCCTTCGGCACCAGCACGACATCGCCGTCCTCGATCGCCATCGCCTCGTCCAGATCGCGCACGCCATTTCTGTCGGCGTCGGTGTAGACGCGCTGGAAGGCGAAACCCTGCGGCGGGTTGAGGCGGTGATAATAGGTCTCCTCGAGATAGGACTCGGCCGGCAGATTGTCCTGGTCGTGTTTGTGCGGCGGATAGCTGGAGGTATGGCCGCCGGGCGTGATGACCTCGACCACCAGCAGCGAGTCGGCCGGCTTGCCCTCGGGCAGGATGTTGGTGACGTAGCGGGTGTTGGTGCCCTTGCCGCGCACTTCCTGACCGAGATCGTCGGGCGCAATGACGCGGGCGGGCAGGCTGCCGCCAAGACCGGGCGCCGAGCAGACGGCAAGCTCCAGCTCGGTGTCGGCGGTCACTGCCCAGTCGGAGCCTTGCGGCACATAGACCGACCAGGGCTTGCCTTCGAAGGGCGACATGCGCTCGCCGAGCAGGCCGAGATCCTTGCCGCCGGCCGCAGCCTTGCCCTTGCCGGTGACGAACACCAGGCAGACCTCGCGCTCGCCCGTCTTGCCGGCGGCCGTCTCGCCCGGCCGCAACCGGTGGAGATCGAAACCCACGTAAGTCCAGCCCGCGCTTTGCGGGGTGACGTGGGCGACGTGGCCGTGGCCCTTGTCGGCCTTGACGAGCAGTTTCGACATTTTTGTCTCCTGGGTCATTCCTTCGGCTCGGCCGGAGGCTTGGGCTCCTCGGCCGGCTTGTAGAGGTAGAAGAACTGCCACACCGCGTAACCGGCGAAGCCGAGCGCGATTACCCCCCAGAACGGCGTGCCGGAGGCGAATTCGATCACCGACCAGATTAGGCAGACGGCGACGACGGCAATGCGCCGCCACAGCGGTCGGAAGAAGGGGTGTTCATAGTCTTTCATCGCGCCAATCCGGGACTTGTCCAAACGCATCAGATAGAGCGAGCGGCCGGACGATCCACCGCTTACGCCGGGAAGCCCTGCGTCTCGACCGTATAGCCGGCGGCCGTCATCACCCGCATCAGCTCCTTATGGCCGACCTCAGCCATCCTCAGCGGCGGGTTCTTTTTCGGATCCTGCTCGGCCTCGACCACGAACCAGCCTTCATAGCCGTAGTCGGCGAAGCGTTGGACGATCGCACCGAAATCGAGCGAGCCGTCGCCGGGCACGGTGAAGGCGCCGAGCGCGACGGCATTGAGGAAGGACTGTTTCGTGCGGTCGAGCCCGTCGATCACGTTCATGCGCACGTCCTTCACATGGACGTGGTTGATGCGCTTGTGGTGGTTGTCGATGGCGCGCAACACATTGCCGCCGGCGAAGGCGAGGTGGCCGGCATCGAGCAGCAGCGGGATGCCCTCGCCCGAATGATGGATGAAGGAATCGAGTTCCGGCTCGGTCTCGATCACGGCCGCCATGTGATGATGGTAGGAAAGCGGCATACCCTGGTCGGCGCACCATTCGCCGAATTCGGTGACGCGGCGGCCATAGGCCTTCATCTCGTCGCCGGAAAGCCGTGGCTTGGTGGCAAGAGGCTTGGTGCGGTCACCCTGGATGGAGCGGCCGACCTCGCCATAGACTATGCAGGGCGCGTTGACCGCCTTGAACAGGTCGATCATCGGCTGGATGCGATCCTTGTTGCTTGCCAGGTCCTCATCGACCAGCGTGCCGGAGAACCAGCCGCCGCAGAGCGTGACGTCGGCCTCTTTCAGGATCGGCAGCATCACCTTCGGGTCGTTGGGGAAGCGGCGGCCCATCTCCATGCCGGTGAAGCCGGCCGAGCGCGACTGGCGCAAACACTCCTCCAGCGACACATCATCGCTCAATTCCACGAGATCGTCGTTCCACCACGCGATGGGAGACATGCCCAGTTTGGCTTTCAAGTCGTCACTCCAGGTTCGGATCGTTCAACTTTCGCTCGTCGGCGCTGCCCTCATCCGCCTGCCGGCACCTTCTCCCTGGAAATGACGGGGAGAAGGGACAGGCTTCAGCGGTGGCGGCCCCCTTCACGGGGAGCAGGGCAAGGGTGAGGGGCAGCGCCAGCTTCAATCACCTAAGCTCTGCATGAGCTTTTTCTCGTCATACGCCTTGCGCGCGGCGTTCACCTGCGGCCGCGACGAGACTTCCGGCACGGCAACATCCCACCAGTGGCCGCCGGCCTCGGTCGACACCAGCGGATCGGTGTCGATGACCAGCACGGTGGTCTTGTCGTGGCCCTTCGCCTTGGCGAGCGCCGTCTCGAGTTCAGCAATCGAGGCCACCTTCTCGGCGACGGCACCGAGGCTTGCCGCATGGGCGACGAAGTCGACGTCGGGCATCACCTCGTGGCGAGCGTCCTTCAAAAGATTGTTGAAGCTGGCGCCGCCGGTCGCCATCTGCAGCCGGTTGATGCAGCCATAGCCGCGATTGTCGAGCAACACGATGGTGAGTTTCAGGCCGAGCATCACCGACGTCGCGATCTCGGAGTTGAGCATCAGATAGGAGCCGTCGCCGACCATGACGACGACTTCCTGGTCGGGTTTCGCCATCTTGACGCCGAGTCCGCCGGCGATCTCGTAGCCCATGGTCGAGAAGCCGTATTCGGCGTGATAGGAACCGGGCGCGCCCGCTTGCCAGAGCTTGTGCAATTCGCCGGGCAGCCCGCCGGCGGCATGCAAAAGCGTGACGCCCGAGCCCATCACGCGTTGCACGGCGCCGATCACCTGCGCGTCGGAGGGACAGGCGGCGTTGGTCGAGGCCGTCACCTTGGCGGCGGCAGCCTGCCATTCCGTCTTGCCCTTCAGCGCATTGTCGGTCCAGGCGGTCGGCGCCTTCCAGCCCTTCAGCGCGGCGGAAAGCTCGGCGAGCCCTTCGGTGGCGTCGGCAACCAGCGGCAGCGCCCAGTGCTTGCCGGCATCGAAGACCTGGGTATTGAGCCCGATGATGGTGCGGCCGGCATTCTTGAACAGCGCCCAGGAGCCGGTGGTGAAGTCCTGCAGCCTGGTGCCGACGGCAAGAACCACATCGGCCTCTTCCGCCAGCCGGTTGGCCGCTGAGGTGCCGGTGACGCCGACGGCCGCCATGTTGAGCGGATGATCGTCGGGCAGCGAGGATTTGCCGCCTTGGGTCTCGCAAACCGGAATGCCGGCGCCCTGCACCAGCTTGGCCAGCTCTCCGGAAGCCTGCGAATAGAGGACGCCGCCGCCGGCGATCACCAGCGGCTTCTTGGCGTTCTTCAGCGCCGCCACGGCGACGGCCAGCTCGTTGCGATCCGGGCGCAGCCGGCGTGGCGTCCAGACGCGCTCGGCAAACAGGCTTTCCGGATAATCATAGGCCTCCGCCTGCACGTCCTGGCAGAGCGAAAGCGTGACCGGGCCGCATTCGGCCGGATCGGTCAGCACCTGCATGGCGCGGTTCAGCGCCGGGATGATCTGCTCCGGCCGCGTGATGCGGTCGAAATAGCGCGAGACGGGGCGGAAGCAATCGTTGACGCTCGCCGTGCCGTCGGAGAAATCTTCGGCCTGCTGCAGCACCGGGTCGGGCAAGCGGTTGGCGAAGACATCGCCGGGAAGCAGCAGCACCGGTAAGCGATTGACGTGGGCGAGCGCCGCAGCCGTCACCATGTTGAGCGCGCCGGGGCCGATCGAGGTGGTCGCGGCCATGAAGCGGCGGCGGAAATTCGCCTTGCCGTAAGCAATCGCCGCATGCGCCATCGCCTGCTCGTTATGGGCGCGGAAGGTCGGCAGCTCGTCGCGGACCTGGTAGAGCGCCTCGCCGATGCCGGCGACATTGCCGTGGCCGAAGATCGCCCAGACGCCGCCGAAGATCGGCACCTTCTTGCCGTCGATCTCGGTCATCTGGCGGCTGAGAAAGCGGGTCAGCGCCTGCGCCATCGTCAGGCGAACGGTGTTGGTCATTGTCGTTTCCTCCGGCTTTCCCTGTGCCGCCTAATATGCTGCCCGTTCTTCTTATGCTGCTTTGCGGCCGCGCGCTGCAAGCCATGCCTCGGTCAATTGCTCGAAGCGCGAGGCCATGTCGGCGACAGCCTCGTCATCCGAGATCTTGCCGGCCAGCCATTGTTCGGCGGCATTGACAAAGATGGTGCGACCGACGGCAAATCCCTTGACGATCGGCGCATTGGCGGTGGCGGCAAAGGCGGCGACCAGCTCATCCTGCGGCGCCTCCAGACCGAGCAGCACGACGCCGCGGCACCACGGATCATTCTTGACGATCACCTGCTCTATCCTGGCCCAGGCCCCTGCCGAGGCTTGCGGCTCGAGCTTCCACCAGTCGGGCTTGATGCCCAGCGCATAGAGTTCTTCAAGGGCGCGCGGAATGGTGGTGTCGTCGAGCGTGCCGTGCTTGCCGGCGATGATCTCGACGAGCAGTTCCCTGCCGACTTTCCGCGCCGCCTCGAACAGGGCTCGCAGTTTTTGCTGCTGCTCTGTCTTCAGCGCCTCCGGATCATCCGGATGATAGAAGCAGAGGCACTTGATGCAATGGTCGACCGGCCATTCGGTGAGCTGCGAGCCGACGTCCTGCGAGAATTCGAAGCGCAGCGGCCGCGATCCGGGCAATTCGACCGGCCGACCGAGCCAGGCAAAGGGATGGCGGGCGAACTCGAAGATGGCATCGCGGCCGTATTTCTCATCGATCAGCATGCCGTAGCCGTCGCGGCCGGCGGCGACCTTGGCCGCCGCCTTGACGGTGAGCACCTTGAAGTCGGGGATGCGCGAGACATCTGCACCGACCCTGGCGGCGACATCTTCCAGCTGGACGCGGTGGTCGCAAGCGAGCGCCATCAGCGAAGGGATGTCGCGCCGGCGCGTCGTCGCCCAGTGGATGTGGTTGATCGCCTCGTCCTTGCGCAGCGCCAGATGCTTGCTGCCGTGCTTCAGAAAGAACTGCAGCTCTTCGAAGGTGGGATATTCCGGCGCGCACAGCAGGCGCGACACGGCGAAGGCGCCGCAGGCATTGGCCCAGGTCGCCGCCGTGGCAAAGCTTTCGCCGCCGAGCCAGCCGCGCAGGAAGCCCGACATGAAGGCGTCGCCGGCGCCGAGCACGTTGTAGATCTCGATCGGGAAGCCCTCGCCGACGACGCCGTCCTCGAGGTCGTCGCTGATCGGCCCGTCATAGACGATGCAGCCTTTGGCACCGCGCTTGAGCACGATGGTAGCGGCCGACAGCGTGCGGATCGTCTTAAGCGCGCTCAAACAATCGTCGGCGCCGGAGGCGATCATGATTTCCTCCTCGGTGCCGACGATGAGGTCGCAATCGGGCAGCACCGTCTTCAGCTGCGCCGAGACCCGGTCCGACTTGACGTAGCGCTCGAAGCCCTCTGCATGGCCGGCGAGCCCCCAGAGGTTCGGGCGGTAGTCGATGTCGAACACGACCTTGCCGCCCTTGGCCTTCATCAAACGGATCGCCTTGCGCTGTGCGGCATCCGAGTTGGGACGCGAGAAATGGGTGCCGGTGACGACCACGGCGCGCGCCGAGGCGATGAAAGCCTCGTCGATGTCCTCTTCGGCGAGCGCCATATCGGCGCAATCCGAACGATAAAAAATCATCGGCGAGACGCCTTCGTCCTCGACGGAAAGCAGCACCAGCGCCGTCAGCCGTTCCTTGTCGGTCTTCAGGGCGTCGACCGAGACGCCCTCACGCCTGAGCTGCTCGCGGATGAAACGGCCCATCTGCTCGTCGCCGACGCGAGTGAGCAGCGCCGAGCGCAGGCCGAGCCTTGCCGTGCCGACGGAGATATTGGCCGGGCAGCCGCCGACCGACTTGGCGAAGGAGGTTATGTCCTCCAGACGCGAGCCGATCTGCTGGCCGTAGAGATCGACAGAGGCGCGGCCGATCGTGATGACGTCGAGCGGCGGATATTTCGCTTCCACGGCTTCGCCCATTCGAACCTCCCATCGGCTTTGTTGTGCAGAGCAGCGTCGTTTTTTTGGGCAGCACGCGCGAACGGCGGCGTGACACCGTCAATATGAAATAATAATTCCAATCCATAGTCAATATGGAATGAGTGTTCCCTGATGGAAAAACGCCCGTTCGGGGCCGCTCAGGCCTTGCGCTTGCGGCCGGCGTCGCGCCGCTTTTCGCCGACGGCAACGGTCAGCGCCATGGCAAGCGCCATCGTTGCCGACAAAGAGCGGAAGCCGCCGAAATCGGATTCGGCCACCTCGAACCAGACCTTGGCGAATTGGGCGAGCGGCGAGAACGAGCTGTCGGTGATGGCGACGATGGGCACGCCCTGCTCGGCGATCGAGCGCGTCTCCTCGATGGTCGCGGGCGCGTAAGGCGAGAAGCTGATGGCGATGACGGCGTCGCGCGGCGTAGCGAAGCCGATCATCTCGGCATTCAAGCCCGCGGCCGACTCGATCAGTTGGTTGCGGATCTTGAGCTTGCCAAGCGCGTAGGCGATGTAGGAGGCGACCGGATAGGAGCGGCGCTTGGCCAGCACATAGATTGTCTCGGCCTTTGCCAGCAGCGTGATCGCCTGTTCGAAATGCGCATCGTTCAGCGCGCGCGAAATGTCGCTGAGCGAGGTGCTGGCGGCAGCCACGAAGCCGTCGAAGATCGCCCGGTGTCCAGCGCCTTCCTCGGCCTTGGCGCGCAGTGCCGCCAACCGCTCGTCATAGGAGGAATTGCGTTCGCGCAGCCGCTCGCGAAACACCTGCTGCAGGCTAGTGAAACCATCGAAGCCGAGCTGCTGGGCGAAGCGGATCAGCGTCGAGGGCTGGACGCCGGCGGAAGCCGCGATACTCGCCGCCGTGCCGAAGGCGATGTCGTCGGGATTGTCCAGTGCATAGGCGGCGATCTGCGCGATGCGCTTGGGCAGACTGGTGCGCCGCTCCAGGATCGTCGTGCGCAAGGTCTCGAAATCGCGAGGCACCCGTCCGTCCATCGTCGCTCCGCCCACGGCCATGCTGGTGTTCCCTCTCCTGCCTCATCATAGCGGTTTCGCGCAAGAACACCATAAAAAATGATTTGGACGTTCCATTCTCGACTGAAATGGATTAATTCATCCATGCGAATTCTTCCCCTTCAGCGGAGACAATCGACATGGTCGGAGTGGGCCTCATCGGCACGGGCTTCATGGGCAAGTGCCACGCCATTGCCTGGAACGCGGTCGGCACCGTCTTTCCCGATGTCGAGAAGGCGAGGCTGGCGCATCTGGGTGAGGTCAATGACGAGCTTGCAAAGCGCAAAGCGGCCGAGTTCGGCTTCACTCGAGGCTCGGGCGACTGGCGTGCCGTCGTCAACGATCCGGAGGTCGATGTCGTGTCGCTGACCACGCCCAACCAGTTCCATCCGGAAATGGCGATCGCCATCCTCGAAGCCGGCAAGCACCTGTGGTGCGAGAAGCCGATGGCACCGAGTTTTGCCGAGGCCGAGGCGATGGCGAAGGCAGCGACCAAATCCGGCAAGGCTGCCGTGCTCGGCTACAACTACATTCAGAACCCGGCCATCCGCCACATCGGCGCGCTGCTCGAGGAAAAGATCATCGGCGATGTCAATCTCGTGCGCATCGAGATGGACGAGGATTTCATGGCCGATCCCGAGGCGCTGTTCTTCTGGAAGCATGAGGCGGCTTCCGGTTATGGCGCGCTCGACGATTTCGCGGTGCATCCGCTGTCGCTGATCAAAGTGCTGTTCGGCCGCGTCGCTCGCGTCATGTGCGACATGGCGAAACCCTATGCCGACCGGCGCGTCGCCTCCGGCGGCCGCCGTGCGGTCGAGACCTACGATATCGCCAGTGTGCTGATGCATCTGGAGAACGGTGTCGCCGGTACGCTGCTGGTCAATCGCTCGGCCTGGGGCCGCAAGGGCCGTATCGCCCTCCAGATCTTCGGCTCGAAAGGCTCGATCCTCTACGACCAGGAGCGAATGAACGAGTTCCAACTTTATCTGACCGCCGACCGGCCGACCGAGCAGGGCTACCGCACGATCCTGCTGGCGCCGCACCACAAGCCCTACGATTCCTTCGTGCCGGCGCCCGGCCACGGCCTCGGCTTCAACGACCTCAAGATCATCGAATGCCGCGAGCTTTTGATGCGGATCGCCGGCAAGCCGGCGCGGACCATCGACTTCGACGAGGGGCTGGAGATCGAGCGCACCGTGCATGCGATGGCGCGATCGTTCCAGGAACAGCGCTGGGTGGATGTGAGGTGAGCCGGCTCGCCTTCAGGTGCCGGCGGCTGCTGCCGCATTGATCTCCCAGCCGTCCACCCAAACCTGCCGCAGTTGATCGCCTTCGCCTTTGAACCACAGGCCGGTCGGCTGGCAATCCTCGATGCGGTCGCTGCGGAAATTGCGGATGGCCTGGCGCAGCTCGCACCAAGCGACGATGTTGGCGGTCTCGGCGTAGTAGATCAGCGCGATCGGGCGGACGATACGCTGTGTGTCGCGGCCGGCTTCGTCGCGGTAGGCGAGGTCGAGCTTCTCCTCGTCGCGGATGGCGCGGCGCACCAGCGCCAGATCGACCGCCGCGGCCGCAGGCGAAAAACCCCAGGCATGAAGAGCGTTGGCGTCGAGCGTCTGGCGCAAGGGCGGTGGCACGGCGCCGGCGATCTTGGCGCCGACGCGCTTTGCCGCCTGCTTGAGCTCGTCGTCGCCGGTGCGTTCCAGCAGCGCCAGCGACAGCACGATCGCCTCCATCTCCTCGATCGAAAACATCAGCGGCGGCAGGTCGAAGCCGGGGCGCAGGATATAGCCTATGCCGCGCCCGCCCTCGATCGGCACCCGCATCGCCTGCAGCGCTGCGATATCGCGATAGACCGAGCGCACCGTCACTTCCAGTTGCTCGGCGATCGTCGCCGCGGTCACCGGCTTCTTGGCCAGCCGCAGGATCTGGATGATTTCGAACAGGCGCGAGGCCTTGCGCATTTTTCCACTCGATCGAAACGCAACTGACACACCCCCGTCAGTTGGGATGACCTATAGGGCCGCGCATCGGTTTGAAAATCAACAGATTCCTCAGCGTCCTTGGCGGGCCGCGACAGGCAACTGACATGAGTTACACGGAAAATCTCTGGCTGTTCTTCATCCTGCTGTTCGGCATCATCGCCGTGCCGGGCATGGACATGCTGTTCGTGCTGGCCAATGCGCTGACCGGGGGGCGCGACAGGGGGCTGGCGGCGACCGGCGGCATTATGCTCGGCGGCGTAGTGCATACGTTGAACGGGGCGATCGGGGTCGGGCTGCTGATTCATTTCGTGCCGGTCCTGTTCAAACCGCTGCTGATCGCCGGCGCCGCTTACATGGCCTATATCGGAATTTCGCTGATGCGCAGCTCGATCACCGTCAGCGATGACGGGCCCGCCGGCAGCCGCTCCGCCTGGAAAGCCTTTCGCCAGGGATTGGTCACCTGCCTGATCAACCCCAAGGCCTATCTGTTTATCCTTGCCGTCTATCCGCAGTTCCTGAAGCCGGTTTACGGTCCGATCTGGATGCAGGCGACCATCATGGGACTGCTGACTGTCGTCACACAAGCAGGAATCTACGGCGGCCTCGCCATCACCGCCGGGCGCAGCCGGGCGCTTCTGGTCGGCAATCCGCGGGCAACGGTCATTGCCGGCCGTGCGGCCGGGCTGCTTCTATTCGCGGTCTCGGTATTCACCGCATGGGAAGGGCTGAGGGCCGCGTGAACGCCGCCCTCGCCAGGGTTGTCAGGCGGCGCCCTGACGGGTGGCGAGCAGTTCGCGCTTCACGGACCGGCGCCACTCGACGGCGCCGGCAAGTCCGTGCAGCACCGTTTCGGTGGTCGCCCAATCGATGCAGCCGTCGGTGATGCTCTGGCCGTAGGTGAGCTGCTTGCTGGGCACGACGTCCTGACGGCCGGCGACGAGATTGCTCTCGATCATGACTCCGATGATGCGCTCGTCGCCCGCTGCGACCTGGCCCGCCACGTCGTGCGCGACTTTCGGCTGGTTCTCCGGCTTCTTGCCGCTGTTGGCGTGACTGACATCGATCATCAGGCGCGGCGCGATGCCGATGCGGCCGAGCTCCGCGGCGGCCGCGTCGACGCTTGCCGCGTCGTAGTTCGGCGCTACGCCGCCACGCAGAATGACATGGCAGTCTTCGTTGCCGGTCGTCGCCGCGATCGCGCTGCGGCCGCCCTTGGTCACCGCCATGAAATGATGCGGCTGCGCAGCGGACTTCACCGCCTCGCCGGCGATTCTCAGATTGCCGTCGGTGCCGTTCTTGAAGCCGACCGGGCAAGAGAGGCCCGACGCCAGCTCGCGGTGGATCTGGCTTTCGGTCGTGCGCGCGCCGATGGCGCCCCAGGCGACGAGGTCGGCGATGTATTGCGGCGTCGTCATGTCGAGGAATTCGGTCGCCGCCGGCAGGCCGAGATTGTTGACGGCGGAAAGCACGTTGCGCGCCATCCGCAAGCCTTTGTCGATGTTGAAGCTGCCGTCGAGGTCGGGATCGTTGATCAGGCCCTTCCAGCCAACCGTGGTGCGCGGCTTCTCGAAATAGACGCGCATGACGATCTCGAGCCGGTCGGCCAGGGCCTCGCGCAGCGCCGCCAGACGGCTGGCGTAGTCCACGGCGGCGACCGGATCGTGGATGGAACAAGGGCCGACGATGACGACCAGTCGATCGTCGGCCCCGGTCAGGATGGAATGGATGGCGTTGCGCGAGGCGGCAACGGTGCGCGTCGCCGTGAGCGAGCGCGGTATCTCGCGCATCACGTCGTCCGGCGTGCTCAGGACTTTGAGTTCCTTGACCCGTAGGTCGTCTGTGGTGGTCAACACGGCTTTCTGCTCCTGGTTAGGAGACCTGCCGGCTGAAACGAAAAAGCCGCCAGGTCTGGCGGCTTTTCGGATTAGATGCTGCAATCTTCAGATCGAGCGCAATCCTCCCGCCGCCAGCGAGCTACCGTAGCTAAAGTACCAAAACGAGGCGGTCAGGTGGATCATGCGGCTCATATAGTCGATGCCGAGGCGCTTGTCACGTCCTCATGAAGCTAAGCATTTGCTTGGTTTGCGCCGTGCTCCGTGGCCTCGGGAAAAAAGAGAGCATCATGCAGCGGTTCACGGTTCATGCAGACCATGGATCGAAAAGTTCGATTGCAAAGCCTTCGAAATCCTTCGAATTACGCGTTGCCAAGGTGAGCTGCTTCGCAATCGCGGTGGCGGCGATCAGACCGTCCATCGACGACAGACTGCGACCGCGGCGCTTGGCAAGGCCCATCAGGTCGCCCCAGGCCAAGGCAACGGCTTCGTCCACGGGCAAAACCCTTTGCTCGAAGCGCTGCGGCAAATCTCGAGCGAGCCATTCGGCCAGTGCCTCTCGTTTGCGGCCCTCATCCATGAGGGAAACGCCGCGCCGGATCTCGGCGATCGACACGACGCTGATGAATGATCGATCCTCATCAAGCCCGTCCAGCCACTTTAGAACGCCTACATCCGGCGCCGGCCTCGTCACCTCTGACAGGACATTGGTATCGAGCAGAAGCCTCAAAGCGGCTGATCACGCGGTTCGTCGGCTTGACGCTCAAGGTCGAGATCGGCGCCGCGCAGCGGCGACTCCAGGAGGAACTCCGCAAGCGTTCCTTTGCGGGCGGTCTTCCGCCGCCATTCCTCTGCGGACACGACGACAACGCTTGGTTTGCCGTTACGGGTGATCGTCTGAGGCGAAGATTGCGCCCGATCTATTACCTCCGAGAGCCGGGCCTTTGCCCCAGCGACCGTCCAGCTCGTATCTTCTTTCGGTCCGGGCAGCATCTCAATCTCATGACTACTCTGACCATCTTGACTATACCGGAATAGCGATGCTGCGGCAACAGGGGCTCTCAGGGGCCGCGTACCTTTGGGCGCACGAGGCTGATCACATCTCCACCCATAGCTGGCCGGCTTCTGGCGTAAGGCTACTCGTGTCACTACTCCCCGATCACGCCAGCTATGTTTTGATCATAATCGACCAGCGAGCCGGTCATGACGCCGGCCTGCGGGCTGAGCATATAGGTGATCAGCCGGGCAAGCTGCGCCGGCTTGACCAACTGGCCCATCGGCTGCGCGGCCTCGGCCTTTTCCAGCCAGTCGTCCGGCGCATCGTGCCACTTCTTCTGCACGATCGCCTCGCCCTCGGTATCCATCCAGCCGGGCAGCACCGCGTTGCAGCGGATGCGGTTTTTCCGGTAGGAGCTGGCGACATTCTTGGTCAGCGTCATCAGCGCGCCCTTGCTGGTCGAATAGGGCGTCAGGAAGGACTGGCCGGCATGCGCCGACATCGACAGCACGTTGACGATCGAGCCCGGCGCCCTGCGCTCCAGGAGATGCGCGACGAGGCCTTGCATCAGGAAAAAGGGGCCGCGCACATTGGTGTCGAAGATCTGGTCGAAAAGCTCTTCCGATGTCTCGACCAACGAGCCGCGGGCCGAAGTGGCGGCGGCGTTGACCAGCGCGTTCAAAGTGCCGAAATGCGCGAGCGCCGTTGCGACGGCGCGCTTGCAGTCGGCGACCTTGGCGACATCGGCGCTGATGAAGATGGCATCGACACCGTTCTTCTTGAGCGCTGCGACCGCCTTGTCACCTTTGTCCTGCGAGCGGCCGACCAGCGCCAGCGCGCGGCAACCCTCGTCGGCCAAGGCTTCCGCGACGGCGAAGCCGATGCCCTGCGCGCCGCCGGTGACGATGGCGCGCGTTTCTGAATTGCGACCGGCTAGACCGTTCATCGCTCTGGCTCCTGTAATCGAGTTTCAAACCTTCAGGCGACGCGGACGGTCTTGCCTGTCTTGGCAGACTCCAAGGCGGCATCAGCCAGCTTCAAGGCGACCAGCCCGTCCTTGCCGCTCGGCGCCGCCTTCTTGCCGGCAGTCGCGGCGGCGATGAAGGAAGCGATCTCGTTGGCGTAGGCTTCGATGTAGCGGGTCATGAAGAAATCGTGCAGCGGCGGGCGGGTGTAGCCCTTGTCATTGGCGAGCTCGATCGACACCGGCCGCTGATTCTCGGCCGCAACCATGCCCTTCGAGCCGTGCGCCTCGATGCGCTGGTCGTAGCCATAGGTGGCGCGGCGCGAGTTGGAGATGACGGCCTGCTTGCCGGACGCCGTTTCCAGAATGACGCTGACGGAATCGAAATCGCCCGCTTCGCCGATCTTCTTGTCGACCAGCACCGAGGCGTGCGCGCTGACCGCCACCGGCTCCTCGCCGAGCAGGAAGCGCGCCATGTCGAAATCATGGATGGTCATGTCGCGAAAAATGCCGCCGGATCGCGCGATGTAGTCGAGCGGCGGCGCGCCCGGATCACGCGAGGTGATGGTGACCATCTCGACATCGCCGATGGCGCCGTCGTCGATCGCCTTGCGGACGGCGGCGAAATGCGGGTCGAAGCGGCGGTTGAAGCCGACCATCAGCGTAGCGCCGGCCTTGTCGACCACGGCCAGGCACTGCTCGACGCGCTTGACGTCGAGGTCGATCGGCTTCTCGCAGAAGATCGCCTTGCCGGCCCTGGCGAAGCGCTCGATGAGGTCGGCGTGAGTGTCGGTCGGCGTGCAGATGATGACGGCGTCGATGTCCTTGGCCTGCTCGATGGCGTCGATGCTGCGCACCTCGGCCCCATAGGCGGAGGCAAGCTCCGTCGCCGCTTTCTCGAAGGCGTCCGCCACGGCCACCAGCTTGGCCTGCGGGTTTGAGGCTACGGCGCGGGCATGCACCTTGCCGATACGGCCGGCGCCGAGAAGAGCGAAGCGGAGAGTCATGGAATGTCCTTTGAGGGTGGCTCTAAAACGTGTCCGCGCCGGCCGGCGCGGACGATTTGGTCTGGTCCCGTCGTGGCGCCTGGTCAGGCGGCCTGAAGCTCCGCCTGCCCGGTCTTGGCGCCGGTGATGTAAGCGACGATGTCGTTGCCGTCGGTGTCCTGCTTGCGCAAATTGGCGACGATGCGGCCGCGCCGGAAGACGACGATGCGGTCGACCAGGTCGAAGACCTGGCGCATGTTGTGGCTGATCAGGATCAGCGGCTCGCCGTTCTCCTTCAGCGTGCGGATGATGTTTTCGACCTGCGCCGTTTCCTGCACGCCAAGCGCTGCGGTCGGCTCGTCCATGATGATCAGCTTGGAGGCGAAGGTTGCGGTCCTGGCGATCGCCACGCATTGGCGCTGGCCGCCCGACATGTGGCGGATGGTGCTGGAAAGGTTCGGGATCTTCACCGCGGTGCGGATCAGCGCCGCCTCCGTCGCCCTGCGCATCGCCTTGCGGTCGAGAATCGAGAAGGGGCCGAGGTTGAAAAGCACCTTCTCCCGGCCGAGGAAGAGGTTCGACGGCACGTCGAGGTCGTCGGCCAGAGCCAGGTTCTGGAACACGGTCTCGATGCCGGCCTCGCGCGCCTCGATCGGGCCGGCGAAGTTCACTTCCTTGCCGTCGAACCAGATCTTGCCGTCGGTGCGCTGCTCGACGCCGGTGATCTGGCGCACGAAGGTCGACTTGCCGGCGCCGTTGTCGCCCATGATGGCGACATGCTCGCCCTTGCGCAGCTCGAAATTCGCCTCCTGCAGCGCGTGAACGCCGCCATAATGCTTGGTGAGGTTTTCGGTCTTCAGAACGATATCGGACATGGTCAAGCTCCTATCGCCCGGCGGCGCTGGCGCCATTGATCGAGAACGACTGCGCCGACGATGATCACGCCCTTGACCATCTCCTGGTAGTAGGCGTCGAGGCGCAGGAAGGTGAAGCCGGAGATGATGACGCCGAAGATCAGCGAGCCGATCACCGTGCCTATGATAGACCCGCGGCCGCCCGAGAGCGAGACGCCGCCGATGACCGCCATGGCGATGGCGTCGAGCTCGTACATCACGCCCATGCCGGCCTGGGCAGTGAGGTTCTTGGAGGAGAGCACCACCGCGGCGATCGAGGCGAGGATGCCGGCAATCACATAGACCAGCACCTTGTGGTTGGCGATCTTGATGCCGGACATGCGCGCGGCGTCCTCGTTGGAGCCAATGGCGTAACAATGCTTGCCGTATCGGGTGTAGCTCAGGATGAGCTGGAACAGGATCGCCAGTGAAATGAAGATGATGACCGGCATCAGCCCCTTGCCGATGGCCGCGAAGCTGTCGGTCGGGAACGAGATCGGTTGGCCCTTCGACCACCATTTGGCGATGCCGCGCGCCGTGACCATCATGCCGAGCGTGGCGATGAACGGCGGAATGCGGGTGTAGGCGATCAGGGCGCCGTTGATCAGGCCGGCAATCAGCCCGCAGCCGATCGCGACCAGCAGCGGCACGATGACCGGCAGGTCGGTCCATCCGTAGTCAATGAACATCGCCTTCGGGTTGGGATTGCCGTTGACGGTCGCAACCTGCGCGAAACTCATGGCGATCATGGCGGTGGCGCCGACGATCGAGCCCGAGGACAGGTCGATGCCGCCGCAGATGATCACCTGCGTGACGCCGATGGCGATGATGCCGACGATCGACACCTGCAGGATGATGATCTGCAGCCGCTGCTCGTTGAAAATAGCATCGACGTTATCGCGGGTGTTGAAGAGGAAGCTGTCGCCGAGGAAGACGCGGCCGATCAGCTCGAATGCGCCGACCAGGATGACCAGCGCCAGAAACACGTTGAACTCGGCAGGCCAGGGGCGCTTTTTGGCGTCATAGCTCAGCCCGCCAATGCCATGCGATGTCTGTGACACGTCTTCTTCCTCCGAATGACCGCGCCCGCTCTCCCGCCCGGTCGGGCGGGAGAAGGAAGGGAGCGACGCTGCTCTGTCTGCAGCCGATTTCAGCCAACTCGATGCGTCGGAGCGCCGCTCCAGGGTTTGTCCTCACGCAAGTCCGTACGGAAAACTTCCTGGAATTGCGTTGGCGCGACCTCAGTTCTTCTTCAGGAACTTGTCGATGTTCGCCGGCGTCACGAGCTGGAAGGGGATGTAGACCTTGCGCTCCACCTTCTCGCCCTTGGCGAGCTTCAGCGCCGCATCGAGCGCGCCCGCGCCCTGGCCCGCCGCGTCCTGGAAGACCGTGACGTCGAGATCGCCCGCCTGCATCGCGGCCAGCGCGTCCTGGGTTGCGTCGACGCCGCCGACCACGACCGACTTCATGTCGATATTGGCGGCCTTCATCGCCTGGATGGCGCCGATGGCGCTTTCGTCATTGTTGGCGATGACGCCGTCGAACGGCTTGCCGGACGACAGCCAGTTGGTCATCAGGTTCTGCGCTTCGTCACGCTTCCAGTTCGAGGTCTGCTTGTCGATGATTTTGATGAAGTTGCAGTCCGGCGTGGCAATCACTTCATCGATATCCTTGGTGCGCTGCACCGCCGCCTGATTGGATAGCTCGCCCATGATCACATAGACATTGGCTTCCTTCTTGCCGGCTTCCTTGAACAGCCGGCAGATTTCCTTGGTCTCGAGCGTGCCGGACTCGGCCTCATTGGACGCGACGAAAGCCTGGTTGTCGGGCAGCTTGTCGACATTGACCGGCTCGCGGTTGACATAGACCAGCGGGATCTTGGCCGCGGCCGCCGCATCCGACATCGCCTGGGTGGCCGAAGTGTCGACCGGGTTGACGATGATCGCGTCGACGCCCGAAGCGGCGAAGTTCTTGATCTGGTCGAGCTGCTTGGCCACGTCGTTCTGCGCGTCCTCGACCTGCAGTTCGACGCCGTCCATGCCCTTGGCCTGGGCGATCATGCCGTTGCGCAGCACCGTCAGGAAATTGTCGTCGAAAAGAGCCATCGAGACGCCGATCTTGGCGGCGAAGGCGGACGAACACATCAGCGCCGAAAGCGCGACGCCCAAAAGCAGTTTCTTCATTTTAGTTTCTCCTCCACTTGGTGTCCGGCTGCACCGATTGAACCGGAATCCCCGATGTTACCGGGGAATCTCTCCCATGGCCCTTCCGGCGGCGTTTTCCTCGCATAATGGAACGCCTGGTCCTCTGTTTGAAACAGATATTCCGGAACGAAAGAACCAAAATACCCAGTTGGTGAAATATTTATTCCATTTCGCTTACAGCCGTCAAGGGAGATTCGAAATGGGCGTGCCGGTTTTTCGATGAAGACAAGCGTGCAGCGCCCTCGCGGCCGGGCATGCAAACGTTCTGCGGCGGACTTCCGGGCAATTTCACGGCGCGAAAGAATTCCATCAGCCTGATGGATCACATCATTCCGACGGAAGGCGGCTTAGATGTTTTCCGGCAGATAGATGTCGAAGGGGAGAAAAGTCTGGCCGGGCGCATTGGCGGCGCCGGTCTCGATGGCATGCGCCATCAGCCCGACAAGCTCGCGGCAGAGCGCCGCCAGCGGGGTCGAGATCACCATGGTCAGGATGTTGTCGGCAAGTGCCGCGCGCGACTCCGCATTGATCTCGTTGCAGACGACCACCGGCATATGCGCCGGCTTCGCCGCCCTCAACGCCGCGACCGCGCCCTCCATGCCGCCGCCGGCGACGTAGCAGCCGGCAAGGTCGGGATGCCGAGCCAGAAGCTCGAGCATCGCATCCTGCGTCACCTGGTTGGCCTCCAGGTTGACCAGCGTCTCCATCACAGTGAAATCCGGCGCATGCTCGCGAAAATAGGAGCGGAAGCCGATCTCGCGCAGCTCGTGACCATGAAAACGGTGGCTGCCGACGAAAAGCGCGACCTTGCCTGGCTTGCTGGCGGCCTTGGCGATCATCCAGGCCGCGGTGCGTCCGACCTTGCGGTTGTCGAGCCCGACATAGCCTTCACGGATGCCGGCGGCGAAGTCGGAGAGCAGCGAAAAGACCGGCTGCCCTCGCGCCTTCAGCGCCTCGACCACCGCCGTCAGGGTGGGATGGTCCGGACCGACCACGGCGATGGCCCTGGATTTCGCCGCCAGCTTGCGCATCTGGGCGGCGATCTCATCGGGCGCCAGCGAAGCGGCGAAGTCGATCGTCGCAGTGCCCCGGAAACGTTGCGATTGCGAGACGGCAAGCTCCAGCTCGCGCGCGAAATCGCCGTAGAAAACGTCATTGCCGCGCAGCAGCAGGAAGCCGAGACGATATTCGGGCAACTCCTGGCGCATGCGCTGCCTGATCAGGCCAGCGGCGTGATAGCCGATGTCGGTCGCCGCCTCGTAGACGCGACGCGCCGTCTCCTCGCGCACCGGCAGGCGATTGTTCAACACCCGGTCGACCGTGGCGACGCTGAAACCTGAAACGCGCGCGAGATCGGTGATTGTCGGCCGCTTTGCCATGAGTGCTCCATCGCTTGCCCGACTCAGATTAGCCCAATCTGATAGAAAATGATAGAATCTATCTTTGTGACATTGAGGCTATCATGACTTGGCGCTATGGTGAAGTCGAAGCCAGCCATGGGCGAGGCGCGGCATTGCCGAGGGCCATTCGCCAGGTGCTGATGGAGGACCCCGCAATGACGGCAATCACGTCTCCGGCGCCGTCCGGACGCGACTACAGCCTGACCGGCCGCGACGCCAAGCGCGCGATCGAGAACGGTCTTTCGGCGGCCCAGTGGTACCACACCGAGATCCCGCGCAAGCAGATGAAGGAGCTGATGCAGCGCTCCGACCAGCCCGCTATCCGAGACACCATCATCTGGCTCGGTGCGCTGTTCCTCAGTGGCGCGGGCGGCGCTTGGTTCTGGGGCAGCTGGTGGTGCGTGCCGTTCTTCTTTGTCTATGGCACGCTGTACGGTTCCTCGACCGACTCCCGCTGGCACGAATGCGGTCACGGCACTGCCTTCCGCACCCAATGGATGAACGATGCGGTCTACCAGCTCGCCTGCTTCATGATCATGCGCAATCCGGTGACCTGGCGCTGGAGCCATACACGCCACCACACCGACACCATCATCGTCGGCCGCGACCCGGAGATCGCCGTCATGCGACCGCCGGACCTTTTGCGCGTTGTGCTGAATTTTTTCGGCGTGCTCGATGCCTGGCATGCGATGACCGACATGGTGCGCAATGCCGCCGGCGTCATCAGCGCCGCAGAACAGACCTTCATCCCGGAACAGGAGCAGCCCAAGGCCATCCGCATCGCCCGTATTTGGCTCGCCATCTATGTCGCGACCATCGCGCTGGCGCTCTATCTGCATTCATGGCTGCCGCTGATGCTCGTCGGCCTGCCCCGCCTCTACGGCGCCTGGCATCACGTCATGACCGGGCTGCTGCAGCATGGCGGGCTGGCCGACAATGTCATCGACCATCGGCTGAACAGCCGCACCGTCTACATGAACCCGATCAGCCGGTTCATCTATTGGAACATGAACTACCATGTGGAGCACCACATGTTCCCGATGGTGCCCTACCACGCGCTGCCCAAGCTGCATGAGCTGATCAAGCACGATTTGCCGGCGCCGACGCCGTCGATCCTGGCCGGCTACCGCGAGATGATCCCGGCCTTCCTGCGCCAGCTGCGCAACGAGGACTACTTCCTCAAGCGCGAGCTGCCGCCGACGGCAAAGCCCTACCGGGAAGAGCTGCACAACGACAATCCGGTAGCGGCCGCGGCCGAGTGACCGGATCCGACACAACCGACAACGAAGAATTTCGCCGGAGGACGACATGAGCGACTGGGTCGAGGCCTGCGCGGCCGGAGACATCGACGAGGAGGACGTAATGCGGTTCGATCATGCCGGCCGCACCTACGCCATCTATCGCAGCCCGGAGGACGAGTATTACGCGACCGACGGCCTGTGCTCGCATGAGAAAGTGCATCTGGCCGATGGGCTGGTGATGGACGACATCATCGAGTGTCCAAAACACAATGGCCGCTTCAACTACAAGACCGGCGACGCGCGCGGGGCGCCGGTCTGCGTCAATCTCAAGACCTATCCGGTCAAGGTCGACGCCGGCAAAGTCCTCATTCAGCTTGGGTGACGGCATGGCGGGAGGAATGGTCATCATCGGCGCCGGCGAGTGCGGCGGTCGTGCCGCGCTTACCCTGCGCGACCTTGGTCATGAAGGGCCGGTGACGCTGGTCGGCGACGAGCCGCATCTGCCCTATGAACGGCCGCCGCTGTCGAAGGAGGCGATGACCAGCGAGGCGCCCCTCATCAAGGCGATCGCCAGCGACGAGCTTTTGGCCGAACACTCGATCCGCCACATCCATTCCGTTCGGGCCGTCGCTATCGACCGCGCCGCGCATCTCGTGCGCCTCTCCGACGGCTCTTCGCTTGGCTATGGCAAGCTGCTGCTCGCGACCGGGTCCGTGCCGCGCAAGCTGCCGATGCCTGGTCTGGGCGGCCGCTGCGTTTATCTCAGGACCTTCAACGACGCGCTCGCGATCCGCGCCCATCTCAAGCCGGAGAACCGCGTCGCCATCATCGGCGGCGGTTTCATCGGCCTCGAGCTTGCCGCTTCGGCGCGCAAGCTAGGCGCAACGGTCACAGTGCTCGAGGCGCAGCCGCGCATCCTGATGCGCGGCGTGCCGGCCGAGATCGCGGAAATCATTCATAAGGCGCATCAGGCCGAAGGCGTGAAGGTGCTTACCGGCCAAGGCATCACGGCGATTGCCGATGACGGCACGCAAGTTCGCATCACGCTTGCCGACAGGCAGGACATCGTCGCCGATCTTGCCGTGATCGGCATCGGCGCGGTGCCGGTGACGGCGCTCGCTGCCGAAGCAGGACTTGCGATCGACAATGGTATCGCCGTCGATGAGAACCTTTGCACCGCGGATCCGGATGTTTTTGCCGCCGGCGACTGCTGCTCGTTCCCGCTCGCCGTCTATGGCGGCCGGCGCGTGCGGCTGGAAGCCTGGCGCAACGCGCAGGAGCAGGGCGCGCTCGCCGCGAAGAACATGCTGGGCGCCAACGAGGCGCATGCCGCGGTGCCGTGGTTCTGGTCGGATCAATATGGGCTCACGCTGCAGATCGCCGGGCTTTCGGACGAAGGCCGCTCGACCGTACGGCGCGACCTCTACGACGGCGCCTTCATTCTGTTCCACCTGGCCGAGGACGGCAGGCTGGTCGCCGCCAGCGGCATCGGGCCCGGCAATGCGGTGGCGCGCGACATACGGTTGGCCGAGATGCTGATCGCGAAGCGGGCGACGCCCGCGCCTGAGGCGCTCGGCTCGCAATCGGTCAAGCTGAAGTCGCTGCTGGCGGCATAGGCCCGAGTAATCGCTGGAAACGAGGGGATCCACGGACATGGCACGCAACAGACCGACCGTCGCCGATTTGCAATTGCTGAAGGGCAAGCGCCAGCTTTCGAAGCTGCGCGTTTTCTCGCTGGAGGAGGCCGAGGCCGCCGAGCGTGCCGGCATCGACATCATCTCGGTCCCCTATGATCTTATCTTCGATCCGCGTTTTCGCGACGCCGCACCCACTTGCTTTGCCATTCCCGGCGACGAACGCATCAAGCTGGGCGCAACCACCGACGAGATCCTGCGCATGGCGGTGAAGCTGCGCGCGGCCAGCGCCGACGCCATGTATTGCGCGGCCAGCCTGCAGACCATCCGCCGGCTGCGCGACGAGCATATTCCGGTCTGCGGTCACGTCGGGCTGATCCCGGCGCATGCGACCTGGACGGGCGGCTTCAAGGCGGTCGGCAAGACGGCCGAAAGTGCTGCCTTCGTCTGGAAGCAGGTCAAGGACCTTGAAGCCGCCGGCGCCTTCGCCGCCGAGATCGAAGTTGTGCCGGCCCCGGTTGCAAGCGCGATCTCGCGGCGTACATCGCTGATCATGATCTCGATGGGCGCCGGCGCCGGCTGCGATGCGCAATATCTGTTCTCCGAAGACGTGCTCGGCAGCAATCGCGGCCATTATCCGCGCCATGCCAAGCGCTACCGCGACTTCGCGGCGGAGTTCGACCGCCTGCAGAGCGAGCGCATCGCGGCCTTCCGCGAATATGCAGACGATATCCAGGCGGGCGCCTATCCAGAGCCGCGGCACATGGTCGAGGCGGATGCCGACGAAATGCGCAAGTTCGAGGCGTTTCTCGCCTCGGAAGGCTACTGAACCACCCGGCTCAGCCGGCTAGAACAGCGTCTTCAGCTCGTCCAGCTTGTCGTTGACCAGCCAGCCGTAATAATTCTCCTCGGGCAGCTTTTCCGGTTCCCCGGCGGCGCGACGCTTCTCGTTCTCCTCCTCCAACGCATAGGCGCGCTGCTCGGGGTTGCCGACATTGTAGAGCGTGGCGGTCAGGCCCGGATTGTGCGAGATGTCGAAGCCGGCGATGCTGTTGTAGGCGTCGATCGACTTCCTGATGGTCGCAGCGACGTAAGGCAGCGTGAGGTCGGGATCCATGATGGTCTTGTAGACCGTGTTCGGATCATTGACGTCGAGCTCGGGCAGGCCGGAGACCTTGTGCACGAGATCGCTCATCTGCAGCGCCGTCAGCGGGTTGAGCTGGCCGAGTCCGAAAGTCTGGCCGGCATAGTAGGGTTGGAAGAAAGTGGCTCCGAAGCGGTCGTTGGGGAAGCTGGTCCCGCCGACGGTCTTGCCGCGGAAGGAATGGTTCCACACCTGCTCGCGGCATTCCCAGAGATCGTAGCTGTCGGTTATGCCGGCGCATTTCTGGAATTGCGGCCGCTCAACGAAATCGCTGACGTCCTCCCCTTCATAAGCAAAGGTGAGCTTGCTCGACAGGTAGGACATTGCCTTGACGTAATAGGTCTGCAGCCGATCATAGGCGTCGACATTGTAGGTGTGCTCGCCGACGATGGCGCCGACGATGTGCATCGGATCGATGTCGTAGGCGGCCGCCACTTTCCTGATCTTGGCGCGCAGCTCGGCATCGTTCTGCAAGAGCGCGTAGACCTTGCGATACTTGGCCTGGAAGCTGGTGTTGGTGGCCTGAGTGCGCCGGCTGGAAGCGCCCGGAATATCCGGCTGCACGCTATTGCGATTGCCCGGCGGCACCATGGTCGCCGCGTTCGCCGTTGCCATCGCCGCGGCCAATGCCAGCCCAACAAAAAGAAGTATGCGTTTCTTCATCCACCGCCGCCTTCAAGTCGGCGGCAAACTAGGTAAAGCGCGTGGGAGAGTCGAGACGAGGCAAGCTTCCGACGGGACGAAAGGTGGCCAGATGGTACCATCTGGCCACACATCGCCGGGCTTCGCCCGTTAGAGGATGAACCGTGACAGGTCGGTGTTGCGCGAGAGATCGCCGACATGCTTCTGCACGTAGTCGGCATCGATGGTGACCGCCGTGCCGTGGCGGTCCGGCGCGTCGTAGGAAATCTCGTCCAGCACCCGTTCCATCACCGTCTGCAGGCGTCTGGCGCCGATGTTCTCGACATTGGCGTTGAGGTCGACGGCAATGCCGGCGAGCGAATCGATGGCGTCGTCGGTGAAGGCCAACTCGACGCCTTCGGTCTTCATCAGCGCAATATACTGCTTGATGAGGCTGGCCTCTGTTTCGGTGAGGATGCGGACGAAATCCTGCTTCTCCAGGGCACGCAATTCGACCCGGATCGGCAAGCGGCCCTGCAGCTCCGGAAGCAGGTCCGAAGGCTTGGAGACGTGGAACGCGCCCGAGGCGATGAAAAGAATATGGTCCGTCTTGATCGGCCCGTATTTCGTCGCAACGGTGGTGCCTTCAACCAGCGGCAGCAGATCGCGCTGAACGCCTTCACGTGAGGGACCGCCCGAAATGTCGCTCCTGGCCGCGATCTTGTCGATCTCGTCGAGGAACACGATGCCGTCATTCTCCGTCGATTCCAGCGCCTGGCGAACCACCTCGTCCTGGTCGAGCAGCTTGTCGGACTCGTCATTGATCAGTAGCGCGTAGGATTCCTTCACCGTCGTCTTGCGGGTCTTGGTCTTCCTGCCGCCCATCGCCTTCGACAGCATGTCGTTGATGTTGAGCACGCCGATATTGGCGCCCGGCATGCCGGGGATCTCGAAGCCCGGCATACCGCCGGTGCCGGTGTCCGCCACCTCGATCTCGATCTCCTTGTCGTCGAGCTCACCGTCGCGCAGCCGCTTGCGGAAGCTGTCGCGCGTGGCCGGGCTCGCGGTCTTGCCGACCAAAGCTTCGAGCACGCGCTCTTCGGCATTGATGTGAGCGCGCGCCTTGACGTCCTCACGCATCTTCTCGCGCGTCAGCCCGATGGCGACCTCGACGAGATCGCGCACGATCTGCTCGACGTCGCGGCCGACATAGCCGACCTCGGTGAACTTGGTGGCCTCGACCTTGACGAAAGGCGCGCCGGCCAGCCGCGCCAGCCGGCGCGAGATCTCGGTCTTGCCGACGCCGGTCGGGCCGATCATCAGGATGTTCTTGGGCATCACCTCTTCGCGCATCTGGCCCTCCAGCTGCTGGCGGCGCCAGCGGTTGCGCAAGGCGATCGCCACGGCGCGCTTGGCGTCTTTCTGGCCGATGATGAAGCGGTCGAGTTCCGAAACGATTTCGCGGGGAGAAAAGGTGCTCATATTACTCAAATTCCACTTTGCCACTGCCTGATGGACTCGAACGGATGCAGCAGCATGATCACGTTGAGCGTCAGATTGTCCCGGATGATGTAGCCCGTGCCGAATTCGAAAATGAGCGCCAGAGCCACGATCACCCATATAGGGAGCTTTCGCGCCATCACAAATCCGAGCGCCATGAACAGCGTGTCGGACACCGAATTGATGATGCTGTCGCCGTAGTAGTTGAGGGAGATGGTGCCGGCGCGGTAGCGGTCGATGATGAAGGGGCTGTTCTCCAGGAGTTCCCAGCCGCCTTCGATGAGGACGGCGAAAGCCAGCCTCAGCCCGACGGGCGAGCGCGGGAACAGAGCCCAGGCCAGCGCATAGAACAGGAAGCCGTGGATGATGTGCGAGAAGGTGTACCAGTCGGCGATGTGCTGGGAATTCTCCGAGCTGTTCACCACACCGTGCCAGAGCTTGACGTAGCCGCAGGTGCAGATCGGCGGATGGCCCATGCCGTAGAGAATGCCGGCCTGGAAAACGACGAGAGCCAGCACCAGCAGCAGCCCCATGCGCCAGCTGTCTTCATAGGCCGACAGCGTCTTGTCTCCCCCGGATGCGGTCATTGTGATCAGTCCCCCTCTTGTTGGTCGATTTCGGCCGCATCGACGGCCATCAGCACGACGTCCCCATATTCCGAATGCCTGCGGCCGATCGGCCTGAAGCCGGCCTTTTCATAGGCGCGGATGGCGCGGCCATTGCCGGGATGCGGATCGATGACGACGCGCGGCGCGCCTTCCTCGAACAGTTCCGCGACGAACTGGCGGACGATGGCCGAGCCGTGGCCGATGCCGACCAGGTCCGGCGGCCCGATCGACAGATCGATACCCAGCGTGCCGAATGGCTGGTCGGCGTAAGGATGGTTGTCCTCGAGATGCGGATCGTAGCTCTGCAGATAGGCGATCGGCTTGCCGCCCAATTCGACGATCAGCGGCTCCACCGAAACCGACCCGATATGCTCGCGTATCTCGGCGATCTCCTTTTCCGGATCGCCCCACCATTCGGCGATATGCGGCTCGGCAAGCCAGCGGGCGATCATCGGCAGATCCTTTTGGGTGACCGGCCGAAAATCGTAGCTGTCTTCCTGTTCGACCATGATCTGTTCCAGAAGCCGATTCCCATTTTTCGGGATCATGGCCGGCCGCCTAGGCGGCATCGAGCGTTTCGACGACGAAGCTGCTGTTGGTGTAGACGCAGATATCGGCGGCGATCTGCATCGCCCTGCGGGCGATCTCCTCGGCGTCCTTGTCGGTGTCCATCAGCGCGCGGGCGGCGGCGAGCGCGTAGTTGCCGCCGGAGCCGATGGCCATGACGCCATGTTCCGGCTCGAGCACGTCACCGGTGCCGGTCAGCGCCAGCGAGACCGACTTGTCGGCGACCAGCATCATCGCTTCCAGGCGGCGCAGATAGCGGTCGGTGCGCCAGTCCTTGGCGAGCTCGACGCAGGCGCGGGTCAGTTGGTCAGGATATTGTTCGAGCTTGGCTTCGAGGCGTTCGAGGAGGGTGAAGGCGTCGGCGGTGGCGCCGGCAAAACCGGCAATGACACTGCCGCCCTTGCCGATGCGGCGCACCTTGCGGGCGTTGCCCTTCATGATGGTCTGGCCAAGACTGACCTGGCCGTCGCCGGCGATGACAACCTTGCTGCCCTTGCGCACGGTGACGATGGTGGTGGCGTGCATGGTCAGTTCATTCCACATTTCCTGCTCCGAGTCGCGCTATCCCTCAAAGGCGATTGGCGCGGTACGAGTGACTTTGATCGGCCATATGTATGCATAGGGCGAGTGATTGCAAACCGTCCGCGGCAAGGCCGATACAGTCCGGAATGGCAACTGGCAATCGCCGGATCATGCTGATAGAAGGCTCTCGTTTTCAAGCCCGCGCCTCTGAACAGGAAAGACTGATGCCGCCCCGTTCCGCAGAAATCAGCCGCAAGACCAAGGAAACCGAGATTTCCGTATCGGTCCATGTCGACGGCACGGGTAAATCCGACATTTCGACGGGTGTCGGCTTCTTCGACCACATGCTCGATCAGCTGTCGCGCCATTCGCTGATCGACATGACGATCGAGGCCAAAGGCGATCTTCACATCGACGACCATCACACCGTCGAGGATACCGGCATTGCCATCGGCCAGGCTCTGAGCAAGGCTTTGGGGGAGCGGCGCGGCATCATGCGCTTTGCCTCGATCGAGCTCGCAATGGACGAGACGCTGACCCGGGCGGCGATCGACGTTTCCGGCAGGCCGTTCCTGGTCTGGAACGTTTCCTTCTCGTCGCCGAAGATCGGCACATTCGACACCGAGCTGGTGCGCGAATTCTTCCAGGCGCTGGCGCAGAATGCCGGCATAACGCTGCATGTGACCAACCACTACGGCGCCAATAACCATCATATTGCGGAAACCTGCTTCAAGGTCGTGGCCAGGGCGCTGCGCGTGGCGCTGGAGCCTGACCCGCGCCAGCCCGATGCGGTGCCGTCCACCAAGGGATCCCTGAAAGGATAACCCTATGGCCATCTATGTCGTGATGGAGCCGCCTGCGGGGGGCAACGAGAAGGACGCCGCCCTGGTGCGCGACAGCTTCACCTGGCTCGGTTTCCTGTTCTCGCCGATCTGGCTCGCCTGGCACCGCCTCTGGATCGAGGCCCTGCTCACCTTCGCCGCCATGGCGGCGTTGTCCATGCTCGGCGAGAAACTCAGGCTTGAATGGGCTGGATCGGCGCTCTCGCTGCTGGTGTCGCTCTATATCGGCTTCGAAGGCCAGGCCCTGCGGATCGCGGCGCTCCGCCGCCGCGGCTGGCGGGAATGGGGCGTCGTCGAGGCCGGCAGGCTCGGCGATGCCGAGGTCCGTCACGCGCTTGAAGCCAGCGAGCGCACGCAGGAACAGGCGCCGATGCCGCACATCGTGCCCGACACCAACCTGGCGCGGCCGGCGCAGACGGGCATGGCGCTGGGGCTGACCCATACGCCGGGAAGGCCCTGACATGCGGGTAGCGATCATCGACTATGGGTCGGGCAATCTGCGCTCGGCCACCAAGGCCTTCGAGCGCGCCGCGCATGAGGCGGGCATCGCCGCGACCATCGATCTCACCGCCGACGCCGAGCGGGTGCGCAGCGCCGACCGCATCGTCCTGCCGGGCGTCGGCGCCTATGCCGACTGCGCGGCCGGCCTGCATGCCGTCACCGGCATGTGGGAAGCGGTGGAAGAGGCGGCGCTTCGCAAAGGGCGGCCGTTCCTCGGCATCTGCGTCGGCATGCAATTAATGTCGGAACGCGGGCTGGAAAAGACCGTCACCGAGGGTTTTGGCTGGATTGCCGGCGACGTCAAGGAAATCACGCCGAAGGATCCGGCACTAAAGATCCCGCAGATCGGCTGGAACACGATCGAGCTCGCGCGCAAGCATCCGCTGTTTTCGGGCATCGAGACCGGTCCGAAAGGACTGCACGCCTATTTCGTCCATTCCTACCACCTGGAGGCGAGGAACCCGGCCGAGGTGCTGGCGACGGCCGACTATGGCGGGCCGGTGACGGCGGCCGTTGCCCGCGACAACTTTGCCGGCACGCAGTTCCATCCCGAGAAAAGCCAGGCGCTCGGCCTGGCGCTGATCACCAATTTCCTGAATTGGAGGCCCTGAATGACCAAGAAGGGCTACTGGATCGCCATGATCGATGTCCGCGACTCGGACACCTACAAGAAATACATCGAGGCCAACGCGAAGGCCTTCGCCAAATTTGGCGCGAAGTTTGCTGTTCGGGCCGGCCGCCATACCGACCCGGAGGGAGCAACGGGAAACCGCCATGTCGTGGTGGAGTTCGATTCTTACGACAGGGCGCTCGCCTGCTATCAGTCGCCCGAGTACCAGGAAGCCTTGAAATTCCGGCTGGCGGCATCGACCGGCCACTTCGCCATCGTCGAGGGCGCCTGATCGTGATCCTGTTTCCGGCAATAGACCTCAAGGACGGCAAATGCGTGCGCCTGAAGCACGGCGACATGGCGACCGCCACCATCTACAACGATGACCCGGCGGCCCAGGCACGAGCCTTCGAAGAGCAAGGCTTCGAATGGCTGCACGTCGTCGACCTCAACGGCGCCTTCAAGGGCCAGAGCGTCAATTCCGCCGCGGTCGGCGCCATCCTCGAGGCGACGAAGAACCCGGTGCAGCTCGGCGGGGGCATCCGCACGCTGGCGCAGATCGAGGACTGGCTGGACCGCGGGCTGGCGCGAGTCATCCTCGGGACCGTGGCGGTGCGGGAGCCCGAACTGGTGAAGGAGGCATGCAGGACCTTTCCCGGCAAGGTAGCAGTCGGCATCGACGCCAAGGGCGGCAAGGTGGCGGTCGAGGGCTGGGCCGAAGCCTCGGAACTCGGCGTCATCGAATTGGCGAGGAAGTTCGAAGGTGCGGGCGTGGACGCCATCATTTACACCGACATCGACCGCGACGGCGTGCTCTCCGGCATCAACTGGGATGCCACCATCGACCTTGCCGAGGCGGTATCGATCCCGGTGATCGCTTCCGGCGGATTGGCCTCTATCGCCGACATCGTGCGCATGACCATGCCCGATGCGAAGCGCCTGGAGGGCGCGATCTCCGGCCGCGCGCTCTATGACGGGCGCATCGACCCGGCGGAGGCGCTCGCCATCCTGCGCGGCAATCACGCGGAGGCACGAGCGTGAACATCTCGATCATCCTGGCATCTTATGACAGCGGCCACTTTCACGGCCGCTGTGGCCAAGGCCCCGATGCGCTGATCTCCGGCGGGCTGGCCGAGGCGCTAAAGCTTGCCGGTCACGACGTCGAGGTGCGCGACATCGGCAAGGTCGTCGAGGACGAGCAGGAGCGCGAGATCGGCACGGGATTTGCCGTCTGCAACGTCGTTTCGGGCGAGGTCCGCATCGCGCTGGACAACGGGCGCTTTCCCATCGTTCTGGCCGGCAATTGCCTGACCAGCGCGGGCGCGGTGGCCGGTGAAGGCGCGGACGCCATCATCTGGGCCGACCAGCATGGCGACCTCAACACGCCGGAATGCTCCACCTCCGGCTTTCTCGACGGCATGGCGCTGGCAACGGCGCTTGGATTGTGCTGGCGGCGCATGGCGGCGCAGATTCCCGGCTTCAAGCCGATCGAGCCGGCCCGCTGTGTCCTGGTCAACGCACGCGACCTCGATACGGCCGAGAAAGAGCTTTTGGAGAAGCTGCCGATCATTCGCACCGAGTGTCCGGACTGGGCAGCCGCCGCGGCGAAGCTGAAGGCCACGGGTGCCGAGCGCATTCACATGCATGTCGACCTCGACGTGCATGATCCGGAAAAGCTGCAGGCCAATCGTTACGCAACGCCTGGCGGCCCGGCGCCGGAGCAGGTCCGCACCGCGATGTGCGGCCTTGCCGGCCCGCTCAGCATCGCCGGACTTACCATTTCCGCCTACGACCCGGCGTTCGACCCGAAGGGCGAGGTGCCGCCGCAGGTCGGCGAGCTGGTGGTCGACCTTTTGTCGACCATGGAGGGGCGCTGATGCTGAAAGCCCGCGTCATTCCCTGTCTCGACGTCAAGAACGGCCGCGTGGTCAAGGGCGTCAATTTCGTCGACCTGGTCGATGCCGGCGATCCGGTCGAGGCGGCCAAGGCCTATGACGCGGCGGGCGCCGACGAGCTCTGCTTCCTCGACATCACCGCATCGTCCGACAATCGCGAGACGATCTTCGACGTGGTCGCCCGCACGGCCGAACAATGTTTCATGCCGCTCACCGTCGGCGGCGGCGTGCGCCAGGTGGCCGACATACGAAGGCTGCTTCTGGCCGGCGCCGACAAGGTATCGATCAACACGGCGGCGGTGAAGAACCCGGATTTCGTCGCGGAGGCTGCCGACAAGTTCGGCAACCAGTGCATCGTCGTCGCCATCGACGCCAAGAAAGTATCGGCTGCCGGCGAGGCCAACCGCTGGGAGATCTTCACGCATGGCGGGCGCGAGAAGACCGGCATCGACGCGGTCGAGTTCGCCAAGAAGATGGTCGATCGCGGCGCCGGCGAGATCCTGCTGACCTCGATGGACCGCGACGGCACCAAGGCCGGCTACGATATCGCGCTGACCCGCGCGATCGCCGATGCCGTGCGTGTGCCGGTCATCGCTTCGGGCGGCGTCGGCACGCTTGATCACATGGTGGAAGGCATTCGCGATGGCCATGCCGCCGCCGTGCTTGCCGCCTCGATCTTTCATTTCGGCACCTACACCATCGCCCAGGCCAAGGCGCATATGGCGGGCGCCGGCCTGCCGATGCGGCTGGACTCGACCGTTCATCGGACTTAAACCACTGCTATGGCTCAATTTTCACTCGCCGAGCTGGAAACGATAATTCATCAGCGCGCCCATTCCGGTGATCCGGAGTCATGGACGGCGAAATTGTTCGCCAAGGGCATGGACAAGGCGGCGCAGAAGCTCGGCGAGGAAGCGGTCGAGGCTGTGATCGCCGCCGTTCGCGGCGACCGGCAGGCCCTCGTTTCGGAAAGCGCCGATCTTCTATATCATTGGCTGGTCGTCCTCGCGATCGCGGGCATTCCGCTGGAGGACGTGCTGAAGGAGCTCGAGGGCCGCACCGGCCGCTCGGGCGTCGCTGAAAAGGCGTCCCGGCCCCGGGGCTGACCGCTAAAGACGGATAGAGCATGATGTCGTCCGAAAACCGCTCCACACTTTTCGGCATCATGCTCTAGGAGGGCAGGAGACTCGATGGACCAGCTTGCTCCGACCGAGAAATACTCCCCCTTTCGTTTCTTCTCGGCCGAGCAATGGTCGCAGTTCCGCGCCGACACGCCGCTCACGCTGACCGAGGACGAGATCGACCGGCTGCGTTCGCTCAATGACCCGGTCGACCTCGAAGAGGTCAAGCGCATCTACCTCTCGCTTTCCCGTCTGCTTTCGGCGCATGTCGAGGCGAGCCAGCTGCTGTTCAGGCAGCGCCAGGCCTTCTTCAACGCGCAGGACGTCGTCAAGACGCCGTTCATCATCGGCATCGCCGGCTCGGTCGCCGTCGGCAAATCGACCACCGCTCGCGTGCTTAAGGAATTGCTGGCGCGCTGGCCGTCGAGCCCGAAGGTCGATCTCATCACCACCGACGGCTTCCTCTTGCCGAACGAGATCCTGCGCCGCAACAATCTGATGGAGCGCAAGGGCTTTCCAGAAAGCTACGACGTCGGCGCCCTGCTCCGCTTCCTTTCCGGCATCAAGTCGGCGCAGCGCGATGTCCGGGCCCCGGTCTACTCGCACCTGACCTACGACGTCATTCCGGGCGAGTTCGTCACCATCGACAGGCCGGACATTTTGATCTTCGAAGGCATCAATGTTTTGCAGCCGGGCAAGCTGCCGAAGGACGGCAAGATCGTGCCGTTCCTGTCGGATTTCTTCGACTTCGCCATCTATATCGATGCCGACGAGAAGCTGATTCACCAGTGGTACACCCAGCGCTTCATGCGACTGCGCGAGACTGCCTTCCGCAACCCGGACTCCTTCTTCCACCGCTATTCGCAGCTGTCGGAGGATGCCGCCCGCGCCATCGCCGAGGGCCTGTGGAGCAACATCAACCTGAAGAATTTGCGCGAGAACATCCTGCCGACCAGGGCGCGCGCCGACCTCATCCTGCGCAAAGGCGCCAACCACCTGGTCGAAGAGGTGGCATTGCGGAAACTCTGATAGAATCCGGCGGACCGGCCCCTAAAGCGCATGGCCCTGGCGTCGATTCAGGCGACGCGCTTTCAAATTAGTCTTTGTTCTTAGTCGGCGGCAGCTTCGATAAGGAGCCGGGTCTCAGCAGACCGTAGCGGCGGCCACGGGACGGTTGACGGCTCCGATCGGCATGTTCGGCACGAGGCGACGGTCCGCGGGGATCAGCTTGCGAGCGACGATGTAAATCACAGACACGACGATGACGGCGACATAGCTGTCTATTGCATAGTGCCATGCCAGATAGACCGAGCTGACAGCAACAAAGGCCACGTAGAGCAGAGCGAAGGCGCCGAGGAGGCGGCTGTATTCGCGCACGAACAATGCATTGAGCATTGCAAGGCCGACGTGAACGCTGGGAAACGCCGAGATACCCGTGGCAAAACCGGTCTGCTTGGCCTCATACAGCGACCATAGATACTGCTGGTAGGCGGCCGCGGAGTTGCTTGACCCAGCCCCGCGGGCCAGGAATGCAAGCTGTTCACCAAATCGCGCCGTGTCTCCCGTGACCGCGCCGTAAAATGCCGGACCCGCCGAGAGGAACAGCGCCGCCAGGATGTTCCCGACCAGGATCCAGACTGCCATAAAGCAGGCGAGATAGCGCGTTCGGACCGATGCCACCATGGGCGATGTGGCGACGAAGAACAAGCCGACGAAATTCAGCAGAAACCAGAAGACGTTGTAGTTCCATTCTATTATGGCGCGCACCAGATCACTTTCGGCCACGGAGTAGAGCCAGCGCCACGGATCGGCGCCCAAATGGAGGAAAGCGTCGATGTCCGCGTGCAGGACATCGAATTGAAAACCGCCTTGCCAGGCCGACATTCCGTTTTTCACGGAAGTGAAATTGCCCTGAAAGATCATGAGCGCCATCAGAAGGCACAATCCCGATAGCGAATATGCCAACCGCCCGGTCGAAAACACTCTTTTCGCAACCAAACGTCGCCGGGAATTGAAGCGATGCATAATGAGAATTGCGTCGGCAAGGATTGCTATTGTGGGCAGTGCGAAGCCGTTGAGGGAGATCCAGGACCCGAAATATATCGAGAACGCGAGGCGGTCGGCCGCGCCAATCGCGTTCAGAAAGATCAGCCCGGCCAAAACATAAATGACGATGGCCAGATAGAGGCCCGAATCCCTCCGAACGAGTTGGGCTGCCTCCGTGACGATTGCCCACAGGCCGCGGAGGACCGAATAGCTTTCCGTCATTGCCGAGCCCCAAGCTGCAATAGCTGCCCGTCTTTATGAGGAAAACTTCTAGATTTCGTTAGCTTGCGGGCACCGTTACCCGCCGCAGCGTCAGATTGATACGGCCGCCACTCCTCAACAGCGCCGAGGTCGCTGGGTAGATGCGGTCAACGCCGTGGAAACAGAGGCGTCCCTCGCCGCCAAGCACGACGACATCGCCGCTCTTCAGCCTGAACGACTTGGTGCCGCCTTCGCGCGTGGTGTGACCGACCCGAAACAGGCAGTCGTCGCCGAGCGACACCGAAACGACGGGTGCTGCGAAATCCTGCTCGTCGCGGTCCTGGTGCAGACCCATCTTGGCCTCGCTCGAATAGAAATTGACGAGGCAGGCTTCCGGCGCGTGCGAATAGGCCGACACCTCGCACCACACTTTTATCAGGGCTTCGGGGATCGGCGGCCAGGGCTCGCCTGTCACCGGGTGCATCGGCTGGTAGCGATAGCCGCGCTCGCGGTCGGTCACCCAACCGAGCACGCCGCAATTGGTCATGCGCACGCTCATCTCCTTGCCGGTGCGCGGCATGGCCGGCACGTAAAGCGGCGCCGCCTGCACGATGCGCCTGATCTCCTCGACCAGCGCTTCCTGCTCCGTGCGCGACAGATAGCCCGGCATATGGCGAATGCCCTTGGGCAGAACGAGCATGGGATTCGATCCGATCAGTTCGTCCGAGCATGCCACCGGCAGAACGGCTTCGCGACCCGAAAGCGGCCGTCGTCGGATGTCGGCCCCTAGTCGCTTTCAACCCGGCCGCGCAGCTTCTTGACCGTCGAGCGCCCGGCCTTGGTCTTGAGGCGCCGCTCGACGGCGCCCTTCGAAGGCTTCGTCTTCTTGCGCGGCGGCGGCGGCGGCTCGGCCGCCTTGGCGACCAGTGCCGTCAACCTGGCTCGCGCGTCGGCGCGATTCTGTTCCTGAGTGCGGAAGCGCCCGGCCTCGATGACGATGACGCCATCCTTGGTTGCGCGCTGGCCGGCGAGCTTGATGGCGCGCTCCCGCACCCGCTCCGACAGGCCCGGCGCATTGGCGGCGTCGAAGCGCAGCTGGACGGCGGTCGCCACCTTGTTGACGTTCTGGCCGCCCGGCCCGGAAGAGCGGATGAAGTCCTCGTGCAGGTCATCCGGATGGATGACCGCATCACTGGCGATGATGATCCTGTCGTCGGCATTCATGCGCACAGTCATGGCGCGGCGGCGGGAAAAAGAAAAGGCCCGGCCAAAGCCGGGCCCTGGAGGAAGATGTTGGAGCGGCAGCTATTCCGCCGCCTCCTGCAGGCGCGGTGCCGCGCCGCGGATGGCCGCGTCGACATGTGTTTCGAATTTCTCGAAGTTGGCGGCGAACATGTTGACCAGCTTGGAGGCCTGCCTGTCATAGCCCGCCTTGTCGGCCCAGGTCGAGCGCGGATCGAGAATGGCGCCGTCGACGCCCGGCACCGCCACCGGCACCTCGAAGCCGAAATTGGCATCGGTGCGGAATTCGGCGGCATTGAGCGAGCCGTCGAGCGCCGCGCCGAGCAGGGCGCGCGTCACCTTGATCGGCACGCGACGGCCGGTGCCATAGGCGCCGCCGGTCCAGCCGGTGTTGACCAGCCAGCAATCGACGCCATGGCCGGCGATCAGCTCGCGCAGCAGATTGCCGTATTCTGACGGATGGCGCGGCATGAAGGGCGCGCCGAAGCAGGTCGAGAAGGTCGCCTCGGGTTCAGTTATGCCCTTTTCGGTTCCGGCGACCTTGGCGGTATAGCCTGAGAGGAAGTGATACATCGCTTGCGCCGGCGTCAGCCGGGCGATCGGCGGCATGACGCCGAAGGCGTCGGCCGTCAGCATGATGATGTTCTTCGGATGGCCGGCGCGGCCGGTCCTCGAGGCATTGGGAATGTAATCCAGCGGATAGGCGCAGCGCGTGTTCTCCGTCAGGCGGCCGTCGTCGAAATCCGGCGCGCGCGCAGCGTCGAGAATCACATTCTCCAGCACCGTGCCGAAGCGCTGCGTGGTGGCGAATATCTCGGGCTCCGCCTCGGCCGAAAGCCTGATCGTCTTGGCGTAGCAGCCACCTTCGAAGTTGAAGATGCCGTGCGGCCCCCAGCCGTGCTCATCGTCGCCGATCAGCGTGCGCGATGGATCGGCCGACAGTGTCGTCTTGCCTGTGCCGGAAAGGCCGAAGAAGACGGCCGCGTCGCCGGCGGGTCCTTCGTTGGCCGAGCAATGCATCGGCATGACGCCTTTTTGCGGCAGCAGGTAGTTCAGCACGGTGAACACCGATTTCTTCATCTCGCCGGCATAGGACGTGCCGCCGATCAGCACGATCTTGCGGGTGAGGTCGACCGCGATAACCGTCGCCGCGCGGGTGCCGTGGCGGGCCGGGTCGGCGCGGAAGGACGGCAGGTCGATGATCGTCATCTGCGGCACGAAGCGGTCGAGCTCGGCGGCTTGCGGGCGGATCAGGAGATTGCGGATGAACAGCGAGTGCCAGGCGAATTCCGTCACGACGCGAACCGGCAGCTGGAACTCGGCGTCGGCGCCGCCGACGAGATCCTGCACATAGAGATCCTTGGCCGCAGCATGGGCGCGGAAATCGGCGAGGAGCGTCTCGAACTGCGCCGGCGAGATCGCCTTGTTGTTTTCCCACCAGACATGCGGGGCGGTGCTGTCGTCACGCACGACGAACTTGTCCTTCGGCGAGCGTCCGGTGTGCTGGCCGGTCTCGGCAACCAGCGCGCCCTGCGCGGTCAATTTCGCCTCGCCGCGGCGGATCGCTTCCTCATAGAGCTCGGCAGCGCCGAAATTATATCGCACCGTGCCCGTGGTCTTCAGGCCGATCGCGTCAATGGCGCAGTCGGGGTTGCGTTTGCCGGCTTCCGACATCAAATTTCCTCTCCGGATTTTGGCCGCGTCTGACCGGTCATTGCCGGAACGCGCAAGGGACTAATTAGGGTCAGAACCAGAAAAGGCGAATGATATCAAATCATTAATCGATTTAAAAATTTTGAAAGTTGTTTAAATCGTTTATATGTGCAAAAAATCACAGAGGTTGCCCAAAGGATTGGCAGGCTTCGTTCGTCCAATCCGGTTATGGGTGCGATCGTGTGTAGCGGCAGGCCGCCCGTGACTTCGGACAAGGCCCGTGCCACATTTTGTACCCAATTTGTCCTGCAAAAGCCCTTTCTCGACGACAGAAGGGACAGCTCATGAGGGAGCCGCTTGAAATGGCAACAATCGCGCTTGTCGACGACGACCGAAATATTTTGACTTCGGTGTCGATCGCGCTCGAATCCGAGGGCTACCGCGTCGAAACCTACACCGACGGCGCGTCGGCACTCGAAGGCCTGGCGGCGCGGCCGCCCAACCTCGCCATCCTCGACATCAAGATGCCGCGCATGGACGGCATGGAGCTGTTGCGCCGGATGCGGCAAAAATCCGACTTGCCGGTGATCTTCCTGACCTCGAAGGACGACGAGATCGACGAATTGTTCGGCCTCAAGATGGGGGCCGACGACTTCATCCGCAAACCGTTCTCGCAGCGCTTGCTCGTCGAGCGGGTGCGCGCGGTGCTGCGCCGCACCAGCGCCCGCGAGGCGGCCGCCAAGGCGCCCAGCCAGCAGGCGCGCTCGCTCGAGCGCGGCCAACTGGTGATGGACCAGGAGCGGCACACCTGCACCTGGAAGGGCGAGCCGGTGACGCTGACGGTAACCGAGTTCCTGATCCTGCATTCGCTTGCGCAGCGGCCCGGCGTGGTAAAAAGCCGTGATGCGCTGATGGACTCGGCCTATGATGAGCAGGTCTATGTCGACGACCGCACCATCGACAGCCACATCAAGCGGCTGCGCAAGAAGTTCAAGGCCGTCGATGACGACTTCGAGATGATCGAAACCCTTTACGGAGTCGGGTACCGGTTTCGGGAAGCTTGATAATAGTGAATAGTCAATGGTGAATGGTGGATGGTGCGAGCGGCCCAATGGGCTCTATCTAAGCGCCCCATTTTTCCATTCGCCATGCACCATTCACCGGACAGGGACTGCTAGTTGATGGCAGTGGACGCAGAGCGAGGCAGGCGGGCGGGCGCGGCGAAGCGCCCGTCGCGTATCGTGCCTGCATTCCTGTCGAAGATCACGGTGCCGATGCGCCGCTTCCTCGGCCACCACATCTTCTCCAGCCTGACGCGGCGCATCCTGTTTCTCAACCTGGCCGGCCTTGCCGTGCTGGTCACGGGCATCCTCTACCTCAACACCTTCCGCGACGGGCTGATCGACGCCCGCGTCGAAAGCCTGATGACGCAAGGCGAGATCATCGCCGGCGCCATCGCGGCCTCGGCGACGGTCGAGACCGACTCGATCAGCATCGATCCGGAAAAGCTGCTCGAGCTGCAGGCCGGCGAAAGCCTGGGGCCAGGCTCCGACCAGCTCGACAATCTCGACTTCCCGATCAATCCCGAGCGCGTGGCGCCGGTGCTGCGGCGGCTGATCTCGCCGACCCGCACGCGCGCCCGCATCTACGACCGCGACGCGAACCTGCTGCTCGATTCGCGGCATCTCTATTCGCGCGGCCAGATCCTGCGCTACGACCTCCCGCCTGTCGACGACGAGCAGCCCGGCCTTTTGGAGCGCGTCGAGAAATTCGTCTTCGACTTCTTCCGCAACAAGGACCTGCCCGTCTATCACGAACAGCCCGGCGGCAATGGCGCGGCCTTCCCCGAAGTGGTCAAGGCGCTGACCGGCAGTCCCTCGACCATCGTGCGGGTAAGCGAGCAGGGCGAACAGATCGTCTCGGTAGCGGTGCCGATCCAGCGCTTCCGCGCCGTGCTCGGGGTCTTGATGCTGTCCACCGAAGGCGGCGACATCGACAAGATCGTCGCGGCCGAACGCAAGGCGATCCTGCGCGTGTTCGGCATCGCGGCGCTCGTCACGGCCATCCTCTCGCTGCTGTTGGCCTCCACGATCGCCAATCCGCTGCGGCGGCTGTCGGCTGCTGCCGTACGGGTGCGGCGCGGCGTCAAGAACCGCGAGGAGATCCCTGACTTCTCCGACCGTCAGGACGAGATCGGCAATCTGTCGATCGCGGTGCGCGACATGACAAACGCGCTCTATGCGCGCATCGAGGCGATCGAAAGCTTCGCTGCCGATGTCTCGCACGAGCTCAAGAATCCGCTGACCTCGCTGCGCAGCGCGGTCGAAACGCTGCCTCTGGCCAAGAACGACACCTCACGCGAGCGTTTGATGGAAATCATCCAGCACGACGTGAAGCGGCTCGACCGGCTGATCACCGACATTTCCGATGCCTCGCGGCTCGATGCCGAATTGGCGCGCGAGGATGCCTCGACGGTCGACCTGAAGAAGTTCATCACCGATCTTGTCGCGGTCTCGCGCGAGACGACGCGCAACAAGAAGTCGGTCGAGATCGAGCTCAAGGTCGCCAAGCTGCCGCAGGGCGTCAAAGGCTATGTCGTCGTCGGCCATGATCTGAGGATCGGCCAGGTCATCACCAACCTGATCGAGAACGCGCGTTCCTTCGTTCCCGAGGAACACGGCCATATCACCATCTCGCTGGCGCGCGCCGGCAAGTTCAACATCGTCACCGTCGACGACAACGGTCCGGGCATCAGAGCCGAAAAGATCGATCGCATCTTCGAGCGCTTCTATACCGACCGGCCCGCCGGTGAGGCCTTCGGCCAGAACTCCGGCCTGGGCCTGTCGATCAGCCGCCAGATCGTCGAAGCGCATGGCGGCACGCTGACGGCGGAAAACATCCCCGGCACCAAGCCGGGCGAGATCAAGGGCGCGCGCTTCGTGGTGACCCTGCCGGCCGAAGGCTGATCTCCGTTCCCAGACAGAAACGATCATGTCCGATCTTGCCGTGAAGCCCGAAAATATCCACGCAACGGCGATCCTGATCGGCGATCGCGGCGTCCTCATCACCGGGCCGTCCGGCGCCGGCAAGACGACGCTGGCGCTGACGCTCATCGATCATTGCCGGGTGCGCGGGCTGTTTTCGCGACTGATCGGCGACGACAGGCTGCTTGCCGCCCCGCGTCACGGGCGGCTGGTCTGCCGGGCGCCGGCCACCATCGCCGGTCTCGCCGAAGTGCCCGGCTTCATTCCGAGCCCGCTGCCGTTCGAGCCGGGCGGCGTGATCGACCTGCACGTCCGGCTGGTGCCGAAAGAGGAAATGGCCCGCTTCCAGGAAGAAATCAGCGAGCCGGTCGCGGGCTGCCTGGTGCCGCGCATCGATCTTGCCGAGCGCAATGTTGTCACAGGCGTGCCGGCCGTGATGGCGCGGCTGTCGATAGCGCCTTTTTCATGATCCGGTCCGGATTTTTTGCTGCAATGCGTCAAAATGGACCGGGGCGTCGCAATTTTGGGCTTGTCAACCGGCCGTGCGTCGACAAGATAGCGCTCCCGCCGCCTGGAATGGTTGGCGAACATAAAATACGCCAGTGAAGCGGCGATGACGGGAGCCACCAAAGAATGATCGGACTCGTGCTCGTGACGCACGGTCAACTCGCCACCGAGTTCCGGCATGCCGTCGAACACGTGGTGGGGCCACAGGACAATTTCGAAACGGTCGCGATCGGCGCCGACGATGACATGGAGAAACGCCGGGCCGACATCGTCGACGCGGTGGCACGCGTCGACACCGGGGCCGGCGTCATCGTGCTCACCGACATGTTCGGCGGCACGCCTTCCAACCTCGCCATCTCAGTGATGGAATCGGGCCGCACCGAGGTCATCGCCGGCATGAACCTGCCGATGCTGATCAAGCTCTCCTCGGTCCGCAAGGGCGACAACATGGCCGCCGCGCTCGACGAGGCGCAGGCCGCGGGGCGCAAATACATCAACGTCGCCAGCCAGCTTCTGAGCAGCAAATGAACGCCCATGCGCCGGAAAAAGACGAGGTTGTGCGAGAGTTCCCGATCGTCAACCAGCGCGGCCTGCATGCCCGCGCCTCGGCCAAGTTCGTCCAGGTCGCCAGCGGCTTCGACGCAACCATCCATGTCGAGAAGGACGGCGTGAAGGTCGGCGGCACCTCGATCATGGGCCTGATGATGCTGGCGGCAAGCCCCGGCTATTCGATCCGCGTCACCGCCAGCGGTCCGCAAGCCGGTCCGGCCATGGACGCGCTGGAGCAATTGGTCGCCTCGCGCTTCGGCGAGGAAATCTGAAGGTTCGCCGCTCGGTGCCGCGCATTGTCTCCAAAGACATGCACGAATAAAGATTTCTTTATATCCCATTGTCGTTTGGCAGCCGATCTGCTAGTCAGGCCGGCAATCCGCGCCCTCCATGCGCCGTCCCGGCGCCGGCGCGCTTTTGAAGACAATCACACCGGAGCACTGCCATGACGGGTAGCAAGGACTATGTGGTCGCCGACATTTCGCTTGCCGGCTGGGGCCGCAAGGAGATCGAGATCGCCGAAACCGAAATGCCGGGCCTGATGGCCTGCCGCGAGGAATTCGGCGACAAGAAGCCGCTCAAGGGCGCGCGCATCACCGGCTCGCTGCATATGACGATCCAGACCGCGGTGCTGATCGAGACGCTGAGAGCGCTGGGCGCCGATATACGCTGGGCCTCCTGCAACATCTTCTCCACCCAGGATCACGCCGCCGCGGCGATCGCCGAGGCCGGCATTCCGGTCTTCGCCATCAAGGGCGAGTCGCTGGAGGACTACTGGGATTACACCGACCGGATCTTCCAGTGGGCCGACGGCGGCACGTCCAACATGATCCTCGACGACGGCGGCGACGCCACCATGTACATCCTGCTCGGCGCGCGCGCCGAGGCGGGTGAGGACGTGCTGTCCAATCCGGGCAGCGAAGAGGAAGAGATCCTGTTCGCCCAGATCAAGAAGCGCATGAAGGCTTCGCCGGGCTTCTTCGCCAAGCAGAAGGAAGCGATACGCGGCGTCACCGAGGAGACGACCACCGGCGTCAACCGCCTCTACCAGCTGCAGAAGAAAGGCCTGCTGCCCTTCCCGGCGATCAACGTCAACGACTCCGTCACCAAGTCGAAGTTCGACAATAAATACGGCTGCAAGGAATCGCTGGTCGACGGTATCCGCCGCGGCACCGACACGATGATGGCCGGCAAGGTCGCCGTGGTCTGCGGCTATGGCGACGTCGGCAAGGGCTCTTCGGCCTCGCTGCGCGGCGCCGGCGCTCGCGTCAAGGTGACCGAGGTCGACCCGATCTGCGCGCTGCAGGCGGCGATGGACGGCTACGAAGTGGTCACGCTGGAAGACGCAGCCCCCACCGCCGACATCGTCATCACCACCACCGGCAACAAGGACGTCGTCACGCTCGACCATATGCGGGCGATGAAGGACATGGTGATTGTTGGCAACATCGGCCACTTCGACAACGAGATCCAGGTGGCGTCTCTGCGCAACCTGAAATGGACCAACGTCAAGCCGCAGGTGGACATGATCACCTTCCCGGACGGCAAGCGGATGATTCTTCTGTCCGAAGGCCGCCTGCTCAACCTGGGCAACGCCACGGGCCATCCGAGCTTCGTCATGTCGGCTTCGTTCACCAACCAGGTGCTGGCTCAGATCGAGCTGTTCACCAAGCACGGCCAGTACCAGAACCAGGTCTATGTGCTGCCCAAGCACCTCGATGAGAAGGTGGCGCGACTGCATCTCGACAAGCTTGGCGCGCGCCTCACCGAGCTCTCTTCCGAGCAGGCGGCCTATATCGGCGTGACGCCGCAGGGCCCGTTCAAGCCTGAGCACTACCGCTATTAACCAAAACGAAAATATCTACAACATATTGAAGCCGGGTGTTGACTTTCCGCCCGGCTTCATTTTTTGCACCTGTGATTCTTCACGCCGATTCCGGCAGGCGTTATTGTTGTGATTCGCGGTCCGGGGACAGTTGGGCCGGGGACGCATTCAGGGCGGTCTTGCATTCAAGCGGCGAAGAGGACCAAGACATGCCGGGGGATAACCCGCCACGCGCGGGAAAGGCCGTTTCCGGCGGCCACGAGGATTCGATCACGACCGGCTCCGCCGCGGCGGGCGGAGCCCTTTCATGGCGCGCCGGCGCCCGTCTCGGCACGCTCCTTGCCACCGCCATGTCTGCCGCCCCATTGCTTAGCATTGCGGCGCATGCCGATACCGGCGTGGCCGCGGCGGTCAGCACGGTCGAGGTGATGCAACTTGCGATGTTTGCCGGCGTCATGGGGGCAGCCCTTGTCTCGGCCATCTTCCTGATCCGCGAGCGGGCACGGACGGCGTCGCAAAATGTCCAGCTCAGGGCGCGAATCGCCGACGTCAACGCGGCCCTGCAGCGCTCCGAGGCGCTGCTCAATTTGCGCGACCAGCGCGTCGTCGTGTGGAGTTCCGAGATCAAGAAACCGGAGCTGATCGGCAGCCTGCCGCTCGAAAGCGGCGCACCGGACGAGCGGTCCGCCTTCCTCGCTTTCGGCCGCTGGCTGATGCCGCGCTCCGCCGCGGCGCTCGAGAACGCCATAGCGGCGCTGCGCGACCAAGCGAAGACTTTCGACCTCGTCATCGAAACGCAGGCGGGCATGCCGCTGGAGGTGCATGGCCGCAAGAGCGCCGCGCATGTCTTGGTCCGCTTCATATCGCTGTCGGAAACGCTGCGCAGCCAGGCCCGGCTGAAGGTCGAGAATCAGCGGCTCAGCGCCGACTACGATACCATGCTCGGCCTGCTCGACGCGCTGAAGATGCCGACATGGCTGCGGGCGGCCGACGGGCGGCTGAAATGGGTCAACCGCGCCTATGCCGAGGCGGTCGAAGCGGAAAGCGCGGAGGCCGCCGTGCGCGAAGCCAAGGAGTTCCTCGGCGGACAGGCGCGCGAGCAGATTGCCGAACAGCACAAGTCGCGCCCCGTCTTCGAGCAGACATTGTCGACGGTCATCGAGGGTGATCGCCACATGTTTTCGGTCACCGACTTTGCGAGCGCCGACGGCTCGGCGGGGCTCGCCTGCGACATCAGCGCCATCGAGACGATCCGCGCCGAATATGAGCGCACCGTGCGCAGCCATGCCGACACGCTCGACCAGCTCAACACGGCTGTGGCGATCTTCGATACGGATGAAAACCTGCGCTTTTTCAACCAGGCATTCCAGAAACTGTGGGGCCTGGACGGCGGCTTCCTGCACAGTGCCCCCTCCAACGCGCTGCTGCTCGACCGGCTGCGCAGCGAAGGCAAGATCGCCGAACAGCCGGAATGGCGGCGCTGGAAGGAGAACCTGCTCGGCGCCTATCGCGCCGTCGAATCGCAGGAGCATTGGTGGCACCTGCCGGACGGCAAGACGATCCGCGTGGTGGCCAACCCGCAGCCCAAGGGCGGCGTCACCTGGGTGTTCGAGAATCTGACCGAGAAGATGGACCTCGAAAGCCGCTACCAGACCGCCGTGCGTGTGCAGGGCGAGACGCTGGACAATCTGGCGGAGGGCGTGGCGGTGTTCGGCCCGGACGGACGGCTGCGCCTGTCCAACCCCGCCTTTATCGCGCTGTGGGGGCTGGCGCCGGATGCGATCAAGGCTAACGTGCATGTCTCGGCGATCCGCGACCTTTGCGATCAACGCGCGGCCGACAGTCCGTGGGGCGGCTTCGTCGCCGCCATCACCGGCTTCGACGACGAACGCCGCGACCGCCACGGCCAGGCGGAACTCGTCAACGGCACGGTGCTGAGCTATGCCGTGATCCACCTGCCCAACGGGCAAGTGATGATGACCTTTGTCGACGTCACCGACACCGTCAATGTCGAGCGGGCGCTGAAGGACAGGAACGAGGCGCTGGAGAAGTCAGACCAGTTGAAGAACGAGTTCGTGCAGCACGTCTCCTACGAACTGCGCTCGCCGCTGACCAACATCATCGGCTTCACCGAACTGCTGTCGCTGCCGACGACGGGACCGCTGACGCCGAAGCAGCGCGAATATGTCGAGCATGTCGGCTCGTCGTCCTCGGTCCTGCTCACCATCGTCAACGACATACTGGATCTCGCGACGGTCGATGCCGGCATCATGCAGCTCGACATTTCCGAGATGAGCATCGACAGGACGATCGCTGCGGCCGCCGAGCTGGTCGCGGACCGGCTGGAGGAGCATCAGATCAAGCTCAAGGTCGACGCTGCATCGGCGCCGAAGAGCTTCCACGGCGACGAGATCCGGGTCCGCCAGATCCTCTATAATCTCTTGAGCAATGCCGCAAATTATGCGCCAGCGGCGAGCACGATCACGCTCGCTTGCCGTCAAATGGCAGACGGCGTCGAATTCTCGGTGCATGACGACGGGCCGGGCATGCCGCCGGACGTGCTGGAATCGGTCTTCCGACGCTTCGAGCCGCGCGCCAATGGCGGCCGCCGACGCGGCGCCGGGTTGGGACTGTCGATCGTCAAGAGCTTCGTCGAATTGCACGGCGGAACGGTGCGTATAGAGACCGGAGCGGACAAGGGCACGACCGTGATCTGCACCTTCCCGGAGACGCCCTCCGGCGGCATCCGCGAAGCGGCCGAGTAACGCGCTTTGGCAGAAACGGTGTTGGAACGATTTCTCGCCGACGAGGCGGCGACCGCAAGGCTTGGCGAAGACCTTGCCATGGCGCTGCGGGCTGGCGACGCAATTGCGCTGAAAGGCGATCTCGGCGCCGGCAAGTCGACGCTCGCCCGCGCGCTCATCCGGGCGCTTGCCGACGACGCCGGCCTCGAAGTGCCTAGCCCGACCTTCACGCTGGTGCAGAGCTACGAGACGCGGATACCCGTGCACCATTTCGACCTCTACCGCCTGTCCTCGCCGGACGAGCTCGACGAGCTCGGCCTCGACGACGCGCTGGCGCAGGGCGCGGCACTGATCGAATGGCCGGACCGAGCCGGCGACCAGCTGCCGGCAAATGCGCTCCAGGTCGAGCTTATCGAGCAGGGCGCGGGCCGGTCGGCAAGGATCTCCGGACAGGGAGCCGCCTTCGAGCGCGCGGCGCGCTCGCTGGCGATGCGTGATTTCCTGGCCTCGGCCGGCTGGGGCGAAGCGAGCCGCCGTCATTTCGTCGGCGACGCGTCCGCCCGTTCCTACGAGATCGCCTCGCTTCCCGGCGGGGCGCCGCGGGTGCTGATGAACTCGCCGCGCCTGGTGCTCGGACCGCCGGTGCGCGACGGCAAGCCTTACGCCGTGATCGCTCACACCGCACAGTCGGTCGCCGCCTTCGTCGCCATCGACCGGGCGCTTCTCGCCGCCGGCGTCAGCGTGCCGCTTATCCATGCGCAGGACCTCGATCAGGGCTTTCTGCTGCTCGAACATCTCGGCTCGGAAGGATTTTTGGGCGGCGACGGCCAGCCGATCGTCGGGCGCTATGAGGCAGCGGCGGAGCTGCTCGCCATGATGCATGGCAAGGCCTGGCCGGACCGCATGGAGGCCGCGCCGGGCGTATACCACGCCGTTCCGCCCTTTGACCGCGAGGCGATGCTGATCGAGGCCGACCTTCTGGTCGATTGGTATGTGCCGATGGTCACCGGCGAGCCGGCAAGCGATGCATTGCGGGCCGGCTATCATAACGCATGGAATGCGGTGCTCGACCGGCTCGAGGGCCAGGAATACACGCTGATGCTGCGCGACTTCCATTCGCCCAACATCATCTGGCGGGCAGAGCGTTCCGGCCTCGATCGGCTCGGCATCGTCGACGTGCAGGACGCACTGATCGGCCCGGCGGCTTACGACGTCGCCTCTTTGGCCATGGATGCGCGTGTCACCGTCTCGACCGAGATCGAGCGGCGGACGGTCGAAGCCTATGTCGCGGCGCGGCGTTCGGCCGGCGCCTTCGACGAAGCCGGCTTCGCCGAGGCCTATGCGATCATGGCGGCGCAGCGCAATTCGAAGATCCTGGGCATCTTCGTGCGGCTCGAAAAGCGCGACGGCAAGCCCTACTATCTGAAGCACCTGCCGCGCATTCGCGACTATCTGAGGTGGGCGCTGGCGCACCCGGCGCTTGCCGGCCTGAAGGAATTTTACATGGCCCACGGCCTGCTCGAGGAGCGCTCGCCATGAAGCCGAAGACCGCGATGGTGCTTGCGGCCGGTCTCGGCAAGCGCATGCGGCCGATCACCGACACGATGCCGAAGCCGCTGGTGAAGATCGCCGGCAAGGCCTTGCTCGACTGGGGGTTGGACAGCCTGGAAGCCGCCGGCGTCGCCAGCGCCGTCGTCAACGTTCACTACCTGCCGGAGCAGATCATCGCCCATGTCGCCGGCCGCCGGGCGCCGAAGATCGACATTTCCGACGAGCGCGCGGGCCTGCTGGACTCGGCCGGCGGCATCGTCAAGGCGCTGCCGTTCCTGGGGGGCGAGCCTTTCTACATCATCAATGCCGATACGTTCTGGATCGACAGCGGCGAGCCCAGCCTCGAGCGCCTCGCCCTTGCATGGGACGCCGCTAGAATGGATATTCTGCTGATGCTCACCGATCTCGACTCAGCGATCGGACACTGCGTCGGCACCGACTTCCTCGTGGCGCCGGACGGCGCGCTGCACCGGTCCAAAGGCGACCCTGCCGGCTTGATTTATGCCGGTGCCGCGATCATCCATCCGCGCATCTTCAAGGATGCGCCCGAAGGCCCGCATTCGATCAACGCCTATTTCGACAAGGCAATCGCCGCCGGCCGCCTGTTCGGCATGAAGATGAGAGGCCGCTGGATCACCGTCGGGACGCCGGATGCCATTCCGGCGGCCGAAGCGGCGGTCACCGGCGCGCCCGCGACCGCATCGGCCCAAAAATCGGGTCCGATTTTTGGAAAGCACGATGCGTAGACTCAAAGAGTTAGATCGTCGTTTGTGCGCCCAAACGGGCGCACAAAGATCTAATGCGGTATGAGCGGCTCGCGCCGCGTCTTTTCCATCCCGTCCGGAGCGCCGTTCCTGCCGACGCTGGCGGAGGCGTTGCTCGAAGGCCGCCTGATCCCAACCTTCCGCTTCGACGGCGAGCCGCTGGCGCTGGCTGACGCGACTATCTATGTGCCGACGCGGCGCGCGGCGCGCGCCCTGCGCGGCGCCTTCGTCGACATGCTCGGCAGACGCTCGGCCATCTTGCCGACGGTGCGGCCGCTCGGCGAGTTCGACGAGGACGAGGCCGCCTTTGACGCCGAGGCGGCACCGGCAATAGACCTCGCACCGCCGATCGCCGCGCAGGAAAGGCTGCTGTTGCTGGCGCCGCTGGTGCGCGCCTGGAAGGAAAGCCTGCCGGCGCACGTCAGGGCGCGCTTCAACGAGGAGTTCGTTGTGCCGACCTCGGCCGCCGACGCCATTTGGCTTTCGCGCGACCTTGCCCGGCTGATGGACGAGATCGAGACCGAGGGAACGGATTGGGCGAAGCTCGCCACGCTGGTCACCGGCAACCTTGCGGGCTGGTGGCAGGTGACGCTCGATTTCCTCGGCATCGTCACCGACAACTGGCCGGAGTTGCTCAAAGAGCGTGACCGCTCTAATCCGGCCGCGCACCGCAGCGCGCTGATCCGGCTGGAAGCGGCGCGGCTGAAGCGCAGTCCGCCGACCGGACCGGTGATCGCCGCCGGTTCGACCGGCTCCATTCCAGCCACGGCCGAGTTGCTTGCCGTGATCGCCGGCTTGCCGAACGGCGCCGTCGTGCTGCCCGGGCTCGACCGTGAGCTCGACGACGCGTCCTTCGCGGCGATAACCGCGCCCGGCGCGCGGCCGGCAACACTTGGTCACCCACAATACGGCCTCGCCAAGCTGATCGGCAGCATTGGCATTGAGCGCCGCGATGTCGAGGAGATCGGCGCTGCATCACGACCGCTCGCATTACGCGCCGCCCTTGTCGGCGAGGCGCTGCGGCCGGCCGAGACCACCGAGCTTTGGACGGAGTCGCGGCCGCGTTTCTCGGTCAATGATGTCGAGCAGGCGCTGGCCGGCGTGACGCTGGTCGAGGCTGCAAATGAGCGCGACGAGGCGGCAGCGATTGCCATTGCGCTTAAGCGCGCAGTGGAAATGCCGGGCAAGCGCGCGGCACTCGTCACCGGCGACCGCGCCCTGGCGCGACGCGTCTCGGCCGAGCTGCTACGCTTCGGCGTCGTCGCTGACGATTCCGGCGGCACGCCGCTAGCCAACACGCCGGCCGCCAGCCTGCTCAGGCTGGCGCTAGGCGCAGCATTCCGGCCAGGCGATCCGGTGGGTCTATTGTCGCTGCTCAAGCATCCGCTGCTTGGCCTCGGTCTCGAACGCCAGAGCGTGCGCAAGGCTGCCGAGCTGATCGAGCTGGTGGCGCTGCGCGGCGGCACCGGCCGGCCGGACGTCGCTTCCCTCGACGCGCTTTTCGAGACGCGGCTCGCGGGCCTTGGCGGCGACAGCCGTCAGCCCTTCTGGTTCCAGCGCCTCACGGTACGCGGTATCGAAGAGGCGCGGGCAGTGCTCAATCGCCTCACCGATGCGCTATCCCCGCTCACTGCGATGCGCGGCGAGAAGGATGCCGATATCGCGACATTGACGCGGGCGAGCGTCGTGGCGTTAGAAGGTCTCGGCCGCGCGGCCGATGACAGCCTGACCAGCCTCTATGCCGGCGACGCCGGCGAGAAGCTCGCCGCGCTTCTGCGCGGGCTGGTTGCCGTGTCATCGCCGTTTATGATCGGTGCGGGCGAATGGCCCGACGTGATGGAGGCGCTGATCGCGCCGGAAACGGTCAAGCCGGCGCAAGGCACCGACCGCAACATCGCCATCTGGGGAGCGCTGGAAGCTCGCCTGCAAAGCGTCGACACGCTGGTCATCGGCGGCCTCAATGAAGGGGTCTGGCCGCGCAAGCCCGAGAGCGACCGGTTCATGTCGCGGCTGATGAAGACCGGCATCGATCTCGAGCCGCCGGAGCGGCGCATCGGCCTTGCCGCGCATGATTTCCAGATTGCGATGGGTACTGAAACGGTGGTGCTGACGCGCTCGGCCCGATCCGGCGACGCGCCGGCGGTGCCGTCGCGCTGGTTGCAGCGCATCGTCACCTTCATCGGCAAGGACCAGGCGACGGCAGTTCGCCGGCGCGGCGACGCGCTGCTTGTCTGGGCGCGCGCGCTCGATGCCGGCGACAGGAAGGATTTCGCGTCCCGCCCACAGCCGAAGCCGCCGCTGCACCTGCGGCCACAGCATTTCTCGGTCACCGAGATCGAGACACTGCGCCGCGACCCCTATGCGATCTATGCCAGGCGGATTCTCGGCCTGATGCCGCTCGACCCGGTGATCCGCGACCCCGGTGCTGCCGAACGCGGCACGCTGTTCCACGAAATCCTGCATTTGTTTTCGCGAAGGGTGGAAGATCCGAGGGCGCCGGGCGCGCTGGCAGCCCTCATCGAGGCCGGTCGCGCGTGCTTTGCCGACGCGGCACTTCCGCCCGATATCGAGGCGGTGTGGTGGCCGCGCTTCGAAAAGCTCGCGGAAAACATCATCGAATGGGAGCATACCCGCGCCGACGCCGTCGCCCGGCGCTATGCCGAGGAACGCGCCGAAAAGACCGTTGTCGGCCGCACCGGCATCACGCTTTCGGGCTATGCCGACCGGGTCGACCTTCTCGCAGTCGGCATGGCCGACATCCTCGACTACAAGACCGGTTCCTCGCCTTCGAAGGCGCAGGCGCATACGCTTCTGTCGCCGCAGCTGGCACTCGAGGGCGCGCTTCTTCGGCGGGGCGCCTTCAAGGAGCTCGGCATCTGCGAGCCCTCGCAGCTTGCCTTCGTGCGGCTGAAGCCGAACGGCGAGGTGTTCGAGGAATCGATCCTCGAATACAACCGCAAGCCGAAGACCGCCAACGAGCTTGCCGAGGAAGCGTGGGCGCGGCTGGAAAGGCTGCTGTTCCACTATGCTGACCCGACCACCGGCTATCTGTCACGCGCGCTGCCGTTCCGCGAAGGCGAGGCCGATGGCGACTACGACCATCTGGCGCGCGTGCTGGAATGGTCGGCCGGCGGCGCAAGCGAGGACGAGGCGGAAGGATGAGATATCCGATCCCCTCCGACACCGCCGCCAGCCAGGCGCGCGCTTCCGATCCGCAAAATTCCGCCTGGGTCTCGGCCAATGCCGGCTCGGGCAAGACCCATGTGCTGGCGCAACGCGTCATCCGGCTTCTGCTCAACGGCACCGATCCGTCGAAGATCCTGTGCCTGACCTACACGCGCGCCGCCGCCGCCAACATGTCGAACCGCGTGTTCTCGACGCTGTCGGAATGGACGGCGCTTCCCGACGCCGAGCTCGCGACACGGATAGCCGCGCTCGACGGGCGGGCGGCCGATCGCGATACGATGCGGCGCGCGCGCCGATTGTTTGCCGAGGCGCTGGAAACGCCGGGCGGCCTGAAAATTCAGACCATCCACGCCTTCTGCGAATCGGTGCTGCATCAGTTCCCGCTGGAAGCCAACATCCCGGCGCATTTCGAGATGCTCGACCCGCAGATGGAGGCCTCGCTTTTCGCGGATGCGCGACGCGACATGATCTCGGGTGCCGGCGCCGGTGTCGAAGGCCTGGCGGAAGCCTTTGCCACGGTGCTGGAGCGCGGCGGCGAATTCGGGCTCGACATGCTGCTCTCCGAGATCGTCGGCAAGCGCGACGAACTGCGCGCCTTTATCGAAAAGCTGGGCAGGGACCGGGAATTCCGGCTGCTGTTCGCCGAATTCGGCTTCAACCCCGGACAGACGGCAGCCGGCATTGCCGCTTCTGTCTGGCCGCTGCCGGGCTTTGCGCCGAGCCATATCGCTGAATTCGCGGGCGCCGCCGAAGCCGCCGACGCGCGGCAGGTGCTGAACAACGTGCTGCCCTATGCGCAGACCGCTTTTGCCGAAGCCGATCCTATCAGGCGACTGCGACTGCTCGCCAAGGCATTTCTGCGCTCCGATGGCGACCCTTACGATCCACCGAAAATCTTCAAGAAAGCGCTGGTGGACAGGCTGCCCGACCTGCCCGAGCGCTATCTCGCGGCGGCCAAGGCGATCCTCGATGTATCGGACCGGCTGGGGCTGTTCCGCATGCTCGAAGGCACGGCCGCTGCGCTCACCGTCGCCGGCTGGCTGATCGCCCGCTACGAGCAGCTGAAGCGAAGCCGCGGTTTCCTCGACTTCAACGATTTGATCACCCGCACGGTCAGCCTGCTGTCGCGGCCCGATGCCGGGCCGTGGGTGCAGTTCAAGCTCGACCAGGGCATCGACCATATCCTGCTCGACGAGGCGCAGGACACCAGTCCCGACCAGTGGGAAGTGGTGAAGAAGCTGACGGAAGAATTCTTCGCCGGGTTCGGCCAGCGAGAGACGGTGCGGCGCACGGTGTTCGCCGTCGGCGACGAGAAACAGTCGATCTACTCCTTCCAAGGCGCGGCGCCCGATTCCTTTGCCGAAAGCCGGCTTTTGTTTGCCGGGCGGGTGCGCGACGCGGAGGCTTCGTTTGCCGACCTGAAGCTCACCTGGTCGTTCCGCTCGAGCGACGACGTGCTTGCCGCCGTCGACCGCGTCTTCGCCGAGCCAGGCGTGCGACGCGGCATCAGCCACGATCCCGATCCGCTCAGCCACAAGGCGATCCGCACCGATGCGCCGGGCTATGTCGAGGTGTGGCCCTCGATCGGCGCCGAAATGGTCGAAGAGCCCGACGACTGGACCTTGCCGGTCAACCACGCCAGCGCGCCCGCCGTGCGCGTGGCCGAACATGTGGCAACGACGATCCAGAACTGGCTGCGCAACGGCGAGGCCATCGAAGGCAAAGGCCGCAAGCTGACCGCCGGCGACATCCTGGTGCTGGTGCGCAAGCGCGATCGCTTCGTGCACGCGCTGTCGCGCAGCCTCAAGAACCGGCAGATCCCGGTTGCCGGCGCGGACAGGCTGAGCCTTCCCGGCCATATCGCCGTGCAGGACCTGATCGCGCTCGGCCATTTTTTGATTCAGCCGGAGGACGACTTGTCCCTGGCCGCCGTGCTGCGCAGCCCGATCTTCGAGGTTTCCGAGGAGACGTTGCTCACGCTCGCTGGCGAGCGGCCAAAGGGCCAGTCGCTGATCGCCTCGCTCCGGCAGCATGCCGGCGGAGACGAGGTCTTGGCCGCCGTTGTTGGCCGGCTCGATGGCTGGGCGACTGAGGTGGCGTTCAAGCCGGTGTTTGAATTCTATGCCGCCGCGCTTTCGCGTGACGGCCTGCGCCGCAAGATGACGGCCCGGCTCGGGCCGGAAGCCGGCGACATCCTCGACGAGTTCCTGAGTTTCTGCCTGGCTGAGGAACGTACCGGCCTGCCGGGGCTGGAATCCTTCCTCTCGACGCTGGAAAACAGCGGGCCGGAGATCAAGCGCGAGATGGACCAGACCCGCAACGAGGTGCGCGTCATGACCGTGCACGCCGCCAAGGGCCTGGAGGCGCCGGTCGTCTTCCTGGTCGACGGCGGCTCGGCGCCGTTCAGCGACCAGCACCTGCCGCGGCTGATGGCCTTCGAAAGCTCGGGCGCTGATTGGAAGGGCAAGGGCTATCTCTGGCGCTCGGCGAGTGACGTCGTCAACGGCGTTTCGAAAGCGGCCTCGGCGCGGGCGCGCGCGCTTGCCGACGACGAATACCGGCGGCTGCTCTATGTCGGCATGACGCGCGCCGAGGACCGGCTGATCGTCTGCGGCTATCACGGCAAGCGCGCGCCGAGCACCGGCACCTGGCATTCGATTGTCAGCCGGGCACTGCTGGGTGCGCCGGAAAGCGCTGAGCGGCGGCATCCGGCGACACCCGACGTGGCGGTGCATCGCTTCCATATGACCAAGCTGCCGCCGATGGCGCTCAATCAGGCTGAGGAGACGATACTGTTCGATCATGCCGCGCCGCTGCCGGACGGCCTGTTCCGGCCGCTCCCGCCCTATGAGGACTTGCCGCGGCCGCTCTCGCCTTCAGGCGCCTCGGCGCTGATCGACGAAGCGACGGAAAGCTTGCCCGACACGCGCTCGCCGGTGCTCGCTGCGGAAACCGAACCCGGCTTTGCGGTGATGCGCGGGCTGGCACTGCACAAATTGCTACAGATGCTGCCCGGCATCGCCGAGGACGAGAGGCGGAGCGCGGCCGAGCGCTATCTAGCGCGCGCCGGCGCCGACTGGCCGGCCGAAGAGCGCGACACGGCGCTGGAAGCCGTGCTTTCCATCCTGTCCGACAGAAGCTTCGGGGCGCTGTTCTCGCCGTCCTCGCGGGCGGAAGTCGCCGTCATGGGCGGCCTGGAGGTAAGGGGCAGGCTGCGCTCGATCTCCGGCAAGATCGATCGGCTGGCCGTCACCGCGGAAACGGTCTCGATCGTCGACTACAAGACCAACCGGCCGGCGCCGGCCAGCCTGGCCGAAGTGCCGCCGGCCTATGTCCTGCAGCTTGCGCTCTACCGCGCGCTGCTTCAGCCGCTCTATCCGGGCCGCACGGTGACGGCCGCGCTGCTGTTCACCGAGGCGCCGCGCCTGATCGAGCTGCCGGCAGCGGCCATGGACGGTGCCCTTGCCCGACTCACGGGAGCGTGACACAAGAACTGCTTGAACATCGCCACCACAGCCACCACATTTGGTGCAACCCGAGTTTTCGAAAGGATTTCAGCATGGCCACCGTCAAGGTCGACAAGGGCAATTTCCAGGCCGATGTGCTCAATGCCAAGGAGCCGGTTGTGGTGGATTTCTGGGCCGAGTGGTGCGGTCCGTGCAAGATGATCGCCCCGGCGTTGGAAGACATCGCCAAGGAGCTCGGCTCGAAGGTGAAGGTCGCCAAGCTCAACATCGACGAGAATCCCGAGTTGGCCGCCCAGTACGGCGTGCGCTCGATCCCGACGCTGATGATCTTCAAGGGCGGCGAAGTGGCCGACATGAAGGTGGGTGCGGCACCGAAGACCGCGCTGTCGCACTGGATCAATGGCAGCCTCGCCTGAGCCAATCCGAATATCAGAAAGATCGAGCCCGGCCATCGCGCCGGGCTTTTTCCTTGGCGCCATCGCTGACCGCGCTCTGGCCCTGACGCTTCGGGCAGCCATCTCCTTTCCTTAAGAAAAGGAGAGCCCCATGACCGGAACAGCCAAGGCCACAGTTCACGTCGACAATGAGCGCGTGATCGTCACCGAATACCGCTTCGCCCCGGGCGCCAACACCGGCTGGCACCGCCATGGCCACGACTATGTCATCGTGCCGCTGATGGACGGCAAGGTGAAGCTGGTGACCAAGGACGGCGAATCCTTCGCGGAGATGAAGCAAGGCGCGCCCTATTTCCGCCGGGAAGGCGTCGAGCACGATGTCATCAACGTCAATGACGGCGAATACGCCTTCATCGAGATCGAGCTGAAATAACCTTCGAGGCAGACGCCGCTACCAATCGGCGACGCGATCGCCGCCGATGAATTGCGCGCTTTTGGCCGTGTATTCGAACAGCTCGATCTTGACGCCGTTGGGGTCTTTGATCCAGGCCTGCCAGGTGCCGTCGCAAGCGAGCTTCTTCGCCGTCACCTCGACCGCTTTCGACCGGATATGGGCGATCGCGGCGTCCATGTCTTCCACCTCCAGGCAGAAGTGGTTGACCTGGTTCGCCTCGCTGTAGCGGGCTTCGGTCTTCTCGAACACCTCGACATGGCTGCGGCCGCCGCAATTGAGATAGAAACCGAAGATCTTGCCGTCGCGCAGGAAGTTGAACTGCGTGTCCATGCCGAGCACATCCCGGTAGAAGCCGCGCGTCGCCTCAAGGTCATGCGCGAAGATGCAGACATGGGCCAGTTGGTTCACCTTGATCACGATTGCTCCTCGCGACTGCCTCGGCGCTATCAGGTCGGCGGCGTGCCGTTCTCGTCCAGCACGGCGCCGGCGAAATATAGCGAGCCGCCGATGAGGATGCGCGGCGCCGGACCGTCCCAGCTGTCGCGCAACAGCATAAGCGCATCGGCGACGGAGTTGACCGGCTCGGCTGACAGGCCGGCCTCGGTGGCGCGCAGCGCGAGCTCGTCATTGGGCACGCCGGCATCGCTCTTGCTCACCGGCACCGTGTAGACATGGCGGGCAAGCCCCTTGAAGGCGCTGAAATAGCCGGTCTGGTCCTTGGTGTTGATCATGCCGGCGATGAGGATCAGCGGGCGCGGGTTCTTTTCCTCCTGCTCGGCCAGCGCTTCGGCGATGACGACGCCGGCGCCCGGATTGTGGCCGCCGTCGAGCCAGATCTCGGCGCCCTTTGGGGCAAGCTCAACCAGCCTGCCCTGCGTCAGCTTTTGCATCCGGGCCGGCCACGCGGTGCTGGTCATCGCTTTTTCGGCAGCCCGATGGCTTATCTCGAAGCCGGCGGCCTTGACCGCGGCGATCGCCGCGGCGGCATTGGCGAACTGATGCCGACCGGGCAGGCGCGGCAGCGGCAGGTCCATCAGACCGTCCTCGTCCTGATAGACCATGCGGCCGTTCTCCTCGAAGGCCAGGAAATCCTGACCGTAGACAACGGTCGGGCAATCCAGCCGCTCGGCGGTCTCGATCAGCACCTCCAGCGCGGTCTCGCTTTCCTGCGCGCCGATCACCACCGGGCAGCCGCGCTTCATGATGCCGGCCTTTTCGGCCGCGATCAGCTCAACGCGGTCGCCGAGATAGGCTTCGTGATCCATCGACACCGGCATGATCACCGAGACGGCAGGCCGCGAAATGACATTGGTGGCATCGAAGCGGCCGCCGAGCCCGACCTCGATGATCGCCGCCTCGGCCGGATGCTCGGAAAACAGGATGAAGGTGACGGCGGTGAGGATCTCGAAAACGGTGATCTTCTGGCCTTGATTGGCCTTGGCGACGCGCGCGATGGCCTCGGCAAAGACATCGTCGTCGACCAGCTTGCCGCCGCCCTCGGCGGCCAGCCGGTAGCGCTCGTGCCAGTTTACCAGGTGCGGCGAGGTGTGCACGTGGACGAGATGACCGGCCGCCTCCAGCAGCGCCCGCGAGAAGGCGGCGCAGGAGCCCTTGCCGTTGGTGCCGGCGATGTGGATGACCGGCGGCAGCTGGTCCTGCGGGTTGCCGAGACGCTCGAGCAGGCGGGCGATGCGGTCCAGCGAAAGGTCGAAACCTTTCGGATGAAGCGTCATCAGATGTTCGATTTCACGATCGGCGGCGAGCGTTGTCATGGCGGAATCCTAGAGCATTTGCGGCGAAAGAACAGGATCGCCTTCAATGCCTTTCGTTCGTGTGCAATTCCGGACGCAAAACCGCTACGCACTCTGGCTGGAATTGCTCTGGGCATGAGCCCGAACCGGGATCGGTTTTGGAAAGGGATCATGCGCAAACAGCTACTGCGCAGCGCAGCTGGCGCAATCGCGGTGGGCGGCAAACGGTGTCGCGTCAGGCCTGCGGCCGGGCTTCGGCGTTGACGACCGCCGGCGGCAGGATCTCAGGCTCCAATGGCTTCTCGGCCACTGGGGTCTTGAGCAGCATCTTCAACAATCGTGCGATGGTCGGGCGCATCTCCAGACGCGAGACCACCATGTCGACCATGCCGTGTTCCATCAGATATTCGGCGCGCTGGAAGCCGTCGGGGAGCTTCTCGCGGATCGTCTGCTCGATGACGCGCGGGCCGGCGAAGCCGATCAGCGCGCCGGGCTCGGCGATGTGAACGTCGCCCAGCATGGCATAGGACGCGGTCACGCCGCCGGTGGTGGGGTTGGTCAGCACCACGATATAGGGCAGGCCGGCTTCCTTCAGCCGGTCGACGCCGACCGTGGTGCGCGGCAATTGCATCAGCGAGAGGATGCCCTCCTGCATGCGGGCGCCGCCCGAGGCGGCGAACAGGATCAGCGGCCGCCTGCGCTGCAAAGCGACCTCGAAGGCATGGACGATGGCCTCGCCCGCGGCCATGCCGAGCGAGCCGCCCATGAAGGCGAAGTCCTGCACGGTAACCACCACCGGCAGACCTTCGATGGTGCCGACTGCGTTAAGAATCGCGTCCTCGAGACTTGTCTTGGCTTTCGCCTCTTTCAGCCGATCGGTGTAGCGCTTCTCATCGCGGAACTTCAGCGGATCCTGCATGACCTTGGGGTTTTCCAGGGTCTCGTATCTGCCGTCGTCGAAGAAGTATTTCAGCCGCTCCTTGGCCGAGATCTTCATATGGTGGCCGGAAGACGGGATGACGAACTGGTTGGATTCGAGGTCCTTGTGGAAGATCATCTCGCCGGTCTCGGGATCCTTGATCCAGAGATTTTCCGGCATGTCGGTGCGCCGGCCGAGCATCGAATTGATCTTCGGTCGAACGTAGTTGGTGATCCAGTTCATCGCTTCGGCTCCTGTCCCGACGAAGAGACGTCCAGCAATTCCAGGAAAAGTGTGTGGCGGTTTTCCGTCCGGAATTGCGTAAAAACAGATAGTCAGACTATTCGGCGGCAGCAAGGCGGGCCGAGCGGACGCCCTGGGCAAGCCCGCTGACCAGCGTGGCGACCGCTTCGGCCGGATCGGCGGTCTTCTCGCCCTTGGGCCCGAGCACATTGGCGACCGCGTTGACAATCGCCGTGCCGACGACGACGCCGTCGGCGGAGGCGCCGATGGTACGCGCCTGCTCGGCGGTCTTGACGCCGAAGCCGACGCAGACCGGCAGCGCGGTGTGACCCTTGATGCGTTTGACCGCCGCCGACACCTTGGCAGTGTCGGCCAAGGCCGAGCCGGTGATGCCCGTCATCGACACGTAGTAGACGAAGCCGGAGGTGTTCTCGAGCACCTTCGGCAGGCGCTTGTCGTCGGTGGTCGGCGTCGCCAGGCGGATGAAATTGATGCCCGCCTTCAGCGCCGGAACGCAGAGCTCCTCGTCCATTTCCGGCGGCAGGTCGACAACGATCAGGCCGTCGATGCCGCTCGCCTTGGCGTCAGCCAGGAAACGATCGACGCCGTAAATGTAGATCGGGTTGTAGTAGCCCATCAGCACGATCGGCGTTTCGTCGTCGCCGGCGCGGAATTCGGACGCCATCTTCAGCGTCTTGACCAGCGTCTGGCCGCCTTTCAGCGCCCTGAGACCCGCCGCCTGAATGGCCGGGCCGTCAGCCATCGGATCGGAGAACGGCATGCCGAGCTCGATGACATCGCTGCCGGCGCCGGGAAGCGCCTTCATGATAGCCAAAGATGTCTCGTAGTCGGGATCGCCGCCCATGAAATAGGTGACCAAAGCCGGACGGCCCTCGGATTTGAGCTTCGCCATGCGGCGGTCGATGCGGGTCGTCATTGTCAGATCTCCATGCCCAGCATCTTGGCCACCGTGTGCACGTCCTTGTCGCCGCGGCCGGACAGGTTGACGATGACGATCTGGTCCTTGTCCATTTTCGGCACGATCTTCATCGCATGCGCGATGGCGTGCGCCGATTCCAGCGCCGGGATGATGCCTTCGACCCGGGTCGTCAGTTGGAAGGCCTCCAGCGCCTCGTCGTCGAGGATCGGCTCATATTCGACGCGGCCCGAATCGCGCAGCCAGGCATGCTCGGGCCCGACGCCCGGATAATCGAGACCGGCCGAGATCGAATGGCCGTCGAGAATCTGGCCGTCCGCATTCTGCAAGAGATAGGTGCGATTGCCGTGCAGCACGCCCGGCGCGCCGGCATTCATCGAGGCGCAGTGCTCGACGCCGTCGAGGCCGCGACCGCCGGCCTCGATGCCGATGATGCGCACATCCTTGTCGTCGAGGAACGGGTGGAACAGGCCAATGGCGTTGGAGCCGCCGCCGACGGCGGCGATGATGACGTCGGGCAGCCGGCCTTCCTGCTCCAGCATCTGGGCGCGCGCTTCCGTGCCGATCACCGACTGGAAGTCGCGCACCAGCTCCGGATAGGGATGCGGGCCGGCGGCGGTGCCGATCAGGTAATAGGTGTCCTCGACATTGGTGACCCAGTCACGCAGCGCTTCGTTCATGGCGTCCTTCAGCGTGCCGTGGCCGGCGGTGACCGGGCGCACCTCGGCGCCGAGCAGCTTCATGCGAAAGACGTTCGGGCTCTGGCGGGCGACGTCGGTGGCACCCATGTAAACCACGCAAGGATAGCCGAAGCGCGCAGCGACCGTGGCGGAAGCGACGCCATGCTGGCCGGCACCGGTCTCGGCGATGATGCGCTTCTTGCCCATGCGCTTGGCGAGCAGGATCTGGCCGAGGCAATTGTTGATCTTGTGCGAGCCGGTGTGGTTCAGGTCCTCGCGCTTGAAATAGACCTTGGCGCCGCCCCCGAGGCCCTTCGCCGAGGAAACCTCCCGAAGATGCCTCGTCAGGCCTTCGGCGAAATAGAGCTTGGACGGTCTACCGGCATAATGGGTCGAAAGGTTCTCCAGCTCCGCCTTGAACTCCGGATCATTCTTGGCCTTGTTCCACTGCTCTTCGAGATCGAGGATCAGCGGCATCAGCGTCTCGGCGACGAAGCGGCCGCCGAAAATGCCGAACATGCCCTGCTCGTCGGGCCCGGTGCGGAAGGAATTGGGCATAGCCGGCCTGTTCATCGCCGATCTCCTGAGTCTTTGCTTCTGAGCACGTCCTTATCGGAAAACCGGTTCCCACTTTTCCGGGACATGCTCGGGTTTGAAAACTTCCTCAGGCGGCGCGGTCGTCGCGCGCGGCCCTGACGGCCCGGAAAAACTGCTCGATCAGCGCCGGTTCCTTGACGCCCGGAGCGCTCTCCACGCCGGAGGAGATGTCTATCCCGGGCGGATTGGCCAGTCTGAGGGCATCGCCGACATTGGCGGCGTTGAGCCCTCCGGAAAGCATGTAATCGAGGCCGGCGTCAAGGCCGGCAAGGATCCGCCAGTCGAAGGCGACGCCATTGCCGCCAGGCAATTGCGATCCCTTGGGCGGCTTGGCGTCGAACATCAAGCGGTCGGCAACGCCGACATAGGGCCTTATCCGCTCGAGATCCGCGGCTTCGCTGACCGACAGTACCTTCATCACCGGCAGGCCGTAGCGGGTCTTGAGCTCGGCCACCTGCACCGGCGTTTCGGAACCATGCAGTTGCAGCATATCCGGCTGCATCCTCGCGACAATCTCGTCGAGAAGGGCATCATCCGCATCCACGGTGACGGCAACCGCCTTGGCCTTGCCGATGGCCGCCTGGCGCAGACGGCCAGCCTCGGCCGGATCGACGAAGCGCGGGCTTTTGGCAAAGAAGATGAAGCCGACATGGCTGGCCCCGCCGGCAAGCGCGGCGGCCATCGCGGTGTCGGTCTTCAATCCGCAGATCTTGATGTCGAGCGTCATGGCGCGGGATTGGCACGAAAAGCCGCAAGAGTCGAGAAAAAGCATGCCGTTGCCGGGCCGGCGGAAAGCGCTACCTTTCGAATAGGGACACAGGCGGGAGCAGGAAGATCATGACCGACAAGACCGTCGCCGAACTCAGACAGAAGATCGCGCAGGCGCGCGAGGTGATCGCGCATCTGATGGACAAGTCCGCTTTCAACGGCGCCGAGGCGCACCGGGCGCTCGACTATTTCGGCAGCGACGCGTTCGACCGGAATTTTTTGCCGTGGCCGCATGCGAGTGAGGAAGGGCTGCGGCCGGAGGAACTCAACGCGGCGAATGACGATTGAGCGGCTGCGGTGGACCGCCAGCTATACGGGTGCCAGGGCGACGCCTACTCAAACACGATCGCCTGCAGCGCGCCGCCGTTGCGCTTCAGCCAGTCCTTGCAGCGATCGGTGTCGGGGCAGAGCTTTTCGCACAGCTTCCAGAATTTCGGTCCGTGGTTCATCTCTTTCAGATGCGCGACCTCATGCGCCACCAGGTAATTGATGACCGGCGGCGGCGCCATCATGATGCGCCACGAGAAGGACAGATTGCCCTCCGAGGTGCATGACCCCCAGCGGCTGGAGGTATCCTTGTAGCGGATCGCCTTGGCGCGCTTGCCGATCGCCTCGGTGTGCTTGACCACCAGCTTCTCGATCTCGCGCTTGGCCTCGCGTTTGAGATAATCGGCGATGCGGCGCGGCAGGTGGACACGCTCGCCATGGATGATGAGCAGCGGGCCGCGCTCGTCGCGCGCGACGGTGACGGTGCCGCGTTTCGCCGGCTCATGGACGATGCGGTGCGGCACGCCGCGGATCGGGATCTTGATGCCGGGCCGCACCTGCGGGCGCATCGGCACCTTGGCCAGGCGCTGCTCCAGCCAGTCCTGATGGCGGTCGAGGAACTTCTCCACCTCGCCGCGGCGCAAGCCGGGCGGCACGGTTATGCGCAGCCCCTGGCCGCCGGAATCGATACGCAGCGTCAATCGCCGGGCCCTCGCGCTCTCGACGATTTTGAGCGGCAGGGTGCGGCCGGCGACGCAATGCTCGCGCTCCACGACGGGCTTGGGTTCTGGCTTGGTCAGATTGCGAAAGAAGCCGAGGGTCATGGCCGGACGATACGCGATTCGAGAAAAACGACCAGTAGAGTGAGGCTACATGGAGAACGAAAAAGAAACGGCGCCGCTCGCGCGACGCCGCATGTCGGCCGAGTCTTATGATTGAGGCTCAGTCGTCAAGGAGGTTCGACCCCTTGCCGCGCTTCGGCCCCGTCGCTCCGGTTGGACCACTCGTCGTGGTTGGCGCGGTCCGCTTGTTACGCTCGGCCATGAAGCGGTCGAACTCTTCCTGGTCCTTGGCACGGCGCAGCTCGCGGGCATACTCGTCGAACTCGTTCAGCATCTCGTCGAGCTTGCGGCGCTCCTCGGCGAGGCGCTCAAGTTCCTTCTCGCGCCAGTCGTCGAAAGCGACGTTGCCGGTGCGGGACGAGCCATGGCCCCAGCGGGCCGCCTTTTCCGAGCCACGGCGGCAGCCGGCGAAGATGCCGTCGGTGGCGCGGTTGACATCGCGCTTGAAGCCTTCGAGCCGGTCGCCCCAGATGATGTAGGCAAGCATGGCGAAGCCCAGCGGCCAGAACACCATGAAGCCGATCACCATCAGCGCGATGGTCGCCGGCGTCCAGGCCGGACGGATCAATGCACTTGTGTTCATTTTCTCCCAATCCTTCCGTTGGAGACAGCCAAACCGGCTGCGTGGAATCGAAATGGGAAGGCGAAATCGGCGATTCAAGGCAAGTCCGGCCAAAACCGGCGAAAGGCCTGAAATGATTATCGCTTTTTGAGTTTCTCGAGGAAAAGCACTGCCATTCCGGCGACCAGCCCCCAAAAAGCCGCGCCGACGCCGAACAAGGTGAGCCCTGAGGCCGTCACCGCAAAGGTGAGCGTGGCCGGCATGCGCTCGCCCGCATCATGGAGCGCGATCGAGAGCGCGTTGGCTAAAGGCGCCATCAGCGCCAGGCCGGCGACCAGCACGATCAGGCTCTGCGGCAGGACGGCGAAGATCGCCACCAGCGAAGCGCCGAAGATGGCGAAGACCAGATAGGCGAGCGCATAGAACGGCCCCGTCTTCCAGCGCTCGGCGGGATCCGGATGGACATCCGGGCCGGTGCAGATCGCCGCGGAGATCGCCGCCAGATTGGTCGTCGAGGCGCCGAACGGCGCCGAGAGCAGCGAGAACAGCCCGGTGACGCCGATCAGCGGGCCAGGTTCCGGGTGGTAGCCGGCGGCTTTCAGCACCGCGAGACCGGAGAGGTTCTGCGAGGCCATGGTGACGAGGTAGAGCGGCAAGGCCAGGCCAATGATCGCCGAAACGGTGAACTGCGGAGCGATCAGCGTCAGTGTCGACAATTCCGGCGCCGGCAGGCCGCCGACGCGGCCGGTGAGGAAGGCGGCAAGGCCGCCGCCGATCAGCACGACAAGGACCGAAACCGCCGGGTTGAACAGCCGGATGACAAAGAAGGCGGCGATCAGCGGCAGGATCAGCCACGGATCGGCGGGAATGGCCTTGACCGCACTGATGGCGAAGCCGACCAGGATGCCGGCCAGCATGCCGGACGCCACCGAGGCCGGAATCTGCGCGATCAGCCGGGTCAGCGGCTTGAACAGGCCGGTGGCGATCAAGAGGATGCCGGTGACGATGAAAGCGCCGACGGCTTGCGCCATGGTGAAGCCGCTGGAGGCCGCGATCAGCGCCAGGCCCGGGGTCGACCAGGCGGTGATGACCGGCATTTTCGTGCGCCAGGACAGCCACAGGCATTCTAGGGCCATGGCCAGGCAGATCGCCGTCACCCCGCTCGCGGTCTCGATCTGAGTGGCGCCGATCGCCTTGGCGGCGGCAATGACGATGGCTAAAGTGCCGCCAAAGCCGACGATGGCCGCAACGAAGGCGGATATCGGGATTGAAATGCGCATGCTCATGAAACCCGCTGGACCAGGTCGCCGACGGCGCGGTTGAGCATGTCGAGATCCTCCGGGCGGGAGAGGCGATGATCGCCGTCGGGGATAAGCGACAGCGTGACGTCATCGGCCGGCAGCAGTGCGGCGAGCTTCAGCGCATGGCCGGAAGGCACGTCGGGATCGGCGAGACCCTGCAGGATATGCACCGGGCAATGAGTGTCGATCGGCCTAGTCATCACCCGGTTCGCGCGGCCGTCCTCGATCAGCGCGCGCGTGTAGATATAGGGCTCGGCGGAATAGTCGGACGGTTCCTCGAAAAATCCCTTTTTCGAAAGGTCGCGCTTTTGCGCCCTGGTCAGCACCGGCTCGATCAGCTCGACGGTAAAGTCGGGCGCCGGCGCAAGCAGCACCAGGCCGGCGATGCGGTCGTCGCCGGCCTTGCGCAATTCCTGCACCATGCGCAGCGCAATCCACGCCCCCATCGAGGAGCCGACCAGGATCTGCTTGCCCTTGCTGAAGCGGCGAAAGACGGCGAGGCTCTCGGCCAGCCATTTCGAGATCGTGCCCTCGGCGAATTCGCCGCCCGATTCGCCGTGGCCGGAATAGTCGTGGCGCAGATAGGCGCGGCCTTCGCGGCTCGCCCAGGCCGACAGCGCCTCGGCCTTGGTGCCCAGCATGTCGGACTTGTAGCCGCCCAGCCAGACGATGCCCGGCGCTGAGCCCGGCGCCTGCCTGACAGCGATCTGCGTTCCGTTCACGTCGATGAAAACTGGTGCGCTGGCGTCCATGACCTCGTCCTTCCGGCCGGTCTTTTGGCACATCCGGCGGTTCGCGGAAAAGTGCTCGCACCTTTTCTTTGCTTGGTGCAGGCAATGGCAAGCTTTGAGGTGATTTCCTGGCGAGGCTGTGCTATTGACTCCGGCCGCGCGCTCACCACATAGGCGCGTCCAAGCGATTGAACTCAAAGAAACCCTGAACGAAACGGCCGAGGAGACCACGACCATTCGCAGACCTTTCAAAGCAGCGGCCCCGACCAAGGACGGTCCGCGCTCCAATCGAGACATCCGGGTGCCCCGGGTCCAGCTCATCGACGCAGAAGGCCACAACCGTGGCGAAGTTTCCATCAACGACGCGCTGCTGCTGGCCGAAGAGGCCGGGCTGGATCTCGTCGAGATATCGCCCAACGCGCAGCCGCCCGTCGTCAAGATCCTCGATCTCGGCAAGCTGAAATACGCCAACCAGAAGAAGGCGGCCGAGGCGCGCAAGAACCAGAAGGTCATCGAGATCAAGGAGATCAAGATGCGCCCGAACATCGACAGCCATGACTACGAGACCAAGATGAAGGCCGTGCGGCGCTTCTTCGAGGACGGCGACAAGGTCAAGCTGACGCTGCGTTTCCGCGGCCGCGAAATGGCGCATATGGAACTCGGCATGCAGCTCCTGAACAAGGTGCGCGAGGAAGTCGCGCCGATCGCCAAGGTCGAGGCCGAGCCGAAGCTCGAAGGCCGACAGATGATGATGGTGCTGGCGCCCCGCTGACGGTGCGCCTCACGTTTCCTTTCCGTCCTGGAGCCATTCCGGCGCGATCGCCGCAAACTGTCGCGCCGATCACGGTTTCGCGAAGGAGAATTGACCGGCCGGCGCTGCTTGGTGCTCCAAAATCCGCCTGAATTGCCGCGCAGGGCGACCCGACGATCGGCGGGGCGCCTGTTTTTCTATCCGATCGCCGGCTTCTCGACGATCGAGCTCCTCGATCGCGACCAAATCGACGATCGGATTTTCCCGATCGCGACCAAATCGACGATCGGATTTTCCCGATCGCGATCAAAACACGACGATCGGATTGGCCATGGTCGATGAAACAAAGATCCCGACCGACAACCAGATAGAAGGGTTGGGCGGCTACCAGTATATGCGCCGCATCGTGCTGGCGGTGCTCATCGTGGTGCTGTTTGCGGCACTCCTGTTCGGCCAGTCGACGTTCCCTCCCGAGACGCCCGTGCACGAGACGATCGAGATGTTCGGCGTGCTCCTGATCTTCCTGGGCATCGTCGGGCGCTTGTGGTCGACGCTCTACATCGGCGGCCGCAAATCCTCCGAAGTGGTCACCGGCGGGCCCTATTCGATCACCCGCAACCCGCTCTATCTGTTCTCGACCGTGGCGGCAGCCGGCGTTGGCGCGCAGATCGGCTCGTTTTCCGGCATCATCCTCTTCGCGGTCCTTTGCGCCGGCGCGTTCCACATCGTCATCCTGCGCGAGGAGCGCTATCTCAAGGAAGTCCTCGGCGCTCCCTACAAAGCCTATCTGGCGCGCGTGCCGCGCTTCTTTCCAAAGCTTTCGCTCTACCAGGAAGGCGACACCGGCAGCTTCAAGCCGCGCCTGCTGTTGAACACGCTGCTCGACGGGCTGGTATTCCTGGTGGCGCTGCCGGCCTTCGAACTGATCGACGGCGCGCAGCAGTCGGGGGTGCTGCCGGTGTGGTTCACGCTGCCCTGAACGGGACAGCGCGCCGCAGGGCGTGAGGTGTTGCGCACGAGCCCTGTTTGATCTATAGGACCGCCGTTCTGCGTATCGGGCCGGAAATCATCTCTGATTTACGGAAAGCACGATACGCAGAGCAAAAACAAAAACCGCCCGGCAGGGCATGCCGTGGCGGTTTCATTTGCTTTTCGGGCTCTGGTCGGCCCGAAGCGAGAAAAGAAGCGCGATGGTGCGCCACATTACGGAGTAGCAAAATGCCCAAGATGAAGACCAAATCGGCCGCCAAGAAGCGGTTCAAGATTACCGCCACCGGCAAGGTGCTGTCGGCTGCCGCCGGCAAGCGCCACGGCATGATCAAACGTTCCAACAAGTTCATTCGCGATGCCCGCGGCACGATGGTTCTGGCTGAACCGGACGGCAAGAAGGTCATCAAGAATTTTCTGCCGAACGGCCTTTAAGCATTCGGTCCGGAACAGCGTTTTAAGGAGATCATGACATGGCACGCGTAAAGAGAGGCGTCACCGCCCACGCCAAGCACAAGAAGGTCCTGAAAGCCGCCAAGGGCTTCTACGGCCGTCGCAAGAACACCATCCGCATCGCCAAGCAGGCGGTGGAAAAGTCGCTGCAGTACGCCTATCGCGACCGCAAGAACCGCAAGCGCTCGTTCCGCGCGCTGTGGATCCAGCGCATCAATGCAGCGGTGCACGAGCACGGCCTGACCTATGGCCGCTTCATCGACGGCCTCAACAAGGCCGGCATCGAGATCGACCGCAAGGTTCTTTCGGACATGGCCATCCACGAGCCGCAGGCTTTCGCAGCCCTTGTGGCCAAGGCCAAGGTGGCGCTCGAATATCTGAAGAACACCACGCCGAATGCTTTTGAGAGCGCTGTCGCCTAAGCCAGCGCTTCCCAAGCATTCGCTATTCTGATTTGGGGAACCCGCGCTGGCACGGCTGGCGCGGGTTTTTCTTATGCCTGATCCAACCAAATTGGTGACGCGCCGAACCCCGGTGGTTGCCCGATCGAGAGAGTTTCGCCGTGAACGCCACCGCTGGAAATCTTGAAACCCTTGAAGCTTCTTTGATGGCCGACATCGCGGCCGCGGCCGACGAGCAGGCGATCGAGGCTGTGCGCGTCTCGGCGCTGGGCAAGAAGGGCTCGGTCTCCGAGATGCTGAAAACGCTCGGCGCGATGAGCACCGAGGAGCGGCAGGTCAAGGGCCCGGCGATCAATGGGCTGAAGAACCGCGTCACCGAGGCGCTGACGGCGCGCAAGTCGGAGCTGAAGGACGTAGCGATCGCAGCGCGGCTCGCCGCCGAGACGGTCGACGTCACGCTGCCGGTGCGCCAGTCGCCGGCCGAGCGCGGCCGCATCCATCCGATCAGCCAGGTGATCGACGAGATCGCCGCGATCTTCGGCGACCTCGGCTTCGCGATCGCGGAAGGTCCGGACATCGAGACCGACTACTACAATTTCACCGCGCTCAATTTCCCCGAAGGCCACCCGGCGCGCGAGATGCACGACACCTTCTTTTTCCAGCCGGACGAGAAGGGCGAACGCAAGCTTTTGCGCACGCACACCTCGCCCGTGCAGATCCGCACCATGGAGCAGCAGAAGCCGCCGATCCGCATCGTCATCCCCGGCAAGACCTACCGGCAGGATTCGGACGCAACGCACTCGCCGATGTTCCATCAGGTCGAGGGGCTGGTGATCGACAAGACCGCCAACATCGCCAACATGAAGTGGGTGCTGGAGGAATTCTGCAAGGCCTTCTTCGAAGTGCCGAGCGTCAAGATGCGCTTTCGACCGTCCTTCTTTCCGTTCACCGAGCCCAGCCTCGAGGTCGACATCCAGTGCGACCGCTCGCGGCTAGGCGAAGTACGCTTCGGCGAAGGCTCCGACTGGATGGAGATCCTGGGCTGCGGCATGGTGCATCCCAACGTATTGCGTTACGGCGGGCTCGATCCCGACGAATACCAGGGCTTTGCCTGGGGCATGGGCATCGACCGCATCGCCATGCTGAAATACGGCATGCCGGACCTGCGCGCCTTCTTCGACGCCGACGTGCGCTGGCTCACGCATTACGGCTTCCGGCCGCTCGACATGCCGACGCTGTTCGGGGGCCTTTCCACATGACTGCTCCCCACACCGGGGGCTGCCGCTGCGGTGCCGTGCGGTTCGAGGCCTCGGCCGAGCCGCACCACATCAGCTATTGCCATTGCGGCGATTGCCGGCGCGCCAGCGGCGCACCGGTGTCGGCCTTTATCGGCTTCGCGGCCGACCAGATCGCGCTCGAAGGCAAGTCGCTGAAGAGCTACCGGAACGGCCCGGTGGCGCGCTCGTTCTGCGGCATTTGCGGCTCGCCGATCGCCTATAGCGACGAGCGGCTCGCCGGCCATATTTACTTCACGCTCGGCGCCATGGACATGCCTGCCTATTTCAGGCCGACGCTGCATGCGCATGTGCGCGAGCAGCTGCCCTTCCTGCATATGCCCGATTCACTGCCGCGGCACCTCAAGACGAGCGTGGCTAGACCTGACGCGCAAAGCCCTTCCTACGGAACACAGTCATGAAATTCACCCTCTCCTGGCTCAAGGACCATCTCGAGACCGACGCTTCGCTTGCCGAAATCGTCGAGCGGCTGACGGCGATCGGCCTCGAAGTCGAACATGTCGACGACAAGGCGGGCCTAAAACCCTTTGTCATAGCCAAGGTGCTGACTGCCGTGCAGCATCCCGACGCCGACCGGCTGCGGGTGCTTACGGTCGATACCGGCGACGGCAAGCCGCCGGTGCAGGTGGTGTGCGGGGCGCCCAACGCCCGCGCCGGCCTGGTCGGCGCTTTTGCTGCGCCCGGCACCTATATTCCCGGCATCGACGTCACGCTTTCGGTCGGCAAGATCCGCGGCGTCGAGAGCCATGGCATGATGTGCTCCGAACGCGAGCTGCAGCTTTCGGACGAGCATACCGGCATCATCGACCTGCCCGAAGACGCACCGGTCGGCACCAGCTTCGCCGCCTACGCCCATCTCGACGATCCGGTGATCGAGATCAACCTGACGCCGAACCGCCCCGATGCCACCAGCGTCTACGGCATCGCCCGCGATCTCGCGGCGAGCGGCCTCGGCCGGCTGACCGGCGGCGCGATCATGCCGCATGCCGGCGACGGCATGTGCCCGGTCAAGGTCAAGATCGAGGCACCGGAACTCTGCCCCGGCTTCGCGCTGACTCTGGTGAAGGGCGTGAAGAACGGCCCGTCGCCGAAATGGCTGCAGCAGCGGCTGATCGCCATCGGGCTTCGGCCGATCAGCGCGCTGGTCGACATCACCAACTACGTCACCTTCGACCGCGGCCGGCCGCTGCATGTGTTCGACGCGAAGAAGGTCACCGGCAACCTTGTGGTGCGCCGCGCCAGGGACGGTGAAAAGGTGCTGGCACTCGACGGACGCGAATACTCGCTGACGCCGGAGATGTGCGTGATCGCCGACGACAACGGCATCGAATCGATTGCCGGCATCATGGGCGGCGAGCATTCGGGCTGCGACGAGAACACCACCGACGTGCTGATCGAATCGGCGCTCTGGGACCCGATCACGACGGCCCGCACCGGTCGCACGCTCGGCATCATCAGCGATGCGCGCTACCGCTTCGAGCGCGGCGTCGACCCTGAGTTCATGGTGCCCGGCGTCGAGCTCGCGACCAAGCTGGTGCTGGAATTGTGCGGCGGCACGCCGACGGAAATCGAGGTGGCGGGCTATCCCGGCCACAAGCCGAAGATCATTTCCTTCCCGCTGTCGGAAGTGAAGCGGCTGACCGGCATCGAGGTGCCGAGAGAAGAAGCGCTCACTATACTGACCCGTCTCGGCTTCGAGCCGCGCAGCTCAGGTGACGCCGTCGAGGTGAAGGTCCCCTCCTGGCGTCCGGATGTCGACGGCAAGGCCGATCTCGTCGAGGAAGTGATGCGCATCCACGGCGTCGACAACATAGCGCCGCAGCCGCTCACCTCGCATGACGCGGTCAACGGCAGGATCCTGACCATGCTGCAGGTGCGCACCCGGGCCGCCAAGCGCGCGCTCGCCGTGCGCGGCATGATGGAGGCGGTCACCTGGTCGTTCATTCCGGCGAAACACGCCGAGCTGTTCGGCGGCGGCCAGAACGGGCTGAAGCTCGCCAACCCGATCGCCGCCGACATGTCCGACATGCGGCCGTCGCTGCTGCCCGGGCTGATCAGCGCCGCCCAGCGCAATGCCGATCGGGGCATCGGCGACGTGGCGCTGTTCGAGGTCTCCGGCACCTATGAAGGCGACTTGGCCGATCAGCAGCGGCGCGTCGCCGCCGGCGTGCGGCGGGGCACCGCCAAGCTCGACGGCTCGGGCCGCAGCTGGGCCGGCAATGCCGGGCCGGTCGGGGTGTTCGACGCCAAGGCCGATGCGATCGCGGCGCTCGAAGCCTGCGGCGCGCCGGTCGACAGGCTGCAGATCGAGCCCGGCGGCCCGGCCTGGTACCATCCCGGACGCTCAGGCACGATCAAGCTCGGGCCGAAGACCGTGCTCGGCACTTTCGGCGAGTTCCATCCAAAGACGCTCGAAGTGCTCGACGCCTCCGGGCCGCTCTGCGGCTTCGAGGTCTTTGTCGATGCCGTGCCGGAGCCGAAGGCCAAGCCGACGCGCACCAAGCCGAAGCTGGAGCTTTCACCCTTCCAGGCGGTGAAGCGCGATTTTGCTTTCGTCGTCGACCGGACGGTCGAGGCCGGCACGCTGGTGCGGGCAGCTTTGGCCGCCGACAAGAAGCTCGTCACCGGCGTTTCGGTGTTCGACGTCTTCGAGGGCGCTGCGCTCGGCGCCGCCAAGAAGTCGATCGCCATCGAAGTCTCGATCCAGCCGGTCGAAAAGACGCTGACCGACGAGGATTTCGAGGCGCTGGCCAAGCGCATCGTCGAGAACGTCAACAAGCAGACGGGCGGCGTGCTCAGAACATGAGGCATTGCGGAGCGATGGCGAATCGCCCTCCAAAGGGCGATGCACCATCTCCGCTATTCCGGCCTGCCTTTCGAGGAGCAACGCGCGGCGTTCCTCGAAATCGTGGCGGCGGACCCGCTGCTGGCCAAAACGCTGGCGCGAGTGCGTGAACTGGCGTTGCCGGACTGGCTGGTGGTTTCCGGCGCGCTCTACAACAGCATCTGGAACCATCTCACCGGCAGGCCCTCAGGCTACGGCATCAAGGATGTCGATCTGTTCTATTTCGACGGCACCGATCTCTCCTACGAGGCCGAGGATGCGGTGATCCGCCGGGCGGCGCAGCATTTCGAAGGACTGACGCTGCCGGTGGAGGTGCGAAATCAGGCACGCGTGCACCTGTGGTATCCGGCCAAATTCGGGCAGGCATGCCCGCGCTACACGAGCGCGAGTGAATCGGTCGGCTATTTCGCCTCGAAGACGCATGCGGTCGGGGTGCGGTTCGACGCAGACGAGGCGTTGGAGCTGGTGGCGCCGTTCGGGCTCGACGACATTTTTTCGTTCCGTATCACGCCGAACCGGGCGCTGGACAACCAGCGGACGCATGAGGCGAAGGGGAGGAGGGCGCGAGAGAACTGGCCGGAGATCAGCGTGGTGCCTTGGTAGGTCAGCGCGAGGCGCCCCCCTCTGTCCTGCCGGACAGAGGGGGGCGCTGTCCCGCCAGCGTCTCAAAGCAAGCTGAAATGTCTAACCATTCACCAGCGCCAGCAGCTCTTCGGTATAGCGCTTGCCGACGACCTTGTCGGGCGACAGCGCGTCGCCGATGGCCGCGACCTCGGCGGCGCTCAGCTTGATCCCGGCCGCTGCCGTGTTCTGCTCCAAATGGCGGATCTTGCGCGCGCCGGGGATCGGCACGATGAAATCGCCCTGGTGCAGCACCCAAGCGAGCGCCAGTTGTGCCGCTGTCACGCCCTTTTCCATCGCCCACTTTTCCAGCACGGCAATGACGGCATTGTTGGCTTCCATGGCTTCGGCCTGGAAGCGCGGCAGGCCAAGGCGCCAGTCGCCGGCGCCGAGCGTATCGCGCTTGGCGATGGTGCCGGTGAGCAGGCCGCGGCCGAGCGGACTGTAGGGGACAAAGCCGATGCCGAGCTCGCGGCAAACGGCAAAGACCTCGTCCTCGGGATCGCGGCTCCACAGCGAATACTCGCTCTGCACGGCGGCGATCGGGTGCACGGCATGCGCCCGGCGCAGCGTGGCGCCGCTCACTTCCGACAGGCCGAGCGCCCGCACCTTGCCCTCGCGCACCAGTTCGGCCATGGCGCCGACCGTGTCCTCGATCGGCACGTTCGGGTCAACGCGATGCTGGTAGTAGAGGTCGATGACGTCGGTATCGAGCCGCTTCAGCGAGGCCTCCGCCACCGCCTTGACGTGCTCAGGGCGGCTGTCGACGCCGATCATGCGGTCGATGCCCGAACCGTGCTCGGATATCTTGAAGCCGAATTTGGTGGCGATGGTGACCTTCTCGCGTACCGGCTTCAGCGCCTTGCCGAGCAGGATCTCGTTCTCGTAAGGGCCATAGACTTCGGCGGTATCGAAGAAGGTGACACCGATCTCGATGGCGCGGCGCAGCGTAGCGATGGCTTCCGCCTCCGGCTGTCCGCCATAGACAAAGCTCATGCCCATGCAGCCGAGGCCGACGGGGAAGACTTCGAGTTCAGTTCCTAATTTGCGGGTTTGCATGGCGCATCTCCTTGTTGCGATGGAGATGAAATAGCGCCTAGGCATCCGTTCGATAATCATGTCTCTTTCGCACAGCTCGCTCTATAAGATAGATCAATGAACCGGACGAACCTTTCCCAGCTGGCCGTTCTCGCCGCGGTCGCGCAATGGGCCAGCTTCCGCGGCGCGGCCCGCGAGCTCGGCATCGCGCCGTCGGCGGTCAGCCATGCGGTGGCGAGCCTGGAGGCGCAGCTCGGCGTACGGCTGCTGGCGCGCAGCACGCGCAGTGTCGCCCCGACCGAGGAAGGCGCGCGGCTGTTGGAGCGCCTGCGGCCGGCGCTGTCCGAGATCGACCTGGCGCTGGAAACGGCGGTCGAGGCGCGCGACCGCCCGGCCGGCAATCTCAGGCTCAGCGTGCCGCGCACCGCCGCGCATCTGGTGCTGACGCCGCGGCTCGCTGCCTTCACGGCCGCCTATCCCGAGATCGTGCTGGGGGTCGTCATCGAGGACCGCTTCACGGATGTGGTGGAGGGCGGGTTCGACGCCGGTGTCAGGCTGGGCGAAAGCCTGCAGCGCGACATGATCGCGGCGCGCATAGGGCCGAACATCCGCGGCGCGGTGGTCGGCGCGCCCTCCTACTTCGCGACCATGCCCAAACCGCGTCATCCGCGCGATCTCGCCGATCACCGCTGCATCCGCTTCCGCTTCTCCAGCGGCATCCTCTACCGCTGGGAGTTAGAGAAGGACGGCGAGGAAATCGAGATCGCAGCACAAGGGCCGCTGATCCTCGACGAGGACCATCTGATCGCCCAGGCCGCGATCGACGGCGCCGGGCTCGCCTTCGTCTTCGAGGACTATGTGAAGGCGCCGCTCGCCGATGGCCGGCTGATCCGCGTGCTGGAGGACTGGTGCCCCGCTTTCGACGGCTTCTTCGTCTACTACCCAAGCCGCCGCCAGATGCGGCCGGCGTTGCGGGCCTTCGTCGATTTCTTCAAGGTGAGCCCGTAGGGCTCCTCCGTTCCGCTTGTGGGGAGGGCTGGAAGAAAGGTGATTTCAGCGACGTTTTTCGACCATGCAATCGTCCATCACCAACACCGCCACCCGCTATGGCTGGGCGATGATCATCCTTCACTGGCTGATCGGCATCATCTTCATCGGCCAGTTCGTGCTCGGCTTCGTGATGATGCGCATCGATAGCCAGCGGACGTCCTTCGAGCTGATCCAGCTGCATAAGTCCGTCGGCTTCCTGCTGCTTGGGCTGGTCATCCTGCGCATCGCCTGGCGTGTCGGCAATGCGGCGCCAGCACTCCCGCCTTCGGTCGGAACATTGGAGCGCAAGGCAGCGCCGCTGGCGCATTTGGCGCTTTACGCCTTCCAGGTTGCGCTGCCGCTCTCCGGCTGGGCGCTGGTCTCGGTCTCGACGCTGGAAATCCCGACGATGCCGTTCAACCAGTTCGTCATGCCCGACCTGCCGCTCGCCGAATCCGACGCCGCGGAAAGCTTCTGGTCGGCCGCGCATTGGTATCTTGCCTATGCCGGCATCGCGCTGGTGGCGTTGCATATCCTTGCAGCGATGCGCCACCATTTCCTGCTGCGCGACGGCGTGCTCACGCGCATAATCACGCCTTCGTCTGCCCGGGAATAGAGCGGGCCGCCCGTTCGTTGGTGGCGGGAAGACAGCAATGCGCTGGTTCAGGATAGGAAGATGTCGATGCATGCGCGCATCCTCGGATTGGCGGCCTTTGCCGCTTGCCTTGCCGCGCCGGTTTGCGCCGCGGTGGCGCTCAGTGACGCCGCCGGCAGCTACACGATCAGCCCGGCGGGCTCCTCGATCCGCTTCACCATCGGCAAGGCCGGCGGTGGCGGCTTCGGCGGCGCCTTCGGCCGCTTCAAGGGCACGATTCGCATCGACAATGCCGATGTCGGGCGCTCGAACGGTCAACCTCACCATCTTTCCGGAAAGCGTCGGCACCGGCCAGGGCCGCATCGATGCTTTCCTGCGTTCCGACGCCGTCTTCGACAGCGCCAACAATCCCGAGATCCAATTCCGCTCGACAAACGTGACCCGCACCGGCGAGACCACCGCCGTGGTCACCGGCCGGCTGACGGCGCGCGGCAAGACGTTTTCGGAAAAGTTCACGGCCGAGCTCGATGGGCTGAAGTCAGGAACCATCAAGTTCCATGTCACCGGCAAGGTGCTCAGATCGCGCTACGGCATGGATGTCGGCACGCCGATCTATTCCAACGTCGTCGACTTCGACATGACCCTGACGGGGAGAAGGGGTTAGCTCTGGTCGCGCATCCTCGGGTTCGTCATCCTAGGGCGGAGCAAGGAGCGAAGCGACGCGCGCAGACCCTAGGATCCATGCCGTGGCGCTAAGGCGTTGCAACGGTTACAGAATTTTGCATCCCTGCACTTTACGTCATAGGTCACGGAATGGATCCTCGGATCAAGCCCGAGGATGACGAAGGCGCTTTGTGGCCCGCGTCTGCGATTGGCTTTTCTCCGGAATTGGGGCACACCTCCATCGACGTAACTGACATGGAGAAGCATGATGTTCCGATGGGGTGTTCTGTCGACGGCCAAGATCGGCCGCGAGCAGCTTTTGCCGGCGATCGTAGATTCGGAGAACGGCGTGCTGTCGGCGATCGCCAGCCGCGACCTGTCGAAGGCCAAGGCATTGGGCGAGCGTTTCGGCGCGCCGCATGCCTTCGGCTCCTATGAGGAACTGCTCGCTTCCAAGGAGGTCGACGGCGTCTATGTTCCGCTGCCGACCTCGCAGCATGTCGAATGGACGGCAAAGGCAATCGAGGCGGGAAAACATGTGCTGGTCGAGAAGCCTCTTGCGCTCGACGCCAAGGACATCCCGCCGCTGATCAAGCTGCGCGACGAGAAGAAGGTGCTGGTCTGCGAGGCCTTCATGGTCATCTATCACCCGCAGTGGATCAAGGTGCGCGACCTGATCGCCAGCGGCGCGATCGGCCGGCTGCGCCACGTCCAGGGCGCGTTTTCCTATTACAATGTCGATCCCAGCAACATGCGCAACCAGCTGGATCTCGGCGGCGGCGCGCTGCCCGACATCGGCGTCTATCCGACCGTGTCGACGCGCTTCTCGACCGGCAAGGAACCGGTCCGCGTGCAAGCCAGCATTGAGCGCGACAAGACCTTCGGCACCGACATCTATTCCTCGATCCGCGCCGATTTCGGCGACTTCGAACTGTCCTTCTACCTGTCGACGCAGATGGCGGCGCGGCAGGTGATGGTGTTCCACGGCGAGAAGGGTTTCATCGAGGTCTTTGGTCCGTTCAATGCCGGGCTCTACGACCATCACCGCATCGAATTGCACAACCAGAACCACACCGAAGCGCAGGTGTTCCGCTTCCCAGGCACCCAGCAGTACCGGCTGGAATGCGAGGCCTTCGTACGCGCGGCCCAGGGCGGCAAGGACCGTGTCTTCACGCTGGAGGAATCGGTCCTGAACCAGAAGGTCATCGACGCCATCTTCCGCGCCGGCGACAAGGACGGCTGGGAGCCCGTCTGACTCTTTGTCTCGACGCAATTCCGGACGGAAGGCTACGGCGAAGTCGCCGAGCCCAAACCGCTTCGCACTTTTCCTGGAATTGCTCTGCCGGCCGTTTTGAGGGGAGGAAAGATGGCTGACGACGCGGATGTCATCATAGTCGGCGCGGGGCTGGCAGGCCTCGTCGCCGCGGCAGAACTTGCCGAGGCCGGCAAGAAAATCATCATCGTCGACCAGGAGCCCGAGCAATCGCTGGGCGGCCAGGCCTTCTGGTCGTTCGGCGGGCTTTTCCTGGTCGACTCGCCAGAGCAGCGGCGCATGCGCATCCGCGATTCCCACGACCTCGCGCTCGCAGACTGGATGGGCACCGCCGCCTTCGACCGCCCTGAGGATTTTTGGCCGCGCAAATGGGCTGAAGCCTATCTCGGCTTCGCCGCCGGCGAGAAGCGCTCCTGGCTGATCGAGCGCGGGTTGAAATTCTTCCCCGTCGTCGGCTGGGCCGAGCGCGGCGGCGGCAATGCCAGCGGCCACGGCAATTCGGTGCCGCGCTTCCACATCACCTGGGGCACCGGGCCCGGCGTGCTGGAGCCCTTCGTGCTGCGCGTGCGCGAGGCGCAGAAGCGTGGGCTCGTCGAGTTCAAGTTCCGCTACCGGGTCAACGAGATCACGCGGACCGGGAAGACGGTGACCGGGGTGCGCGGCGACGTGCTGGAGCCAAGCACGGTCGAGCGTGGACGCAAGAGCTCGCGCAACGTGGCCGGGGATTTCGAGCTCCACGCCCAGGTCGTGATCGTCGCTTCCGGCGGCATCGGCGGCAACCACGAGCTGGTGCGTAAGAACTGGCCGCAGCGTCTCGGCGCGACGCCGAAGCGCATGATCACCGGCGTGCCGGACCATGTCGACGGCCGCATGCTGGCAATTGCCGAAGCAGCGGGCGGGAGGGTCATCAACCGCGACCGCATGTGGCACTATGTCGAGGGCATCAAGAATTGGGCGCCGGTCTGGACCGATCACGCCATACGTATCCTGCCGGGTCCCTCTTCGCTATGGCTCGACGCGCGCGGCAGACGGCTGCCGGTGCCGCTTTTCCCAGGCTTCGACACTTTAGCCACGCTCAGCCATATCATGAGCACCGGCTTCGATTATTCGTGGTTCATCCTGACGAAGAAGATCATCCAGAAGGAGTTCGCGCTGTCGGGCTCGGAGCAGAATCCGGACCTCACCGGCAAGAGCTGGCGGCAGGTGCTTGGCCGCGCCACGTCGGGCATTCCCGGCCCGGTGAAAGCCTTCATGGAAAAGGGTGAGGATTTCATCGTCGAGGCCAACCTTTCGAAGCTGGTGGCGCGGATGAACGGGCTGGCCGGCGAGCCGCTGCTCGATGTGGCGCAGGTCGAACGCGAGATCCGCGCCCGCGACATGCAGCTCGACAACCCGTTCTCCAAAGATGCGCAGGTCACCGCGCTGCGCGGCGCGCGCGCTTATCTCGGCGACAGGCTGATCCGCACCGCAAAGCCGCACAAGATGCTCGATCCGGCGAACGGCCCGTTGATTGCGGTCCGCCTCAACATCCTCACCCGCAAAACGCTGGGCGGCTTGCAGACCGATCTCGACAGCCGCGTGCTCGACGCGGCGGGCGAGCCGGTGCCTGGTCTCTACGCGGTGGGCGAGGTCGCCGGCTTCGGCGGCGGCGGCGTGCACGGCTATGCGGCGCTCGAAGGCACCTTCCTCGGCGGCTGCATCTTTTCCGGACGCAGCGCCGGAAGGGCGGCGACGAAGGCGGTCGGATGAGCGATCGAACGGTGTTGCCAAAAGCTCGTGAGCTCGGCCCACCTTGTATGCTGCGGCCTCATTCGGGGTTTGATGTTGCTTGAAGTCGATGCCGGAAAGGGCGTTGACGATGCACGGAGACCTCATACCAAGCGGCCTCCGGCAAGTTTGGCCTCTTCCCCAAGCAAGATGGCCCTTACAACGGGTACCCACGCGCTTTAACGGATGCTAATATTCTCCGTTACTCGGGAAGGTCGCAATGTCCAAGGTTTGTTTGTTGTGCGCGTGCCTTCTTTTGCTGGCCGGCTTGTCGACACCGGCCTCCTCTGAGACCCAGATCGGTCAACGCAGCCATAGATATGCGCTCGTAATCGGTAACTCGGCCTACCGTTTTGCGTCATCGCTTCCCAACGGGGTAAATGATGCGAATGCCATCTCCCGAGTTTTGCAAGAGACGGGCTTCGACGTCACCCTTGGATTGGATACCGACGCATCAACGTTCAGGGAACTCATCGGAAAATTCAGGCGAAACTTGCGGCCGGGTGACGTCTCGCTTTTTTACTTCGCCGGACACGGGCTCCAAGCGAACGGGGAGAACTACCTATTGCCGGTTGACGCCGCCCTTCAACGTCCAGCCGACTTGGCTCTGGAGGCTGAGCGCCTGCAAGACATCATCGCCGCCATGACGGCCGAGGAAAATATCGCAATCGTCCTTCTCGATGCCTGTCGGGACAATCCTTTCGTTAAGCAATTGAGTGGACCGGGTCAAAGTCGCGGCCTTGCCATAGGAAAGGGGCTGGGAGCCTTGGATGCTGGCAGGGGAGTCTTTATCGGCTTTGCAACACAACCCGGCAACGTGGCTCTCGATGGAGCCGTCAATCATAGTCCGTTTGCAGACTCTCTTGTGAAGCGGATAAAGACTCCTTCGATCGACATTGAAATTCTCATGCGTCGCGTCCGGTTGGACGTCATGAACGCGACTTCTGGGAAGCAGGTTCCCTGGAGCAACTCGTCCCTGGTGGAGCCGGGATTCTCATTCAACCCAGATGCCGCGTCTAGTCCGTCTTCGGCAGACGCCTATCAGCCAGACATCAACGCGGCGGCAGAGCTTGAATTCTGGAAATCAATCAAGGATACATCCGATGTCTCGATGTATCGTGCTTATCTAGCGGCATTTCCGAATGGTGCATTCGTCGAAATTGCAAAGAGCCGAATTGCCAAGTTCCAAGCACCTACGCCGCCACGCAAAAAGATCCTGCCAAAGAAAGTCAGTCGCAAGCCGCAAGTGTCGTTGCCTGTCGATGAACCTTCCAATCGTTCGGCAAAAACGAGCGCACCAGCTAAACCGGAATCCGTGGGGCGATGCAGGGATGGCAACAAGGAGAGGTGTCGCCAGAGATGCCGTGAAGGCGCAAGGCGTGCCTGTCGCAAGCTGCAACAGCTAGGGGGTTAGTAACGCCGATGACTGCCTTGCGCGCGGTGGGACTTAGGCCGCGCCGCCGACTGCGGCTGGAGACGAGCAAGGGTGCATGAAAAAAAGCTGAACTCAAGAACGCTCGGGTACCACTGCCGACCCGATCAGGATCGTGGATTAATACGCCACGTGAACCTCGCCGCGTGAGCGTAGGCAGCCAGCGACTGCTTCGGCCGGCGAGGCAAATGCGCGGGAGTTCAGTTTGATTAATTGGCGCGCCCGAAGAGATTCGAACTCCTGACCCCCAGATTCGTAGTCTGGTGCTCTATCCAGCTGAGCTACGGGCGCGCATCAGGCCGTGTGAGACACAAGCCCCGCGATCCGGTCGAGACGCCGGCCGCGATGTGGAGTGTTCCCTAACGACTGAATTTCGGAAAAGCAAGCCGGCCCGGCAAAAGTTTTGTCGCAGGCGTTTACAGGATCACATTCCGACCGGGGTCTTTGCTTCGCGGAACTCCGAAGCGGGAACGTCTTCCCTGGCCTGCCACGGTCAAGCCGGGCGGCGCAGGCCGTTGCGGGCCTGATCGAGCCGCACCGGCTGGTCGGGGATGGTGACGGCGAAGACCGTGCGGCCGCCGATCGATTCGACCAGCTCCACCGTGCCGCCATGGGCGCGGATCAGCTCATGGGCGATCGCCAGGCCAAGGCCGGTGCCGCCGCTGCGCGCCGAGCCGCGGAAGGCGGCGAACAGGTTCTCGCGCGCCTTGGGCGGGAGGCCGGGGCCGGTGTCGCTGACGGTGATGCGGCTGACGCTGCCCAAGCGCTCGGCCGAGACGGCTAGCCGACGCACCACCGCGCTCTCCGTGTCGGCCGCCATTGCCTGCACCGAGTTGCGGCACAGATTGGTGAGCACGCGGAAGAGCTGGTCGGAATCGGCGTCGACTTCGAAGGTGAGCTCGACGGCATTGATGAATTCGATGCCCTCCTCGATATCGAGCAGGCCGTGCACGTCGTCGACCAGCTGGCGCAGCCGCAAGCGGCGGCGCGACGGCGCCGGCTCCTGTGTGCGGCCATAGGCAAGCACGCCCTCCGAATAGGCGACGGCGCGGTCGAGCGCGCGCAACAGCTTCGGCGCGAAGGACTGGACGGTCGGATCCTTCACCTGGCGCAACCGGTCCGACATAAGCTGCGCGGAAGCCAGGATGTTGCGCATGTCGTGGTTGATCTTGGACACGGCAAGCCCGAGATTGGCGAGGTGCTTCTGCTCGGCGAGCATTTTTTGCAGCCGATCCTGCATCTGCGACAACTCGCGCTCGGCGACGCCGATCTCGTCGGCACGCTCCGTCGGGCAAATTATGCGGCCGGGATCGTCCGGCGCCTCGGAGAAGGACAGGATCGAGCGCGTCATGGTGCGGATCGGGCCGATCATGATCAGATCGATCGCCGCATAGACAAGCATGGCGGTGAACAGCGAGATCAGCAGCGAGACGACGGCGACGTTACGCGAATATCTGAGCATGGCGTTGCGCAGACTGTAGTCCGGCATGATCAGCTCGAATTCCTTGTCGCTGTCGCCGACCGGGCCGAAGACGCGCAGCATCCGGTTTCCGCCGGCGAACAGCGTTTCCAGCGCGCCGGTCATGCCGTTGACCAGGCCGACATTGGCAATGTCGATATGCTCGTCGACCTTCGGCGGCATGTCGGCCACGACCAGCAGCCGCGAGACGCCGCCGTCGCGCACCGCGATCGCCTTGGCGCCGATCGCCATCAGCACGTCGTTCTGGGCGGTGTGCGACAGGGAGTTGGGCTCGCCCTGCAGCAACACGATCGACACGGCGGCGGAGGTGCTCAGCCGCTCCTTCAGCCAGTTCACCCGGTAGCTGGCGATCCAGGGCAGGAAGATCAGGATTTCGGCGAGCAGCACGAAGACGATGGTGAGAAGCAGAAGCTTGGTCGACAGACCGCGCGACAGCGGCACCCGGCGCGGCGAGCTTGCCGCCGCGGGGCGTGGCTTTTCATCCGTTGACAGGACTTCACTTGTCATGACGCGGTTTTCACGAAGGCTTGATCGAGCAAGATTATGCGATTTGCGGCTTTTTTGCCAATTTCGCCGCCAGCCAGTGAAAAAATGCCTTTGGGCGGGCTGGATTGACTTCCAAAATCCTTCTTCCTATAAGCCCGCTCACGCTCGGGCCTTCCGTCCCGGCGCGGTTTCGATCGCGCCTATAACCGGCCCGGCAAAGCTCCTGTTACAGTGTGACAGAATCAAGAAGGGCCGCACGCCGCGGTATTAAAACAAATGAAGCGTACCTACCAACCGTCCAAACTCGTCCGCAAGCGCCGGCACGGTTTCCGTGCCCGTATGGCCACCAAGGGTGGCCGCGGCGTCGTCGCAGCCCGCCGCAACCGCGGCCGCAAGCGGCTCAGCGCCTGAACGAAAGACGAGATCGTTGCCCGCAACCGGCAAGCCAAAGGGGAAAACTCCCGGGCGGCTTCTGAAACGCGCGGATTTCATGGCTGTGCGCGGCGGCGAGAAGCGCCGCGGGCGGCTTTTTCTCGTCGAGGTTCTCGACCGGGGCGACGATTGTGCGCCACGCGTCGGCTACACCGTGACCAAGAAGGTCGGCAACGCCGTGGTGCGCAACCGCGTCCGGCGGCGGCTGAGAGAAGCCGTGCGAACGCATGCCGCCGATGACATGGCGCCCGGCAGTGACTATGTCATCGTCGGGCGCGAAGACGTGCTTGCCATTCCGTTCGGCCAGTTGAAGGCCGAGCTTTCCCGCCGGCTGCGCGGAACACGATAGGCCAAGGGCTTTCGATGGAAAACAACCGCAATTTCTTCATCACCATCGCGCTGTCGGTGCTGATCCTGACGCTCTGGCAGGTGTTCTACATGAACCCCAAGATGGAGCAGCAACGCGAGCAGGCCCGCATCGAGCAGCAGCGCGTCGAGGCGCAGAAGAAGGAAGCGCAGGGGACCAATCCGGGCGCGGCCGGGACGCCGGCGCCGGCTCCGGGCGCCATCCCGACCGCACCTGGCGGCGAGACAGTCACTGTAGAGAGCCGTGACCAGGCTGTTGCCGCGACCAAGCGCATCAAGATCGACACGCCGAGCCTCGAGGGCTCGATCAATCTCACCGGCGCTCGCCTGGACGACCTCAAGCTCAAGCACTACACTGAGACGGTCGACAAGAATTCGCCCGAGATCCAACTCCTCAATCCGCAGGCGCTACCGACCGGCTATTTCGCCGAGATCGGGTTCGTCGGCACCGACAAGACCGGCGCGGTGCCGAGTTCCGACACGGTGTGGAGCGTTGAGGGCAATCCGACGCTGACCCCGTCGACGCCGGTGACGCTGACCTACACCAACGACAAGGGCCTGACCTTCAAGCGCACCATCTCGGTCGACAACGATTATATGTTCACCGTTTCGGACACCGTGCAGAATTCGGGAAGCGCTGCCGTCAGCCTGTTCAACTACGGTCGCGTCACGCGCTACGACAAGCCGGCGGTCGCCAGCACTTATGTGCTGCATGAAGGCCTGATCGGCGTTACTGGCACCGAGGGGCTGACGGAATACAAATACGCCGCCATCGAGAAGGACAAGGAAGTCAAGCCAGGCAAGTCGACCGACGGCTGGCTCGGCATCACCGACAAGTACTGGGCCGTCACCATGGTGCCGACCGAAAAGCAGCCCTTCCAGCCGCGCTACGGCTATTTCGAGGACGGGCGCCATCGCTACCAATCCGACTTCCTCACTGATCCGATCAACATCGAGGCCGGCCAGTCCGCAACCATCGAAACCGAAGTGTTCGCCGGCGCCAAGGAAGTCGCCAAGATCAACGCCTATGAGGCTGACCGCCATATTCGCCAGTTCAATCTGCTGATCGACTGGGGCTGGTTCTATTTCATCACCAAGCCGATGTTCTGGCTGATCGACACGCTGTACAAATTCTTCGGCAATTTCGGCCTAGCGATCCTGGCCACGACCGTCATCGTCAAGGCCATCTTCTTCCCGCTGGCCAACAAGTCCTACGCGTCGATGGCGAACATGAAGAAGGTGCAGCCGAAGATGCTGGAAATCCGCGAGAAATACGCGGACGACAAGATGAAGCAGCAGCAGGCGATGATGGAGCTCTACAAGACGGAAAAGATCAATCCGTTGGCCGGCTGCTGGCCGGTGGCGCTGCAGATCCCGGTCTTCTTCTCGCTCTACAAGGTGCTCTACATCACCATCGAGATGCGGCACGCGCCGTTCTTCGGCTGGATCCACGACCTCGCGGCGCCCGATCCGACCTCGGTGTTCAACCTGTTCGGCCTGCTGCCCTTCGCGCCGCCGGCCTTCCTCCCGCATATGGGCGCCTGGGCGGTCGTGATGGGCATCACCATGTTCCTGCAGATGCGCATGAACCCGACGCCGCCGGACCCGACGCAGGCCGCGGTGTTCACCTGGATGCCGGTCCTCTTCACCTTCATGATGGGTTCCTTCCCGGCCGGCCTCGTCATCTACTGGGCCTGGAACAACCTGCTCTCGATCCTGCAGCAGGGCGTGATCATGAAGCGCCAGGGCGCCAAGATCGAGTTGTGGGACAATCTGGCGGCGATGTTCCGCAAGAAACCATCGCCGGCGGAATAGATGGCACCCCGGTCCTAACACCAAAAACCCCGGCATGACCGGGGTTTTTTCGTTGGCGGCTTGCCCTATGGCGCTCCGGACAGAACTTCGCGCAGCCGTCTTTCGGAATTTGGCCTGCCCCCGCGAAACTGCGGCATGGCCTGCCTCGTAGCTTCCCCGGTCCTCCCCAAAAGCCGCGACGGCTTCCGGCGCAGCGACGCCGGTGTTGGGAAGGCCGTCCGGCAGGCCGGGGTCCCGCGGGGGGACCCCGGTTTTTCCTCCTAAAGCGCGACGCGCTTTAGGGACTTTGTTTTAATGCAGTGTCGTTTTCCCAAAACCGCTCCACGCTTTTGGGCGACATGCACCAGCTCACTCCATGACGGCGCTGTGGTCGACCTTGGCCGGTGTGCCAGGCTTGCGCAGCAGAAGCACAAGCGGGATGGCGGCGAGCGAGAGCAACATCATCAGCTCGAAGTCGTCGACATAGCTGATGATCGTTGCCTGCAGCGTGACCAGCCCGTCGAGCGCGGCGCGGCCGGCGGCGGTGTAAGGGCTCAGCGCCTGCGCGATCGCCGGATCGCCGAACGCCGGATTATAGGGCGTCACATAGTCGGCGATGTTGGCATGGTTGATCTGCTGGTTCTGCGTCAGAAGCGCGGTGACGACCGAGATGCCGACGCTGGAGCCGATGTTGCGCGACAGATTGTAGAGGCCCGTCCCTTCAGCGCGCCGTTCCGGCGCCAGCGTGGCGAAGGTGATGGTGGTGAGCGGCACGAACAGGAAGCCTAAGCCGGCGCCCTGGATGAAGCCGGTGCGGATGATCGTCCATTGCGAAACGTCCGGGGTCCAGCCGGTCATGTCGTACATCGCCCAGGCGGTGACCGCGAGCCCCGTGAACAGCAGCCAGCGCGTGTCGACCTTGCCGACCAGCCGGCCGACAAGGAACATGCAGGCCATGGTGCCTAGGCCGCGCGGCCCCATGACGATGCCGGCGGTCACCACGGGATAGCCCATCAGCGTTTGCAGGTAGGGCGTCATCAGCGCCAGCGAGGCGAGATAGGTGATGCCTATGATGAAGATGAACACCATGCCGACCGCGAAATTCCGGTCGAGGAACAGCCGCGGGTTCACGAAGGTGTCGCGGGCGGTGAAGGTGTGGACGATGAAGATATAGAAGGCCGACGCGCAGACCAGCGCCTCGACGATGATCTCGGACGAGGAGAACCAGTTGAGCTGCTCGCCGCGGTCGAGGAACATCTGCAGCGAAGCGATGGCGAGGCTGAGCATGCCGAAACCCAACCAGTCGAGCCGGGCCTTGAGGTCGAGCTTGGTCTCCTGCACGAACATCGAGACGCCGGCGAAAGCCAGCACGCCGATCGGCACGTTGATGTAGAAGACCCAGCGCCAGGAAACATTCTCGGTCAGCCAGCCGCCGATGACGGGCCCAAGCACCGGGCCGATCATCACCGAGACGCCGAACAGCGCCATGGCCGAACCGCGCTCCTCGACGCTGTAGATGTCCAGCAGGATACTCTGGGACAGCGGTACAAGGGCGGCGCCGAACAGGCCTTGAAGCAGCCGAAAGCCGACGATCTGCGGCAGCGACTGGGCAAAGCCGCACAGCACCGAGGCGACGACGAAGCCGGTGATGGCGACCAGCAGGATGCGCTTGCGGCCGAAGCGGTTGGCAAGATAGCCCGAAGGCGGCGTCATCACCGCCGCGGCGACGATATAGGAAGTGAGCACCCAGTTGATCTGGTCGGCGCTCGCCGACACGCTGCCCTGGATATAGGGCAGCGCCACATTGGCAATGGTGGTGTCCAGCGCCTGCATGATGACCGCCAGGATGACGCAGGCGGTGATGGCTCCGCGATTGGCGACCGCAGGCGTGCCCGTGGCGACGGTGCTCATGACTTTTGCTCAAACCGCTTGAAGAGGTCGGTCACGAAATCGGGCAGGCCGCGGGCATGGCCGGTGTCTATGCTGACAACCGTGCTCATGCCCCCGCGCAGCGGCGGCTTGCCTTGCGGGTCGTCGATCGTCACCCGCATCGGAATGCGCTGCACGACCTTGACCCAGTTGCCGCTGGTGTTCTGCGCCGGAAGCAGCGAGAAGCTCGACGACGAGGCCGGGCTGATGCTGCCGACCTTGCCATGCCAGACCTCGCCCGGATAGCCATCGATGCTGATCGTCGCCTTTTGCCCCGGCCGGACATAAGTGAGCTCGGTTTCCTTCGGCTCGGCGGCGATCCAGATGTCGGTCGACGAGACCAGGCTGAAGGCCGGCTGCGAGGCGGGAAGGTACTTGCCGACCTGCAGCGCATCGACATTGGTCACGACGCCGTCGAACGGCGCCTTGACGACGGAACCGCCGAGATTGCGCTGGGCATCATCCAGCGCCGATTGGGCCTGCAGGTAGAAGGGGTTCTTCTCGACCGGCTGGTCGGCGTCGCCGCCGAGCTGGGCGAGCGTTGCCTGCGCCTGCGCCTTGGCGACGATGACTTTCTGCCGGGCGGCGATGAGATCGTGCTGGGCGCTGTCGAAAGTCGCCTTCGAGGCGGTTGAGGTCTTGAGCAGATCCTGCTGACGCTGGAAGGCCGACTCGTAATAGGGGATGTCGGCCTCGGCCTGGGCGATCTGCGCCAGCGATTGCTGGTAGCTCGCCTGCAAGGTCAACACCTGGTTGCGCACCGTGCCGAGTTGCGCCTGAGCGCCGGCCAGCGCCGTCTCGAACGAGGCCGGCCGCAAGCGGAAGAGCACCTGGCCCTTCTTAACCGCCTCGTTGTCATGCACGTCGATCTCCTGCACGGTGCCGGAAACATCGGTGGAGACGCCGAGCGACTGCGCCTGGATATAGGCATTGTCGGTGGTCATGACCTGACCGCCGACGACGTAGTAATAGCCGCCGACCGCCAGCGCCACCGGAAGCAGCGCAAACAGGACAGACCGGGTTAAGCTGCGCCGCGGCTTGGCCCGGGCCGGCGAAGCTATCGTGACGGCGGCCGGCTTCGGCTGGGCCGAGGGTGCTTCGAGCGCAGCAGGTTCCGACGCGACAGGGGCTTCCAGCTCATCGTTTTCGATCCCCGGATTGGCGGCACGCCTTTGCTCGCGCTGGCTGTCCAGGCGAATGACCTGGTCGCTGCTTCTGTCGCCGGCATTGTCGCCGTCGGCGGGTTTGCGTGGTGAGGCTGGTTCAGACATGGACTTTTTCCCGGTCGACAGCCGGCTGGGCGCAGGCCTCGAGCAGATTGGATTTGATCAGACAAAGTGTTTGCAGCTCCTGCCGCGCGTCCGCGGAAAGGTGAATGCCTTGCTGTCGAGACAGATAGGGCCGCACCTGCCAATGCCCGCGAGTCAGGCTCGAGCGGCGCGAGCGCTGCTCGAAGCGTTTTCCGGGCAGGCGCGCGACGTCGTGCAGGACGAAGCTGCTGGTGAGCGAGGAAGGCATGGGAGGAACTTCGGAGTCGGCAGACAAGCTTTCGTGAGCATGCTTATTATCATCATGCACATAATCCTGCTGGACGCGGTGCGCAAGACCAGCTAAGCCGCCTGGAGCAAACGTCGCGCCGACGTGGCGCAACTGAAGGCCGGCAGAGGCACGCACGAAAAATGAAGATGAACCGGCTCAGGATCGCGACCGTGGCTGCCCTGCTGACATGCGCGTTTCCGGCCGCCGCCAAGGAAGCGGTGAGCTGCGGCGGCGCGGCAATGCTCGGCGGCGCGCAGCTCAACTGCAGCCACGTGCAACCCAAGGCTCCGCCGCAGTTCTGCACCTATAGCTGGGCCCTGCACACCTCGGCCGGCGACCAGAAAGTCGTCGACGGCAGTTTCACGCTGCCGCCCGGCGCCTCCAACGTCCAGGTCTATCAGGGCAGCGGTTTCGACAGCGCGCTTTCCAACCCGATCGTGATCTGTCGCGGCAGCCGCTGAGCGCGGGTTGGTGCTGCAGCCTGATCACGGTAGTTTGATCGGGAGACAGCGTCGCCAGGGCGCCGCCTCGTGCCTGCCAACTAAGGACTGACCGCGATGACCGGACCCAACCCCAACATCAAGCATCCCATTGCGATGCATCCGCGCGTCGGCTTCCTGAAGCCGCTGGTCAATGCGCCGAACATCGAGATCGGCGACTTCACCTATTACGACGATCCCGACGGCCCGGACAAATTCGCCGAGAGGTGCGTGCTGCACCACTATCCCTTCATCGGCGACAGGCTGATCATCGGCAAATTCTGCGCCATCGCCGAGGGTGCCCGCTTCATCATGAACGGCGCCAATCACGCCATGTCCGGCTTCTCCACCTATCCGTTCAACATTTTTGGCCATGGCTGGGAGGAAGGTTTTGACCCCGAGACCTGGTCGAAAGAGATCCGCGGCGACACGATCGTCGGCAATGACGTGTGGATCGGCATGGATGCGGTGATCATGCCGGGCGTCGAGATCGGCCATGGCGCGATCGTCGCAGCGAAATCGGTTGTCACGCACGACGTGCCGCCCTATGCGATCGTCGCCGGCAATGCGGCCAAGGTGGTGAAGATGCGCTTCGACGAGTTCACGGTGCGACGGCTTTTGAAAGCGGCCTGGTGGAACTGGCCGGTCGACAAGGTCAGCCGCAACCTCAACGCCATTCGTGGCGCCGACATTTCCAAGCTGGAGGCCGCCGTTTGAACGCGCCGGATAAAACCACGAGCGAAACTGCCATAAGTCCGGAGCTGTTCACCCGCGCGTGGATCTTCATCCGCGGCGTGCCGTCGATGAAATTCCTGCCGCCGGAAGGGCCGCCGGAGATCGCCTTTGCCGGCCGCTCCAATGTCGGCAAGTCGTCGCTGATCAACGCGCTGGTCGGCCAGAAGGGGCTGGCGCGCACCTCCAACACGCCGGGACGTACGCAGGAGCTGAACTATTTCGTGCCGGACGGCTTCTCCGGCGAAGGCGCCGACCTGCCGCCGATGGCGCTGGTCGACATGCCGGGCTACGGCTACGCCAGCGCGCCGAAGGACAAGGTCGATGCCTGGACGAAGCTGATCTTCGAATATCTGCAGGGCCGCGTCACGCTGAAGCGCGTCTATGTGCTGATCGACGCCCGGCACGGCATCAAGGCCAAGGACGAGGAGGTGCTGTCGCTGCTCGACAAGGCGGCGGTGTCCTACCAGATCGTGCTGACCAAGACAGATAAGATCAAGGCGGCCGGCGTGCCGAAGCTGATCGAGGAGACGCTTGCCAAGATCAAGAAACGGCCGGCGGCGTTCCCGGCGGTGCTCGCGACTTCGTCGGAAAAGGCCTCAGGGCTCGAGGATCTGCGCGCGGCGATCGCCTTGGTGGCGAACGGCGGCTGACGCATTTTTCGCCTTGGAGCAGGGCAGCCGCGTACTGCGCTCCCCCTCACCCAGTCTCCGCTTCGCCCGGCTGACCTCTCCCCGAGGGCCCCAGATAGACAAGGACGGGCAGGACCAGCCGCGATCGGCCGACCTGACTGCGCGCCCTAACGCCCGCTCAATCCGTCTCGTCGCGCTCCGGCGCATGGTCGCGCCGGCCGGCAAGGATTTCGCGCTTGCCGACATGGTTGGGCGCGCCGACCAGGCCTTCCTTCTCCATGCGTTCGACCAGCGAGGCGGCGCGGTTATAGCCGATGCCGAGGCGGCGCTGGATGTAGGAGGTCGAGCATTTCTTGTCGCGCTTGACCACTTTGACCGCCTCCTCATAGAGGGCGTCGCCATCCTCGGCGTCGATCGAGCCCTTGTCGAAGACTGGACCCGTGTCGGCCGGATCTTCTTCCTCTTCCTCGCCGGCGGTGACCGTATCGAGATATTCCGGGCGGCCTTGCGCCTTCAAATGCGCCACGACGTGCTCGACCTCGAGATCGGAGACGAAGGGACCGTGCACGCGCACGATGCGCCCGCCGCCGGCCATGTGCAGCATGTCGCCCTGGCCGAGCAGCTGCTCGGCGCCCTGCTCGCCAAGGATGGTGCGGCTGTCGATCTTGGACGTCACCTGGAAGGAGATACGGGTGGGGAAATTGGCCTTGATGGTGCCGGTGATGACGTCGACCGACGGGCGCTGTGTGGCCATGATCAAATGGATGCCGGCGGCGCGCGCCATCTGCGCCAGCCGCTGGATGGCGCCTTCGATCTCCTTGCCGGCCACCATCATCAGGTCGGCCATCTCGTCGACGATGATGACGATGTAGGGCATCGGGGCGAGGTCGATCTCCTGCTCCTCGAACAGCGGCTCGCCCGTGCCCTTCTCGAAGCCGACCTGCACCTGCATGACCACGACCTCCCCCTTGTCGCGGGCGGCCGCGGCGCGCTGGTTGTAGCCGTCGATGTTGCGCACGCCGAGGCGCGCCATCTTGCGGTAACGCTCCTCCATCTCGCGGACCGCCCATTTGAGCGCGGTGACCGCTTTCTTGGAATCGGTGACGACCGGCGTGAGCAGATGCGGGATGCCGTCATAGACGGACAATTCGAGCATCTTGGGATCGACCATGATGAGGCGGCACTCCGCCGGCTTCATCCGGTAGAGCAGCGATAGGATCATGGTGTTGATGGCGACCGACTTGCCCGAGCCGGTGGTGCCGGCGACCAGCAGATGCGGCATCTTGGCGAGGTCGGCGATGACCGGCTCGCCGCCGATGGTCTTGCCCAGCCCCAGCGCCAACTTGCACGATGTGTTGCGGAAGCCGGCCGATTCGATCAGCTCGCGGAAATAGACCGTCTCGCGCGTTTCGTTGGGCAGCTCGATGCCGATGACATTGCGGCCCGGCACCACGGCGACGCGCGCCGAGATGGCCGACATGGAGCGGGCGATGTCGTCGGCCAGGCCGATGACGCGGCTGGACTTCACGCCCGGCGCCGGCTCGAACTCGTAGAGCGTGACGACCGGACCCGGCCGGACATGGATGATCTCGCCCTTGACGCCGAAATCCTCCAGCACGCTTTCGAGCAGGTCCGCGTTCTGTTCCATCCGCTCCTGCGACATGTAGAAGCCCTGGCCTTCCGGCGGCATCTGCAGCAATTCCTCGGACGGAAGCTCGTAGCCGGCCGAAGCGGGCTGCGGCGCGACCTTGCCGGCGACGGGCAGGGGCGGCGCGGGTCTGGCGGCCTTGGCGCTCTTTGCGATGGGACGCGGCGCGACGGACTCAGGCGCGGGCGCGCGCGATTCGATTTCCCCAGGAGCGGACCGGAGAGCGGGCAGATCGACCGGCGCCGTCAGCGGGGCCAGACTTGCGGCCGGCCCGTGCGAGCGCCATTCGATGACGCGGTAGAACGAGGTCGCCTCGCCGATCGCGGCGGGGCGGAACGGGCTCGGTTGCGCCGCAGGACTCATCCGCGCGGGAGCCGCGGGCGTCTGCAAAGGATCGTTCAGCCGTGCCCGCGCCAGGCGCTCGGCGAGCAAGGGCAGGCTGAACTCGAAAAACGCATCGTCGGAAAGATAGGACCAACGAAATTTCGGCGGCTGCGGCTTTTGTGCCGGAGTGGCTACGGCCCGTGGCGGCGGCGCGGCGCTGGCCTGCTGCGGCTTGACGATGGCCTGCGGCGGCTTGGCCGGGGCGGTGGCGGCCGCGCCGGGGACTGCCCGGCCCGGATTGGTCGGCTGGGGCGCCAGCGGCGCCGGACGAATGGGAAGCCCGCGGGAAGCCACCGCCTTGGCCGGCGCTTCATCAACTGGCTCCGGTGCGGGCCGTTTGTCGGAATCCGGCGTGCGAGTGAAGCGCACATTGGGCGCGAGGAAGAAATATTGCTGCCAGGCCTGGCCGCCGAACTCGTCGCCGCCAGCCGAATCGGCGGCGTTCGATTCGCCGTCAGCGGCGGCTCGCAGCGTGACGACCTGCCCTGTTTGCCGCTGCGGCGGCACGGCAGCGCCATGGTGCCGCGCGTCTTCCGAGCTGCTGTCGTCGTTGTCGCCGTAAGCGGAAGCACCGGAAGGATTGGCACGGGTAAAACGCATGGATGTCACACTCGAGATTCGTCGAACAAACGTGTCCCGAGACATAGGAACCGATGGTTAACAAGCTCTTCCGGAAGGGTCCGGGAAAAGTGCCGGTCGACGGTTCGAGTTGGGCTGGAAGAAGGAGGTGACCGGTGGCATCGAAGTCGGCTGCCGCGGCGCCGTAGCGTCGTCAAAGCGCCTCGCGTTCCTTCGCAATCGCTGCGCGCCGCAGGTTCACGCCGAGAGCGACGCCTGCTCCTCGGCCGCGAGCTTCTCGGTGCCGTAGGCCTTCAGAAAGACGTTCACGCCGGAGCGAACGACATGCTCGATCTCGGCTTGGCTCGGCGCCTTGGTGCGGTAGGAAAAAATGCACTGGCGGAAGAGGCCGGCGAGGCAGAGCTCGGTGAACTGATAGGCGGCGAGATCGACATCGTCGATCTTCAGCAGGCCGCGTTCGACGGCTTCGTTGAGGAAGATCATCACCTTGTCGTGGCCACGCTTGGGACCGCGCTCGTAGAAGCGGGCGCCAAGCTCGGGAATCCTGTCGGAAGCGCCGACCACGGTGCGCTGCGCCTGGATGACCTTGGCCGAGGTGATCTTGGCGGAGAGCACCATGCCGAACTTCACCAGCGTCTTGCGCAGGTCGTCGAAATGGTCGAGCACCTCATACATATTCTTGAAGATGGTGCCACGCTCTTCCTCGATGAGAGCCTCGAACAGCTCTTCCTTGTTGGCGAAATAGACGTAGATCGTGCCCTTGGAGACGCCGGCCTCGCGCGTGATGTCGTTCATCGACGCGGCTTCGAAGCCCTTGTCGATGAAGACGCGGCGCGCGCCTTCGATGATCTGGGCCCGTTTGATCGGATCCTGCCCGGCCGCGGGACGGCCTTTGCGCAGGTCGAGCAGATCGCTATCGGCTGTCGTTTCGACCATCGGAGTCAAACCTCACGAAATATTTCGAACCAACCGGTTCGATTTGCTCTTGATATGGGCCTCTTTCCGCGCTATGTCAATCGCCAATTCGAACCGAACGGTTCAGTCTGACTGACTTGTCCCAGAGAGATTATCATGTCCTCGAACGCGCCCGCTATCGCCGAAGTCCGCAATTTCCCCAACGCCAAGGTCCAGCCGTCGACCGAAGCTCCGGAAGCGCCTGTACTGCCCGCGCCTGCCGAAGCGCCGGCCAAGAAGAAGCGCTCTGTCCGCTCGCTGCTGCTGCCGATCATCGGGCTGGGCCTCCTCGGCGCCGGCTGCTGGTACGGGTACGATTACTGGACCGACGGCCGGTTCATGATCTCCACCGACGACGCCTATGTCCAGGCCGACATGTCGTTCGTGTCGCCGAAAATCTCCGGCTATGTGGACAAGGTGCTGGTGAGCGAGAACCAGAGCGTCAAGGCCGGCGATCCGCTGTTCGTCATCGATGACGGCGACTACAAAATCGCGGTCGCCCAGGCCGAGGCGCAGATCGCCACGCTGGCGAAGACGCTCGACCGCATCGACGCGCAGACCAAGGCGGCGCAGGCCTCGCTGGCGCAAGCACAGGCGCAGAAGATTGCCGACCAGGCGGCGGCCGACAATGCGGCACGCGCCCAAGCCCGCGCGGCGCAGCTGCTCAAGACGCATGTCGGCACGCAGGCACAGCTCGACGACGCCCAGACGGCGCTCGACCAGGCAAAGGCAGCCCTTGCCGGCGCCGACGCGCAGATCACCGCCGCGCAGGCCAATATCGGCGTGCTCGAAGCCCAGCGCGCGGAATCCGCCAGCACGCTCGCCTCGCTGCAACTCACCCGCGACAAGGCGCAGCGCGACCTTTCCTTCACCGTGCTCAAGGCGCCCTATGACGGCGTCGTCGGCAACCGCTCGGTCGAACAGGGCGACCTCGTCACGCCCGGCCAGAAGCTCGCCGTCGTCGTGCCGATGGACAAGCTCTACATCGTCGGCAACTTCAAGGAAACGCAGCTTGGCCGGCTGGTGCCTGGCGAGAAGGTCCGCATCACGGTCGATGCCATCGACGGCCAGACCTTCGAGGGCACGGTTTCGTCGCTGGCGCCGGCTTCGGGCGCGGTGTTCTCGCTGCTACCGCCGGAAAACGCCACCGGCAACTTCACCAAGGTCGTGCAGCGCGTGCCGGTCCGCATCGACGTGCCGGCCGACGTGCTGAAGACCGGCAAGCTGCGCGCCGGCCTGAGCGTCATCGTCGCCGCCGACAGCCGCACCGCGCCGGCCGCGACGACCAACTGAGAGTTTGGGGGGCGGCCCGGTGGCCAATTGAGCGCCGAGCCGCCCAGCCTGTTTTGACGCAGTTCCGGGCGGAAAACGCCGCGCACTTTTGGAGCTGCCGCAGGGAGGCCATGAGATGGCAACCGCAACCATTACCGCAGGAGCAGCGCCGGCAAGGCCGGCAGCCGCCGCACCCGCCGACCACATGCCGGCGCGCCGCGTCATCGCCTTCCTGGCGATGGTGTTCGGCATGTTCATGGCGATCCTCGATATCCAGATCGTCTCGGCATCGCTGGCCGAGATCCAGGCCGGCCTCAGCGCCAGCTCCGACGAGATCCCGTGGGTTCAGACCGCCTATCTGATCGCGGAAGTGGTGATGATCCCGCTGTCGGGCTTCCTCAGCCGCATGCTGTCGACCCGCGTGCTGTTCACGACCGCGGCCGCCGGCTTCACAGCAGCAAGCGCGCTGGCCGCGACCGCCACCAACATCGACCAGATGATCGTCTACCGCGCCATCCAGGGCTTTATCGGCGGCGGCATGATTCCGAGCGTGTTCGCTGCCGCCTTCACCATCTTCCCGCCGTCGCGCCGCGCCGTCGTCTCGCCGATGATCGGCCTCGTGGCGACGCTGGCGCCGACCATCGGCCCGACGGTCGGCGGCTATATCAGCCATGCCATGTCCTGGCACTGGCTGTTCCTGATCAATGTCGTGCCGGGTATACTGGTGGCGACGGCTGCCTGGTCGCTGATCGATTTCGACAAGCCGAACCTCAAGCTGTTCTCCAAGTTCGACTGGTGGGGCCTGATCGGCATGGCCGCCTTCCTTGGCTGCATGGAATACGTGCTGGAGGAAGGCCCGAACCATGACTGGCTGCAGGAGCCGGCCGTCTTTGCCTGCGCCATCATCATGACCATAGGCGGTCTCATCTTCTTCTGGCGCGTGTTCACCGCCGAGGAGCCGATCGTCGATCTGCGGGCCTTCAACAATGTCAATTTCGCCTTCGGCTCGCTGTTCTCCTTCGTGGTCGGCATCGGCCTTTACGGGTTGACCTACCTCTATCCGGTGTTCCTCGGCCGCATCCGCGGTTACGATTCGATGATGATCGGCGAAGCGCTGTTCGTCAGCGGCCTGGCGATGTTCTTCACCGCGCCCGTTGCCGGCATCCTGTCGAACAAGATCGATCTCAGGCTGATGATGATGGTCGGCTTCATCGGCTTCGCCACCGGCACATGGTGGATGACGCATCTCACCGCCGACTGGGATTTTTATGAGCTCTTGATCCCGCAGATCCTGCGCGGCTGCTCGATGATGCTGTGCATGGTGCCGATCAACAACATCGCGCTCGGCACGCTGCCGCCGGAGCGGCTGAAGAATGCGTCGGGCCTGTTCAACCTGACCCGCAATCTCGGCGGTGCCGTCGGCCTGGCAGTCATCAACACGGTGCTGATCGACCGCAATGCCTTTCACTATGCAAGGCTTTCCGAGCATGTGCAGTGGGGCGGCGAGGCCGCGCAGACCAAGCTGCAGAACATGACGCTGACCTTCCAGCAAAACGCCGGCCTCGACGCCACGGCCGCCGCCATTTCAAAGCTGTCCGGCATGGTGCAGCAGCAGGCGGCGCTGTTGTCCTTCATGGACGTGTTCATGATGCTGACCGTGCTGTTCGCCTCGCTCGGATTTTTCGTGCTGTTCATCAACAAGCCGGCACAGCAAGGCGGCGGTGGCGGCGGAGGCCATTGAGGAGCCGGAACCCCCGCCTGGCGTCCTCAACGCGTGACCCCGGAAATCGTCGCCGATTTCCGGGGTCATTTCTTTGGACAGATCGCAGTCCGCTCAGGCCGCGGCGGGCTTGAAGGTCAGCGCCACGCCGTTGATGCAGTGGCGCAGGCCGGTGGGCGGCGGGCCGTCGTCGAAGACATGGCCAAGATGACCGCCGCAACGGCGGCAATGCACCTCGGTGCGCGTCATGCCGAGCGAACGGTCTTCGGTCTTGCCGATGGCATTGGGGATCTCCTGCCAGAAGCTCGGCCAGCCGGTGCCGGAATCGAACTTCGTTTCCGACGGATAGACCGGCAGGTCGCATCCGGCGCAGGCGAAGATGCCCTTGCGGTGTTCGTTGAGCAGCGGGCTGGTGCCCGGATATTCGGTGCCCTCCCTGCGCAGCACGTCGAAGGCGGCATCCGAAAGGATGGCGCGCCATTCGGCGTCGGTCTTGGTGATCTCGAAGGTCTCGGCGGCCAGAGCCGGCTTCGCGCCGCCCATGTGCAACGCCGCTCCGGCTCCGATTGTGAGGGCAGTGGCGGCGGCACCGCTCCAGAGAAAGTCGCGACGGTTCATGGCCTTTCCTCCTGACGTGATCTTACAAACTAGGACGCCACCGGAAAAGCAAAAGCCGGTGACGGTTCGCGCGCCACCCCGCGTCGACCCAAGCCCTGGCGATGCGGAGCGGCGCTTGACGGCAGCACGGATCGTGGGAGGGAGACCGTGCGGCCGGCGCGGACATACGCCACTTCGCCGGCCGCACGCGCTTTGTTACATCTTCGGCAGAAGAACCTTGTCGATGACGTGGATGACGCCGTTCGACTGGCGCACGTCGGCGATTGTGACATGAGCGACGTTGCCGTTCTCGTCGGTCGCCGTGACCTTGCCCTTTTCGGACTTCAGCGTCAGGGCGCAGCCGCCGACGGTCTTGACCTCATGCGCACCGCCATCGGCCTTGGCCATCTTGGCGACGTCGGCGGCCAGCGCCTTGGCGGCAATGACATGGCAGGTGAGGATCTTGGTCAGCTTGTCCTTGTTCTCGGGCTTGAGCAGCGTCTCGACGGTGCCGGCCGGAAGTGCAGCGAAGGCCTCGTTGGTCGGGGCAAAGACGGTGAAAGGACCGCGGGTCTGCAGCGTGTCGACCAAGCCGGCGGCCTTGACGGCGGCGACCAGCGTGGTGTGGTCCTTCGAATTGACGGCATTCTCGATGATGTTCTTCTTGGCATACATCGGGGCGCCGCCGACCATCGGATTGGCGGCATAGGCAACGGCGCCAAGCGCCGAAAGGCCGATTGTAGAGGCAAGCAGAAGGGTGGCGAGTTTACGCATTGTATCAGTCTCCTCGGGTTGTTTTCCCCATCCTTGGGAACGCGAGGAGATACGACGCGTCAAAAACTTAGTTTCGCGAACTTCGAAGATTTTTTATTCGTCGGCCCGGGTGCAACGTACCGCGTCTAAGCGCACGAAAGCGCTGCTGCCGACACATGTCTGGTGGATAGACTTCGGCTAGTCTCCAATTCTTTTCCGAAATGTCGTCAGATGCCCTTCAGATCGCCGGCGGCGACGACGGGGCCGGTCGGCTGGCCGGTCGGCGAACCGCCGGCCGGCTCGAGACTGACGGCGAGCACGGCGCCTTGCGCCAGCTTCTCCTGCACGGCCGGCGTGACGGCCATGCGCGCGGTCTGGCCGGCCGGGATGACGCCCATCGAGACCGGCGCAGTCTTGCCCTCGATCATCCACAGCTCGAAATCCTTGCCGGCGCCGCGTTCGCCGGAAACATGCGAGAGGCCGACCTCCTGGCGCGCAGCGTCATAGACAGCGAGGTATTTGACGTTGCTGTTGTCGGCAGCGAGCGAGGCGACCAGCCTGGTTTCGGGCTGCGGCAACGGCGGATTGACGAGAGGCAGGGCGACAAAGACGGCCAAAGCGGCAAGCGCGGCCGCGGCAAGCCCGCGCCAGAAGGCGAGGCTCCCCAGCAGGCCGGTGCTGAGCGCGGCGGGGGTGGCCACTGATGAGGCAAACAGCCGCCGGTCGATCGCCGCCTTGACCGAAGCCGGCGACTCGACCGCAGCGTAGGCGGCTGCCATCGGCGCGAAATGGGCTTCCCAGGCATCGACCAGGCGGGCAAAACCCGCCTCGGTATCGATGCGGCGGGAGGCGATCTGGCGTTCGTCGGCTGCCAGAACGCCGAGAACGTATTCGGCGGCGAGCAGGTCGTCGCCTCCGCGTTCCGGTCCGTTGTCTTCCGCCAGCGTCATCTTTCCAGGCATTCTCTCAGTTTGAGCAAGCTTCGCCGCAGCCAAGTCCGCATCGTGTTCAGCGGGACCTCGTGGCGCTCCGCCAGCTCGGCATAGCTTTCGCCGTTGAGATAGGCGCCCCGGACCGCCGCCGCCCGGTCTTTCTCCAATTCGTCGAGGCAATGGTAGATGCGGTCGGTCTCGCCGCCCGCGACAGCCATGGCCTCAGGCCCCGGCGCCGGATCGGCGACCTCGAGCGCTGCATCGATATTGGCGGAAGGACCGCGCCGGGCCCTGATGCGGTCGATCGCATGATTGCGCGCAATGGCCACCAGCCAGGAAATCGGGCTGAGATCGGAAACCGCGAAACGATCCGCCTTGGTCCAGATCTTGACGAAGACCTCCTGCAGCGCTTCTTCCGCCTCACTCTTGTCCCTCAATACACGAAGGCAGACGCCGAAAAGTTTCCCGCTGGTCTGCTTGTAGAGCAGATCGAACGCAGCCCGGTCCTTCATCGAAGTCCGGACGATCAGCTTGCTGATGTCCTGAGGCCCCATGCAGGCAAATTAGAAGATTGCGATCTATTTGCAACGGCGCCGACGGTGTTGTCCACCCAAGGCTGTCGCGGCGCCAGTACGTGAAGTCATCTTCCGCAATGCGAGATGAACAACGCAAATCCGGATTTCGATTTGCGGCTTCATGCGATAGCCTTCGCCAAAACAGGGGAGCGGCAATGTCAATAGAACGCGTGCTTTGGGAACAGGATGCGACCGGACTTGCCGAGCTCGTCCACAAGGGCGAAATCTCGCCGCAGGAGCTGGTCGACGCCGCGATCGCCCGCGCCGAGGCGACAAGAACCAACATCAACGCCATAGCGACGCCGCTCTATGACGCCGCCAGGGCGCGGGCGAAGGCGATCGACCGCAAGCAGCCCCTCGCCGGCGTGCCCTTCGCGCTGAAGGATCTCGGCATCGGCATCAAGGGCGTGCCGATCCATGGCGGCAGCCGCATCCCGGCCTTCACGGCCGATTTCAACTCGGTGATGGTCGAGCGCTATCTGGCCGCGGGCCTGATCCCGATCGCTACCAGCACCTCGCCTGAGCATGGGCTGCGGCTGATGACCGAATCGGCCCGCTTCGGCATCACCCGCAACCCCTGGAACACCGGCCACACCACCGGCGGCTCGTCCGGCGGATCGGCGGCGCTCGTCGCGGCCGGCGTGGTGCCGGCGGCGCACGCTTCCGACGGCGGCGGCTCGATCCGGGTGCCTTCGGCCTGCAGCGGCTTGGTCGGGCTCAAGACCTCGCGCGGCCGGGTGCCGCTGACGCCGCTCACCAGCGAGAGCTGGTACGGCATGGTCGTCGACCATGCGGTCAGCCGCTCGGTGCGCGATACAGCCCTCCTGCTCGACCTGACGCACGGCGCCGATCCGCTGTCGCCTTATGCGGCGCGGGAGCCCAAGGGCGCCTTCACCGCCGCAGCGGCGCGCGATCCAGGCCGGCTCAGCCTCGCCGTCTACCGCAAATCGCCGCTCGGCCTGCCGATCTCGGCTGAGACGCTCGAGGCGCTGGACACCGCGGTGGCGCTGGCGCGCGAGGGCGGGCACACGGTGGAAGAGATCGACCTGCCCTATATCGGCCGCGACTTCATCGCCGATTTCTGCAAGAGCGTCGCCTCGGCCGTCGCAGGCATGATGCGTGCCGAGGCGAAGCGCGTCGGCCGCCCGGTGACCGGCGAGGTCGAACGTGCGACGCGCGTGCTCGGCCGCCTCGGCGAAATGCTGTCCGCCGGCGAGGTCTATGACGCCGTGCAGCGGCTCAACGCCACCGCGCGGCAGATGATCGAAGACACCGCGCGCTTCGATGCCGTGCTGATGCCGATCATTGCGCACCCGCCGCTCGCCTGCGGTGCGATGGATCCGAAAGGCGCCGACGAGCTCGTCGAGAACGTCCTCGACAAACTGCATCTTACCGGGCTGCTCAGGATCAAATCATTTTTCGGCCAACTGATGGACAAGAGCCTGTGGTTCACTCCCTGGCCGGCGATCCACAATGTCAGCGGCCAGCCCTCGATCGCGCTGCCGGTGCATGTCACCGCAGGTGGCCTGCCGCTCGGCATCCAGGCCGCGGGACGGCCAGGCGAGGAGGAGACGCTTTTGTCGCTCGCAGCGCAGATGGAGAAGATTTCGGGATGGCTGAAGCGCCGCGCACCGCTCAAGGTGCCCGGCTAGGTCTGTCAATATTCAGGTGATGCCGGCCTGCGAATGGCGGTCTTCTGCGCTTCCGTACTTGCGGACCAGAAAGTACGCTCCGTTCCGGTTCTCGAAATCCGCCATTCTCGACTCGGCCTGACCTGAATCTCGACAGACCTTGAAACCCGCCGATTTCGTCATTGTGAGCGCAAAGCCGTTTGCGACCTGCGGCAATTCCCGCTAAGACGCCCGCCATCCTTGCCACCTAGGGAAAGCACCGATGACGGACATCGCCGCCAACGCCGAAATGCAGGCCGCGCTGCTCTCGCGCGCGCTTCCTTATATGCAGCGCTACGAGAACAAGACGGTGGTGGTTAAGTATGGCGGCCATGCCATGGGCGACAACGAGCTCGGCAAGGCCTTTGCCCGCGACATCGCGCTGCTCAAACAGTCCGGCGTCAACCCGATCGTCGTTCACGGCGGCGGGCCGCAGATTGGCGCCATGCTCAACAAGATGGGCATCGAATCCAAGTTCGAGGGCGGGTTGCGCGTCACCGACCAGAAGACGGTCGAGATCGTCGAGATGGTGCTGGCCGGCTCGATCAACAAGGAAATCGTGGCGCTGATCAACGCCGAAGGCGAATGGGCTATCGGTCTCTGTGGCAAGGACGGCAACATGGTCTTCGCCGAAAAGGCGCGCAAGACCATGATCGACCCGGATTCCAACATCGAGCGGGTGCTGGATCTCGGTTTCGTCGGCGAGCCGGTCGAGGTCGACCGCACTCTGCTCGATCTGTTGGCCCGTTCCGAGATGATCCCGGTGCTGGCGCCGGTGGCGCCCGGCCGCGACGGCCATACCTACAACATCAACGCCGATACTTTTGCCGGCGCCATCGCCGGCGCCTGCCGCGCCTCGCGCCTGCTTTTCCTGACCGACGTGCCCGGCGTGCTCGACAAGAACAAGAAGCTGATCGACGAGCTGACGGTCGGCGAGGCCAAGGCGCTGATCAAGGACGGCACGATATCGGGCGGCATGATCCCGAAGGTCGAGACCTGCATCGAGGCGATCGAGCGCGGCGTCGAGGGCGTGGTCATCCTCAACGGCAAGACGCCGCATTCGGTGCTGCTCGAGCTGTTCACCGAGCACGGGGCCGGCACGCTGATCGTGCCGTAGCGATTATTTAGCCGGCTAGCCTTCTGCTTTCGGCGACCCGCTTATCTTCCGCGACGGGCAGGGCCGGCTTTCGCGCCGGGCGCTGAAAGACCATCGATTCCTCGTCGGCGTCCTGCGGCGCGCCCCAGAATTCGGCAAGCGTCGGGCCCGTGGCCACGCGGCGGTCCCGCACCAGAAAACCCCAAACCTCACGGAACCAGACGCGGCGGCCCATATTGGTGTACCAACGCATCGAATGCCGCTGCTCTGGGTCCGGATGGAAAAGGACGCGCGCCAGCGCTTTCGGCCGTGACTGCACGGCAAGCTCGATCAGTTTGACGGCGAAGAACAGCATCCACGGCTTCAGCCGGGTCATATGCAGCACCTGGTGCTTGTAGTCCCAGAGCCGGACGTCCTTCTGGATCACCCTGCGATCCTTGGCGATGCGGAAGAACGGCGTCCAGCGATGCGGCGTCACATAGAGCGCCTGGATCTGGTCGGGATCATAGGCGATGAGCTGGCGAAAGCCGCCAGAGATCGCGAAAACCCTCATCCTCGAAGCCAACGACCCAGGTCGCCATGGACAATATGTCGTGCCGGCGAAGCAGCCGGATCGCCTCGCGGTCGGACTTGGTGCTGCCGCCCTTGCGGATCAGCGACAGTGTGGCCTCGTCGGTGTTCTCCATGCCGAGCAGCCAGCGGATGACGCCGGCCTTGCGATAAAGGTGCAGGATATCGGCATCGCGCACGATATCGTCGGCGCGCGTCGAGCCGACGATCAGCACCGGCACGTTCTCGGCGATCATCGCATCGAGAAAGGCGCGCCAAGCCTTCTTCGAGGAGGTGGGGTTCTCGTCGGCCAGATTGACCAGTTCGACGCCATACTCGCGGTGCAGCCAGGCGATCTCCCTGGCGAAGCTGACCGGGTCGCGATGTCGCCAGCGGGTCCAGAAGCCGCGCTGGCCGCAATAGTTGCACAGATGCGGACAGCCGCGCGAGAACTGCATGACCACGGCGCGCTTGCCGCCCCAATAGCTGTAGCGGCCATGGTCGATCAGCTCCCAGCCGACGCGGCAGGGGTCGAGATCGGCAATTGTCATCGCAGGTGGCGTCGCGAAGGGTCGGCCGCAATCGTCGCGATAGGCGATGCCGGCGACACCCGACACCGGCCGGCGCCTTTCCAGCGCCTCGACCAGCGCCAGCGCGGTCGCCTCACCCTCGCCGCGCACGATGAAGTCGAAGACGTCCGTTGCGGCGAGCACGTCGCGCCAGTGATAGGTCGGGAAGACGCCGCCATAGAGGATGACGACCCCTAGCGCGCGGGCCTTGATCATTTCGGCGATCCGCAGCGCGGTCGGATGCGCCGAAGTCGAGCCGGAATGGCCGATCAGGACGAAATCCGGATTCTCGCTCAGGGCCTCATCGACGAGCGTGGAAAGCGGCATCGGCCCGAACTCCGCGTCGACCAGGCGCACCCGATGGCCGGCATCGAGCAGCGGACCGCCGATCGCCAGCAGACCCAAAGGCGGCAGGTGATCGTCGGGCACGCGGCTGCCGATGGCCGTATGCGGCGGGTTGACCAGCACGATGTTCATGGCGGACCTCCGTTGCGTCGGTCCGCCGGTCGTATTTGGCGATGTCGAAGCCGCCTGGGCGCGGTTCAGCAGTTTCGATGCAGCTTTCCCACAGATTTGATGGGCACACCCGAAACGTCGCGCAGAGCGGGAGACGGCGTCAGCCCAGTGCATAACAAAAGGTTAAGGACGTGCGCGTTGCGCAGCTCGATCGACCTCTGGTTTTCGGCGCTTCAAACCTTCGGCAAGGAGAGTATTAGCAGAAACTAATGCAGTTGACCCTAAACTTTTATTAAAACTCTAAGCATTTATAATTGTCGGTGGGGGACCACAAGGAAATGCCCATATGGCGCTGAATCCCGATCTGAAAATCGATGAGGCGAGCCTCATCACATCGACGTTGATCAAGAAGCACAAGGCGGCGTCCGCGGAGGCGGTCGACGCCGCCGAGCTCAAGGCGCGGGCGGCCCAGCTCGCCCTGGTGCTGGACCTCACTCATCAGGCTTTCGCGCGCCAGGAGCCCGCAGGGCAAATCGTCGAGCGCCTGGCGGGTCGACTGCATGAACTGCGCCGGGAGGTCGCTCCGGCTCTTTGGCAGGAACTGATCCCGCTCGCTCAGCAGCACCGCGTGGCGGCCTACCTGAAGCAGGATCCGTTCACGCGCTGGTCCTTCGAAAAGCCGCGCGGCTATTCGGGCGACGCGACGCTGCTGGACATCTACTACAAGCACCCGAGCGCCGCCGAGATCGTGGCCTCGTCGAGCGAACTCGGCCGCGAGATCTTTGCCTATACGAGCGAAGCGGCAAGCTCGGTGGCGGGGCGCGAGCGCCGCGAGATACTGGCCAAAACGGTCGACGAAACGGCTGCCCGGGTAGAAAACGCCGAGGTGCTGGCAATCGCCTGCGGCCATTTGCGGGAAGCCGAACTCTCAAAGGCGCTCGCCGAGAGAAGGTTAAAGCGCTGGATCGGTCTCGACCAGGATCCGGTGAGCGTCGGCACGGTCAACCGCGACCTCACCGGTACGGCAGTGGAAGCCGTGGACGGATCCGTGCGCGGTCTTTTGCGGCGCGCCTACCCGCTTGGCACATTCGATCTCGTCTATGCGTCTGGGCTGTATGACTACCTGCCGCTTCCGGTCGGCGCACGGCTGCTGCAGCGCGCGATGGAACTGGTCAAGCCGGACGGCGAATTCCTCTTCGCCAATTTCAGCGACGAGATCACGACCGACGGGTACATGGAAACGTTCATGGACTGGCCGCTCATCCTGCGATCGGCCGGCGACATGTGGGACATCATCAATGCCGCGGTGGATAAGAACCGCGTCGAAGCCGAGGTCTATTACGGATCGAATAGGAACATCGTCTACGGCAAGATCCGCAAACGCGTGGATTTCGCGGCGCCCGCCATGGAGCGGTAGCGGAGCCGCTTCACATCCGGATTTTCAAGTCGGGCCGTGCAGCGGCCCGGCTTTCTGATGCATCGCGCGGCGTCCTCGTTTCGCCGACATAGCGCCGCCTGTCCTCCTGCCGGACTGCTTAAGCTAAGCGACGAGGTCCTGCCTGGCCTGCATGATCTCTTCGATCGGGACGGGACGTCCGGTCAGGAAGCCCTGGATCGACTGAATGCCCATGTGCTGCAGCAAATTCTGCTGCTCTTTCGTCTCGACACCCTCGACAAGGACCGTATGGCCCAGATTGCGCAGCAGTCTGACCATGTCCTGCAACAGGCTCAGGCCTCGAACCGTCTGGCAATCGTGCAAGAAACTGCGATCGATCTTGACGACGTCGAACTTGAAACGACGGAGCCAGGCCAGACCCGCAAATCCGGTTCCGAAATCATCGAGCCAGATCTGAACACCCAGGTTTCGAAGCTGCTCGATACTTCTGGCGGCCTGTGCCTCCAGAGATATATCGCTGCCTTCAGTGACCTCGAGCGCCAGCCTCTGGGGCGCCATGCCATGCCGACCAAGGATCTCGGTGACGTGAAGCGGGAAATTCGGAGCCTTGAGCTGGACGACCGAGACGTTCACGGACACGACCGATCCTAATCCGTGCTCGACCATGTCGCCGCAAGCCCGATCGATCACCCACATCCCGAGTTCCTCGATCCCGCCGGTCTGCTCGGCGACAGGTATGAACACGGACGGGCTGATCACGCTGCCGTCGAAGTCGCGCAGCCGCATCAACGACTCATGGCCAAGCACCTTGCCGGATATCGCATCGCAGATCGGCTGATAGACGACGGAGACCAGTCCCTCCGAAACGGCTTGCTTGAGCAGTTCCGAAAGATTCTGGCTGGCGCGCTTCTGATCGATGGCCTGCGCATCATAGATGGTGAAGGTCGCGCGACCGGAAAACTTGGAGGCGTAAAGCGCGCGATCGGCCTCCTGCAACAAGATCCGAAGCTCTATGCTTTGATCGGCGCGCGTCAACGAGGCGCCAGCGCTGATGGTGACGATGTTGAGTTTATCGTCCCGATCGGGATGGGAGATGTTCAAGTCCTCGACGGCCCGGCAGAATTGATGGGTCACCTCGCGCAGGTGATCCGGTCCGGCGACCTTGCAGAGCACGACGAATTCTTCGCCGCCGTACCGTCCTGCGATGGCGTGATGGGACGCCGCCGTCTCGTCGAAGGCTCGGGCAAGCTCGATCAGGCAGTCGTCGCCGGCCTGATGGCCGAGCCGGTCGTTGAACCGCTTGAAGTAGTCCACGTCCATGAGAATGACGCCTATTTCGTCATTGTCCCTGGCCCATTCCTTGCACAACTCCGCGAATTCCCGGGTGATCGCCCTGCGGTTCTTAAGCCCGGTAAGCGGGTCGGTGTCTGCGATCTCGATGAGCTTTTGACCGTTTTCGATGGCGACCTGCTCCTGGATTTGCGCCTGAAGGGCATGCAGGAAGGTCTGGTAGCGCTCCATGCTGAGACGCCATGACAGATAAAGCGACAAAACAAGGCAATTCACGAAATAGGTTGCAAGCACCAGACGGGTGCCAAGATCGGCTTGAAGCAAGCACAGCGTGGCGCCGAGGAATGCTATTGTCACGGTTGCGGACGACAGCGCCGAGAGCCATAGCCGGAAGTTGAAGAAAAGATTGGCACCGAGAATGAAAACCGTGCCGAAGATGATGAAATGGGACAGCGCCTCCTGATGCTTCGTTCCGAGGGCCGACAGCAGCCATCCGATCGCGCCCGCCACGATCGCCAGAGCAGCAACGTAGTGCAGAGTGGTGACGGCAAAATCGCGTCGAGCAACAAGTTCGACAAGCACCAGGAAGGTCAATCCCAACGTCAGGCGCGTCAGAATCACACGGTCGGCAATGTCCGGAAAAAGGAACCAGTCGAAGGCCCCGTAGCATATGTAGCTCAACACGGCCGCCGCTATGCCCCAGCGCACGACCTTGCGATTCTGATCCGCGTTCTTCTGCAGCAGCATCGCAAAAAGCGTCGGATCGGCGGATTTCCACGGCGGGCGTGAAATCGCTTCAGTGACCCTCTGAGCCACGTCCTCCGTCAGTCGCATGCAATGCTCCTTTGCGATCATCCTCCGCATGAACGGGTTCGAGCAAGCGAAGTCCGTCAAGTCCTTACGGAAGGACGAAGGCAAGCCTGGTTCATTATAAGACACTAATGTTGCTAACCGCCGGTAAACGGATCATGCGATTGCACGGCCCAGCGGCCCGCTAAGGATTCCATGCAACAATCGTGAGTTACCGAATAATGCATGGTCACACTTTCTCCAGATCGCAAGAGACGACGGACGAAACATTGCGTAAATGTCCGAGCGCGTCTTTTGTTAAGATTCGTGTAACCTTAATTTCAGTTGATATCGGGGAAATCGTCCCGAAGTAGATTCGCTCCGACAACATTGTCGGGCCGTTCTTTGCGGAGGAACCGTTTCGGGCACGATTACCGCCGCAAATGGCTGAGCGGCACGTGGCCTGGGCCCTTGATGTTCTGCAGCACAAGCTGGGTGTGGACGTCGCGGACGCCGGGCAGCCGCATCAGCCGGTGCATGACGAAAGCATTGAGATCGTCCACCGACGGCACCATCACATGCAGCAGGAAATCGTGGTCGCCGGTCATCGTCCAGCAGGACGAGACCTCGTCCATGCGCTGCACGGCGGCGATGAAGCTTTCCGGCGAGCCGTCGCTGTGGCTCACCAGGCGGACCTGGATGAACACCTCGACCGTCAGCCCCAGCGCGCGTCGGCTGAGCACGGCGGCAAAGCCCTTGATGATGCCGGCGCCTTGCAGCGCCTCGAAGCGCCGCGCGCAGGGCGTGGTCGACAGGCCGATCTCCTGCGCGAGTTCCGACACGGCCTTGCGCCCGTCGCGCTGCAGGGTGTCCAGCATTCTTATTTCGAACTCGTCCAACTGAGGCATTTTCCCTCCTAAACGTTGAAATTTGAGCGGAGTTTACCTCAAAATCCCTCGCGTGGCTACAAAGAAGGCTGATTTGCCTCACGAGCCGCGGCTACGATGACGCCACCATCCGGGAACCGACGATTTTTTCAGGAGGAAGAAATGACGATCAGCGTTGCCGACTATGCCCGCGAATGCGCGGCGCAAGGCCTTCGCGGCGACTATTCGGTGTGCCGCGCCGACTTCACAGTGGCTCAGCATTACGACTATTCCGCCGACGAGCAGGCAGTGTGGCGCGCGCTCTGCGATCGCCAGACGAAGCTGACGCAGAGGCTGGCGCACCGTTCCTATCTCGACGGCATCGCGACGCTCGGGCTGCTCGACAAGATTCCGGATTTCGACGCCATCAGCGAGAAATTGCGCAAGCTCACGCGCTGGGAAATCGTGGCGGTGCCCGGGCTGATCCCCGCCGGCCCCTTCTTCGACCATCTCGCAAACCGCCGTTTCCCGGTCACCAACTGGCTGCGGACCAGGCAGGAACTCGACTACATCGTCGAGCCGGACATGTTCCATGACTTCTTCGGGCATGTGCCGATCCTGACGCAGCCGGTGTTCGCCGATTTCATGCAGATGTATGGTGAGAAGGCCGAGGACATGATCGCGCTGGGCGGCGACGAGATGATCACCCGGCTCTACTGGTACAGCGCCGAATACGGCCTCATCCAGGAAGCCGGCCAGCCGGTAAAGGCTTTCGGCGCAGGACTGATGTCGTCTTTCACCGAGCTGCAATTCGCGGTCGAAAGCAAGGACGCCCATCATGTGCCGTTCGACCTGGAGACGGTGATGCGCACCGGCTACGAGATCGACAAGTTCCAGCGCGCCTACTTCGTGCTGCCGTCCTTCGACGCATTGCGCGATGCATTCGCCGTCGACGACCTCGCCGGGATCGTCACGCGGTTCAAGGGACAGCCGGCGCTCGACCCCGCCACGGTGTAGGTACCGAAACAAATGCGCGGCGCCCAAAACCGTTCGGTGCGGCGTGCTTCGAGGTCCGGCTTTCGCCCAGCCGGCCGTCAGAGCGGTTCGGTGGCTAAAAGGCGACTGAGCCGCTCTGGGTTTTGCGGGAGCAAGCCGCCAGTGTCCGGTCCCTCGGGCATCAGCCGGCCGAAGCCGGCTCGGCCTTGAGCCTCGCCAACTGCTCGCTTTGCAGCTCCAGCGCGGCGTCGATGAAGCGCAGCACGGTCGCCAACTCGGCGTCGCTGAAAGCCGCCATCACTTTCTCGCCCTCGCGCGCGATGGCGCCATAGTAGCGCTCCGAAAGTTCTCTGGTCAGGTCGGTCGCCTCGATCACCACCTTGCGCCTGTCTTCCAGGCTGCGGGTTCGGGTAACGAGCCCACGCGCCTCAAGGCGGTCGATCAAGGCCGTCACCGCTGCCGGCGTCAGCCCCGTAGCCGCCGCCACGGCGCCGGCCGATTGCGGCCCCGCGTAGAGCAAGCCCAGACAATAGCGCTCGGCTGCGATCAGCCCAAGCCGCTCCCCGACCGCCTCGTCATAGGCTTGCGTCGCGTCCTGCCAGCGCATGACGGCACGGCTGACGGCCGCCGTCATCTCAGCACGATTCATGCTTGACGAATTTTAGTTCGATCATCTAACTATCAAGTTGCCTAACATTCAGACTATCGTATCAATATGCGATGCCACCCTTTGCGAAGCAAGGGCAAAGTCGCCGACAGGGAGTGAACAATGAGCTTGATTCAACAGCGCCCCCCTCTCTCGCATGAGGAGGAGTACAGGTACGCCAAGCTGGCCATGGAATGGTATGGCTGGGGCTCGCCCATCGGCCTCGGCATCCTGCTGGTGGCACTTGCCGCCGCGGCCGTGCTGGTGCGGGTCGCCGTTTTCGGACTGTAAATCCGACCCCCAAAGGCGCGCCAGGGCGGCGCCGATTCCACTTCCGGCGCCGCCTGCCTTTTCGGGGTTCAGACTGTGATCACCTGGCCGAGGTGATCGCCCAGCCGGCAGGCGAGCGCCCGCCGTCTCCTCATTCGTCGGATAATCGCCACCATTGCCGATCCAGTTGGCGATGCGCACGCGGCCGAGATTCTTCCGCGCCATGGTCGTGCCGAAGAGCCGCAAGCCCTCAGGCGGCTTCCGAAAGATCGCGATCAAGAACGGACAGGTTGCGGCCGCGATGCTTGGCCTCGTAGAGCCTGCGGTCGGCGGCGCGCATCAGCTCCGACACGGTGGCGCTCTCGCCACAGGTGATGCCGCCGATCGAGACCGTCAAAGGCACGGTCCGCTCGTCGACAGGGCGAAAGCGGATCAGTTCGACCTCGCGGCGGATGCGCTCGGCCACGCGCCTTGCTTCCGGTTCGGTGGCGCCAACCAGGAAGGCGGCGAACTCCTCGCCGCCGATTCGGCCGAGCACATCGCCGCTGCGCACGCCGCGCTCGATGGCGCCGGCGATCAGAAGCAGCGCATCGTCGCCGGTCAGGTGACCGTAATTGTCGTTGATGGTCTTGAAGTGGTCGGCATCGATGATCAGCAGGGCGCCGCGATCGGCCTTGCGCCGGGAACCGTCGAGCGCGGCGAAGAAGGTCTCGCGGTTGAGCATGCCGGTCATGTCGTCGCGGCTTGCCTTCTCCGACAGGCGTCTGTGGGCCGCGGCGAGCTGAGCATGCGCGCGGGCAAGCTCGCGATGCGCATTTTTCAGCCGGTCGCTTTGCCAGAAGGTGCCGACGCTGGCAATCCAGGCGAGAATCAAAGGGCAAACCGTGGCCGTAAGCCAGACGGTGCGGCTGATCGGAAAGCCCATGGCCGGGACCACAACCAGCGTCAACAAGAGCGAGACAGCGACCGAAGCGAACGCGACGACTGCGGACTTCAAGATTGTGCGACTCATCGCTGTCTCCCAACGGACTGCCTCTGTGCCAGCAAGCGCTGAAGGTGACCTTTCCGGGACGATTAAAATTTGAAGCGAGGCGCCATTTTCACGACGCAAGACGCGCGGAAGTTGTGGATAAACTCCGCGTCCGCATGCCATAAGGAGGCCATGACGACGACACCCGAGCCCGCCCGTTTTGCCCATGTCACGGATTGGGTATTCGACCTCGACAACACGCTCTATCCGCATCACTCGAACCTGTTCGCGCAGATCGACGTGAAGATGACTGCCTATGTCGGCGAGCTGCTGACGCTCTCGCGCGAGGAGGCGCGCAAGCTGCAGAAAGAGCTCTACCTGGAGTACGGCACGACGCTGAACGGGCTGATGGCGCGCCACGGCATCGACCCCGACGACTTCCTCGAGAAGGTGCACGACATCGACTATTCCTGGCTGGTGCCCGATCCGGTGCTCGGTGCCGCGATCCGCCAATTGCCGGGCCGCAAGTTCATTTTCACCAATGGGGACCGCAAGCATGCCGAGCGCGCCGCGCGCCAGCTCGGCGTATTGGATCATTTCGACGACATCTTCGACATCGTCGCGGCGGGTCTCAACCCCAAGCCGGCCCGCCAGACCTATGAGCGGTTCGCCGAGCTGCATTCCGTGACCGGCCACAACGCGGTGATGTTCGAGGACCTGGCGCGCAACCTCTCTGTGCCGAAATCGCTCGGCATGACGACGGTGCTGGTCGTGCCGCGCAATTTCGAGCCGACTTTCTCCGAGATCTGGGAGCGCGACCCGGCGAATGAGGACGACGTGGATTTCGTCACCGACGACCTCGCCGGCTTCCTGACGGCAATCGTCGAGGTCCCGGGCTGACCCAACTCCAGATTGCCGGCGCCGTCGTCAGAACTCGCTGGTCATTGCGGTAACGACGAGCGCGCACTCAGAGGCTGTAGAAGCGGCGAACGATGTCCCAGGCTTCGTCGGCGGTGTCGACGAAATCGATGATGTCCTGGTCGCCGGGCGAGATCGTGCCTTGCTCGGCAAGGAAGTCGAGGTCGATCGCCCGTTGCCAGAACGCCTTGCCGAACAGGATCACCGGCACGCGCTCCATGCGCCCGGTCTGGATCAGCGTCAGCGTCTCGAAGAATTCGTCCATCGTGCCGAAGCCGCCCGGAAACACGGCGACCGCCTTGGCGCGCATGACGAAATGCATCTTGCGGATTGCGAAATAGTGGAAGTTGAAGCAGAGCTCGGGCGTCACATAGGCGTTCGGCGCCTGCTCGTGCGGCAGCACGATGTTCAAGCCGATCGACGGCGCGCCAACATCGTCGGCGCCGCGATTGCCCGCCTCCATGACTCCCGGTCCGCCGCCGGTGACGACGACGAATTCGCGATAGTAGGACGTGGCCGACTGCTGCGAGCACAGCCGGGCGAACTTGCGCGCCTCTTCGTAATATTTGCTGTTCAGCTCGAGGTTCTTCTTCTGCGTCTCGTTCTTGGCGGCCCAGGCGGCGCCGCCCGGCTCGGGAAGCCGCGCCCCGCCGAACAGGATGACGGTCGAGCGGATGCCGCGCTCGGCAAGGATCATCTCCGGCTTCAAGAGCTCGAGCTGCAGGCGCACCGGACGCAATTCGCGCCGCGTCATGAAGTCGGGATCGTTCCAGGCCAGGCGATAGGTTTCGGCCCGCGTCTGCGGCGTGTCCGGCACGCTTTTCGACCGCTCGAGATCCTCGTCCGAATGGGGCAGCGGCGTCCAGCCCGCCTTTTCCATGGGTGTCATCGAATCCACCGTCCTAATTCCTTTACTTGCGCCGTCCCGTGACGCAGTCGCGATTGACCCCCATTAAGGCTTCACATAGGGTCCGCGCGATTTCAAAACAGGTTAAGGCGCAGGCCTTAACAGCTTTGTAATGGAGCAAATTCATGTCGAAGCCCGATCTGGCGAGCCTCGAAAAGACCATCGAAAAGGCCTTCGAGGAGCGCGATACGATTTCGACCGCGACCCGCGGCGAAACGCGCGACGCCATCCAGTCGGCGCTCGACTTGCTCGACCGCGGCGTGGTTCGCGTCGCCGAGCGGCAGGACGACGGCAAGTGGCTGGTCAACCAGTGGCTGAAGAAGGCGGTGCTGCTCTCCTTCCGGCTGAACCCGATGGAGATCATCAAGGGCGGCCCGGGCCACTCGGTATGGTGGGACAAGGTGCCGTCGAAGTTCGAGGGCTGGGGCGCGGTCGATTTCGAGAAGGCCGGCTTCCGCGCCGTGCCGTCCTCGGTCGTGCGCCGCTCGGCCTATGTTGCCCCGGGCGCGGTGCTGATGCCGTCCTTCGTCAATGTCGGCGCCTATGTCGATACAGGCACCATGGTCGACACCTGGGCCTCGGTCGGCTCTTGCGCCCAGATCGGCAAGAACGTGCATCTCTCCGGCGGCGTCGGCATTGGCGGCGTGCTGGAGCCGATGCAGGCCGGTCCGACCATCATCGAGGACAATTGCTTCATCGGCGCGCGCTCCGAGGTGGTCGAAGGCTGCATCGTGCGCGAAGGCTCGGTGCTCGGCATGGGCGTGTTCATCGGCCAGTCGACCAAGATCGTCGACCGCGCCACCGGCGAGGTCTTCTACGGTGAAGTGCCGGCAAATTCGGTGGTCGTCGCCGGCTCGCTGCCGGGCAAGCCGCTGCCAAATGGCGAGCCGGGCCCGAGCCTCTACTGCGCCGTCATCGTCAAGCGCGTCGACGCCAGGACCCGCTCCAAGACGTCGATCAACGAATTGCTGCGCGATTGATCTTTCCCGCGAACAGACGCACCCTCCGCCGGCGCGACATTCCGTCGCGCTGGTTCAACGGAGGGGCGTCATGGACTGGAAGTATCTGCTGACGAGTTTCGACGGCCGCATCAACCGGGCCAAGTTCTGGGCCGGCATCGGCATATTCATCGTCATCGCCATCATTGCGTTCATTCTCGACTCGATCCTCGGCACACGTTTCACCACCGCCGGCGGCGACCAGATCGGCATCCTCGGCATCCTGGTCGCGCTGGCATCGATCTATTTCGCGATTGCTCTCTATGCCAAACGCTGGCACGACCGTAACAAGTCGGGCTGGTGGACACTGATCGGCCTTATACCCATCATCGGCGGCATCTGGCTGCTCATCGAACTGGGCATGCTCGAAGGCACCAGGGGCGCCAATCAATACGGACCGGACCCGCTTGCCTGAAAAAGCAGACTTCATCTGGCTCTTCTTCAAAACCTCGGGCCGCGTCAGCCGCGCGGCTTATTTTCTCGGCGGATTGCTGGTTGCTATCGTCCAGGCCTTTCCGCTTTATCGCTTCACGCTGGTGCCGGAAGGTTCGGCCGAGAGCAACATGTGGTCGTTCGTCTTCTTCCTCACGTTCCTCGCCTCGTTGTGGTCGAACGTCGTGCTGGCAGTGAAGCGGCTGCACGACCTCGACAAGCCGGGCATCGCGGCGCTGGTGCTGTTCGTTCCCGTCGTGTCGATCGTTGCCTTCCTGGTGCTCTGCCTGTTTCCGGGACAGCCCGGATCCAATCGCTACGGCAGCCGCACGAATGCGCCGGCCGACCGCTAGCGCCGGATGATTTTTAGGTCGTTTCGACCTCAAATCTGATCCGGCTCTAAATCACAGAGATAACGCGTGATGTAATCGGTCGACGATGTCGCCATCCTTGGCGTCAACGAGACCGAGAATTTGAGCTCGAACCTGTCGCGCAAATATCACGCTGATCGAGGACCGCGGCTGACCTCGTCGGGCGTCAATCCGGGCGGACCGCGCCTGTCCGCTTCCGCCTGACGCACCAGCGCCATGATGCGCTTCGTCACAGGCGCCGGCACGCCGGTCTTTTGCGCGAGCCGCAGTATCGCTCCCTGCAATTCGTCGACCTCGGTCGGCCGACGACGATGGAGATCGTCCCACATCGAGGAGCGCGCCTTGGGGTCGATCGCCAGCAGCCGCCGGGCCAGGATTCCGAACAGCCAGTCCGGAAGCCGCAGCACTTTCGGCAGCAGCCATGGGGGCGGCCCAGCGATGCGCGCCGGCTCGATACGACAAGCTTTCATTGCGGCCAGCGCCTCGTCGATCTGGTCCGCCAGAATGACGCGCCAGCCGCGGTCCGCCAATTCGGTCGCCAGCGGCAGATCGGAGAGCGCGACCAGCGCATTGTTGAGGTTCATCAGCAGTTTGCTCCACTGCACCGCCCTCATGTCGGCATGGGTTTCGACCCCAAGTCCTTCGACATTGAGCAGTGCTGAAAGGCCGGGCTCAGTATTCTCGATGATGACCATGCCGTCGCTGGCGCGGCGGACGCTGAACGGCGTCTCGCCATCCGGCGATTGCACGACGTTGAACGCAACCATACCGGCAAGCACGCGATGCGCGGGAAGCGCTCCACGCAGTTTGTCCGGATTGTCGACGCCATTCTGCAGGCTGATCACTATGGCATCGGGGCGGGCATGAGCCGCAACAAGCGCCGCCATCTCCTCGGTCGCGCCGCTCTTTACGGTGACCAGAACGATATCCGCGTTGCGCAGCGCCAGCGCCGGATCGTCGCTGACCGCCAGCGTCTCAGGCCCGATGCGTCTGTCGCGGCCGTCAAGATCGCTGATCCGCAGCCCGTCCTTGCGCAACGCCTCCACAATGCGGCCGCGGCCAAGGAAGACGACCTTACGCCCGGCGAGCGCTAGGCAGCCGCCGAAATAGCAGCCGATGCTGCCGGCGCCGGCTATCGAGATCGTCTTTCCTTCTTTGGCCATGCGATCATCCCGTCCTGGCCCGCGCGACTATACGACACGACAACCATATTGTCGGCGGCTTGCTCGGCGAACATCTGCCACCGTGACAGGCCTGCCGCTTTCGACTATCGCTTTGCCCATGAAATTGCCGACCGACCCTGCCCAGAACCTTGCCGCCCTGATCCGCTGCCCTTCCGTGACGCCCGCCGAAGGCGGCGCGCTGCAGACCTTGGAAGACATGCTGAAGCCACTCGGCTTCGCCGTAGAGCGGCCGATATTCTCGGAAGATGGCACGCCGAACATCGAAAATCTCTATGCGCGCCGCTCCGGCAACGGCCCACATCTGATGTTTGCCGGCCATACCGACGTGGTGCCGGTCGGCGACGAGGCGGCGTGGACGCATCCGCCCTTTGCCGCCGAGATCGCCAATGGCGAGATGTATGGCCGCGGCGCCGTCGACATGAAAGGCGGCATCGCCTGCTTCATCGCCGCGGTGGCGCGCCACATCGAGAACAATGGCGGCCCGAAAGGCTCGGTCTCGCTGCTGATCACCGGCGACGAGGAAGGGCCGGCCATCAACGGCACGGTGAAGCTGCTCGACTGGGCTGCCGCCAAGGGCGAGAAATGGGACGCCTCGATCGTCGGCGAGCCGACCAATCCGGATGCGCTTGGCGATATGATCAAGATCGGCCGGCGCGGCTCGCTCTCCGGCAGCGTCATCGTCAATGGCCGTCAGGGCCACGCCGCCTATCCGCAACTTGCCGACAACCCGGTGCGCGGGCTTATGAGCCTTGTCGACGCGCTGCTCCATCCGGTGTTCGACAGGGGAACAAAGGATTTCCAGCCGACCAATCTGGAAGTGACGTCGATCGACGTCGGCAACCCGGCGACCAATGTCATCCCGGCCAAGGCCACCGCCACGTTCAACATCCGCTTCAACGACACTTGGGATGCCGAGACCGTCCAGGCCGAGATCCACAACCGGCTCGACCAGGCGGCGGGCCGCAAGAAATATCGGCCGGGCAAGAAGACCGCCGTCGACTACGAGCTTGTCTGGCGCGACCGGCCGAGCCATGTCTTCCTTACCCGCGACGAAAAGCTGATCGACACGCTGAGCGGTTCCGTGGCCGCGGTGGTCGGCAAGAGGCCTTCGCTCTCCACCTCCGGCGGCACTTCGGATGCGCGTTTCATCAAGGATTTTTGCCCGGTGGTCGAGTTCGGGCTGGTCGGCAAGACCATGCACATGGTCGACGAGCGCGTGGCGGTCGCCGATCTCGAGACGCTGACAGGGATATACGAGCGCTTTATCGAGGACTGGTTCGGACAAGGTCTGACGTGACCATGCTCTCAACGGACGAAACCTTTGCTTCGCTGGCCGGCGCCTGGCGGCTGATGCTCGGCAGGGCCGACGGCCTGCGCATGCTCGATCTGTCTGCGGACGGTTTCTGGAATTCCTTCTTCGCCATCGTCGTGGCGGCGCCGGCGCTGATCGTCGGCTGGGTCGGGATCGCCAATGAGATAGGCGATCCGAATGCGTTCGCCGGGCGGCTCGGCATGCTGCTCCGGCTGGCAACCGTCGACATCGGTTCCTGGGTGCTGCCGCTGGTGGCGCTTGCGCTGGTCGCGCCGCGCGCCGGCATCGGCAGCCGCTTCGTCCACTACGTCGTCGCCTCCAACTGGGCCTCCGCGATCATCGCCTGGCTGATGCTGCCGTCGGCGCTGCTGAGGCTGTTCCTGCCCTCGACCGACGAGGTCAGCGGCCTGGTCTCGCTGCTTCTGTTCGCGCTGTCGATGGTGCTGACCTGGCGCATGACCAACGCGACGATCGGCAAGGGCGCGGCTGCCGGCACCGCGGTGTTTGTCGGCATGTTCGTCGCCTCGCTGCTCGTCTTGTTCGGGCTGCAGGCGCTGCTCGGCATCGACATTCCGGACGGCGCGAGGGGCTAGGTCTCCGCGTCCTCTGCCGCGGCGGGTTTGTCAGCCGTCGCCGGATAATCCACCCCGACCAAGAACAGGCCGTCGGGCGGCGCTACCTGTCCGCAGGCTGCCCGGTTGCGCGCTTCGAGCGCTGCCTTGAGATCGGCGGCGCTCCAGGAGCCGTCGCCCACCCTGCGCAGTGAGCCGACCATCGAGCGCACCTGGTTGTGCAGGAAGGAGCGCGCCGAGGTTCGCACCTCAATGAGATCTCCGGCGCGGGTGACATCGAGACGGTCAAGCGTGCGCACCGGGCTTTCGGCCTGGCACTGGGTGGAGCGGAAGGTGGTGAAATCGTGCCGCCCGAGCAGCACCTTCGCCGCCTCGTGCATGGCCTCGGCATCGAGCCGTTTCGGTACCCACCAGACCTTGCCCTTTTCAAGCGCCGACGGGGCGCGGCGGTTGAGGATGCGATAGAGATAATGGCGGCCGGTGGCCGAAAACCGCGCATCGAAATCGTTGGCGACGACGGCAGCCTTGAGGATGGCGATGCGCGCGCCGGCTGCCTGCAGATGGGCGTTGACGGCGTCGCGCACCTTGTCGCCCGCCCAGTCCCTGGCCAGATCCACATGGGCCACCTGGGCGGTCGCGTGCACGCCGGCATCGGTGCGGCCGGCGGCACGTATTCGCACCTCTTCGCCGCAGAACTTTTCGATCGCCTGCTCGATCGCCTGCTGCACCGAAAGCTGGTCCGCCTGATGCTGCCAGCCGGCGAATTGGCTGCCGTCATATTCGATATCGAGTCGAAAACGCGGCATGCCAGCTCTGCGTTCGCGCTCGCCTAGGCGGCCAGCGCGGTGAAGGCCGAAGCGTATAGCAGTCTGCCGGCCTCGGGCGCGTCGCCCCAGGCCAGCGCCTGCAGCGCCTCGCCCTGGTATTCGCTCTCGAATTTCTCGGCGCGGGCGTGGGTGTAGCCGAAGCGGCCGTAATAGGCCGGATCGCCGAGCACCACCGCCAAAGCCTCGCCGGCTTCCTTCAGGCGGACATGCGCCTCGCGGATCAGCGCGCCGCCGATGCCGGTGCCGTGGAAGGACGGCTCGACGGCCAGCGGCGCCAGCGCCACGGCCGCGAAGCGCTTGCCGCCGTTCTGCACAAAAAGCCTGGAAAACAGGATGTGGCCGACGACCTGGCCATCTTCTTCCGCAACCAGCTCGACGACGGCGTCGCCGCCGGTGACCAGCGCATCGACCAGGCCGGCCTCCGCCTGCTGGCCGAAGGCATGCTCTTCGACGAGGCGGATCGCCTCGCGATCCCGCGGCGTCGCCGCACGTATCGACATCATGCTCATTGGAGTTTCGTTCCTTTTTCGATCTTGGCCCCGCGCAAAAACTCCTGCGCGGCGGCGGGCCTTCCACCCGCCCGTTGAACTTCGACCAGCCGCACCGCGCCTGACCCGCAGGCGACCGTCAGCCGATCATCGAGAATACCTCCCGACTCGCCGACGCCGTTGGAAAGCGTCGAGCGAAGCAGTTTCAGCCGCTCCACGCGGCCACCAATTTCGACCTCGCACCACGCGCCCGGAAAGGGCGAGAGGCCGCGAATGTGATTGTGGACTTCGCCGGCAGGCCGCGTCCAGTCTACGCGTGTCTCCGATTTATCGATCTTTCGCGCATAGGTCACCCCTTCCGTCGCCTGCGGGGCAAATGTCAGACAATTTATCCCCAACTGTGCGAGCGCATCCACCATCAGCGAGGCGCCTCGAGCCATGAGGAGGTCATGCAATTCCCCGGCGGTCATATCGGGACCAATGGCGCATTTTTCAACCAATGCCACCGGGCCGGTGTCCAGCCCCTCTTCCATGCGCATCACCATCATGCCGGTTTCGACATCGCCGGCCATGATGGCGCGCTGTATGGGAGCAGCACCGCGCCAACGCGGCAAAAGTGAGGCATGGCCGTTGAGGCACCCGAGCCTGGTGGCCTCAAGAACGGGTTTCGGCAGAAGGAGGCCATAGGCGACGACCACGGCGACATCGGCCCGCAAACCGGCAAAGGCCTGCTGCTCGGTCTCTGCCTTGAGCGATGTCGGCGTGCGCACCTCGAGCCCGAGCCGTTCCGCCTCGCGCTGCACGGGCGAGGGCGTCAATTCCAACCCGCGCCGGCCGGCGGCGCGCGGCGGCTGCGTATAGACGGCGGCAATCTCGTGGCCGGCCTCGGCGATGGCGCTGAGCGTCGGCACGGAAAACTCCGGCGTGCCCATAAAGATGACGCGAAGGGGCATTTCTCCTGCCATGCTATGTTCAGGCGTCCGCTTCAAACGGGTTCACGAGCTTCAGGCCAAGCTCGTCGAAGTCGCGAACATTGCGTGTCGCAAGCGTAGCGTCATGGGCCAGACAGATAGCCGCAATCATGGCATCGGAAAGACTGACCGGACGACCGAGATTTTCCCGCATTGCCCGAAGCTTGCCGGTAAGGCGAGGTACCGAGCCAGCAAAGTCAACGATGCGACCCGAAAACTGCTTCGAGATCAGATGGTCGAGAGCACGAACGTGCCGATCAGAGCCGGTCTTATTCAGAAATCTCTCGGCGCCGAAAGATTGTTCCATGACGACCGGGCCGCACAGGTAAAGATTGAGCAGATCCTGTTTGCGAAACCATTCGACCACGTTCGGATCAGGTGTGATCCTGCTTGCTTCGGAAACGACGTTGGTGTCGAGAATAATCAATCGAAACCCTCGACCAAGGGGCCAAAGTCCTGTTTCCTCGCAGCTTCGATTTCAGCCATTGTCTCAGCAAACTCGTTGTCAATTGCGCTTTCGTTTGCGAATGCGGAGCGGATACTCTCCCATGCTGAGAAGTTTGGCTCTAGCCTTCTTTCCTTTTCCACACTCATGCCCTTCCACAAAAGATCGATGGCTTTGCCCGATAGGCTCTGGCCGACTTTTCGAGCGGCTTGCTCAATTTCGCGCTTTAGGGGTTCTGGTACATTTCTGATTAGCATATCGCTCAAGGCTAAACCTCCAAATTGATATCATGATATCATGGTTAGGCGATTTGCTCAATCATACCCAGCACGGGTTTGCGCGGCGCTGAAAGACTCTTCGGTAACTAAGTTCGAATGCTTTCCTCATATGATTCGGCCCTCTTGCCTCTTCGGAGCCATTCATATGAAGACTCGTCAAAAGACTTTTGGGCGCGTCTACGCCAGGTTCAAACCGCTCGATGAGGAATCTACGAAGGGCGAGTTGTCCAAACGACGTGAGCGAGCATTAGCTGTCTACCTCACGCCGCTTTTTGCAGTGGCAATTAGTCGTGGTTTTAATATTCTCGCCAAAGTCCCGCGCTTGCGTTTGAGTTGGGTTCCAAAGCCATCGAAGTCGGGAAAGACTGGATCCTGCGTGGAATGCTCGAATGAGGTTCAGCCCGCCATCTTGCCCGGCGCCTTGTCCTTGGCGAGCTTCTTGAATTTCCTGACCACCATGTCGCGCTTCAGCTTCGAGATATGGTCGATGAACAGCACGCCGTTAAGATGGTCGATCTCGTGCTGCAGGCAGGTCGCCATCAGGCCTTCGGCCTGCATCTCCTGCAGCTTGCCCTCGCGGTCGAGATATTTCACCCGCACCGCCGCGGGACGCTCGACCTCGGCATAATAGTCAGGGATCGACAGGCAGCCTTCCTCATAGACCGAGCGCTCGTCGGAGCTTTCGAGGATTTCCGGATTGATGAAGACATGCGGCGCCGGCGGCTCGCCTTCCTTGGCAAGGTCGATGACCAGCAAACGCCGCGGCTCGCCGACCTGGATCGCCGCCAGCCCTATGCCCGGCGCGTCATACATGGTTTCCAGCATGTCGTCGGTGAGCTTGCGCAAGTCGCCGTCGACGCGCTCGACCGGTTTGGAAACCTGGCGCAGGATCGGATCGGGAAGGATGATGAGCGGCTTGATCGACATGGCGTCTCACCTAAGACGTCGATGGAAAAGCGTCAACCGGGGCGGCTTTGACTTGTTCACGTTTTGATCTGTGCCAGCAGAGCGAATCGGCTATGCTGCCCAAATGAACGACATGACCCTTTCGCAACCCGTGGCGCGGCTCGGCGCCACCACAATCAGGCTCGGCGAGGCGCTTGGCTTCGGAGCGCTGCTGCTGCTGACGCTGTTCCTGGCGCTCGTCATCGCGTTGTGGCGCGCGGGAAAGGCGCGCGCGGCAGCGGCGGCCGAAGCGGCCGACCATGCCCGCGACACCGAGGCCAGGATGGCGGACATTCTTCAGGCGCAGGCCGAGATGCAGGGTCGCATGGGCGCGATCGCCGAAGTGTTCGGCGCCAGGCAGGCCGAGCTCACCCAATCGCTCGGACAGCGGCTCGACGCCATGACCGGCCGCCTTGGCCAGACCATGGCCGAGCAGACCAAGTCGACGCATGAGAGCCTGGCCAAGCTGCAGGAGCGGCTGGCGGTCATCGACACGGCGCAGGGCAACATCCAATCTTTAGCCGGACAGGTCGTGCAGCTGCAGGCGATCCTCTCCAACAAGCAGACTCGCGGCGCCTTCGGCCAGTCGCGCATGGAGGCGATCATTGCCGACGGCCTGCCGCACGGCGCGTACGAGTTCCAGGCGAGCCTTTCCAACGGCAGCCGGCCCGACTGCCTGGTGCGGATGCCGAACGGTGCGCCGATGCTCGCCATCGACGCCAAGTTTCCGCTGGAAGCCTGGAACGCCATTCGTGCCGCCGAAGCCGCCGACTTGCAGAAGGCGGCGGCGCAGGCGTTCCGGCGCGACATCGAGGTGCATATCCGCGATATCGCGGAAAAATACCTGATCCAGGGCGAGACGCAGGACACCGCCTTCATGTTTGTGCCCTCGGAATCGGTGTTCGCGGAGATTCACGAGAATTTCGAGGCCGTGGTGCAGAAGGCGCACCGCGCCCGCGTCGTCATCGTCTCGCCGTCATTGCTGATGCTGTCGATCCAGGTCATCCAGGCGATCCTGAAGGACGCGCGCATGCGCGAGCAGGCGCATCTGATCCAGGGCGAGGTCATCCGCCTGATGGAGGACGTGGCGCGAGTCGACGAGCGCGTGCGCCGGCTGCAGACGCATTTCGGCCAGGCGGCCAGGGATATCGACGACATCCTCGTCTCGACGACGAAGGTCACCAAACGCGGGCAGAAGATCGAGGCGCTGGAGTTCGCCGAGGGCGAACCCGAACCGCCACGCGGTCCTGCCAAGGTGGAGGCGGGCGCACGCGTGGCCGATTCCAAGACGGGTCAGCTCAGGCTGCGCGTCGTCGAAGGCGACGACTGAGCTGTCGTAACTCCGTTACTGCTCCTCGATGGTGGTGATGCCTTCGATTTCCGGCAGCCAGTGCAACGCCGAGCGGTGCCAGACCTGCCTTCTCGGCACCAGTTGGTCGCGCTGGCGCGCCGTGCCCACCCTAATGCCGTAGATTTTCGGTCCATCGCCGACCGACGTCGCATAGAGATGCGATCCGCATTCGCCGCAAAACCCCTGCGCGCGCTTGGCGCCGCTGGATCCGGTCTTGATGTAGACCTTCGGCGTGCCCTTGGTAATCCGGTAGTGCTCTTCTGGCGTGCCCACCGTCACGCGAAAGGCCGTTCCCGTCAGTTGCTGGCAATCGGTGCAATGACAGATCGAGGTCTTTTCGGGATCGACCTCCGCTTCGTAGGTGATGGCGCCGCAATGACACCCGCCGTCGATTCTCATGGGCTTGCTCCCAAGACTGCTTCGCTCAAATCTAATCCTCTTCGAAGGCCCCGGCGATAGGCTTACGCCTGCGCTCCCATGTGCCAGTCGCCTGCGGCTTGACGAACAGCCTGGTGATTTCGGGCATGTCGCTTTTCAGTCGCACCTCCAGGCGTTCAACGCAGGCTTCGATCTCGGGCGCCGTGAGATGATCCTCGAATTCGATGCTTAGGCCTGCGACGATCTCCTGCGGGCCGATATGGACGCTCAGTATGCCGTTCGCCCGCTGCACGGCCGGGTCGTGGTCGGCGATCACCAGAACCATGCGTTCCACCTCGGGCGAAGCAGGCTCGCCGAGCAGCAGACCCTTGCTCTCGCGCGCCAAGAAGATGGCGGTGGCGCCCAGGATGACGGCGATGCCGATCGAGCCGGCGCCGTCGAGCTCGGGGATCGCCAGAAGTTCAGACGTAAGGATGCCCGCGAAGGCGACGACGAGGCCGAGCAGCGCCGCGCTGTCCTCGAACAGCACGGTGTAGACGCTGGGGTCCTTGCTGCGGCGCACCGCCTGAAACCAGCCCTGCTTGCCCTTTTGCGGGCGGAACTCCTTCAGCGCCACCAGCCAGGAACTGCCTTCGAACAGAAAAGAAAGACCAAGCACGATGTAGTTGACCTTGGCGTTGACGACCGGTTCCGGCGCCATGATGTGGATGACGCCCTCGTAGAAGGAAACGCCGGCGCCAAGCGCGAACACCAGCAGGGCGACAATGAAGCTCCAGAAATAGAGTTCGCGTCCATGTCCGAGCGGATGCGTGAGGTCGGGCGGGCGCGCGGCACGGCGCATGCCGTAAAGCAGAAGCGCGCCATTGCCCGTGTCGACCAGCGAATGCACCCCCTCCGACAGCATGGCTGAAGAGCCTGTGAAGAATGCTGCGGCGAATTTAGTCAGCGCGATCGCAATATTGCCGGCGAGCGCGGCGTAGATCACTCTTTTCGAGCCGCTATGCCCTGCCATGCGCTTCCGATCCTCTTCCAAGTGGGAGCTTAGCGGCCGCCGCCCAAAGCTCCACCGACAATGCGCCAGCCGCTCCGAGGTTCAGATGCCCCTATGCATTTCTGTTGCCTGATCGATCCCAAGGTCGCGGGATGAAGGGAAAACGGTTGACATAGCGCAAGCCGGCTTTCGAAGCTGCAAGCGGCCTCTTGCGGTCGGGCGCTTCTCTTGTTTCACTTGTGCTGCCCACAAATCGGAGGAGCGAATCATGGCGAAAGGTGCGATGAAGGCGGGCAAGGAACCCCGCAAGCCGAAAAAGGACGCCAAGAAACCGGCCGCGGCCCCGGCTCCGAAGGCGCCGCCGGTCAAGGCGATGCGCATCAAGGAGAAGTAGGCCGTCAGCGCGGCCGATCCGTCTCGATGCGGATTTGAACCGGCGGCATGCCGAATGCTGCCGGTGTTTTGTTGATCGGGGTACAGAACTCACTATATCGGTACCGCGAGGACGACCTCGCTTCCCCGAAACCCGGCCGGGACGACCCGCCACGTCAAACGTCGAGCATTCGATGCTCGATCGATGGAGCGTTCGCGATGTCCTGGATCTTCCTTTTCTTCGCCGGCCTGTTCGAGATCGGCTGGGCGATCGGCCTCAAATATACCGATGGTTTCTCGAAGCCGCTGCCGACCGTGCTCACGATCGTCTCGATGATCGTCAGCCTTGGCCTGCTCGGGCTTGCGTTGAAGACATTGCCCGTCGGCACGGCCTATGCGGTATGGACCGGCATCGGCACTGTCGGCACGGCCTTGCTCGGCATCTGGCTGCTCGGCGAGCCGGCGACCGCAGTGCGGCTTGCCTGCATCGGCCTGATCGTCTGCGGCATCGTCGGGCTGAAGCTCGTCGGCTGATGTAGCACGAACGCGTTCAGGGCCGCTCCTGGCGACCCTGACTCATTTTCGAAACGAACTCGAACCTAGCGGGCCGAGAAGCCCGGAGGCGTGCGACCGACGCGCGCCTTGCGGGCGGCGTAGCGCGCATCGCGCTTGGCCTTGCGTTCGGCCTCCTCGGCGAGCAGGCGGGCGATGCGTTCGGTTTCCTCGGCTTCGCGGATCTTGGCCTCGGCAGCCGCTGCCTCTTCGGCAGCAATACGGGCCGCTTCGGCCACTGCCTCGCGTTCAGCCTTCTCGGCCGCTTCGCGCGCCAGCTTTTCCTGCTTCAACCGGGCCTTCTCGGCCTCGCGGATAGCACGGGCCTCGAGGATCGCCTTGCGTTCCGCCTGACGCGCCAGAACCGCTGGGTCGTCCGCCGCCGGCTTTGACTTGAAGCGCTCCAGGAGCGCCTTCTTTGCCTCGTTCGCGGCGTTGCGCCGCTCGAATATGTCTTTTTCCCTGTAAATAGCCAAGTCCACTTCCCTGAAGTCAATTCGCGACGCTTACATACGCGCGAAAGCGGTGAGTTCAAGCGCCAAAACGGTATGCCAGCCATGAAAATCTGGGCTGTTGCCGTCGGGATACGTCGTCGCGGCGCGATGCACTGTTCACAAATCGCGCCTCTGGCGGCTCTGGGGGCCGGTCGCTACCTCTAGCGCCAACAATCAACGCCCAAGCGGCGCATCAGGATGCATGAAAATGGAACTTGGCCTCTACACTTTCGCGGATGTCAGCCCGGAGCCGGGCCCCGGCGCCATCGGCCCGCACGAACGGCTGCGCAACCTGATCGAGGAGGTCGAGCTGGCCGACCAGGTCGGTCTCGACGTGTTCGGCCTCGGCGAACACCATCGCCCCGACTATGCAGCCTCGGCGCCGGTCGTGGCGCTGGCCGCGGCCGCGGAGCGGACGAAGCGGATCAAGCTCACCAGCGCGGTCACGGTGCTTTCTTCCGACGATCCGGTGCGGGTCTTCCAGCAGTTCGCGACGCTCGACCTTCTGTCCGGGGGCCGCGCCGAGATCATGGCCGGGCGCGGCTCCTTCATCGAATCGTTTCCGCTGTTCGGTTACAATCTCGAGGACTATGACGAGCTCTTCGCCGAGAAGCTCGATCTCCTGCTTGCCATCCGCGACCAGGTGAAGGTGACGTGGCAGGGCAAGCTGCGCGCGCCGATCAACGGCCGCGGCGTCTATCCCCGACCTTTCCGGGACAAGCTGCCGATCTGGATCGCTATTGGCGGGACGCCGCAGTCCGCCGCCCGCGCCGGCGTGCTCGGCCTGCCGCTGGCGCTTGCCATCATCGGCGGCGAGCCGGCCCGCTTCGCGCCGCTGTTCGAGATCTATCGCGAGGCGGCAAGGCGCGCCGGCAACGATCCCGCCTCGCTCGCGACCAGCTTGAACGTGCATGGCTTCGTCGGCGAGACGACCGAGAAGGCGGCCGACGATTTCTACGCACCGCAAGCCGAGGTGATGAACCGCATCGGCCGTGAGCGCGGCTGGGGGCCGACCTCGCGGGCGCATTTCGATCAGGCGCGCGGGCCGAACGGCGCGCTGTTCGTCGGCGATCCCGAACAGGTGGCGGAAAAGATCGTCGCCCAGCACAAGATCTTCGGCAACGACCGCTTCCTGTTGCAGATGGCGATCGGCACCATGCCGCATGCCAAGGTCATGAAGGCGATCGAGCTCTACGGCACCAAGGTGGCGCCGGTCGTGCGCAAGGAAACGGTGAAGGCCGCGCCGGCGCCCGTCGCCTGAGCACGCCTGCCCAGCAAGATGCGCCCTCACCGCCGGCTAAGGAACCTTGGCGGCGGCGCGTACGTTTTCCTCGGCGATCGCGAGGGAACGGATGAAGGTCGAAACGAGCGCTTCGGGTTCGAACGTTGCCGAAAGCCCGGACGAGCGCGCCAGCGCCCGCGCCGAATTGCGCCTGATTCGATTGCTGCTGATCGGCATCTTCGTGCTGATAACGATCGCCGCGCTTTATTTCGCCCGCGCCTTCTTCATGCCGGTGATCCTCGCCTTCCTGCTGGCGCTGACGCTGACCCCGATCGTGCGCTTCCTGCGCAAGCGCGGCATCCCCGAGGTGGCCTCCGCGACACTGCTGGTGTTGCTGTCCCTCTTCGTCTTCGCCAGCGCCGGTTACCTGCTCAGCGGCCCGGTCATCGACCTCATCAACAACAGCTACTCGATCGGCGAGCAACTCACCGAGCGGCTGGCGCCTTTCAAGCGTCCGCTCGAGAGGGTCATGGATCTCTCGCGTCAACTGCAGGCCCTGACCGAGACATCGCAGGAACCGGGTGTGCAGAAGGTCGCGCTGGCGCCGTCCGGCATCCTGTCGACGGCGGCCAGCAACATTCTGGGAGCCGGCACGAGCATCACCCTCGTCTTCGTGCTGTCGCTGTTCCTGCTCGCCTCCGGCACCTTGTTCTACGAGAAGATCGTCCAGTCCTTCGCCCACCTCAGCGACAAGAAGCGCGCGCTGCGCATCGTCTATGACGTCGAGCACGAGATTTCCCATTACCTGCTTACCGTGGCGGCCATCAACGCCGGCCTCGGCACGGTGATCGGACTTGGCCTTTGGGGACTTGGGATGCCGAACCCGCAGGTCTGGGGCGCGGCCGCGGCGCTGCTCAACTTCCTGCCCTATGTCGGCGGGCTGATCACCTTGCTGCTGGTCACGATCATCGCGCTGATCAGCTTCGATACGATCCCCTACGCGTTGCTGGCACCCGCCTTCGTTTTGTTGTGCGACATCGTCGAGGGGCAGTTCGTGACCCCGACGGTGGTCGGCCGGCGGCTCGAGATAAACGCGGTGGCGATCTTCATCGCCATCGCCTTCTGGTCCTGGCTCTGGGGTTTCGTCGGCGCGCTGATGGCGGTGCCGCTGCTGGTGGTCATCAAGGTGTTCTGCGACCATTTCGATGGCCTCAGCCATGTCGGCAATTTCCTCGCCGCGCAGCAGACCATGGCGATCGACGACGAGGCCGGCGATAACAACCACAAATCCGGCGCGTGAGGCCTGGCCCAATCAGCATGTCCGGCCGGCTGTTTGCGGCGCCCATGGCGAGTGCCTATATCGGTCCGGTCTAACCGGACCCGCCTGCATGAATGACTTCGGTCTCGCGCTGCGCAACAACCGCCTGTCTATCCACCATCTCGGCGGCCGCAGCGAGCAGCGGGAAATCGCCTCGGCGACCGAACTCGCCGACGTGCTGGAGGGCCAGTTCGCCATCGTCATTCCCGACCGCGCCGAATTCGAGGCCCGGTTGCGGCAGAAGCAAATCGTGGAGACCTGACCAATGACGGCCCTTTCGGTTCTCGACCTGTCGCCGATCACGCAAGGCAGCGATGCCTCGCGGTCGCTGGCCAATTCGCTCGACCTTGCCTGCCATGCCGAGCGGCTTGGCTACAAGCGCTACTGGCTCGCCGAGCACCACAACATGCCGGGCATTGCCAGTGCCGCGACGTCGGTTGTCATCGCCCATATCGCCGGCGGCACCAAGACTATCCGCGTCGGCGCCGGTGGCATCATGCTGCCCAACCATGCGCCGCTGATGATTGCCGAGCAGTTCGGCACGCTGGCAGCACTTTTCCCCGGCCGCATCGATCTCGGCCTCGGTCGCGCGCCAGGCACCGATATGATGACGGCGCGGGCGCTTCGCCGCAACCTGGAGGCCAGCGACAACTTCCCCCAGGACGTGGTCGAGCTGATGGGCTATTTCCAGCCGGCCGAGGAAGGTCAGCGCATCCGCGCGGTGCCGGGCGAAGGCCAGGACGTGCCGGTCTGGATCCTTGGCTCCAGCCTCTATGGCGCGCAGCTCGCGGCGCTGCTTGGGCTGCCCTATGCTTTCGCCTCGCATTTCGCGCCGGCCGAACTCGACCACGCGCTGGAGGTCTATCGCACTCGCTTCCAGCCGTCGGCGCAGCTCGACAAGCCTTATGTGATGCTCGGCCTCAATGTCTTTGCGGCACCCACCGATGCCGAGGCGAAGCTTTTGTTCACCTCGCTGCAGCAGGCCTTCGTCAACCTGCGCAGCGGCCGGCCCGGCCAGCTGCCGCCGCCGGTCGAAAACTACGACCGCGACCTTGATCCCGTCGCCAGATCCATGCTGGCCCAGGCGCTGTCCTGTGCCGTCGTCGGCGCGCCGGAGACGGTCCGCCAGGGCATCGACGCCTTCGTGCGCCGCACCGGCGCCGACGAATTGATGGTGACGGCGCAGATGTTCGACCACACCGCGCGGGTGCGCTCCTTCGAGATCCTCGCGGACGTGCGCAGATCGATGTCGCAAGCCGCCTGACCGCTGGCCGCCTGTCGACCGGGGGGCGCAAGCGATCGCGGAAAACACATCTTTCTGAAGCTCCACGGAACTCCGTTCGCAGGCATTCACGCCCGGATCATGGCGACTGCGACGTTTTTGCCCGCGCCGGATTTACCTCGGTCCGGGCGTATCGGGCGGCAAATCGGCCGCAAAATTGGCGATTTAGCATTGTTCCCGGCAGGGGATCGGCTTGGTGGATGCGTTGCGCAGGATGCTTGCGCCTCGTGCCGCCTGTTCTTATATACGCGCCAACCGCCCGGCCTTGAAAACCCGGGGACCGTGGCGGAATTTCTTGTGAACAGGGGCTTTCGTCGGAACGCCTTATTCAGGGTCCTGAGAGCCTGCTTAGAGGAGAGACTAGAACAATGGCAAAAGTAATCGGTATCGACCTCGGAACCACCAACTCCTGCATCGCCATCATGGACGGCAAGGAGCCCAAGGTTATCGAGAATGCGGAAGGCGCGCGCACGACCCCTTCCATCGTCGCCATCAACAGCGATGGCGAACGCCTCGTCGGCCAGCCGGCCAAGCGCCAGGCGGTCACCAATCCTGAAAACACCATCTTCGCGGTCAAGCGCCTGATCGGCCGCCGCTATGACGATCCGGTGACGGAGAAGGACAAGAAGCTTGTCCCCTATAAGATCGTCAAGGGCGACAATGGCGATGCCTGGGTCGAGGCCGGCGGCAAGAAGCTTTCGCCCAGCCAGATCTCGGCCATGATCCTGCAGAAGATGAAGGAAACGGCTGAAGCCTATCTCGGCGAGAAGGTCGAGAAAGCGGTCATCACCGTTCCGGCCTATTTCAACGATGCCCAGCGCCAGGCGACCAAGGACGCCGGCAAGATCGCCGGCCTCGAAGTGCTGCGCATCATCAACGAGCCGACGGCTGCCGCACTTGCCTATGGTCTGGAGAAGAAGGACGGCAAGACCATTGCCGTCTATGACCTTGGCGGCGGCACGTTCGACATTTCGGTGCTCGAGATCGGCGACGGCGTCTTCGAGGTGAAGTCGACCAACGGCGACACCTTCCTCGGCGGCGAGGACTTCGACATGCGCCTGGTCGAGTACCTGGCGGCCGAGTTCAAGAAGGAGCAAGGCATCGACCTCAAGGCCGACAAGCTCGCCCTGCAGCGCCTGAAGGAAGCGGCCGAGAAGGCCAAGATCGAGCTGTCGTCGACGACGCAGACCGAGATCAACCTGCCCTTCATCACTGCCGACGCCAGCGGGCCGAAGCACCTGACGATGAAGCTCACCCGGGCGAAGTTCGAGAGCCTGGTCGAGGACCTCGTGCAGCGCACCATCGACCCCTGCAAGGCGGCGCTCAAGGATGCCGGCCTGAAGGCGGGCGAGATCGACGAAGTGGTGCTGGTCGGCGGCATGACCCGCATGCCCAAGATCCAGGAGATCGTGAAGCAGTTCTTCGGCAAGGAGCCGCACAAGGGCGTCAACCCGGATGAGGTGGTCGCGCTCGGCGCCGCCATCCAGGCCGGCGTGCTGCAGGGCGACGTGAAGGACGTGCTGTTGCTCGACGTGACGCCGCTGTCGCTCGGCATCGAGACGCTGGGCGGCGTTTTCACCAGGCTGATCGAACGCAACACCACGATCCCGACTAAGAAGAGCCAGGTGTTCTCGACGGCCGAGGATTCGCAGTCGGCGGTGACCATCCGCGTCTTCCAGGGCGAGCGCGAGATGGCGGCCGACAACAAGCTGCTCGGCCAGTTCGATCTGGTCGGCATTCCGCCGGCTCCGCGCGGCGTGCCGCAGATCGAGGTCACCTTCGACATCGACGCCAACGGCATCGTCAACGTCTCGGCCAAGGACAAGGGCACCGGCAAGGAGCACCAGATCCGCATCCAGGCTTCGGGTGGTCTGTCCGATGCCGACATCGAGAAGATGGTGAAGGACGCCGAGGCAAATGCCGAGGCCGACAAGAAGCGCCGCGCCCTCGTCGAGGCCCGCAACCAGGCCGAATCGCTGGTGCATTCGTCCGAGAAGTCGCTGAAGGACTATGGCGACAAGGTCTCGGAGGCCGACCGCACCGCGATCGCCGACGCGATTGCGGCGCTGAAGTCCGCAGCTGAAGGCGATGACGTGGCCGATATCGAGGCCAAGTCGCAGTCGCTCGCCGAAGCTTCGATGAAGCTTGGCCAGGCCATGTACGAGGCCTCGCAGAAGGAAGCGGCCGAAGCCGACGCCAAGGCGGACGCCGCCAAGGATTCGGACGTGGTCGACGCCGACTTCGAGGAAATCGACGAAGACGACGACAAGAAGAAGTCGGCCTGAGCCGGCTGACGGCCACATAATGCGAAAAGCCCGGCGCAAGGCCGGGCTTTTTTGCAACCTTCACCGAAAAAGTGCGGACCTGGCCCAAAAATTGACGGAAAAACACCGGTGAGCACGGCTCGGCTCTGGCATCCGGGCAACATCGCTCCTAAATCGAACAACGTGCCGGCGACGACGCGACAATGCTTGAAGACATTGAGCATCCGGACAGCGGGAAAAAATGAAAGCTGATTTCTACGAAACGCTGGGCGTGCAAAAAGGCGCCGACGACAAGGAGCTGAAGAGCGCTTTCCGCAAGCTCGCCATGCAGTTCCATCCCGACCGCAACCCCGGCGACCATGCCTGCGAGCACAAGTTCAAGGAAATCAACGAAGCCTACGAGACGCTGAAGGACCCGCAGAAGCGCGCGGCCTATGACCGTTTCGGCCACGCCGCCTTCGAGCAGGGCGGCATGAATGGCGCGGCGCACGGCTTCGGCGCCGGCGGCTTCGCCGACATCTTCGAAGACATTTTCGGCGACATGATGGGTGGCCGCCAGCGCCGCTCGTCGGGCGGCCGCGAGCGCGGGGCCGACCTGCGCTACAACATGGAAATCTCGCTGGAAGAGGCGTTTTTGGGCAAGACGGCGCAGATCCGCGTGCCGGCATCGATTTCCTGTTCGGAATGCTCCGGCAGCGGCGCCAAGCCCGGCACGCAGCCGGTCACCTGCGCGATGTGCCACGGCCATGGCAAGGTGCGGGCAACGCAAGGCTTCTTCTCGATCGAGCGCACCTGCCCGCAATGCCAGGGGCGCGGCCAGACGATCAAAGACCCCTGCCCGAAATGCGCCGGCCAGGGCCGCGTCACCGAGGAGCGTTCGCTGTCGGTCAACATCCCGGCCGGCATCGAGGACGGAACTCGCATCCGGCTTGCCAATGAGGGCGAGGCCGGCCTGCGCGGCGGCCCATCGGGCGACCTCTACATCTTCCTTGCCGTCAAGCCGCACGAATTCTTCCAGCGCGACGGCGCCGACCTCTACTGCAAGGTGCCGATCTCGATGACGACCGCCGCCCTCGGCGGCTCGTTCGAGGTCACCACGCTCGACGGCACTCAGACCAAGGTGAAAGTGCCGGAAGGCACCCAGAACGGCCGCCAGTTCCGGCTGAAGGGCAAGGGCATGCCGGTGCTGCGGCAGCCCAATGTCGGCGATCTCTACATCCAGACGGCGGTCGAGACGCCGCAGAACCTGTCGCGGCGCCAGCGCGAGCTCCTGGAAGAGTTCGAGCAGCTCTCCTCGAAGGACAATTCGCCCCAGTCGAGCGGCTTCTTCGCCCGCATGAAGGACTTTTTCGAATCCTTCGGCGAGCCCTGAGTGGGGTGCGACAGGGGTTGACGCGCTGCCTCAGCGTCATCAACATCTTATGCCAGATCTTGCCTTGCCTTGTTCCACCTAGCTGCTAAGTAGCGGGTCGGGGAGCGTTGAGGAGAGCTCGCATGGCACGTGGTCCCGGGTTGCGCAAAGCGCTGGCGGAAAAATTCGACGACGAGCTGAAGTTCTTCAAAGGCTGGATCGACAAGCCGAAAGCTGTCGGCTCGATCGTTCCCACCAGTTCCGTGACCGCCCGCAAGATGGCCTCGATCGTCAACCCGAAATCGGGCCTGCCGGTGCTGGAGGTCGGCCCCGGCACCGGCGTCATCACCCGCGCCATCCTCGCCCAGGGCGTGAAGCCGGAGAACCTCTACGCGATCGAATACTCGACCGACTTCGTGCGCCATCTGCGCCGGCTCTATCCGCGCGTCAACGTCATCGAGGGCGACGCCTTCAACCTCGACGCAACACTCGGCGACAAGCGCGACTTGGTGTTCGATTCGGTCGTCTCCGGCGTGCCGCTGCTCAATTTCCCAGTCGCCCAGCGCATCGCCTACATCGAAAGCCTGCTCGACCGCATTCCCGTCGGCCGGCCGATCGTGCAGCTGACCTACGGCCCGCTGTCGCCGATCCCGCCCGGCCGCGGCGACTACACGGTCAAGCATTTCGATTTCATCATCCGCAACATTCCGCCTACGCAGCTGTGGATCTACCGACGCGAGGCATGTTGACCGAAAGCGCTTGGCCATCGAAAGCGCTTGGGGATTGATCGCTCTTCGGCCTATACGTCGTTCGACAGGTGGCCGATGGCAGTAATCCCAAGAATCCTCGTTTTCGCAGGCTCGATCCGCACCGGCGCTTTCAGCGGCCGGACGGCCGATGTCGCGCAAAAGGAACTCGCCATGCAGGGTGCGGAGGTGACCCGCATTTCGCTCGGCGACTATCCGCTGCCGATCATGGACGAGGATCTTGAGAAGGACAAAGGCATTCCCGAGAATGCCGTGAAGCTCGGCCATCAGATATCCGCCCATGACGGGCTGCTGATCGCGACGCCTGAATACAACGGCTCGATCCCGCCGCTCTTGAAGAATTCGATCGACTGGGTGAGCCGGCTCCGGCGCGACGGCAGCCGCTCGTTCAGGCCGCTTTACGGCAAGCCCGTCGCGCTCTGCTCCTCCTCCGAGGGCAAGTTTGCCGGCATACGCTGCATCAACCATCTGCGCGCGGTGCTGGTGCGCTGCCAGATGGAAGTGATCACGCCGGAATGCTCGGTTTCCGGCGCCGATGAAGCCTTCGCCGAGGACGGACAATTCCGCGACGCCAGACTGCACCAATCGATGGAGCGCCTATGCCGTACACTGATCGAAACCTCGCGCATGCTGTCCGTGAGGATCGAGGTCTGATGCATCCGGTCGAGACCATGCGCGACAGGCTGATCGTCGGCCTCGACGTGCCGACGCTGAAGGAAGCCGAACAGACGGTGCGCGCGCTCGAAGGCAGCGTCTCTTTCTACAAGATCGGCTATCAGCTCGCCTTCGCCGGCGGGCTCGATTTCGCGCGCGAGCTCGCCAGCGGCGGCACCAAGGTCTTCCTCGACATGAAGCTGCTCGACATCGACAACACGGTGGCCAAGGGGGTCGAGAATATCGTCAGGATGGGGGTCTCGATGCTGACACTGCATGCCTATCCCAAGGCTATGCAGGCGGCGGTGGAAGCAGCCAAAGGCAGCGAGCTCTGCCTGCTCGCGGTGACCGTGCTGACCTCGATGGACGAGCAGGACATGATCGATGCCGGCTATGAATACGATCCGCACACGCTGGTGCTGAGGCGCGCCGAACAGGCGCTGCATGCCGGCATGGGCGGCATCGTCTGCTCGGCCGAGGAGGCCGAAACCGTGCGCCGGATCGTCGGTCCCGACATGGCCGTGGTCACACCGGGTATACGGCCGAGCGGCAGCGCCCATGGCGACCAGAAGCGTGTGGTGACGCCGGCGCAGGCGATCCGCAACGGCTCCAGCCACCTTGTCGTCGGCCGGCCGATCGTCAAGGCGCCGGATCGGCGGGCGGCGGCCGAGGCTATCTTGGCCGAAATGTGCTCGGCATAGGGCCGATCCGGTTTGCGAACCGAAACAGGAGAAAATGATGCCAAAGGGATATTGGGTTGCCCGCGTCGATGTGCGCGACCCGGAAGGATACAAGGACTATGTCGCCGCCGCCAAACCGGCTTTCGAGCGCTTCGGCGCGAAATTCCTGGCGCGCGGCGGCAAGCATGAGAAGGCCGAGGGGCCTGGCCGCGCGCGCAACGTGATCATCGAGTTCGAATCGCTTGCCGCCGCGCATGACTGCTACCACTCGCCGGAATATCAGCGCGCCGTCGCCATTCGCCAGAAAGTGGCTGACGGCGAGATCGTGCTGGTCGAGGGGGTTTAGGCCCAGGGCGCATCGTCCTGCCTTGACATGATCAAAGAGTGCGCAGAGCAAGATTTGCAGCGATCCTTCGCGCCCCCCTCTGTCCCGCCGGCGTCTCAAAGCCGCTCCGCTGCCGCAGACCGGTCCAATTCCCTAAGCTTGTACCCTCAGCCGGCTGGTCGCCGTCTCCGCCATCGCATCCGCCAGGCTCATGCTCCATTGCCTGCGGCAATAGTCGCGGAAATCGAAGCAGGGCAGGCCGGGACAGACTTCGAACTCGATGAGATGGACGGTGTCGTCGGCCTCGACCCTGAAGTCGACCGAGAAGACGTCCTTCAGGCCAAGCCCGGCGATCAGCTCCTGCGCGATGGCGCGGATCGCGCGATCGGCCGCCGGCTGGCTGGCGGCGACCTGCTCGAGCTCCGGCTCGGCATAGGTGCCTGCGTCCCTGGCGGCTTGGCCGCTATCGCCGTAGAGCGCCATGGAGTCGGCCATGGTCTGGAAGTCGCCGCCGGACTCGACGAAGGCGATGCCGAGCGCCTCGACGCCGGTATCCGGCTTCAGACCGAGGAAGCTTGCCCGCACATTGCGGCCGGCGACATAAGGCTGGACGACGACATCGTCGCGATAATGGTCAAAGACCCGCCGGCTGAGCTCCAGCGCATGACCAAGATCGCGACAGCGCGAATCCGGCCAGATGCCGATCTTGGCGCCGAGCCGGTTTGGTTTGACGAACCAGCCGGCGGACGAGGCCGACGGCTCGACCAGCCATTTCCCATTTCGGGCCAGCCCGGCCGGCGGCACCGGCAGGCCAAGCGCGCCGAGCACGGCGCCGGAGCGGAACTTGTCCTGGCAGAGCGCGAACAGCGAATCGTCGGCGCCGATCGTCTTCAGTCCGTTCAGCCTTGCCAGCGCAGGCGAAGCGCCGCCGCGGAAATAGGCGATGCCGTCGGTCAGCGTCCAGACCAGGGTTTTGGCGGGATCGGCGTTCGCCAAGACGGTCGCGGCGTCGTCCAGCTCGACGGCCATCAAGGTGAGGCCGCGCGTTTCGCAAGCGGCGGCGAGCTGGCCGAATTCGGGCGCGAGGTCGGTCGACTGCGCCAGATAGGACGATATCTCGGTTGCGCGTTCCGTCTGGTAGCCGTCGGCGACCAGCCGGTCGAAGCAAGCCCTCTCCGGCTCATGGACAAGGATCAGCGTCGGCCCGTTGCTCGGCATGGAAGCTCCCAGAAAGTCTGGTGCTACCATCGCATGGCGGTTGCAATCGGCTTTCAGGAAACCGACCTGAGCGAGCGATAATGCGCAAGCCGCTCAGGCGATCAGCACGCGGGGCTCGAAGCGGCCCCGGACCGGAATGTCGAGCAGGAAGGTCATGCCGGCCTGAGGATCGAGCTTGCGCTGCTTGTCGTCCTTGCCTTTCCAGGCCGATGTCACCGCAAGGCGGTCGGCGTTCGGCCCGACAAAGGCGGGGCAGGAAGGCTGGGTTACCGGCATCGGGATTTCGCGCAGCAGCATGCCGTCCGGCGAATAGGCCTTCACCGCCTTGCCGCCCCAGACGGCGTTCCACAGCACCCCGTCGCGGTCGACGACCGAGCCGTCGACATAGCCTTTTTGCGAACGATGATCGACGAAGATGTTCGGCTCGCCCGTCGGCAGGCCGGTCGCCGGATCGCAAGCGACGCGCATCAGAAGCCCGGTCGCCGTATCGGTGTAGTAGGCGATCGTCCCGTCGTCGGAAAAGCAGATCGAGTTGGACACGGTAATGTCGGAGAACAGTCGGCGAAGCTCGCCCTTGAAGAACCAGTAGATCGCGCCGGCGCCCTTGCCCTCGTCCTTGCCCATCGTGCCGGTCCACAACGCGCCGCAGGGATGGACGCGGGAATCGTTGGAGCGGGTCAGCGGATTGTCAGCTTCGATCGGCGTGTGCAGCGTCAACTTGCCGGTCGCCACATCGCGGACCTGCAGGCCGATCTCGGTGGCGATCAGCTGGCGGGCATCGTCGATGACGGCGATGGCGCTGGCCATCACGCCGAGATCATGGATTTTCAGCGCGCCGGCGAGCGGCTTTTCCAGAAGCTTGCCATTGACGATGTCGAACCAGAACAGTGTCTCGGTGCCGGGATCGTAGCTCGGTCCCTCCCCCAACTGGCAAATGTGATCGCTGAAGACCGAAACGCTGTCCATCAAATCCCTCCGAAGGCTTCGTCCCAGGCCGCGACCGCGGCGCGGGCGCGCTCAGCCACTTCATCGACGCTGGCGCCCGGCTTATAAAGGCTCGACCCCAGGCCGAAGACGCTGACGCCGACGGCTTTGTAGCCGGCAAAATCCTTGTCCGAAACACCGCCGACGGCGCCGATCAGCGCCGTTGCCGGCAGCACGGCGCGGATCGCCGAAATGCCGCCGGCGCCGAGCACGCTTGCCGGGAAGAATTTAAGCGCCGAAGCACCGAGCCTGATCGCCTGGAAGGCCTCGGTGGGCGTGAACACGCCCGGCATCGTCACCATGCCATACTGCATGGCGCGGCCCATGACATCGGCATCGATGTTGGGGCTGACCAGCAGCCGGCCGCCGGCCTTGTGCAAGGCATCGACATCGGCCGCCGTCAGCACCGTGCCGGCGCCGACCAGCGCGGTTTCCGGAAGGACTTCGGCGATCCTGGTGATCGACGAAAACGGTTCCGGCGAATTGAGCGGCACCTCGATCGCCTCGATGCCAGCGTCGAAGATCGCCTGGCCTATTGAGATCGCCTCTGTCGGCTTGAGGCCACGCAAGATGGCGACCAGCCCGCGTTTCAGTCTCGGAAAGGGTGCTGTCTGCGTCACGCGTCGCCTCCGATCATGCGGTTCTCGCGCGCGGCTTCGACAAGGCCGGCGCGCACCGCTTCATCCGCATCGACGACCCGAAAAGCAAGACCGGCGAAGCCAAGAGCGGCGCCATAGAGCGAAGCCAGCGCGCCGGAAGCGATCAGCACGACGGGCGCTTCACTGATGCCGTAGCGCCGCTTCGCCGAAGCGATCTCGCCGCCGATCAACAGCCCGGACAGGCACGCCGCCGCCTCGTCGGATTTCAAATCTTGCAGCAGCCCGGCGGCGCGGATCGCAAACAGCTTTGAGGTAACGTCGCCGCCTTCGCCCAGCGCCCGCTCGCACCACTGACGGAAGAACGGACCATCCGCCGTGACCGGTGCCGGATGTTCGCCCAGCGAATGTTTCAGGATCGAATGCGCGGCCAATACCGAAAACAACTCGCCGGTCGGCCAGGTGCCGAAGCCGGCGACCGCGCCGTCCTCGGCCACGACCCATTTGGAATGGGTGCCCGGCATGCAGACGATGTGGCGCCCCGTTGGCGGCAGATTCGCGCCGGCAAGCTGCGTTTCCTCGCCGCGCATGACATCCGGCGCGTCGGCGAGGCGCTGTGCGAGGCCGGGCACGATACGGATGTCGCGGCGCTCGCCTTCGATGCGGGCGGCACCTGCCAAGATGGCGCCGATCGGGGCAGGCACGGTGACGTATGGCGCCTCGATCCAGCCCTGGCGGGAACCCGCCATGCCGCAGATGATGACGGGCAGGGACTTCGGCGCGCCCATGGCGGCGAGATGGCCTTCCAGCACCGTCGCAAAACCCTTTTCGCGCGCCGTGATCAGGCCGTCGTCGCCGCGCCGCTCGGCGAGCAGCTGACCCGCGCCGTCGAGCAGCCAGGCCCTGAGCCTGGTCGTGCCCCAGTCGAGGGCGGCGACCGCAGGCGCGCCGCTCACAGCACGCCTCCGTCGACGATCAGCATTTGCGCGGTCAGCATGCGCGAGGCGTCCGACGCCAGGAACAGCACCGTGCCGACAATGTCGTCGGGCCGCATAGGCTCCTTGATGCATTGCTTGGCGACATGGGCGGCAAGCGCCTCCTCGGTAACCCAAAGCTCGCGCTGACGTTCGGTGATCACCCAGCCAGGCGCAACCGCGTTGACGCGGATGCCGTCGGCGCCGAGCTTGCCGGCAAGGCCTTTGGTGAGACCGAGGATACCGGCCTTGGCGGCGGTGTAAGCCGGCAGATCGGGATGGTTGATGAGGTAGGACGTGGAGCTGAAATTGATGATCGAGCCGCCGCCGGCGCGCTTCATGCCCGGCGCCACCGCCTGGGCGGTGAAGAAATGCGGCCGCAGGTTGATGGCTAGGTTGTTGTCCCAGAACTCGATGGTGACATCCTTCACCTCATGGCGATCGTCGAGCGCGGCATTGTTGACCAGCGCAATGACATCGCCATGCGCTTTTGCCGCCTTCGCTACCGCGGCGCGCAGCGCCTCGACGTCGCGCAGATCAGTCTTGAGATAGAGCGGACGCCGGCCAAGCTCCCTTTCCAGACGGTCGGCCAGCGCCGTGCTGGGCTTGTCGGCGATGTCGATGAAGGCGACCTTGGCGCCTTGCCGCATGAAGCCCTCGGTCAGCGCCGCGCCGATGCCGGAACCGCCGCCGGTGATCAACACCGAGGCGCCGTCGAGGTCGGCGAAACGCGCCGATGGCATCATGATTTCTGTCTCCCTTTGGCCGGCGCGCATCCTAGCCATGCCAGCCCCGGGAGCAAGGGTGAAAAGGCGATTTCGGCGGCAATATGTCTGACAAAATAGCAGCCGCGCTTCCGTGAGGCGCAGACGGGTCGGCTTGGATCGCAGGTTGGTCGATCAGATCGCCTTGGCGCGCAGCGCGCCGCGATAGGAATCGCGCAGATAGCCAAGCGTGGCGTCGGCATCGACGGGCTTGCCGAACAGATACCCCTGGCCACCCGCGCAGCCGAACTGGACGAGGCGGTCGGCCTGCGCTTCCTCCTCTATGCCTTCGGCCACAACGTCCATGCCGAGTCCTTCGCACATGGCGAGAATGGCACGGATGATGTGTTCCGAGGGGCGGTCTTCGAGGATCGAGGAAACGAAGGCGCGATCGATCTTCAGCTTGTCGAAATGGAATTCGCGCAGGCGCCCGAGCGACGACTGGCCGGTGCCGAAATCGTCGAGCGAGACGCGGATGCCGACGCGGCGCAGATCCTCGACGATCTTCTCGGCCGAAGCCGGGTCGGTCATCAGGCCGGTTTCGGTGATCTCGATCTCCAGCCGGCGCGGATCGAATCCGGTGCGGTCGAGGATCGCTAGGATATGCAGGCCGGTGTTCTGGTCGACAAGCTGCGACGGCGACAGGTTGAAGGACAGGAACAGGTCCTTCGGCCAGTTGCGCGCCGCCTCGGTCGCCTTGCGCAGCACCAGCTGCGACAGCGGGCCGATGATGCCGCGCTCCTCGGCGATGGGAATGAACACGCTCGGCGGCACCATGCCGAGATCGCGATCGGTCCAGCGAGCCAGCGTCTCGAAGCCGATGGTGCGGCGACTGGTGAGGTCGACGATCGGCTGGAAATGCGGCTCGACCTCGCCGGCCGAGACGGCGCGGCGCAGCGCCTGCTCGATGCGGGTGACGCGCTTGGCGGCCTCCTCCATCTCGCGTGTGTAGACGACGACGCGGCCGCGGCCCGAGCGCTTGGCGTGGTAGAGCGCGGTCTCGGCCTTGTTGATCAGGATCTCTGTGGTCTCGTCGCCGGAATAAAACAGCGAGCAGCCGACCGAAGCCGACAATCTGGCGGTGCGCTCGCCGACATCATAGGGCGCCGACAGGATCTCGATCAGCATGCGCGATTTTTCGGCGGCCTGCTCCTCGCTGAACACCATCGGGTAGAGGAAGGCGAACTCGTCGGCGCCGATGCGACAGACGGTGGAGTAGCCATCCATCGAGGCGCGCAAGCGCATAGCCACCTGGATCAGGATGTCGTCGCCGGCCTTGTGGCCGAACAGGTCGTTGATCGGCTTGAAGCCATCGAGATCGAGGATGCCAACGGTGAAGGGCGCGGGATCGTCGGCGCGGTCGCTGATCAGGCGATCGACCTTGTCGTAAAAGCGACGATGGTTGCCAAGCCCGGTCAGCGGATCGGTTAAGGCCAGATCCGCGTTTTCCCTGCCTGGCTGCCCGGTGCCAAACGTCGTTTGCATCATGTCCCTGTTCTGACGGGGGAATTTGTAACCAGACTGGCAGCAAAGCGTTTAGGAAAGGTATCGGAAAATCGATTTTCTGAAGATCGCGAAAATGGGCCTTGGCGCCATGCCTGGCGGTCCAGGGTCTTTGGCGATGGAGGCTTAAACCGGGCATTAACAGCTTCAATAAATAGTAAAGCGGCCCGGAGACGCCGGCATTGGCGCGGCTGGTCGGCTGGGCCCGGGCACCGGAGATAGGCATGCCGCACGAGGTCCGCAACGAGCCGGCGATCGCCGTGCTCCTGCCCTGCTACAATGAGGAGCTGACGATCGGTGAGGTCGTGCGGCGCTTCCGCGAGACGCTGTCCTCCGCGACGATCTATGTCTACGACAACAATTCGAAGGACCTGACCGCGCTCAGGGCCCGCGCGGCCGGCGCGGTCGTCGTGCGCGAACCGCGCCAGGGCAAGGGCAATGTCGTGCGCCGCATGTTCGCCGACATCGACGCCGACATCTATGTGATGGCGGACGGCGACGGCACCTACGCGCCGGAAGATGCGCCGGAGCTGATCAACACACTCTTGACCGAGCGCTCGGACATGGTGGTGGGCACCCGGCGGGGCGTCACCGACGACGCCGGCCGCTCCGGCCACGCCTTCGGCAACCGCATCTTCAACCGGCTCTACAAGGGCCTGTTCGGCGCCGATTTCACCGATATCTTTTCCGGCTACCGGGTCTTTTCGCGGCGCTTCGTCAAGAGCTTCCCGGCGGTTTCCGGCGGCTTCGGGATCGAGACCGAGATGTCGGTCCATGCCTCGCAGCTCAAGCTGCCGGTGAACGAGATGGCGCTCGACTACGGCCGCCGCCCGGAAGGCTCATCGTCGAAGCTGTCGACTTTCCGCGACGGCGCCAGGATCCTGTGGATGTTCGCCATGTTGGTGAAGGAGACGCAGCCGCTGCGTTTCTTCGGCACGTTTGCCCTGTTCTTCCTGGCGGCCAGCATCGGGCTGATGATCCCGGTGCTGATCGAGTTCGCCGAGACAGGACTTGTTCCGCGCATGCCGACCTGGGTGCTGTCGGTTGGCCTGCTCCTCTTGTCCATGCTGGCGATGGTCACCGGGCTGATCCTCGATTCGGTGTCGCGCGGCCGGGCCGAACAGAAGCGCATCTTCTATCTTTCCATCCCTGCCGGCCGCATCGAGCGACGCGCGGGCTTCAACGGCGAGGCCTCCCCGAAGAGGGAGCCGGGCAAGGCCTCGCGAGCCGCCTGATGGTCCGGCTTGCCCGCTTCGTGCTTGCCGGCGGCATCGGCTTCGTTGCCGATGCGGCCGCGCTCTGGCTGCTGCTTTCCGTCACGCCGCTCGGACCGCTGGCGGCGCGCGTGCTGTCGATCGGCTTCGCACTCACCGTCACCTGGCAGATCAACCGGCATCTGACCTTTGCGCCGTCGAGCCGAGGCATCGCGCAGGAAGGCGCGCGTTACGGCGGCGTCGGCGTCGCCACCAGCATCGTCAATTATCTCGTCTATTGTGCCCTTCTGTTCGCGCTGCCCTCCCTGCCGCCGCTGGCGGCGCTGACGGTCGCCTCGCTGGTCGCGATGGCGCTGTCCTTCGTCGGCTATTCCCGGCTGGTCTTCGACCGATAATCTCTGGCCGATTGGCAGAAGCCGCCGATTTCCCTATATCGGCGGCAGAGATTGCCGGAGACCCGAGATGCCGTTGAAAATCGCCGTCCAGATGGACCATGTCTCGACGGTGTCGATCGCCGGCGACACCACGTTCGCGCTGTCGCTGGAAGCGCAGCGGCGCGGCCACCAGCTTTTCCACTACACGCCCGACCGGCTGTCGATGCGGGACGGCAAGGTATTCGCGCGCGCCGAGGAGATGCAGGTGCGCGACGAGAAGGGCAGCCATTATTCGCTGGGCGAGCCGGTGCGCACCGATCTGTCGGAGATGGACGTGGTGCTGCTCAGGCAGGACCCGCCCTTCGACATGAACTACATCACCACCACCCACATTTTGGAGCGCATCCATCCGAAGACACTGGTGATCAACGACCCGGCCTGGGTGCGCAACAGCCCGGAAAAGATCTTCGTCACCGAATTCCCGGACCTGATGCCGGAGACGCTGATCACCAAGGACCCCCAGGAGGTGGCCGCCTTCCGCAAGGAGTTCGGCGACATCATCGTCAAGCCGCTCTACGGCAATGGCGGGGCGGGCATCTTCCATCTGCACGAGGCCGACCGCAACCTCGCCTCGCTGCTCGAAATGTTCGGCCAACTGTTCCGCGAGCCCTATATCGTGCAGCGCTACCTCAAGGACGTGCGCAAGGGCGACAAGCGCATCATCCTGATCGACGGCGAGCCGGTGGGCGCCATCAACCGCGTGCCGGCCGAGCACGATTCGCGCTCCAACATGCATGTCGGCGGCCGCGCCGAGAAGACCGAGCTGACGGAGCGCGAACGCGAGATCTGTGCCCGCATCGGGCCGGCGCTCAGGGAACGCGGCTTCATCCTCGTCGGCATCGATGTCATCGGCGACTACATGACCGAGATCAACGTCACCTCGCCGACCGGCGTGCGCGAGGTGCGGCGCTTCGGCGGCGCGGACATTGCTGCCCTGTTCTGGGACTGCGTGGAAGGGAAGCGGAAGTAGCGCCCCTCAGCTGCCCGGTGGGCGGACCGTATGTTCCCGTAATGTTCTTGCTTAAGCTGCAAATCTGTGGTTGTCTAACCTGATCCCGCTCGCCGCCTGATCGCAGGACCGGCGAGCGAGCCGGTATCCGGGGGCTTGAGACAAGATGGTAGCGCGGATTCGCACGGTGGCTTTCCAGGGCATCGAGGCCGTGCCGGTCGATGTCCAGGTGATGATCGCGCCGGGCAAGGTCGGCATGCAGATCGTCGGTTTGCCGGACAAGGCGGTGGCAGAGAGCCGGGAACGCGTGCAGGCCGCGCTTCATGCCTCCGGCCTGTCGATGCCGTCGAAGAAGGTGACGGTGAATCTCGCGCCGGCGGACCTGCCCAAGGAAGGCAGCCATTACGATCTGCCGATCGCGCTCGGATTGATGGCCGCGCTCGGCGCCATTCCTGGCGATATGCTGGCCAGCTATGTCGTGCTCGGCGAATTGTCGCTCGACGGCACCATTGCCGCTGTCGCCGGCGCGCTGCCGGTGGCGATCGGCGCCAACGCCGAAGGCAAAGGGCTGATCTGTCCGTTCGCCTGCGGGCCGGAGGCAGCCTGGGCCGGCAAGGATTTCGATATCCTGGCGCCGCGCAGCCTGATCGCCATCGCCAACCATTTTCGCGGCACCCAGGTGCTGTCGCGTCCCGAGGCCGGCATCCAGGTCGCCGCGCGCGATCTGCCGGACCTTGCCGACATCAAGGGCCAGGAAAGCGCCAAGCGGGCGCTGGAAGTGGCGGCGGCGGGCGGGCACAATCTCCTGATGGTCGGACCGCCGGGCTCGGGCAAGTCGATGCTGGCGCAAAGGCTGCCCTCGATCCTGCCGCCGCTGGCGCCGAAGGAGCTGCTCGAAGTCTCGATGATCGCGTCGGTGGCGGGCGAGCTCGGCGAAGGCAAGCTGACAGACCGACGGCCGTTCCGCGCGCCACATCATTCAGCGTCGATGGCGGCGATGGTGGGCGGCGGCTTGCGCGTGCGGCCGGGCGAAGTGTCGCTTGCGCATCACGGCGTGCTGTTCCTCGACGAGTTCCCGGAATTCACGCCGCAGACGTTGGACGCGCTGCGCCAGCCGCTGGAGACCGGCGACTGCGTGATCGCGCGCGCCAACCACCGCGTCACCTATCCGGCGCGCATCCAGCTGGTGGCGGCGATGAACCCGTGCCGCTGCGGCATGTCGGGCGAGCCCGGCTATCGCTGCCTGCGCGGCGAGCGCTGCCGCACCGAATACCAGGCGCGCATTTCCGGCCCGCTGCTCGACCGCATCGATCTCAGGATCGAGGTGCCGGCGGTCTCGGCAAGCGACCTGATCCGGCCGGACAAGGCCGAGACCAGCGCCGCTGTGGCGCAGCGCGTGGCGCGCGCCCGGGCCATGCAGCGCGAGCGGCTGGAAAGGCTGGGTGCGGCGGCCACCACCAACGCGCACTGCCCGCCTTCGGTCGTCGAGGCGATCGCCAGGCCCGACGCCGCCGGGCTGACGCTGCTCAAGGACGCCAGCGAAAAGCTCGCCTTCTCGGCGCGAGCCTATCACCGCGTGCTGAAGGTCGCGCGGACGCTCGCCGATCTCGACGCCAGCGAAACCGTCGGCCGCATCCATCTCGCCGAGGCGATCTCCTACCGCATGAGCGCGGAGCGCATGGCGCAGGCGGCGTAAGGTCCCTGGCGCGGATTTCCGGCGCTACCCCGCCCGGTCCTTCGCCTTCAGCTCCAGCCTGCGCGCATGCAGCACCGGCTCGGTGTAACCGTTGGGCTGGACTGTCCCCTTGAACACCAGGTCGCAGGCGGCCTGGAAGGCGATCGACTTGTCGAAATCCGGCGC
>NZ_JARTVP010000012.1:0-139500 GCF_029625865.1 Mesorhizobium sp. WSM4887
CTGCTTGATCAGCCATTCGATGTGATTTGACCACATCTGCAACACCTCGCGCTTCTCCTTGACGTTGCTATAGAGATCGTAGATTTCGCCAATGTCTCCGGTGCGGGCTCACAGCCCGTCCATATAGCCGCCAGTCTGCTGCCTTCGAGTGGCCCATGTTGGCCGCGGCCAGGAAGTGGCGACGATTGAAAGGACAAAATCAGTTGCCGAAACTCATCGCAGGTGACGGTCTGGTGGCAATTTGGGCACATCTTGTGTCTCGTCGCCAGTAAACACGGATGCCCGGCAGGAGCTGAGCTCGCTGCCGGCGGAAATCGTAGAGCGCCAGCGACGCATTCTGATCTTTCGTCAGGCAGTCGACCGCCTTGGCATACGCCTCGGCCTCCATCTCGATCGACCTGAACCGGTATCTTGTGCGCCATCCGGACGATCTGGGAAAGCTTGGCCGGGCCGGCGCCTTCCCAGGCGCACGGGAAGCGCGACGACCCATGTGGACCTTGGATTTCACTCCGCACTTACGCTGCTTTGGCCTTGTCAGCAGCCTGAGCATAAAGCGTGCTCAGCTTTCAGGCCGAGCACTCATCCATTGTTGACAGCACCTGTCGTCATTCAGGATCGCCCCATTCTCGCAGGCCGCTTGCAGCTTTCAGGCTGTTGTCAGCCAGGGCCGCCATAAAGGGTCTCGTTAAACAATTCAGGAGGCCGTTCCAATGAACAATCAGTTTGCGAGACTTTTTCGAGGACCAGGTATGCAGGCTTGTTTCAGGACAAAGAACTTTCTGGCGGCAACCACCGCGATGACGACGGTATTCCTGCCGGCTGTGTCTCTCGGGGTGGGTCTGGTAGCATTTCCAACTGGAGAAGCGTTGGCCGACGACCCGATTTCGATCCCGCTGGAGTATGTCGGGGAAGGCCATGACCGCCTGGGCATCTGGGCCAAGATCAACAATGGCAACGCGCAGCGATACGTATTCGACACGGGCTCGGACCAGCTCAACACGCAGATCGGGTCAGAGGTGACCGGGGTCCGCCCGATTGCCGACACGCCTTACGTATATACGTACGGGGACGGAACGTATGGTAATAAGCTTCAGAACGTGGAAATTGATAAATTTACATATGTCGATCCAGATCAAAAGATAACAATCGACGGGCCGTCTGTAAGCGATAAGAAATACCGGGCTGCTCGCATTCTCGATTTTGTCTATACCCATGCGTATTGCAAGGACAACAATCTTAAGTGCACGCCGGGATCCGTGACGGATGGACTTAAAGATATGTATGGTCAGGATCTCCAAGAACCTTATCACGCCGATAAGGAGCAGCGGGCGAAAATGACCGCTGGCAAGATGGCAGACGAAGGCGGCGATTTCGCAGGTACATTCGGGGCCGGCGATTTTCTTGGCAAGACAAGTGTCTGGGGCATGATGGGCAGTGTCACCAGGTCTGGCTACGTGGTCTCCGCCAATGTGAATCCGGATTCCGAGAGCGACCAAACGCCTGGCTGTTCCCCCTGCACGATTGTCAACCTCAATCCAAGCCTCCGGGCCCAATATACTAATGCCATGCCATGGGGAGAACCCGAGGAAAAAGATCAGGATTCTTATCAGAATTTTCCTGGCTCTGGCGCCAATGCCTCGACCGAATACGAAGGCAGCTACAATCTGCAGTACACGGTTAAGGATGGAGCCCCACCAATCACCGACCCCAACAAGACCGCGGTATTGCTCGACACCGGCACACCGGGCGGTGGCAGTCTGGAGATCAGTGATGCGATGCTGAAGCAATTTCAGGATGCGGGCGTCAAACTTAAAAATGTTCGGAGAAATGAGCAACGCGAGATCGTAAGCGCATCGGGCAACATCCCGAGCGTTACAATCGCAGGAACGGATGGCGATCCGGTAAGGCTGGACAATATCGACTTCACCTACACCAGCGGCACGACGGAACAACCCAATGACCAGACCAGTTTTGTTGCCGGTCTTGACTTCTTCAAAAACAGATCGGTCATTTTCGATCTGGAGAAGAAGTATACCGCTTATACGTCACATTTCGTCACTGCCAGCAACTTCTCTACCGATTCATCCGCACCCGAAGGGACCGGTCTGAGCAGGATCACGACGAGCATGGGGAATGAGGGCGGGTTCGGCATAGCGGGTGTCGTCTCCGGCTCCGGATCGCTGACGCTTGATACAAAGACGGTGGTCCGGATGACGAATGTCAACACCTACACCGGCGAGACGAATATTGCTCAGGATGCCTATCTCTCGCTTGCGGGGCTCGGCAACATCCAACGGTCAGCGAAAGTCGTTGCAGACGGCACGTTCGATATCTCCGAACATGGAAATGGCAGCGACTATTGGGGAATCTCCGACGCCTACAACGATGCCCGTATTCGTAGCCTGAGTGGCAGCGGAACGGTCGAACTGGGCAAGCGTACCCTGGTGCTAACGGATTCGAACGACACGTTCGCCGGCAGCATCAACGACCTCGACGTTGATAACAATAATATGGGCGGCAAACTATTCGTTGCCGGTGGCGTGCAAACGCTGAGCGGAAAGAACAATTTTTCCGGCATGACGACGGTCGGTTCCGGCGCGGGATTGCTGCTTGCCGATACAGGTGTGCTTTCCCATGATGCGACCACGTCCGGCTTTCTCGGGAATGACGGGCAGATCGGGGGCACGGCTATCGCAAACAGCGGCGGTGTCGTCGCAGGCGGCGGCACCTACGGTGCGGTCACCATTTCCGAGGGCGGCACGGTCGCTCCTGGCAGTGCGACCGATCCGAGCAGGATCGTCACCACACTGACTGTCACGGGCGATTTCGCGCAGCAGTCCGGATCGATCTATCAGGTCGACCTCGCAAGGTCGTCCGATCTCATCGATGTTGGCGGAGCAGCGGCGATCGACAGCGGCGCGCAGATCGAGCTGCTGCGGCAGGGAACGCTATCGGTCGATGCCCGATATACTCTGCTCTCCGCAGCAGGCGGCGTAAGCGGCACCTATGGCGGGCTGACGGGGGCTCTGGCGACAGACGCGACGCCCTTCGTCGATTTCCAGCTCGTCTACGATGCCAACAATGTCTATCTCGATATCAGCCGCACATCGACGGCGTTTGCCGATGTAGCCAGCACCTTCAATCAACGCTCGGTCGCCGCAGCGGCTCAGGCGCTTGGAAGCGGTAATCCGATCCAGGACAACATCCTGTTCCTGACGGCGCCGGAAGCCCGCAACGCTTTCGATATGCTATCAGGCGAGGTTCATGCTTCCATTCATAGCGGCCTCATCGAGGACAGTCATTCTGTACGCGATGCCGCGAGCGAACGGATCCGTGCGGCGTTCGACGGCGTCGGTGCCTCCAGCGTTCCGGTGATGACTTATGGGCTGGGTGGTCTGGAACTGGCCCCGGCAACGAGTGAGAATTTCGCCGTATGGGGCCGTGGCTTCGGCGCCTGGGGTCATCTCGACAGCGACGGCAATGCCGCCGGTCTCGATCACTCGACAGGCGGCTTTCTGGCTGGCGGTGACGCGGCTGTCGGCGAAAGCTGGCGGCTCGGCCTCATCAGCGGCTACAGCCATACCTCCTTGGAGGCGGACGATCGCGCGTCGTCGGGCTCGAGCGAGAATTACCATCTCGGTCTTTTTGCCGGCACGCAGAACGGCAATCTCGGTTTTCGTTCCGGCCTTGCCTATACCTGGCACAGCATCGAGACCGGCAGGTCCGTGGTCTTTCCAGGCTTCGCCGACAGCCTTTCGGCCGATTACGACGCCGGCACGTTCCAGGCCTTTGGCGAGCTCGGCTACCGTATCAATACGGCTTCGGCTTCCTTCGAGCCCTACGCTAATCTCGCTTATGTGAATTTTGACGCCGATGGCTTCACCGAGAATGGCGGCGCAGCCGCCTTGTCGAGCGGGGATCGCTCGAGCGACACGGCGTTTACCACGCTAGGTCTGCGTGCGTCGACGGTACTGACCCTCGGCACCGTGACTGCTACCGCGCGCGGCGGTCTTGGCTGGCGCCACGCCTTCGGCGACGTCAGGCCGGATACCGCTCTTGCCTTTGCTGGCGGTTCCTCCTTCGCCATCAAGGGCGTGCCGATCGCAAAGAACGCAGCTCTGCTCGAAGCTGGGCTTGACGTAAACATCACCGAGAACGCGACGTTCGGCATCGCCTATCAGGGACAGATCGCCTCGGATGCCCAGACACACGGGTTCAGCGCCAAGCTCGGCGTCCGTTTCTAAATCACCCGCAAAAGAGATTGGTTATGAAGTCAGTGAGTGCATTTTCTTTTACCGTCGTTCTCGGCTCAGCGACGGTGATGTCTGTGTCCGCCGCGCGAACGGACGATGCCTGCTACAACAAGGCACAAAGCCTATGATGACGCAATGTTCAATCGACGACCTGAAGCCAGTCGATGGCGAGCTTGACAAGCTCTACAAGGAGATGGAGACCCGGCTCAAAGAGTCCCGGCGCATGTCCAGGAACTGGTCGAGACCGCGAGGGGCTACAACGCCACCTCGGAGAACACGCGCGACGCCTACCCCAAGGATTGGCGGCATTTTTCCTCCTGGTGCCGGCGCGCTGGCTTCGATCCCCTGCCTCCGGGCTCGAAGGTGATCAGGCTCAATATCAGCGCCTGTGCCTCGGGCACCGCCGCCGGCGATCCGAAGCGTGGCGCCCCTGCCCTTTAGTTTGCGACCATCGAGCGGCGGCTTTCCGGCCTCGCCTGGAACTTTACCCAGCGCGGCCGGCCGTTGGACCGCGCGGAGCGGCATATCTATAAGGTTCTTGCCGGCATTCGCCGCAAGCACGCAAAGCCACCGCGGCAGAAAGAGGCGGTCCTGGCGACGATCTGCTGGCGATGATCGCCACGCTCGGCCACGACCTCAGGGCCTGCGCGACCGCGCTATTTTGCTCCTGGGCTGTGGCGGCGGCCTGCGGCGCTCCGAGATCGTCGGTCTCGACGTCATGCGCGACGACAACAGCGATGGCGCCAGCTGGATCGAGATTTTTGACGGCAAGGGCTGCTGGTCACCCTGCGCGGCAAGACCGGCTGGCGCGAGGTCGAGGTCGGCCGCGGCTCCAGCGACCACACCTACCCCGTAGTCGCGCTCGAGAGCTGGATCCGCTTTGGCCGCATCGCACGTGGACCCCTGTTCCGCCGCATCTTGTCGATCAGGTCGATATAATACGAAAAAGCCGCCGCCATTCGGGACGGGCGTCGGCTATCATGTCCAGCCATTATGCGGCGAGCGGATAGCTTTCGCCGGACCAGGCAGAGAACTTGGCGGCAAAAGCCTTCATCTCGTCGACCGCGAATGTGGTGCGCGGTTGCGAACTCGACTTGCTGGGCGAGAGGGACCTCGCCGAGAAAGGCGCTGACATGAGCGGGATGCTGCTTGGCCAAATCGAGATCCGCAAAGCAATCGGCCAGCGCCGCGTCGTCCAGCTGTACGCTGCAGGGCGCGTTCACGTCGTCAAGACGGATGCCAAATGCTTGCTCATAATGGCCGCAAGGTAATCGTTTCGGGTCGGAGACACAAGTTGCCGCCTCCTTCGCCGTAGAGTGGCCCGATACAATCACGATCGATATTGCCACCTCTTATCGATAGTGATCGCATAGTTCCCTGATTCGACTCTCAACCGCTCATATCAAGCGATTACTTCCATGTATCTGCTGCGCTAGCCCGTCCTGGCCTTGGAGTGTCGCTCCTCACCTCCTCCACCACTCACCAGCCCGATGGGAGTATCGCCCGCCAGCAGCTTCTCCTTGCTGAGCAGCGCGGCAACCTCAATCGCCTCGAAATCGGGCAAATCCCGCAGTGTGTCGAGGCCGAAGTGCAACAGGAAGGTCTTGGTCGTGACGTAGGTGTAAGGCGTGCCAAATTCAGCGGGCAGGCAGACGTTGACCCACAACAATCAAGGGGACGGTGCAGGCCAAGATTGCGGCAGGGCTTGGGCCCCCCACCCTTCTCCTCAGAACTCCGCTGCTTCCAGCTGGCGGCTGAAACTCACAGGCGCAGCCAGCTTGGTCTCTAACAGCATCGATCGCATCATGGTGTCTGCCATGAATCCGTGTGCGTGAAGCGCTCCAGAGCGAAGATGTTGGGCGTCAACCAGGTTCACTCCAATGAGCTTCACTTCTCGAGTTCTGCACAGTGTCCACGACTGGCGCCGGAGGTTGATCCGGTGATTAGGAGGAGCACTCGTTGTCGGATTCTCGACGATGTCGGACATGTGACACAACGCTTCCAGAGCGATCGCATTGTTCCGAAACGATTTTCCCAGTTGGCACGAAGGTTGCGGCCCTATGCGCAAAAGCACTGCGATGCCGCACCGACTGGAAGAACTCATCAATGATCACGCTTTTCGAACATGTGGGCGCCGCTACCGACACTGAGCGTTCCCGAGCCGACGGAAGCCTCTATCCCTTCTTTCTGAAGGCTGTCCGGACATGAACGCATTTGATGTCCGTCCAACGCTTGATGCTCCCGACGACGATCCCTATGTCTGGCTTGAAGATGTAGAGGGCGAGCGGGCACTTGCCTGGGCCGCCGGCCAATCGGCAAGGACTCTGAAGCACTTCGGTGGAACGCAGTTCGAGCGCGACCGCGCGGCTCTGACAGCCATTTTCGACAATCGCGACAATCTTCCCCTGATCGCGCGCCGTAGTCAGTACCTCTACAATTACTGGCGAGATGACGGTAATCCACGCGGACTGTGGCGCCGGACCACCCTTGCCGCCTACATGAAGGCGGATCCCCAATGGGAGCTACTGCTCGATCTGGATGCTCTCGCGGCTAGCGACGGAGAGGACTGGATCTGGGACGGCGCGTCCATCGAGCCGGAGAGACGGGAAAGAGCCGTTCTGCGCCTGTCGCGCGGCGGCAGCGACGCGGTCGTGCATCGCGAATTCGACCTGATTTCTCTGAGCTTTGTCGCCGACGGCTTCAACCTCCCCGAGGCCAAAGGCTACGTTAATTGGCTGGACCCTGACACGCTTCTGCTTTCCAGTGCGCTTGGTAATGGCATGGCCACCCGCTCCGGCTATGCGCGCACAGTTCGACTGTGGAAGCGTGACGCGGATCCCCTCACCACGCCGGCAATCTTCGAGGCCGGGTTCGAAAGCTTCCAAGTGTCTGGTCATTCGGACCGCACCGGCCGCAGCGAGCGCCTTTGGTTCATCGAGCAGCCGGCCTTCTTCGAGAAGATCAGCTGGATCGGCGATAGGAGCGGGCCGAGGAGGCAGATCGATCTTCCTCGCGACGCGTCGTGGCGGGTCTTCGGCGACTGGCTGGCGGTAAGGCCGCGCAAGCCCTGGACGGTGGGAGGCACCACCCATCCCGCCGACGCGCTGATCGTCATCTCGCTTTCCACTTTCCTCGCCGGCGGACGCCGTTTTGAGACCCTGTTTCAACCAGGGGAAAGGCGCTCCATGCAGTCATTCTTCTGGAATGACGGGAAGCTCATTATCTCTTACCTCGTCAATCTCGCACCGCGTTTCGAGATGTTCACTCCCGGCCACCAGGAATGGACGCGCCGAGTCCTGAACACCCTGCCCGCCGAAGGTACTGTCGACGTCTGGTCATTCGATGCGGCAGTTCACGAGACCAATGGAGAGGTCCTGATCTGTGCTCAGGATCCGATCACGCCGCCGCAGCTCTTGCTGTTCGATCTGAATGCCGCGCCGTCTCTCAGCGCTTCAGCAATCCTGAAGCGCAGCCCGGAGAATTTCGATGCATCCGGACTGGTGGTCACGCGCCACGAGGCAGTCTCTATCGATCATGAGCTGATCCCCTATACGCAGGTTGGTCCGGCGAACGGGAACGGAGATGCTCCGATTCACCTTTCCGCTTATGGCGGGTTCGGCGTATCATTCCTGCCCTACTACAACTCCCCGCTGGGCAAGCTGTGGCTCGAGCGCGGTGGCACGTGTGTCGAGGCGAACATCCGCGGCGGCGGCGAGTTCGGCACCCGCTGGCACGAAGCCGGGCGCAGGGAGGGCAAGCGTCTCGCCCACGACGATTTCGCCGCCGTTGCCTCCGACCTCGTGCGAAGGGGCATCACCCTGCCGAGGCGGATTGCCGCCGAGGGTGGCTCAAATGGCGGCCTGCTGATCGCAAACATGCTGACCCGCTATCCTGAGCATTTCGGGGCTCTGTTCTGCACAGCACCGCTTATCGACATGCGTCGCTACACCAAGCTCTTGGCGGGCGCGAGCTGGATCGACGAATATGGCGATCCGGACAAGGTTCACGATTGGGCTTTCCTGAAGGAAATCTCCGCCTATCACGCCGCAGCGCCGGGACAGCCCTATCCGCCTATCCTGATCGCCACCACGAAACGCGACGACCGCGTCCATCCGGGCCATGCGCGCAAGATGGCCGCAAAACTGCAGGCTCTTGGCTATCCCGCTTACTTCTACGAGGCCAGCGCAGGCGGGCACGGCTGCGGCGAGGACAATCGGGAGCAAGCCGCATTCATCAGTCTAGGCACCAATTTTCTCCGCAGCGCAATCGGCTTCAACGATCACCCTCCGGAGACGGCGGAACGCGTTGCAACGCAAGAGGGGCATTTGAGGTCCATCAACAATTCATTCGAGCAGGAGACGAAATAGTGCAGTGCATCCTTTCTGAACATCAAGGAGTGAATCTCATGGCGAGAACGCGAATGGGCGTAGCGCGGGCAACAGCAGCGGCGGTGGCCCTGATCATGGTGGGACAGCAGGCCGTCGCCGCGGAGCCTGCGCAAGCAGAGACCGTCCTGGCGGAGACGGGAGCCTCGGTCACCGAAGCGCCAATCCCTTGGCAGGTCCGCCTGCGGGCGTTGGGCGTCGTTACGAAAGATCTGGGCTACGTTGATACGCTTCCCGGCTCCGGTCTTTCGTATTCGGACACGGTGACGCCGGAACTCGATATCTCGTATTTCTTCACCGACAACATCGCCGCCGAACTCATACTCGGTACCACTTATGCCAACATCGCGGGCCAAGGGACGATCGGAGGGTTGGGCAACATCGGCAAAGTTTGGCTGCTGCCGCCGACACTCACGTTGCAGTACCATTTTACCGATCTCGGCGCGTTCAAGCCTTATGTCGGCGCCGGCGTGAACTACACGATCTTCTACAACCAGGACACTGGCAGCGCTGATGCTCTCAAGGTGAAGAACACGTTCGGCACGGCGCTGCAGGTCGGATTCGACTACATGGTGGACCAGCACTGGGGCCTCAACTTCGACGTGAAGAAGCTTTTCCTGAAGCCGGACTTCGACGTCACGGTGACCGGCGCGAAGCTGACGGGGAAGGCGGAGCTCGATCCCTGGCTGATAGGCGCAGGTGTCACCTACCGCTTTTGAATATCAGAGTGAAGTCTGCTTCCCGACTGCCGGTTTAAATGAAGGGCGCCTCGCGCGCCCTTTTTTACGGTCGACACTGCAGCGCAAGACCTCATGAAGCTATTGTCGGGCGGGGTTCTCTTCCGGCGGACCAAGAAGATGCACTGGCCAACCGGCCTTGCGCCTGAGGTGGAGTGCTTAGAAGCGCTTTGGATCGGGACGGGCTTTGGTATTGTGGGTGGAATGCTTCAGCCAGACCATTTGCCAGCATCGTCTCCCGGACGTCATGTGTGAGCTTCTTTGTCAGCGCAAGGCGAACACGGATCTCCTAGCAGGCCGTTGAAGAAGTGTCCCGTTTGGCCTTGAGGATTGCCTCGTCGCCGTTGTGATAGAAGGTGATGTCGATGGAGCCGTCGTCGAGCAGTTCAGCATGGCCGTCGCCTGTGACCTCGTCCATTTCGTCGAATCCGACCCATGTGAAGAAGACCGTCGACGGGCCGTAGCCGAGTTCGAGGGTTAGATGAGCCAAACGCCAGTGGGGCGTCCTGGGGACGACGCGCGCGAGATTCTGGTCGTGGTGGCCAGCCCAATACGATGTGAGAAGTTGCTGCCGGTGCGGGTACCGGAGGTCGCCGATAGTGACAGCCGATGTTCGACAGCGGCAAGGACATGCTCAGCCGTCAACGCGCCGAGGGCTTGGCCGGGAATGGTGGTGATGGAACCAATCCAGAAAGCGGCGGCTGCCCAGGAGAACGCCTTCGCGGGACTTTGACTCCAGTCCGCACACCCTGCTCAGATAGTCCGAAAAAGAGGTCAGAAGCGGAGCATCCGGATTATTATCTACACTGGGAACAGAAGCATGGAAGCGTTCTGGAGCCACTCGCCGCGCGTTTACCAGTGCCGACACTGCTCCAAGCTGACTATCTGCCATGACCACCTGCCGAACGTAGTCCGTTGATGCCACCGGTACCCTTCGCGGTCTGCTCCAGCGGGAAGATCGGGTCTGATCGACCCTGCTGACCTGTGCGGCGGCCTCTCTCGCTAGGGCGTCCCCCTTCCTGTCGTCCTCCTCCGCCGCTTTCGGCTGCTTTCGGCCCGCCGCCCTCGCCAAGGCGTCGTAGTCGGTAAGCGCGTCCTCCGTCTCCTTTAGGGGCTTCATCGCGTGACTAGAGTTTAGCGCGTGTTTGTAGGCGGCGGACCGAATGGTCGTCGAAATGCCACTCAGCGCCACCGCAAGATGCCCTAGGGCTTCCGCCTCATGATCTGACAGCGGCACGTCACGATTAGAGCCGATTGCCCTGCCTTCTTCCAGTTTCACAATGTTTGTAGTCATTTCCTGCTCCATCGCGTTGACTGAGATACGATGGAGACGGAAGTGGAGAACAAATTTTTACAAGCAACTAAGATGATATTCTCGTCAACGGGACAATAGTGGACGTTGAGGGCGGCGAACAGGGTGGTGGTGCCGTTGCGCTTGTAGTCGTGCCTCATCGTACCGAGCCGCCCCTTCTTCATCGGCAGGCCGGGTGGGTGCGGTCGAGCGCCGGATCTGGCTCTTTTCATCGACCGACAGAACGATGGCATGGGCCGGCGCATCGAGATAGAGGCCGACGACGGCGCGCAACTTGTCGACGAACTTCGGATCATTGGAGAGCTTGAACCTGGCGCCAGCGGTGGGGTGCGAGACCATGCGCCTTCCAGATGCGCCTGACGGCGCTGGCGCTGATTGCGGCGGCTTGCGCCATCATGTCGGCGGTCCAGTGGGTCCTCTCGCCCGGCGGATCGGCAAGCGTCAGTGCCACGACGCGCTCGCCGACATCGGGACCGAGCGGCGGAATGCGCCACTGTCGCGTCTTGTCGCGCAGCAGCCCGTCACAGCCTTCCGCGGCAAAGCGCTCCTGCCAGCGCCAGACGTCGGTCTTCGACTTGCCGATGCGGCGCATGACCTCGCCGGTGCCGACGCCGTCGGCGGGCAAAAGCACTATCTCGGCGCGCCAGACATGCTTTTGCGGGGCGTTGCGATCCCTGATCAGCGCCGTCAGACGGACGCGATCGGCCGACGAAACGGTGAACGATCTTCCTGTGCGCATGCGCCAGACTCGCACGCGCAGGCCAGAAAGGGAATCTCTGATTGGACTCCTATGTCAGGCGGGAACCACTAGACGCCGAGACCGCCGATGCAGACATGTTTGGTGTCGAGATAATCCACGATGCCCTGGAGGCCGCCTTCCTTGCCGAGGCCCGATTCCTTGACGCCGCGGAACGGCACCTCCGGCGTGGTGATCAGGCCTTCATTGACGCCGGTACTTCAGTCCTTCCATCACGCGGAAGGCGCGACCGAGATCGCCGGTGTAGAAGTAGGCCGCGAGGCCGAACTCGGTGTCGTTGGCGAGCGGCGTGCCCGACCTGAGACATGGGTGACGTTTTGTACCGGACACGGATGAAGTGCACCCCTCGGGTGAGCGTTTGCTCGATAATATCCACTGAAGTGAAGCAGTCGGTCTTAATGCTGGAACTCATGCCACCCGACCGACCCGGGAATTCGCAGCAGCGGCGCCGTCGAGTGCAGAACGAATGCCGTCAACCAAGGGGTCGATCTCGCTTTCGGTGATTATATAGGGCGGACAGATTCCAAGCACTTCTCCCATATTGCGGATCATGACGCCGTGCTCGCGGCACCGCCGCTCGACATCGCCGATCCTCAGCTCGGGCGCGAAGACGCGACGGGCGCACGATCCTCGACGATCTGAACCCCCGCGATGAAGCCGCGGCCGCGGGCTTCACCGACAAGCGGATGGTCGCCGAGCGCGTCCGCGAGGGCTCCATGCAAGTGATCGCCGAGACGACGCGCCTGGGTCACGAAATCGATCTCGCTGTAGATCCTGATCGCCTCGGCGGCGACGGCCGCTATCACCGGATGACCGGAGTAGGTGAAACCGTGACCGAACACGCCGACCTTGTGGGCCTCGTCAGCGGCGCATTGATAAATCTTGTCGAGATAATGACGCCGCCAATGGGCAGGTGACCGGATGAAAGCCCCCCGGCGATCGAGAGCATGTCCGGTTCCATCCCAAATGTCTGGCTACCAAACCAGTTCCCGGTGCCTCCGAAGCCGCAGACCACCTCGTCGGACAGCATGAGGATAATTTCTCACTTTCTTGCGAAGATCGGGGGTGTCCACGGTCATTCGTATTACGCGAGATCCGCGAGGCCAAAAACCATCATACCAGAGAGGCGAAACTGCTATCTAGGTGTTTAGATGCAAGAAATTAATCCTGCATTGTTCCCGCACCAGGAACACCCGAGAGGATACCAAGCAGTATTGAACCTTGTTGAAAATGCTCTCGGCGCGCTGGGCGTTATAATTTCTCGAAGGCGATCACAAGGACGTCGCGATAAGCGTACGGCATTTTCAGGTTTTCGGCCACAATCGACGATACATCGTGAAAGGTTTCGCGGTCGTTGCAGATCACAAAATCATTCGGGGAGTTCATTTCGACCTCGCCGAGGAACTCCTTTGAGGCGTCGGTGATCATGCTCATGCCGCCGGTGACGTTGACCCGCCCAATCATATAGCAAGCAATGAAGTCCACCCCGTCCTGGTGAAGGCCCTCGGGTGCCGGTTTGCCATTTACACCATCGCGCGCGACAATCCGGTAGGGATGGATCTTGATATTCCAACGATCATGTCGGGCGGCTTCACATAGAATTCTGCAGAAACCTGTCAGAATCTTTTCTAAGACGGGATGGTCTATAAAGGAGTTTTCAAGGGGCTCGAAGTGGCGCTTGAAGCCGCCATTCAGATGATTGACACTTTTTGATTGTTCGTAGGGGGCGTGGGGTAGGAGCCTAAAGATTCCGTCAGTCGCGTCATATTCAAAAGCGCTATAGCGCCGGTAACGATATGTTCCGCCGTCACGCATGTATTCATCGAGAAGAAGTCGATTCCAATGGTCAGCAAAGTTCTTCCAGGCTGCATCAATTTCGATGCCAAAGCAGGCTTCGGCGCGCTCGCCTTTTGAAAACCACCATCCATTTGTCACCAGACCGTCAGTGCATTGTTGACTGAGGTTGGCCGGCGCCTGGGGTGCGTTGTTTTCCACGGGTGTCTCCCTTTTGGTGACTTGGCGAGGACGGAACGCTTTGGACAACGCTATGTGGGTTGCGGCTTGGTATTCCCAAAGGTCGCGGTCCCTAATGTATCTCGGCGTCCTGGCTCGGATCGACCGAGGTAAAAAGCGTGTGTGATCGACTATGTAGCTGACGCTCCCGCTAACGCCCTCGAGGGCGGATGCAATGGCCCGTTCGCACATCTGGTGAATAGTACTGCCCCATGCACCTGAAACCGCCTCTTGGGACCAGGCTTGCTCAAGCCCTTGCTTCAAAACGATTGATGCCACGTCAAGAGAAGCGGTTTCGAGGTGACGCAGCGCGTCGAAGATAATGGCCGCGGCAGGGGCCTCGCGGACTTCGAGAACCTTTTGGCCGGTTGTGATGTGTTCAAGCCCGACAAAGCGGCCGTGCCCGAATTTGCCGACCGTGTTATTCAGGAACGGGATTGCGTCGACCAATGCAACATCACGGTCATCAATTGACACGAGACTTCCGTCTGCAAACCCGAGTTTGATCTCTACCGGCTGCTCTGCGGGAATGTGGCGCGTCCAAGCAAATGCCTCCTCGGGGATGGAAAAGTTCTCGGGATCTTCCAAAGGCCCCGACTCGAATTCCCGACACCAGAGGTTTTCGTCCGCGCTCCACGTGCGGTCCGCCACAAAAGTCGCTCCACACTTGGACAGGTCGGAGGTCTTCTGTTGTCGGGATATCACAGAGCATTCATACGGACTGCCGAAGTTGCCGGAAAATCCTGAGCGCTTAATGCTATTGTTAAGGCGCGGAAGACTGTTTTGAGAAAGGTTTGCTGTATGAAGAACCAGCCGTGAGTTGATTGACCTAGCATGATTAACAACCAAAGATGCGATTATGGGACGGCTCAACGAACTGCTCAACGGATAGATGCCAAGGTACTTGGCGTGGGCTCGAATGGCTGATTTCACGCCTTGTTCGACAAAGGCATCCCGCCCTTCGAGGCAGACAAAGCGCGCGCCGAACATGGCTGCCGTCCGTTCCAACAAAGGCTGATCGATGCGCGTTCCGACATCCGCTGCGACAGCTTCAATGTTCGCAAAGCCAAGGCTTTGCAGCTTGTAGAGAAGATAGGTGCTGTCGAGACCGCCGCTGAACATGGTTGCAACTGGTGCGGTTCGGTCCGGAAAAGCCTCCAGATCTTCAAAACTCGAAATGCCGCCGATGGCGGGTTTGGTGGAAGCCAAGATGGGGTTCATTTGGATGTCCTGCTCTCAAACCAGATGCCAGCAAACGTCGCAGCGAGGACGAGGCCTGCGCCTATCAAGCTCGGTACTGTCAAAGGCTCATTCAGAAGAAGGTGCGCTAGAACGAAACCAAAAAAAGGTTCTGTTCCCATCAAGAAGCCAACCCGTGTCGGTGTGGATTTTCTCACTGCGGCATTTTGAATGTAGAATGCAGCGAGGGTGCAGAAGAGTGCAAGGAAGGCAACAGCGCCCCAAAACTGAAGGGTGGCCCTCACAACAAGGCCTGAAATTCCGAACTGAGCGACGGCCAAAACGAAAGTAAGTGTTGCCACCGTCGATCCTTGGATGGCCGTCAGGGCTGCAGATGAAATCTGCCGGCCGGCCAGAAGGCGTTTGGTGGAAACGACCATAACCGCTCGCAGAATCGCGGCCCCCAAGACAAGCGCGTCACCCGGGCTGAACCTGCTGATCCCGCCAGTGAGAATGCCGACACCGATGCACGCTATGGCAGCACTTGCCAAAATGCCCGTAGGTGGAAGTCGCCGTGATAGCCCATAGTCGATGCTCGGCGTGAAAATCACACAAAGCGATATGATCAAGGCCGTGTTCATTGCGCTTGTCGATGCAACGCCGTAAGTTTCAGCAATAAAGATGCAAAAAAGTATTGTTCCCAATGCGAAGCCGCGGATGAAATCGCCCCAGGAGACCAATGCGATCTCATGTCTTGCAGCCACTGCCGTAATGATCGTAGTAATCAGGAAGCGATAAAGAACAAGTATCGAAACCGGCGCGTAGAACAGTGCGCCTTTCCCGACCGGATAGCTCGCCCCCCAAACGAATGCGACTCCCAGCAAGGCTAGATCCACCGAGAAAGATGGCGTCCGTGTTTTCCTGACAGGTATTGGAGAACTTTCGAAAACGTCCACCTTCAAAGTTTCCTTTGTGTTAGCCATCCACCCCTGCTGCGAGGGTCAAACAGATCAGGTCGTTCAGCCTCTTGGGCGATCCGTGCCGCGGCGTACTTGTTTTTGGTAACGCAAGTGCCGTGCCGATTCGGAAAACCATTGCTAGACAACAACCTGGTCGCCTTGATAGTTCGGCGGTTCATGTCCATTGTTGTCAGAATGCCGACAATGACTTCAACTGCAGGGATCCTACCGGCAGGGCCTCAAGGCGAACACGCGGCTCCAAGATGCCGACACGATGGCTGGTTCAGCCATGCTTCGACAGTTGCCTGTTTTTTCAGTTCCTTTGCTGTTCGTGCGCTAACCGCAACGCTCCATACTAGTCTCGCGTGGCTGTCCCCGTGGGGTGGGCGGCAGAAAGCGATTAGGCCCGCTGAAAGAGGCGAACCGCATCCGAAGGATCGTAACCAAGAGAAGGACCTGAAGCGAGAGCGAAGGTTGCGGGAGGCCGCGGCGGGCCTAAAAGGCAATGCCGACCGCCCCAGGAAAGGCTGACAAAAACCGCAGCGGCCGACTGTCCAATAGGGTGCGCCGGGCCAGGGCGAGCCAAATGGCAGGGGCTGCCGGGGGACCCTAAGAAAAGCCTGGGTTCACGAGCACCCGGCGCGCGCCATCAGGCGGCCAGCTACTTGGAGGGCGGGTGTATCATGCCTGTTTGTCGGGCCGAACCAGATCCATGTGGCTGACGCCGAGGGCCAATGCCAGTTCATAGATCGTGATAATTGTCGGATTTCTTCGGCCTTTCTCCAAGCCGCTGATGTACTGCTGACTGAACCCGGAAATCTCCGCAAGCTGCTCCTGCGTCAGGCGCTTCCTTTGCCTGATCCTCTGCACATTCCGTCCGACCAACTTGCGCATATCCATGCACGCAAGCCAGCGGATCAGGCGGCTTGAGTTTATCAACTATAATATGTAATCCACATTTAGCAGGCACAGGGCTTCGCGGGTCCATTGGCCGGAGATAGAATTAGCGATGTTGCAGCCCAGATCGAACACGCCGTTCGCCGACGAGGTCCCCTGGTCGGACCGCATTACAGCCTACGACAAGGACCACTTTACAACCTATATGAGGCTCCTGGACGCCTCGGCCGACAACGCCACTGAAGAGGAAATGGCCAAAGTGATCCTCGGCATTGATCCGGCACGCGAACCTGAGCGCGCACGCAACGTTCTTCGCAGTCATCTCGACCGTGCAAACTGGGTGGTGACGAGCGGCTACAAGGATTTGTTCGCCAGTTGACGAAATGGGCGGTGCGGTCGCTTCGCTTCAAGCAACGAAGTCGCGCAACCGCCATGCATCGACGTATCACCACAGCGCGGATGGCCCAGCGCTTCGCTGTCTCATCATTTTGTCCTCCGCTCGCCAATGGCTGCTTCCCAGGAATGGGTGCGGCGGCGAATCATGACAGGAACGGGTCCGCCGTCTGAGCCGCACCGCATCCGAAGGGCCGGATGGACAACCTACTGAAAGCTCACAGCTGGCTAAGGGTTGCGGGACGCCGCGGCGGGCCTAGAAGGATGCGGCGCCACCTGCTGAGAAAGGCACAAAACAGAGCGAATTGCGAGAGTCTAACGACGCGCTAGGAGGCGCAGCGGAATGGTCGAGACGCCAGAGCCAAGAAAATCGGGGCTCGACCCACCGGCACACGGCACGCGCGGTGATGGGCGCGGGCGCCCACTACGTGCGCAGGCTCAACAGAATCTCACACGGATCAGCATCGAGGGCCGCAGTTACGTCGAGAAACTCAATGACATCGAGACGCCGTTCGCCACCCTCATATTTCGCCACGAAAGATTGCGGACGACCAAGCTTCTCAGCCACCTGCGCCTGCGTCAGCCCTTTGACATTGCGCAGTGAGATCAACTGGGCCAGAAACCGCTGGTGGCGGGGAGATCGAAGAGATTTGGGCATTTAGGTGAACCGGCAGGTAGAGACCGGCTCAGCGACTAATCCCCGTTTCGGATTATCCCATTTTGGGATATTCTGCCTTGGATCCAGCGATCAACATGCGAGGTTCGCGGCAGACATGAATCAATCAACGGGAACAGATAGGACTCAAAGCTCAACACTGCTCGACGAAGTCCCTTGGTCTGACCGTCTTACCGCCTACGACAGGGCGCACTTTACCATCTATATGAGGCTCCTGGACGCCTCAGCCGATGAGGCGCCCGAAGAGGAAATGGCCCAACTGATCCTCGGCATTGATCCGGCACTTGAACCGGAGCGCGCCAGGAAGGCGCTTCGTAGTCATCTCGACCGTGCGAACTGGATGGTGACGAGCGGCTACAAGGAATTGTTCGCCAGCTGACAAATTCGCAGTGCTCGGTCATAGAAGCGTTCCTGTGCCATTGGTCAGGCTGATCGGGGCCTGCACCACAGACGCGCCGGCAAAATGGACCCGGTGGCGAGCACAATTCAGTTCCCAGGAAATCGGGGTTTGGCAACTGTCCGAGCGTCTGACGTGATAGAAGGTTCCGCTCTGTCTGGATGGGTATTAGCCCGGAGCAGCACTCCATATCGTACCGGCGCTCGACGAAGGGTCCACCTCTTCGCTTTCAAGCCGCATAACCGATAGCCATCGCCCTAAGTCAAGGGTTAGAGATTACCGGCAGGCAGGTATGCAAGCGGGCCATCCTCGGAAACTATATAACCGCACGACTAGCTGTGAGCTTTCGGGAGGTTGTCCATTCGGACCGGACCGGGGAGACTGGAGTTACCAAGCTTCAGCACTCACCGGAGGGTCCGAATGAACATCCATAAGAATGCCCGTCTCACACCGCTGCGTCGAGAGGAGATGGCGCTGTCGGTGATAGAAGGCGCTTTCTCCAAAGCCCATGCGGCGCGTGTCTACGGCGTGTCGGCCAAGATCGTGGCGCGCTGGGTCGAGCGCTACAAGTCCGAAGGGCGGGCCGGCATGATCGACCGTTCCTCGCGGCCCGCCAATATGCCGCAGGCCACCGCTGCGTTGATCGCCGAGCGCATCATGGCGCTGCGGCGGCAACGTTGGACCGGCAAGCACATCGCCCATGAGGTCGGCGTCTCGCCCGCCACCGTTAGCCGGGTTCTCAAGCGTGCCGGACTGTCGCGGTTGCGGGATATCGAACCGGCCGAGCCGATCCGACGCTACGAGCGCGAGCATCCTGGCGAGATGATCCATATCGATATCAAGAAGCTCGGTCGTTTCGAGCGCATCGGTCATCGCATTACCGGCAAGCGCACCGGCAATGCCAGCTCGCGCGGCAGCAGTTGGGAGTTCGTCCATGTCTGCATCGACGACGCCTCCCGCATCGCCTTCTCGCAGATCCTGCCCGACGAGAAAAAAGAAAGCGCCATCGCCTTCCTCAAGGCGGCGGTGGCCTACTACGCCAGCCTCGGCGTCACGATAGCCCGCGTCATGACCGACAACGGCTCCTGCTACAGATCAAAGGCCTTCGCCAAGGCCTGCCGCGATCTCGGCCTCAAGCACGTCAGGACAAGACCCTATACACCCAAGACCAATGGCAAGGCCGAGCGCTTCATCCAGACAGCACTGCGCGAATGGGCTTATGCCATCGCTTATCCGACTTCAGATCACCGCGCCGCAGAGTTGCCGGTCTGGCTGCACAGATACAATTGGCACCGTCCCCACGGGAGCCTAAAGTCCAAAACACCTATCAGTCGCCTCGCTCTAACCGAGGACAACCTGTTGAGGCTCCACAACTAGCTCGTCAGCGACGACACACCCGCTCGAGCACCCATAGACTATGATCACCGGCGCGGACTGGAAGAATACGGCTGCATCGCCCGAGCCGGCGGAACAGAAGATCTCGGCATCCAGTCAACGCTCGATACAAAGCGCGCGATCGAATGGCCCGAGCACAAGGGGATCAAAAAGCTTCTCAGACAATTGAGGACCCTTCGGACCCCAAAAGGGCTATAGCCTGATTTTGGGTTCGCACGCCTAGCTTCTTCTTGGCATTGTCCAAATGAAAAGCGATCGTGCGTGGCTTGATACCCAAGATGCGGCCGGTCACCCAGGCTGAATTACCCCGCGCTGCCCACCTCAGGCACTCATATTCGCGGGATGTCAGCGAAACCCCATCCACTGTTCGATCGCTCGGCAATTTGCGGCGAACGCAACGATGAAAGCAGGCCGCCATCAGTTGAAGAGCTTGTTCGTACCGCTCAGCGACCCGAAGAAATACTGGACGAGGCTCATCGGCGGCAAAAGTAACCGCAGCGATGCGGCCGCGGAGATCGACAATTGGGATCGTCAAACCGCAGCAGATGCTGAATTGAGCCGCCTCATCGAATAGCTGCTGTTGAGCCGGCGACATTTTATCGCCTCCCAAATTCGATCCCCAGTGAAACGGGCAGCCGCCATTTCGAGCACGCAAGACCACAGGATCGAGTTTCTCATACTGATTTTCCAGATACTGTCTGGTCCAGCGGGGTGGATAGTTTGAAATTAACCTCGGTTTGCCGGAAGGCCGTGCTGGCAAGGAGAGGTAGGCAAAGAAGATTAGGTCAAGTCGTCCGGCCGCCTCAGCCATGGCATCCCGGAAATCTGCCTCATCGATACTCTGTGACAGTCTTTCAAGGAATGTCTCGAAAACAAGTGGCATGTGCCTCGTCATCGTCGCGCTCGATTCTTCCTCTTTCTGCACGCCTTCCGGCTGCGTCGTGTATGTCCCGACAAACGTGATTGAATTCGCGGGCGTCGCTGGGCTGACCGGGCTCCAGAATGCTGCCACACTTTCGATCTTCGTCGGTCATCCCAATCATGCTGGGCTCACCCGATGGGCGTCTGGCAGACGCCTCATGATCTCAACAGCTCAATCAGAGAATCTCCATGCATTAAATCATGACCGCCCCTGCACCGACCAAATCAGGAGAAATCATCCTGCGCTGACCAAAAGCCATCATTGACCCCAGCTTTTGCAGGAATTTGGGTCGGCATTAGCATAACAATTCGGATAGCCGCTCATCCCCCACCCGGGGCGCCGTGATCCGCAAAGAAGTGTTGCGATGCTTTCTTTTCTTTGATAGGCAAATCGTCTCAACAATATTAAAATGCCTTTCCTTGTGAACGGGGTGGCGTGTGAGTATCGTCCTTCTATATACCTGACGTGATAAAATTCACCGCAATGATTATGGCCCGCTGCAATGATGTAAAGGGCACGTCTAAGCTCAATCTGCATCGGAACGTGCAGATGACCTTTACCAGACCCTCGATCCCGCACGGGCCATAATGATACTGATTACGTGGGTCAAAAAGGGCGCCCTGCCGGCGGGGAGGTACACCCGCAGGGCGCGCCGCACAGAGGTCCTGGTCGTTGGGCAACAGGACAGCGGCGGCAGAACTGATTCGGTTACAAATCGTGACTGAAATAGCCCGGAGCATGCTCAAGATCAGATATCTGGAATTCAACAGTTTTGGGTCTGCTCGGCGCAGTAGCGCGCAGGGACATGCCTGCCTCCGGACTCGCTCCTTCGCGATCGCAAAATCATACGGCACCCTCGGCCTTCAGCGCGCGATAGGTGGTATCGACCGACTTTACCGTCGCGTCGACAATGATGTCGATCTCTTTTCGGGTAATGATCAGGGGGGGGGCATAACCGAGGATGTCGCCATGCGGCATGGCCCGTCCGATGACACCATTCTCAAACAGAGCAGCTGCAGTGCGCACCCCGACCTGAAGGTCGGGTTCGAATGGTATCCTTTGTTTTGGGTCCCGCATCATCTCTACGGCCGACAGGATACCCACTCCGCGAACTTCACCAACGATGGGATGTCCCGCCAGCTCGGCCTTCATCCGGTCTTGCCAATACGGTCCAACATCGCGGACATGCTCCAGAATATTTTTTTCTTTAAGCAGTCGAATATTGGCGAGCGCGGCTGCGGCACAAAGCGTGTGCCCCGAATATGTCCAGCCGTGGCCGAGTGCGCCGTGCTTCTCAGTTCCTTGTTCCAAAACCGACCAGACACGGTCGCCAATGATTGACCCGGAGATGGGGAGGTAGGCGGAACTCAAACCCTTTGCGATGGTCACGAAATCCGGACGCATGTTATACAGGTGGGAACCGAACTTCTCGCCGGTTCGCGCGAAGCCACAGACCACTTCATCCGCGATTAGAAGGATATCGTATTTGTCGAGCACCGCTTGAATGGACGTCCAGTACCCTTTGGGGGGCGGCACAATACCTCCTGTCCCAAGTACCGGCTCTCCGATAAAAGCTGCAACCGTTTCCGGTCCTTCGGCCAGGATCAAGGCTTCAAGCTCATCGGCACAGCGCCGGGAGAACGCTTCCTCGCTCTCCTCGACACGCGCCTGGCGGTAATAGTGCGGCGTGGTTGTATGGCGCACCAAATCCAGAGGCAGGTCGAAGAAATTGTGAAAGAAGGGAAGGCCAGTTAGGCTACCCGTGACCAATCCAGACCCGTGATAGCCGCGATTTCGCGAGATGATCTTTTTCTTTTCGGGCCGGCCAAGAATGTTATTATAGTACCAGACCAGCTTGATGTTGGTTTCGTTGGCATCGGAACCGGAGAGGCCGAAATAGACCCTTCGCATGTTCTGACCGAAATACTCGACCACGGCCTCTGCCAACAGGGCGACCGGCTCCGTACCTTGGCTGGCATAGACGTGCGCGAACGGCAATTCGTGTGCTTGCCTGGCAATGGCCTCGGCGATCTCCGTGCATCCATATCCCATGTTGACGCAGTAGAGTCCTCCGAAACCGTCGAGGCTCCTTCGGCCTTCGGTGTCCCAGATATAGACGCCTTCCGCACCGGCCATAATCCTATTTGGCGTTTCGCCTCGGCTGTGCTTGGCCAGATGCGTAGAAGGATGGAAGACGAAGCTTCTATCCTTCTCCCGGAGTTGCTCGGTTCCCAGATTGCTCAAGCGCATGTCCCTCTCCTCGCGATAAATTGGCGGAGGGCACTCGGCCAGCCACCTGTTTAGCAAATAGCATACCGGAAACGTCCCTTGAGTTTCTCGGGAATGCAGGTTATTCGCCGTGAAATTCGCGGGATCGGCCCGAATTGCCGTGAAAACTAAGGCGTCACCTTCGCCTTAGCCGAGGGTCGGGGGCGCGTCCTGCAAACACGAACAGCTTACGACGCGCATGCGCCCAGCATAGTGCCCGATTAGCGGGCGATATTGACGGATGAATAGCGCTCGGGACGCTGTTCCCGCCGGCCGCGCGAGGCACGATAGAGCGCCGGCGGCCATGTTCCGCCGAACTGCCGGTCATCCCTTACATTCTGACGGTCCGGATCGGTCTTGCCCTTCCCAAGGGTGGTAATGAGGTGATCAGGGGCAAAGCACATTCGCCTCGATCAGCAGGCAGCGGGTTCCGTGCCGCGGCACAGGCTCCAACCTGGTTGGCCAGCGCTGAGAGGCTGAGGTCGTGCCCTCGCGCATATTGATAGCTTTGGCGGTGCGGCGGCTGGTGCTCGGCAGACTTCTCGAAGGAGCATAGCCAGAAGGTTCGGCCCGGCAAAGACGCGCGGCGAGAGCTCCTTGCCATTGACATCTTGATTCGCAGCCGACCAGCGCCGCCAAGTTCTATCGTCAGCGTGTTGCCTTTCTTGCGATCGCAAATTCGTGGTTGCTGCGCAGGGCGAGCCGAGCTGCGGCTCGCAGGAGGGGGCGAGCCGACAGAATTGCGCGGCCTGAAAAGCTGCCTCCATCAATGCTGGCCGCTCGTGCAGTCTCGAAACGCTGGATCAAGCCTCAAACATCGAACAGCCGCTCCTTTTCCTCGCGAAACCAGCGCCCTCGCGCGACATGATCTTGTCTGACGATCCGACGCTTCGAGCGGGGCTCCTCTAATAGGTTGCACATGACCTGCAGCTTTCAGCCAAACTCAGCAAATCGGACGTCGTGCTCTTCTTATCATCGCTCGGCAAGCTCGGAACACGCTGGCGGACGTTGCTAAGGCTAGTCGCCGCCAGCGGATGGCGAGGATGTTTGGGCGGCTAAGTGCTTTTAGGTGGCGATTATAAGCCGAGATCGCGATAGGTGCTTTCGCCATAGCTCCTGGCGCCATCGCCACGCTGAGCGTTTGAAAGCCGATGAAATTCGCTCGGCCAATTGGCTAGCGCGTGCTTGATGGCCTTCATCTTGAACGGCACGTGCACAACACATTTGTCCCTGATGATAGGCGGACAGCTCACATCTTGTTGCCGCGAGCCGTTAAGGTTTGCTGCGATTATCGGCAGACCTAGATCAAGAGCCAATTCCATTTCCCAGCGCACGAAGCGAAAAAGGTTTTTCGTCTTCTCACCGATCAGGACAAGTACCTGGCTCGATCCATTCATTCTGTTGCGAAGATTGCGTTTAACATAATCTTCGTCCTGTGCTCGGCTCGTCATATTGTCCAGATCGTGAGCGTTCGCGAATTCAAAACTCACATTCTCGCTGGCGTTCCACCCTTTCATAAAGCGGTATGCCCAAGCGTCTTCATCGCCGTCAAATATTACATAGGTCGGATCGCTGTATGCCATTGTTGTCTCTTAGTTGTTTTGACGAGCAACCCACTGGGTGTGCTCCCGTGAGAAAGCCAGTTCGGCTTCGTTCACCGCGGCGGAGAATGCCTCATCCGAGTTGGCGTCCGTAATAAGGTCGGCAGTCAAGCCGATCTCGTGAGCTGTCAACGTGTAAGCCGATGCCAATTCGTTAAATTTCTTGATCTGGGTCCACCCAATAAGGGAGGCGGCGATGACAATTAGCGGCTCGGTCGGCCAGCCTGGCATCGCGGGGTCAGCGATGCGTACTACGATGAACGAGAATCCCAGAGCGTATGCAAAAATACCAAGGCCCATCCAGACTTTCGCGGACCTCTTGTTCGAGCGCGCCTTCTTCTCGTACCACTTCCGTTGGTCGCAGATTCGTCTCTGCAGATATAGGTCTTTTCTTTCTTTTAGCGGGGAGTCCCTTATCGACATCATCTGGTCGGTTGTTTGGGGGGATGCTGAATCGGTGCCGCTCAACGCGCTACCAAGGTGACGATTGCTATCAAGGATACCTTCCATGAGCTTTCGAAAATCAGCTCTGGCGTCAGCGGCGCGCGCGTCATCGAACGGCTGTGCTCGCATCGCGAAGCGCCAAGTCAATGTCTTCACCGACTCTGCCAGAGCTCGAGCCTGATACCAGACCTGCTCGGGCTTTGTGACCGACCGGAAAATGAGGACTCCCATTGAGCAAAGAAATACCGCAGCATAGACACCGAAATAGGCTTTTGATGGCGACAAGTCCAAAGAGAGCACCGACGCTAAAAAAAGAAGAACGTACTCTGCCCGGATCAGGCGCAGAAACGTCGCCTGCTGCTCGTTGGATGCCACGTCGGCGCTATTATAGAGTCCAGGATATTTCATTTTTGAAGCACACCAGTCTATTTTGTGGCGGTAAATTCTTTAAGCCAGGATTTGGCAAACGTGAGGTTAGCAGTCGAGCTTACAGAGCCTATTCTTGAGCGAGGCGCGGTCCCTCTGTTCATAAACAGGAATGCAGGTCCTGTCCCATCAATGTAAGGGTATAGGCCCAAAAATTCTTGCCCGGAGAATGTTTCCGAAGAATTTTTTGCCACGGGCAGAACCGCTACCGCGGTCCGAAACCCATCGAAAAAGCCAAGCTCCCAAGGCATCCATCTGGATCCTGGAGAATTGTTTGAATGCACATAGATTAGCGTCTTTGACTGCCTCATACGGGTCCGCAGCAACTCGGCGGTGGCCGAGGAGACTTTTGTGCGGTCCAGTTGTGAATCTTCGACCCAATCTACGTAAGCAGTGAACCCAAGCTCCTCGAAAATTCGCTTCACACCGAGAACGATCTCTGCGTCCTTGAAAGAATGTGACAGAAAAACGTCGAATGACGATCTGGCTGTAGCTGCGGCCGTCTCTTCCTTTAGAACGATCGATGCGGCTCTATGTCCTCGACTGGCATTCGCAACTCTTTTCAGCTCTGCCTCGGTCAGTAGCACTATTCAAATCCCCCCATGATCTGTTCGCAATCTATGAACTTGACGCCCATTCGATTAAGCGACCCTTGTCTTGTGAAAACTGGCACCATGCTCTCCAGCCGGTAGCGCAACCTCCACCTTCTCAAAGACCACGTCGGGTGGCAGGAGTGACCGGCCTTGTCACCCACCTACGCGATCCCGGCACAGCCATGCTCCTCGCTTAGAAGGCTGCGGAGACCAGCAATGTCAAACAGGACAGACGATCTCCTAATCTCGAACAGCAACGAACTTAGGACGTAAAAACGCGATCTCCGAATGTCCGCAGGCGTCGAGGGCCGGGTTGGTCGCCAAGGCCGAGCGGGCCAGCTTGCACTCCCGCTACCCGTCGGCTTGCCAAACCCTCGCTGTAGATTTCGCCCCCTACACGGATGCGCTGACCGCGACTAAGCTCAATCGCCACTGATCGCCAATCCAGGGCGAAAGTTCCCCCCTTGAAGTAGCGGTAGAGGCATTTTTCGGCACTTCGCATCTTAGATATGGACGCCTCCTCAACCAGGCACGATCCGGTTTGGCTTCTCGCCGTAACCGTGCTGGGCAAGTGCGTCCGATGGCTGCTTCGATCCTCTCCTGGAATAGATCGGTTCCAGATTGCTCAAGCGCATCGTCCTTGCTCGCGATCAACTGGCGGATAGCGCTCGGCCACCTTTTTCCAGCAATTAGTATACCGCAAATGTCCCTTGAGTTTCGTCGGAATGGGTGCCTTTTGCCGACGAATCTACGGGATCCGTGCCAAACGCCGTTGAAACTTAGCTTTTGGGTTACCGTTGCCTCAGGGCGGACAAAGGTATCGGTGAATTGGACTTCACTGGTTTCGTGACGACAAGGCTATAGTATTGATCAATCCCCAAGCCTGCCTGCAGCAGTCCCTCCATGAAATCCTGATAGGCGGCCATAGAACGAGATGCGACCCGCATCAGATAATCCACGCGCCCCCCAATTGCCCAGCAGTCCAGGATTTCCGGAATGTCTTGGATAGCAGTTTCGAAGTGTCGTTGGTCCTCAAGACGATGACGATCCAGCACGACCTCCACCATCACAAAGATCATGCCGCCGATGAGGGCAGGACTCAGCCGCGCATAAAATCCCTCAATAATCCCCGCGGCCTTGAGTGCTCGGAGCCGCTCCGAACAGGCGGACGCCGAAAGATGAACTCGTTTTGCAAGCTCACTTTTTGAAATCCGACCGTCTGCCTGAATTTCGGAGAGGATCCGCAGGTCCCAACTGTCGAGTTGCACGGGATCGGGTTTCGACTTCATAACCTATGCTCTCAGCGATGACATCGCGTTGTGTGCCGATCAATTCTATCATCAATTGAAACGAGCGAATGTAGCAGTGGAAGGCATCCGTTCCAGGCCCGAGATGTGCCAGAATGGGGTACGAAAATCAGCTGAGGGTGAGCGATCCGCTGAGAAAAGCTGCAGAAGTAATTTGGCTATCGCCCCAACGCCCAACGGGGCAATGGTGCAGCTGGAGAGAATAGTCGGCGGCGGCGGAGACCATGATAAATAGATAACCGATTTTCTTGAATCTCGCTGCCGTACTTGATAGACGCGCGACTGCATTCGACCCTCGATCGCATGGACGGCATACTCAATGCAGTATTCACTCGCACATTCAACTATTAGGGTGAATTGAAGGCCTTGCTTGGCCGGCTCGCCGAGGCGCAGGGCACCGCAAATGCCGCTCGTCTTATGGCTTGCCCGATAATTTGGCGCTCGGGTCTGGCCGAAATCGCCCAACCGGAAAGACTCAAACACCGATGTTGCGTGCGATGCTGTCGGCTGCCATACGCTTACGCCACTCAAGAGGCCCGGAATTGTGAATGGAGTTTCCCTCAACATCGACAGCCATGACGACGGGCATGTCCTGCACATCGAATTCATAGATGGCTTCCATGCCCAGGTCTTCAAAGGCGACAATCCGCGCCGCCTTAATCGACTTTGAAATCAGGTACGCAGCGCCACCCACTGCAGCAAGGTATGGCGTTCTGTGTCTTACAATCGACGCGATGGCCGCCGGTCCCCTCTCCGCTTTGCCCACCATCGCGAAAAGGCCGGTTTCGGCGAGCACCTTGTCCGTAAAATCGTCCAAGCGGCTGGAGGTTGTTGGACCGGCGGGTCCAACGACTTCATTCCTCACTGCCCGGACGGGACCGACGTAGTAGATCACGCGGCCCCTCAGATCGACTGGGAGCGGCTTGCCGGCATCAATCAGTTCGACCATTCGTTTGTGGGCAGCGTCACGGCCCGTCAGCATCTTTCCAGAAAGCAGGAGCGTTTCACCGCAGCGCCACGATGCCGTCTCTTCCTTCGTAAGCGTATCTAAATTGACCCGCCGGACGCCGGCTGGGTTCAATTCGTCGGCTCCGATGTCGGGCCATTCGCGCAAATCGGGCGGCTGGAGGCTGATGGGTCCAGAGCCGTCCAAAGTAAACTTCAGGTGCCGGTTGGCGGCGCATTGCGGGATGAGCGCCACAGGCTTGGACGCTGCATGAGTAGGATAGGTCGCAACCTTGACGTCAACGACTGTCGTCAGACCACCAAGGCCTTGGGCGCCGATACCAAGCGCGTTGATCCGCTCATAAAGCTCAATCCGCAGCCCCTCTTCTGCGCTTGACGCCCCCCTTGCGATCAGTTCCGCCATATCTATGGGCTCGTTCATGGCCTCCTTGGCCAGCAGCATCGCCTTTTCAGCGCTACCACCGATGCCGACAGAGATCAGTCCAGGTGGACACCACCCGCTGCCAAGGGTCGAAACGGTATTGACCACCCAGTCGGAAACGGAGGCGGTGGGATTGAGGGTGGTAAAACGTGCCTTGTTCTCCGACCCGCCGCCTTTCGCGGCGATGGTGATCTCAATCTGGTTACCTTGCACCAGGTCGACATGGACAACTGCCGGTGTGTTGTCGCGGGTGTTGACCCGTCTAGCGAGGGGATCCGCAACGATCGATGCCCGAAGGGGATTGTCCGGATCGAGATAGGCTTGACGTACGCCCTCATTCACAAGATCCGCGAAACTGGCTGTTGACTTAATGCGGGCATCCATGCCGACCTTTGCGAAGACAACCACAAGTCCGGTGTCCTGACAAATCGGGCGCCGCCCAAAGGCCGCCATGCGGGAGTTCAGCAGAATCTGACCTATGGCATTCTTCGCCGACGGGCTCTGTTCTCGCGTGTATGCGTGAGAAAGAGACCGGATATAATCTGGAGGATGATAGTACGAGATGTACTGAAGGGCGTCGGCGACGCTCCTTGTGATGTCGCTACCGGCCATGGTCCGTGTTCTGTTTCCCACCGGATTTTATCCAAATGAACCGAGGCCATTGACCATTTTCAGAATCTGGAAGCTTCGCACCCCCTGCTCGCCGCCTTCATATCCATAGCCGCTTTGTTTGACTCCTCCATAAGGGGCATCAGCGGAAACCCCTTTCAGGTAATTCACACTAACAGCGCCCGCAGAAAGACCGCCCACAAGCCTCTGTTGCGTATCGGCCGCGCCAGTAAACAAGTAGGCGGCCAGACCGTACTCCGTGGCGTTGGCTTCATCGATCGCCTCTTCGATCGTATCGAAAGGAGCCACGGTGAGAATTGGTCCGAACGGCTCTTCATGAAGCACTCTCGCTTCCTTCGGTACGCCAGTCAGGATGGTTGGCGGCCAGTAAAACCCCGGTCGGTCAAGGGGGATGCCACCGGTCTCGATTTGGGCGCCGCCCTCTACCGCATCTTTGGTCAGGCGTTGCATGGCCTCGATTCGCCGCGCGTTTGCCATGGGACCCATCTGCGTTGCAGGGTCATCCGGTGGACCGATCCTGATTTTTCGGACCGCCTCCGTCATCCGGAACAGGAATTCCTCATAGCGGGATCGGGCGACAAGAATCCTGCTGGGCGCATTACAACTCTGGCCCGCGCACTCGAATTTGTATTCCGAAATAGCCGGTATCGCCGTTGCCAGGTCGGCATCTTCGCACACAATAACCGGGGAATGTCCACCGAGCTCAAGGATGCAGCGCTGCAGATTATTCGCGGCCAGTGTGGCCAGCTGTTTCCCAACAGCGGTCGACCCCGTGAACGTCAAGACTTTGACAATTGGCGAACTGAGCAGATGCCGTGATATATGCACAGGAACACCGAACACCAGGTTGACCACGCCTTCCGGTATCCCTGCTTGACGCAAAGATTCCACGACATGGACAGCCACGCTTGGCGTCTCTTCGGCCCCTTTGAGGATCACCGGGCAGCCTGCCGCCAGCGCGGGGGCGAGCTTGCGGGCGATGAGAACGGCTGGATAGTTCCACGGCGTAAAGGCAGCGACGACACCGAGGGCCTCCGGGACGATCATCCTGTTCGGACCCAACGGAATCGGGGTCGACAACTCATCGGCATGCCGGCCATTCCATTCCAGCGTTTCGACTGCGCGCGCGTACTCTCCTGTTGCTTCGGCAATCGTCTTTCCCTGTTCGGACGACAGGTCCCTGGCTGCGGCGCCAGCTTTCTCAGCCAGATTGCTGGCGGCAGAGACGAGGATCTCGCCACGCTCTTTGGCGGGGCGTGAGGACCACGCCTTGCGGCTGCGTTCTGCCGAAGCAAGAGCTTCATCCAAGTCTGGAACCGTAGCCGAGGCCACTGAGGCAAATACCTTCTCCGTCGCCGGGTTGATCACCGGCAAAGTGGCTCGGCTACCACCGGCTCGCCATTTGCCATTAATGAAGAGCTCGTAGCTCCTGGCGTGGGACATCGCGGGCTCCACTTGTGATTCTGGCCATGCGAGCGCCGTTTCAATTTTCGAAGCCGCTGAGCTCGCTTGAGCCAGTTTCATCGCGATGGTCGCAGCGGGTCAAATATCGATTAGTGCCTAAATCCATCTGGAATCCAGATCGATCTGTTCCGACAGGAAGGAAGTCATGCCGTTGTTTACAGATCGATGGTTCTCAGGTCGCGTCAGGAGCCGATGCTACCCAGCCCCGGCTCTCAATCAATTCTCTGGCGACCTTCGGAATGAGCTTGCGGACCGCAGAAACGGCCGCAGAACGCTCATCTTTGGGATTTACAGCAAGCACCACGGAGCGGGTAATTACCGGATCGACTATCTTGACCGTCCGGACCAGCCCTTGAGAGGCTTCTTTCTGAACGGCAGACGGGGCGAGAATAGAATGCGCTTTTCCCTCTACGACCATGTTGATGATCGTTGAGAGCGAGTCCACTTCAAACTTGACGTCCATCGCGCAACCGTGTTGTGCGACGACATCAGCCACCGAACGCCTGACATTGTTGTTGCGCATGGGAACCGCCAGGGGGAATGCATGCAGGTCGGCCAGAGATATCGCATCTTCAAACGGTGGCTCGCCGGACGGAACCACCAGACAAAGGTCTTCGCGCGCTAGCACAGTCATTCGCCCCACACTGTCCGCAGTGCGGTACAGAACCGCCAGATTGAAGCGTCCAGCCGCCATCCATTCCTCTAGCGGTCCCGTCATACCCTCGACCATCTTGAGGGACACCTTGGGCAGTTCGTGTCTTACCGTCTCAAGCAGCGGACCGCTCAGGACGCGAGCAGCTCCAGACGGAATGCCAATAGTCACCTCCCCGGCGGGGGAAGCGGCTGTGTTGGTCAATTCCACCTCGGTAATTCGAATTTCTTTGAGAATCGCCCGCGCCCGCTCCAGGAGTTTGGCTCCTGACGCCGTCACGCTCACGCCGGTCCTGTCGCGTATCAGCAGCTGAGTGCCGAAGCCTTCCTCCAATTGGCGCACATGCAGACTCAGCGCACTCTGGGCGACATTCAGAAAGCCAGCGGCCTTCGTGAAACTGCCTGCTTCGACCACGCCAACAAAGTATCTTAACTGCCTGATTTCCACGGGTACTCTTCCGAGGGCGGACTGCAATGATGTAATCTATCTCGAAATGTGATGGCGCGACAGCAATAATTGCAGAGCGACATGACGCCTAACTGTCGTGTCATCTCAGTGTGGTTTGACCAAAACCGTAACCTATGTGTCCAGAATGGACCCAACCCGCCGAGGCTTCAACCGGCCAACTCGGCGCCCTGATCCATGGAGATGATTTCTCGGACCCTTCGAATAACCGGTAGATCGACCATCTTCCCGTCCAATGTGAACGCGCCTTTGCCTTGCGCCGTCGCATCTTTTTCGCCGCGAGGACACGACGGGTCCCTCGAGTTCTTGTGCGCTTGGTGAAAAGCCCCATCGATGTTTAAATGGATCGCCTGCGGCCCCACGAAGTTATCATTGTCTAAGAATCGCCGATGCTTCCTATCGAGCCGAGACTGCCGCATGGGGAACAGAACGGAAAGGTTCGGCGTCAAAAGCAGGTCGAGTTCTGGGGCACCGCCAACAGCTGCACTGAAGTCTTCAGTACCAAGCGCCATTGCAACCAGCGGCGCTAACAAGATGGGAAAGGAGGTCATTGCTATTGCCGCTGGCGGACTTCGGCCGGCCACCCCATTTCCTCTTCCGAGAGGTGAATTGTCCAACCAACCCTGCTGACTAATGACGAGCATGATCGTATCGTCAACGTGTCACAGAATTGCTTGCAAGCTCACGGCCTCAGCTGGGCCAACGAACATTGAACTCCGTGGACGAAGCCTGGACCCGTCGTCATCCAAGTCAATCCGCGCCTCGATGAGGGGACAGATCCTCAATTGGTTCAGCTGGCTTGCAGTATTGCACCTAGCAGTCACGGCGAGGACTGGGATTTGCGAAGAAGGCATTCTCGCAGTGCGGCCGTACGGTACCTCATTCCTGGCACACTGGATTAGATCGCTGGCGACATTAAGATCAGGTGTGACCGAGGTGAAATTTTATGTCGAAAACCTGAAGGCAGGGCGTCAGGCAGGGCGATTACAGAGATCCTATCGGACATGTCATCGCAGTTTCATCCACCATTGCTCGACCGAGGCGACACTCATCGTCCCATCAACCTAATCCATTGGTCGATCACGCCGTTCACGACCCTTGGCGAAGAAGGAATCAGCAGCCCCTAGGCTCAATTGGAAAGCGGGGCGGGGTCCATACGTATCTTCGTTTCCGGGCACCTCATGCTAATGAAGCCGCGACAACAGGTTGGTTATGCACCCAGGTGCTGGCCAATCCGGCTTGACTGGAAAGTTTCATACCCAGGCCTGGCACAGGCGAGCGTGATGCCGCTCTCGCTATGTTGGACCGCAGACGCCGCGACGGCGCATCGACTGGCGCTGGCGAAGCCTAGGACGCGCCAGTCAAGGACCTGCAAAGAGCAAGATCACGCCGCGCGTTGCCTTCAACGCCCATTTGAGCAGAAAGCAACAAGCCTCGCGTATAGCGATCGATGACCGCACGAAGCGCCATCCGGGCTATGATCTCAGTCAGCACTGCCCTAAGGGGTCAGAGGAGGGTTCGGTCAGTCAAGACCTCAGACGGCATGGCCAAGGTCAAGCTGCGAGGATGTGCCACCGCGGGCGCGGCATAACTTGGCGGGCTACAATTTGGTTCGCTTGCCCAGGCTGCTGGCAGCGCCGGTAGTCGGCCGCGCCGGACTGGCACCTACGTCTGGTCCATGAACGGTTGCTTTAGCAAAACCGAAGTCCTCGCCAAAACTCTTCGCCGACGTGCGACGACCGCGCCGGTGCTCGTTCCGGGGTCGGCAAGACGAAGACAGGCCTACTCTGGATTTATGCCCGCGATGACTGATTAGGGAGGGAGCGGACCGCCGGGCGTCTTATGTCTATGCGCCGGACCGAAAAGGCCCAGCGTGCGATCGCTCATCTCGCAGGCTCTCTACCGGAACTTGCAGGTCGACGGCTATAGCGGGCCATCGCTTGCTGGCCGACGAAAAGCGGCTTCACGCTCGCCTTCTGCCATGCCGCGCCCGATCGAGGCGCTAAGAAGGATCCGCGAACTCTAAAAGATCGAGGATGACATCCGTAGCCGAGGCCAACGAGGCCTTGCTGCACGCAGGCAAAAAGTGCTCAACCATCACGGCACTGGACCCAGGGCGGCTAGAGAAGCTCGGCCAAATCAGTCAGAAGACCAAGCTCACAGCGGCGATCCCCTACACGCTCTCGCGCTGGGAAGCGCCTCTCGCGCATCCTGGACGAGGCCATATCAAGATCGACAGCAACGTGGTCGAACGCTCAATCATACGCAACTCTTTTTGCAGCTCCGGCGGTGGCGCTGAGCACTGGTCAGTCATCGTGTCGCTGGGTGATCGCCGGGATTGGCCGGATAGCCTGAAGCTAAGGCCGTCGAGCCAGACCCTCTGACCTGCCACTGAACTTTCAACCAGTGGCGATTAGCCTCGGCCGTTTCTGTTATGGCGCGGTTTGAGCAACGGGCGGAGGCGCGAAGCCTTCATTGAGTGCAGCGTCGGAGCCGGTTGCGGCGAGGGTTCCGGCGAAGACCGCCGGGGTCAAATAGCGAGCGAGGAATGCGGCCTCACGGTGTTGAACAACACCAGGAAAGAACACCCACAGGACCGAGGAACGCAAGTTTCTTTATCCGTGGCATCCTTGGGCCGGGCGTTGTGTTCACGTTCATGAGGTGATCGAGAACGCCGACCGGGAGGTTTTCCGCTGCAGTCTCTCCCGCCACGCCTCCGATCGGTGGCTGGAAGTTCCGGCCTGGATGTTTGATCGCGGTCTGCACCGCGTGGCGCATTGCCCTGCCCCACATATCGATCCCAGAACGCTTGGCGTCTTGGTGACACTGCTGCAGGACCCGACGGCCAATTCCCACACCCCATCGCAATTGGAGGATTCGGGCGCAGCATCGGGTCCTCACGAAGCGAACCGGGGAGAGGTCCATACCGCGCCAGCCTACGACATATCAGTTCGATCTTCTCCAACCCGCACGACGCGCAGACCGCGCAGATGCCGCCATTCGCTCGCGCAGCCGCCGTAAGGCGCGAGATGCTGGCGCTGATTCCGGGTGCACACGAAGGCTACGTCGGCTGGGAAAGGCGGAAGCGATCCGCAAGATGGTGAGCGACCACGTGCCCACGAGCCGGCATCACGGGGCGCCCAAGCATGGCGACGCTCTGCTCGCCGACCTTGTCCGCTGCCGGCGCTGCGGCCGCGAGCTGACGGTCCGCTACACGGGAACCAAGCACAACATTCCGCGCTATTCCTGCTGGCGTGGTCTGCTTGACAATGGCGAGCCGCGTTGCATCGCCTTCGGTGGACTCGCGTCGATCGAAGGCGTTCATCCTCTGCCGGACGGTCCATGGGTCTTCAGCCGATCAACGCTTGACGAACCGGCGGCTCAGCGCATCGTTCATCGCGCGCGGCAAAACCCAAAATACCCCATGGGATCGCATCCAGATCAGCAAAACCTATTCACTCAAATGACATAGACAGATGAGTGTTATGAACAGGATTTAGGTCCTGCCTCCATTCGGCAGTGGCACTGCGGGCGTGGTCGAGGCCGAAGAACAGGCCATCGTTCAACAGCTCGTCTCGCATTCGGCCGTTGAGGGAATCGCGTAGCCATTTTGCATCGGCTTGCCCGGCGCGGTGTAGTGCCATTCGCTCCTGTTCAGCCGCTGATAACAGGCCAGTCAGTTGTTGCCCACAAGAATCAGGATCTCGTGGGCGCGCCGCACCACTGGCGGATCTATCATTTTGCCATTCAACGAGAATGCGGACAGTCCACGCGTGGCGGCATCATTTGCCGCCGCGACAACTTTATGGGCCCACTCGAGCTCCTGGGCGCTTGGCGAGAAAGCCTCATTGAATATGGCCACCTGTGTCGGATGGATCGCCAAAGCTCCGGCAAAGCCAAGCCGCCGCGCCCGCACCGCGGCCTCACGAAGTTTATGCGTGTCCGAGAACTCGCCGATGCTTCCTATGAAGCCCAGCGGGAGCAAGCCGGCCGCGCGGGCGGCAAACAGAACAGAAAGGTTCGGCGTCAAAAGAAGGTCGAATCCTGGGGCGCCGCCAACAGCGGCGCTGAAGTCTTCAGGGCCAAGCGCCATTGCGACCATCCTTGGATGCGCCGACGCAATGGCCGCAAGCCTTTGCAAGGCGCCCGGGGTCTCAATCTGGGCAAGGAACCGGATGCCTCCCTGCGGAAGATTTCTTTCACGTTCTAGTTCCGAAACCGCATTCGCGATCTCTATAACCCACTCTGCCGAATCCGTCTTCGGAAGAACCAGTGCGTCAACACCCGCCATCACGGCTGCATCGAGATCGGCCGCCAAGGCGCGCAGACCATGATTCACGCGGACCAAAACAGATGCGCCTTTCCGGCCCACCTCTGCCACGCATTCAGGAAGCTGCTGCCGTGACTCTCCTTTCCGATCCTGGGGCACGGAATCCTCCAGGTCGAGAATGACGCCATCTGCGCCCCGCTCATGGGCCGTCTCTACAAAGCGCGGAACGTGAACAGGAACGAAGAGCAGGGATCTCCAGCGCGGTACAGACATCGCGCCTTCAACGGCCGCAAAGGTGTCCTTGATCATGGAGACGCCTTTGCGGCCGATTTTAGCGCGGGCGCTGCCAGTGAGCTTTCTAGGCGGCCGGTGCGCTGAAATGATCCGAGGTACACAGGCATTTTGTAAACCGCGAGCAGTCTCACCTTACTGAAACGCGCGCTCACGCTGACGCGGCTCTTTCGCGCAAAAGCGCCCGCACCTCCTCGCGGACAGCCTCGGTATGAGAGCCAAGAGCCGGGACTGGGCGAAGCGAGGGGAGCTCCGAGTTGAAAATCGCCGCCGGCGCTATCGTCTCGACGGCTCCATCGGGTGTTCCAACCTGCACCCTGCGAATGTGTGGATGCTTTGAAACATCCACCACTTCGTTCAGTCGGCCATATGCCAGGCCGGCCGCCTCGAGCTCCTGCATCGCATCGTGGCAGGATAGTTCAAAAAACCGCTGTTCAATGATCTCATCAAGTTGCGCACGATGAGCGAGGCGCTCCATATTGTCAGCAAAACCAGGTGCGCGTGTGAGCCCGGACTGCTTCAGGAATTTCTCGCAGAAATTCACCCATTCGCGGTCATTCTGAACCGAAAAGATGACCTCTTTGCCGTCGGCACAGCGATAGGCACCATACGGCGCGAGCGACGGGTGTTTCACGCCTGCGCGTACCGTCTGGTAGCCGCTGTAATCATTTTGCAAAACCGGCACGTTCATCCAGTCGGCGACGGCATCAAACAGTGACACCTGGATGCTGGTCCCTTCGCCGGTGACCTCGCGGTGGTACAGTGCCTGAAGAATGGCGCTGTGCGCTGTCATGCCCGCCGAGATATCGCAAACCGAGACCCCTACACGCGCAGGCCCCTGTTGGTTGCCGGTGATAGCGCATAGACCTGTTTCGGCCTGGACGATCAGATCGTAGGCCTTCAAATGGGAATACGGCCCTGACTCCCCGAAACCAGAAATGTCGCAGGTGATCAGCCGCGGATATCGTCGACGCAGATCAGCGGACGCGAACCCCAGTTTTTCTATGCTGCCCGGCTTTAGATTCTGGATGAAGACATCAGCACTGGCAATGAGCGTGTCGAGGACGGCGCGATCCGCCTCCAACCTCAGGTCTAGACAGACCGACTCCTTACCCCGGTTGAGCCAGACGAAGTACGCGCTCTGCCCCCGCACCAGCTTGTCGTAGTTTCGGGCAAAGTCCCCTTCGGGCCTTTCGACCTTGATCACCCGGGCGCCTGCGTCAGCAAGGCGAGACGATGCGTAGGGAGCTGCAACGGCCTGTTCGACCGCCACAACCGTGATGTCCTTGAGACTGTTTAGCATCAGGGCGCTTCCTACGCGGCTTTCAGGTTTTGTGCCCGACGCCGATCAAGCATGGCGAGCAACCGATTTTGTTCGTTGCCTACAATGGAAAGACCTTCGTCGATGCCCATGCCAGGCTTCGCGAGCATCATGTCCGCCTGTGTTGCCACCGAAATGTGAACCGTCGCTCGCGCGGAGAGATCCGTCTCGCTGCAGCTGCCTCCCACATAGGCGTCCACGTTGTTCTCTTTGCACAGAAGCACCGCACGGGCGCTGTCGGCGATCGAGCCCACGTCCGGCGTCTTGATCTGCACGAGATGGGTCGCCTTAGCCTCCGCAAACAGACGCACATCCTCTAAGGTGTTGCAGCGTTCATCGACAACGATGCGCGCACGTGACGCGCGCGCATTCAGAATGCCGACGATCTGCCCGTAATTTTCGACCTGCGCCGGCGTAGACCCGAAGTCGGCTGGCGATTCGATATTCACCGTGAACTCCGGAACCGCGTCAGCAACCTTACTGATGAAGTCGGCGATGCGCTGGACGTCGAGCCCGATCTCCATACCGATCCAGCCGTACACATCGAAATGCAGCACCGGAGAATAGTCTGGTTGGCCGATTTGCTTGACGCGGTGCGCCACCCATTTGACGAAATCCAGAAAGGTTTCTCCCCCAACGCCGAATTTGCTACGCGAGTTGATGAGGCCATGCGGGATCACATCCACCCCCTTCAGGATCATTTTATCGACATTGATTTCGCGCGCATCACCGCTCTGGCAATAAATTGGGACACGACGATGCGGCATGGATAGGCAAAATTCCGAACAAACCACCTCCGCCATGGTACGACGCGCAGCATGGGCAGCAGCGCTTAAAAGGGCTTGGCTGACCCCATATTCGATGCATAGTGGGAGTCGTTTCCCAGTATGGAGATCGAAGACACTGGAGCAGGCTGTCAAAAAGCTGGACGCATCAATGTTTAAGAGCCGCGGGACAACAACACGTGACGTGAGATCCATGATGGCTCCGACGTCAAACAGGGGGTCACGCCCGCCAGCCCCTGAGTATTGCACTCCCATCATATCGCCCCAGGCGACCATATCGTCTTCCAGGACAAGCCCGACGCTTAAGCAAGCTGCCGGAACACGGATATCACGGAAGCCGGGCGTCAATGGCTCGCCGACGTAAACAAAACCGTCCTGGCCAACCCCTGCCCTAATGGCAGCTTGATCGTCATAAAAGAAGGCGCCGTTGCCGGGCGTGAGAATGACGTCTTTGATCTGCACTGAATTATACTCGAGTTTGGCCAAGCTATGAGCTGCGGCCGGATTTGCGCGCTCTGTCCTAAGTTATGCCCCGTTCGGAATCGGTTTTGCCAATATAAAGCCCCGAACGTGCCCATCTCGTTTTAAGATACGATAAAGTTGTTTTACGGGCGTCAGCGGGGACGGCACCGTCCGCCTCCCCTCTTGGTCGCGGTGCGCCGGATCGTCGCCCCTGCTTCCATAACAGAAGCTAGGCGATCAATCCGTCCGGCCAGCTCCCATCTCGGACCGCCACTTTCAACCATGGTTAGTATAAACCAAGCGATCAAGGATCAAGCAATCTTTTTGGCATGATTTTGGAAGACAGGATCAGCCGCTGATCGATCCGAGGAGCTGGCCTATAAGCTCCAGTCGAGGCCAGTGCCTTCATACCGGAGTTACTACAGCTGGCCAAGGCGCGGCTAATCTGTACCTCTAGTTATGCAGCGGCCGCGCAAGGATGGCTACCCCTTCATTGCGGTCGACATGCGCGCCCGATCCTATGGCTAGGACGATTGATGGCCCAGGCGCTCGGATGTCAATGGACGGAGCGGAAACAGAATCCATAGAGTGTAGGATACCTATAAGATCTCCCGACCTCACTTCATCCAACACAGAGCAGCGAGGTTCGAAGATACCCTGCGCGGGCGATTTCAACTCGTCTGATATCAGCGTCTCAAGGGTCTGACTGGACCTTTTGTTACGGAAAGACACGTCCTCGACTTTTCCTTCGACGAGTCCAAGCATAACGAGCGCGTTGCGAACTCCAGCTTCATAAATCGCTAGAGCTTCTGCGCTAACCGTACCACCGCCGAATTCCGCGCAAACGAATACCTTCCCTAGGCTATGTGCCCAACTGTCGAACATCCCAGCCGTGTCGTCATGTTGCCAGAGCAATGTTACGGGCAGCTTAAATGCCGCTGCCATTGCGAGCGTCTTAGCCATGAGATCCGCATCAGCAATTGGATGCGTGATGACCGCCGGGGGAAAATCCCACGTTGGGCCGAAGCTGTGCAGATCGAAAACGATGTCGGCATTTGGCAACAATACGCGTGAAACCGCATCCGCGATTCGTTCCGTAACAGACCCGTCGGCACGGCCCGGAAACACGCGGTTCAGATTCAAACCATCAAGCGGAGTATTGCGGCTCCATGCTTGAACTGCCAATGGATTAAGCACTGGCAGCACGATGATCCTACCACTGGTTTGCGCTTGTGGCAGCCACTCGATAAGCCGCCGCGCGACTAATGGCCCCTCCATTTCATTGCCATGATTCCCACCGGTGATAAGAAGGCGCGGTCCATCGCCCTTATTAAGACTAAAAACCGGAAGCGAGAACTCTTCATGGTCGGCGCCTCCCGGCACAACGAGGTGTCCTCTGCTCACGCCATGCGCATCGAGATCAAACGTAAGATGTGGTGCTTCGTTCATTGCTTAACCTATTGCGGGTGATCTGGCGACTTTGACCGGGCATATGGTCTTGTACACGGCTATTTTTTTCGCCTGGAACTATGCACACGCGGTCACCACTTCGCCAATATAATGTCCGAGACGGCACCATCGCGTTTTCAGATGACCAGGGCTCGCTCTGCTGACCTGTCCCTTGGTTCGTCACCTTGATCCCGGTGCACTAAGGGAGGAGGAAGGTCAAAGTCGCGGTGGGTAGCCGATTTCAGAAATCGCGCGATCAGCCGGTTGACGTTGGCTAGCTGTTCGTTGTTCAGACGGGCGAAGGATCTGTGCGATCCGGTCAGCGCCGTTGACCTCGAATTCCATCCTGGCGCGCAGCAAGAGGATCGGCAGGTCTGAGCTTGCTGGCGAGCAAGGCCGGCCGATCCCAGACATAGTCCGAATCCTTGATCCGCATGTGCCAGATGATAATTGCAAGAGCTTTACTGGTTTCCGTTTTGGACCAGGTGGCCATTTTATCCGCCCGTTGAAGCCCCGAACAGATGCTTGTCGCCAGTCCGTAGGAATAGGTCGGACGCATCATCAGGAAGTGGATCTGCCACGCCAGTTAGGCAGCGGCTTCCTGTAATGTTCGCTGCATGCTCGGTCGAGAACGCCACCAGACGGCATAGAGGACAAGCATCCAGATTAAAGGCAGAAGCATCAAAAGAGAAGCGACTGCAGCAATCGTCGGGTCGATTTGGTGGCGGATATTCTCCAGCATCTTCAAGGGCAACGTCCGCACCGACAGACCGCCGACCAAAGACGTTATGACCGCTTCATCGAATGACTGGAGGAATGCGAACATGGCGCCGCCGATCACTCCCGGCCTGATTAACGGCAGTGTTACGCGAAAAAACGTTTGCAGTGGTCCGGCACGCATACTCTTGGCCGCCTGCTCTAACGTCCGATCGAAGTTGGCCAACGTCGCAGAAACGATCACCACCACAATTCCAACAGCGCCGATACTGTGAGCGAGGGCGATACCACCCTTTGTGCCGATTAGACCAATCTGGATGAGACCCAGATAAGTCGCGATACCGACCACGATAACTGGAAAGGTGATAGGCGTGATTATGATCATTGTCAGCACGCCGCGAAGTCTTGCGCTTATTCGGCTCAATCCGAAAGCAGCAAGTGTTCCCAATAGAGTAGAAATAACAGCTACCTCGACACCAATCTCGACGCTGGTCCAAGCTGCTCCGCTCCAAGATGCATCGCCGAAAAACGAGCGATACCATTGAAGCGACAGGCCCGAAGGCGGAAATTGCAAAAATGCCCCGGAACTGAACGACATGATGACAACGATTATCCCTGGGAATAAAAGAAAGGCCATCACCAAAACGATAAAAACGATCGCGACGACTTTAGGCCATCGCCTTTCCGCCCCAGGCACGTAGCGCCGTCCCGTCCACCGTTTGACACGATAGGGACGCAGAATTTCGCTGAAGTTTCGTTTGATAACAAGAACAATGGGTAGTCGGGACATCGAGCCCTTCGGAGCTCGAGTTTGGCTTTGCTCTTGTTTGCCGGAGAGGTCAAGCCCGACCATGGAAAGCACCACAATGGCAAACCCGAGAAGGATGAAGGACGCAGCGGCAATGCGCGGAATATCGAACGAGCTATTCACCTCGGCCGCAATGAAGGTTGAAAGCATGGCATCGCGCAATCCCCCAAGTGCCGCCGGCGTGATATAGAATCCTAGGCAGAACACAAAAACTAGGAGCGAGCCACTCCGTGCGCCTGGAATGCTAAGGGGGAGAAATACACGCCTGAAAGCGGTGAAAGGTCCCGCTCCCATACTGCGTGCAGCAGCCATCAAGGACCGATCGATCCCCATCATCGCACTAACCAAGGGAAGTATCATCATCGGCAGCATGATGTGGACCATGCCAATATAGACCGCGGTTCGGTTATAGATGAGTTGCAGAGGTCGATCGATCAATCCGACGTCCAGCAAGATGTTGTTGATGACCCCGCGATCCCCAAGAATAACAATCCATGCGTAGGTACGCGCCAGCCCACTGGTCAAATAGGGGATGATCACGAGAGCGATGAGCGTCATGCGCAGAGTCTTGGATGCCGTGACGATCAGATACGCGGTTGGATAGCCTACGATTAAGCAGATGGCAGTTGCGACCAGACTTATTTCTATCGTTTGAAAGAGCACCCGCACATTAGCTGGCTGGGCGAAAAACGCTCCGTAGTATTGGAACGAGAAATCGGGGGCATTGACACTGCTTAGGAAAAGCAAGGTTATAGGGGCACCGAAAACCACAAGCAAAAGCGCGAACGCGGGCGCGGTTAACCCAAGTGGCACCTTGGCCATTCTGCGCAAAAGCTTCATGGATATCCCTTATCAATCGCTTATGGCGAAACGAAGCGAATGTCTGACCGCAGCCACGTGAGGCAAACCTCCTCGCCTGGCTGGAAAACAGGTTGGTCTGCCGCGACATGTTCCCGGACGATGAGAACATTGTTGCCAACGCGAACATGGTATTTTCGCAGAGGGCCGGCAAAAATCATATCGTCGACCGCACCGGCAACATATTGCCGCTGGTCCGTTTGAGCCCACTCCGCAGTCTTCGGAAGTACACTGATGCGCTCTGGCCTTATCATCGCAACGGTGCCGATTTGCGGCGCGTTGCCCCCTCTGGCCAGCAACAAGGCATCCTCGAGAATGTTCGCCTCACCCAGAAATTTAGCGACAAAGCACGATGATGGCCGATCATAGAGGGCCTCTGGTGTATCGATTTGCTCGACACGTCCTGCGCGCATTACAACAATCCGGTCTGACAGAGTAAGCGCCTCCTCCTGGTCATGCGTAACGCACACCGTCGTGATACCGAACTCCTTGTGCAAGCTCTTCATCTCGATCTGCATCTGCTCACGCAGGTTACGGTCGAGTGCGCCAAGCGGTTCATCAAGTAATAGGAAGGGTGGATCGGCAATCAGCGCGCGGGCTAGCGCCACGCGCTGCTGCTGACCGCCACTCAATTGGGATGGCATGCGACCGCCGAATTCCCCTAGATGCACGCGCTCAAGCATACGGGCTACCCGAACCTTCCTCTGATCGGGAGCCATGCCCCGCATTTCGAGAGGGAATTCCAGGTTTCGAGCCACTGTGAGATGCGGGAACAGCGCATAGCTCTGGAACACAATTCCTTGATCGCGCCGGTAGGACGGGACCGAAGCCACTGAATGGCCGGCGATCATAATATCACCCGAACTCGGGGCCTCAAAGCCGGCCAAGAGCATCAGGGTAGTGGTCTTACCCGAGCCGCTCGGGCCGAGAATCGTCAAGAACTCGCCGCGACGCACGGTCAGCGACAGATCCCTGACCGCCGGAACACTCCCGTACATCTTGGTAACACTGCTGAACTGAATTTGTGGCACCGATTGGTTCACATCTGCAGCGTCAACTTCCGAACGGGGGGCGGTATTCATTGCGTGCATGTTCACTGTGGCTCCTCCACCATCGCTGGCGTGCATTAGCAGGCATTTGCCGTACCTTCTGCCGTCGTACCCGATGCCGTGAGCGGAGAGGCTAGTGGGCTACCCCGCTCCCCGTCACATTTTCAGCATCAGTTTCGACTTTAGCCCGGTATGGAGTTACCCCGACCGGACTTTCGCACTTCAACCAACCCTACTGCAGGATCCACTCATTCCACCGCTGGATAAGCATCTCAGTGTTGGAAACACCGCTGGGGCCTACCTCATTGTACCATTTGCCGTTGATGGAAACGCTGCTCTTGATGTAATCTGGGTGGGTAGGGAGCTTGCGCGCAACTTTCTCGGGAAGAAGTTTGAACGCATTGCCGTTGCTTGGTCCCTCAGGAAACAATTGGCAAAATGCTGCCTGACGTTCCGCGCGAGTGGCGAATTCGATAAACTTCTGCGCAGCCTTCGCGTTGGGTGAACCCTTTGGAATGACCCAATAATCCCACTGCAGCTTCGCCTGGTTTCGATTGATCTCCGTCGCGGCGCCCTGATCGATCAACAGTAGAGCTCTTCCGTCATACGATTGAGCGATGTCAACGACCTTATCATGCAACATCTGTTGAATCTCTGATCCGCTGCTCCACCACTTACGGATGTGCGGCTTTATTTTGTCCAAACTGGCAAACACCCGGTCGATATCCATCGGGTAGAGCTTATCGGGAGATACACCGTCCGCTAACAGGGCCTCTTCCCAGGGTCCTTCTGAACCAAACTGGCCGGACACCAAGGTGCGAACGCCGGGAAACTTATCAGCATCCCAGAATTCAGCCCAGTTTGTCGGCCGGGGTTTATCAGCTGGGAATACGTCTGTGCTATATACCATATTATATGAGTAAATCAAATTTGCCACGCCAAACGGTTGCTTGGCAAATTCATAAATTCCGTCTAGCTCTTCTTTCCTGAACAAGGAGTAATCAATTTCTTCAAGAATTCCTTTCTTAGCTGCGACCAAGCCGGACCCTTGCGTAAGCGCCCCGACATCTACCGTGACATTGCCCGATTTTACCATCAACTCGACCTGTCCCATACCCATGTCGTCGGTGATTGGGTTGACCTTGATACCGGTCTCAGCTTCAAATGGCTTAGCGTAAGCCTCAATGTTAGCCTTTCCCCAATCGCCGCCGCCTAGCACTACGTTGATCTGGTTGGGTGTTTGGGCCGCAACGCGGCCCGCAATTGAAGACAGAGCGCCAGCCGCCATGGCGGTCGATGTCGCCTGCAGCAATCGTCGGCGATTTATTTCGTATTTCATGTCGTTACCCTCTTCTTGTGATCTCAGCCTTGATTAGCCAAGGTTGTTTTGCTTGGACAATGTCATGGTGCTAGAGCAGCCTCGGCCAAGTTGACCCAGTATCCAATGCCGTATGGCAGTGCTTCATCGTTAAAGTCGTAGGTTGGATTATGGAGAGCAGCAGTCGATCCATTTCCAAGCAGTATACATGCCCCCGGCCGCGCCTCTAGCATGTACGCGAAGTCCTCTGACCCCAAACTAGGTTTGACTTTGGGGTTCACCGATGAATGGCCGACCAGAGCACGCGCCACCTCTGTTGCCCGACGCGTTTGATCGGGATGATTGACAGTGAGGGGCTCCAGGCGGCGATGCTGAAACTCGACCTTCGCCCCGGAAGCGCGTGCAATATTTTCCGCGCACGCCTCAATCTGTTTTTCAGCGAAGTCGCGCAAAATCGGTGACAGTGTCCTGACTGTTCCGGCAATCTCCGCGCGTTCGGGAATGATGTTGTAAGCTTGTCCGGCGTTCAGCTTTGTGACGGAGATCACCAGGGACTCGGTGGGGTCCGTGTTGCGTGAGACTAGTGTCTGCAAGCCTAAAATGATCTGAGCTGCAACAACGACGGGGTCAATTGTCAGATGGGGAGCGGCCGCGTGACCCCCTCTGCCTTTGACCACAATATCGAACTCGTCGAGCGCGGCAAAAATCGAACCTTCGCAAATGCCGAACGCACCAACCTCCATGCCTGGCCAATTGTGCATGCCAAAGACCTGAGATATCCCGAAACGGTCCATGATCCCCTCCTGGACCATTCTTTGGCCGCCGCGGCCATCTTCCTCGGCAGGTTGGAAGATCAGGGCAACGGACCCTTTGAAGTTCCGGGTCGCGGCGAGGTATTTCGCGGCGCCAAGGAGCATTGCAGTATGCCCGTCGTGACCACACGCGTGCATCTGTCCGGACCTTTTCGACGTCCAAGGTTTGCCTGAAGCTTCGAGTATAGGCAGAGCGTCCATGTCGGCCCGCAACCCGATAGTGGGCCCATCTCCGAGTTGACCTTGGATCAACGCAACCACGCCGGTTTCAGCTATCCTGCACTCGATGTGGTTAATCCCGAAGGAAGCCAGCTTTTCCGCCACAAATGCCGCTGTGTCATTCACCCGATAGTCAAGCTCCGGATTCTCGTGCAGGTACCGGCGCCAAGTCATCGCTTCGATCTCGATCTCCTTGAACCTGTCAACGCCAACCATAGGCACGTTCCCGCATTTGAGTAATTTGGATCAGGCGCCGGTGCGTAATTAATGATCGATGCCACCGGTGTTTTCGTCAAATGCAGTTTGGATATCGTAACCATCTAGAACCGAGATAGCCCCGCGTTCAGGCCTCGGTGTTGGCGCCGGCGACTGCGACCCGATAACAAGCCGTTTGCCCTCAAATGGATAAGCTTCGGCCTTAGAGGACCAGCTGCGAAGTGCTGGCAATCATAAACTCTGGCTCTGCTGGCAACGGCCAATGGCAAAGGTCTGAGTAGGAAGAGCTGTCACCATCGCGACACTCCTCCCCCTCCCACGACCTACTTTCCAGGACTGCATGCGCTTTGCCACTCAATCCGCAAACCGCAGACCCTAGGCGGCGTGGACAAATTCGATGTTAGCAGGGTCGCTTTCCTGCGATCGGGTTGTTAGCATTGGGAATGACACTGGAAGAAGAGAGCGAACGAGCTACGTCGATGCTGATTGGCAAGGTTGTTCGCCGTGTCATGCGCCACCGCGATGGAGAGGTGGTGATCGAGTTTGAGGATGGCAGCCGATTTTTCGCGGATAGCGACAGCCCTCTCGAACTGTCCATCACCTTGGCGGAATAGTATATCCGCCTTACGGAATTTCGGACGTCGATGCGATTGACGTAGCCCAAGAGGATTGATTCAAGGCTGCTTTTTGGAGGCAGGTTTGAGCAGGGGCGATCTCACCGAAGCAGAATGGCGTGTTCTCAAGGGCTTGCTGCCCATCGACCCTGACAAACGCGGCCGAGGTAGACCTCCCAAGCAGAATCGTTCGATCATCAACGGCATTCTCTGGCGGCTCCGCTGCGGCGCTCCATGGCGGGATGTCCCGCCCAAATACGGCAGTTGGAACACCATCTATCGTCGGTTCCGACGCTGGAGCGAGGCCGGGGTCTGGGAGACCGTGGCGGTAATGCTCGCCGAGGTCATGGCGGACAGCGGCCACTACAGCATCGACAGCACCACAGTTCGCGCCCATGTCTCGGCAGCGGGCGGAAAAGGGGGACTCGTGCACCGGACGCCTTCCTTGCGGACAAGGGCTACGATGCCGATACCATTCGCGCCGATCTCGCCGAGCGGAAGATTAAACCCGTCATACCCGGCCGATCAAACCGCCGCGTGAAGATCGAGTATGACCGGGCGCTCTACAAGCAGCGGAACCGAATCGAGCGCATGTTCGGCCACCTCAAAATCAACCGGGCCATTGCCACCCGCTACGATCAATTGGCCAATAGCTTCCTCGGAATGGTCTACCTAGCCACCGCCAGATACTGGCTCAAATTTGTCCACGCCGCCTAGCATCACGCCCGATAAAGTGTTGGCGGGATTTCGCTCAGGAGTTCCGCGCCGCGCTCTGTCACGAGCACGTGTGCGCCGGCACCAAATAGGTAGCCACTTTCGCTGCACAAAATGTTTGGCATGTGCAGGGTCATGCCAGCTCGGAGTGGTTCATTTACATCGGGCTCCAGGCTTAGGTCGCCGCGCTCAGTCCAATTGATGCCAGTTTGGTATCCTGTTCGTTGGCGGAAGACGCCCTTGCGTCCAGATCGCTTCAACACCTCGCCCCCAGCAGCGTGAACGTCCGCCGGCGTAGCACCTGGTCGAATCGAGGAGACAAGGGCCGCAATGACCTCTTCAGCCAAGCCGTGCAAAGATTCGGTTTCGGGATGTTTGCCAAGGACTGCGCATCGAACCATTCCCACTGTATACCCGTGTTTCGAAGCCCCTATCTCCAGAAAGGCAGGTTCGTTGTTGCTGAGAGGATGATGGGTCGCTGGCGCATGGGGCAACTTCACTCGCTCTCCAAACAAAATGGTACCCGGCGCAAGCCCGATATCCCCAGCGGCGTTGCTGGGGTCGTTTGTTACCGCCGCAGCTAGGGCCGCTGCCATTTCGATCTCCGTAATGCCGGGACGAAGCGATTGCTGAAAGGTTCGAATTGCCACGTCAGTGAGTCGAACAGCATCGCGCATACACGCCAACTCAAGTTCTCCTTTCACTGCTGACACTGACGAGACCAGTCGGGTGACGTCAGTAATCTTCAGATCCGGGAGCTGGTCTTGGACTGCGCGCACGTCGGCGGGCGCGAGATTCCAGCAGCCAAGCTCGAAACCGACTCGCTTATTGTCCAGTCCGAGTCGACGCAATACATCGGCGCAGACCCTGCCAAAATCAGGCTGATGTGTATAGGTTTCAATTTCCTCGATGCAGCTATATGAACGTACTGCCTGCTCGTCATATTCTCGGACAACAAATATCGGGACCCGACCCGGCATCAGAATAAGAGGGAAAGGCGCGAAATATCCACCGCTCCCATCGTAGCCGCTGAGATACTTCAAGTGGCCGTGCGCCGTTACTACGATTGCGTCCAAGCCTGCCGTAGCAACCGCATCCAGCACATTGTTTTGCCGGCGCTCATACTCTGATATCGGAAACGGTACACCAGTCAGAGGAATTGCGGAGCGTGTCGTCGCCATATCTCACCTCAATCAGTGTGTCGTGGTTTGGTTGCGCAAAACGCGCGATCGCGTCCATGTTCGAAATTGAACAAAAGCTTCGCCGGCTCATGCGGGGTGACAATCCCCTTTCCTGGCGGCTAGCGTCAAATGCTGTTTTTATATCGGCTGCATCTCGCAGCGAGATGCGCATAGTGCCTTCATCGGCCGCTCAATGCAGGCAACGCTGGTCTCCGACAGCTTTGTTCTCGCCAGAGGATCGCCGACAAAGGCGCCGAGTTGCTCGGCAAGCTCGTCAGCCTCGGCCAGAAGAACCATGCTGACGACCTTGAGCTTGGCAGCGAGTCGGCGCGCCTTCGCATTCTTGCCGGCGAAGCCGCCGACGCCGGGGGAACTGTGCCGGCGCCACGCAACAGCATGTTTGCACTGATGTAAGGCCGCTGCGACACCAGCGACGGCTCTCCGCCGCCACCTCCGCATCTCGCTACCAGATGACACTAATACAAAGACTGCATTTGGCGCATCCGACGTGTAAGAGGATCGTGTCGCGCGAAGTGGTTAAGCTTGGCGGAACCGAATCGGTCGGAGCAATGAGCAAAGCGGCGGGCGCAGATGCGGATGTAGTTTCGCCGAAGACGTTTGCGCCGCTCAGGAATACGACATTTCGCTCAATCTGGTTTAGCCTCTCAAGTCTCTTCCCTTGGCTGGCTGATGCAGACCGTTGCTATCAGCTGGCTAATGGCAACGGTTCCGACCTCCGATCTGATGGTTGCGCTCGAGCAGGCTTCGTCTAACCTGCCCGCTTTCATTTTGTCCATTTTCGCTAGGGGTTCTCGCCGACAACTTCAGCCGTCGAAGAGTCATGTTCGCCGGCCGATGCCTAATGGTAATAGCATCCGCGATGCTACGGCTTCAGTGGTGCTGGGCTTTATCGCCCCGTGGATGATCTTCGGCTTCAGCTTCTTGATCGCAAGTGGTGCCGCGCTCAACGATACCGCCTGGCAGGCTTCTGTTGGCGATATTGTGGACCGACGCGAAGTTCCCGCTGCCGTCACCCTCCTCTCCATTGGCTTCAACACTGCACGGACCGTGGGACCGGCGCTCGCGGCATCATGATTGCGTCGTTCGGACTTATGACGGCTTTCGCTATGTTTACACTCACCTATATGATCCCTTTGGTCACCATATGGCGATGCAAATGGAAGGTTCGCTCCTCACTTCTCCCACGTGAGTCAATGAGGACGGCCATCTATGACAGGCTGCGCTTCACAGCGATGTCATCGGAAATCAAGACGGCGATCGCCCGCGGAACCTTCTTTGGCCTGTCGGGCATCGCCATACTCGCACTGCTGCCATTGGTTGTCCGCGATCAGCTGGGCGAAGGACCGCTCGCCTATGGCACCATCATCGCCGGCTTCGGCACAGGCGCCGTCATGGCTGGCGTCGCCAACAGCCTATTAAGACGGAGCTTGTCAGAAGAGCAACTAATGACGCTGGCATGCGTCGCCTGTGCGGCGTGCTCCCTTTTTCTGGCACTGCCTCTTCCATTGCGAGCGGCGTCCTGTTTCCCCTTCGCGAGGGTCGCGAGGCCGAGCCCGACCCTTTGGAGGAATTCGACGCGCCGGCAGTCGCCCTCAGTCTCAAGCCGAGAAGCGGCCCCATCGTGGTCAAAGTCGAGTACCTCATACTCGTGGAAAATCTAGAAGAATTCCTCGCCATGCGCGGGTGCCGGCATGTACAGAGTCGCGTTGGTGCTCGGCACTGGACTCTCCAGCGCAACCTTCAGGAGCCTGTGCTATGGACGGAGACATTCCGTACGCCGACCTGGACCGACTACCTTCGCCTGAATCATCGCCTTACCGAGGCCGACAAGGAACTGGACGAGAGAATCATCCTCCTCCACAAAGGAAAGCATTCTCCACGAATAACATTGTCAATCGAGCGCCCCACGAGTGCTCCACGCAAGCCTGAGTCATCAACGCCTTTTTTCCCCCGCCATTCAACGAAACGGCCAGCGTGCCACCGCAGGCTGAATGAAGATACATAAGAAGGCACGTCAACTGCTAACCACATCGGGCGGGCAACAAGCATCGCCGCCTTCGGGTATATGACAGACAGAATGTAGCGGACTTGAAAAATGAAAGGCGCTCACCCACCGCCAACATTTCTCGGCTGGTTCCCGGCATTCAAGGTCCTGCGGCTATACGCGAAGGCGGCAAGCCGCGTTGAAGTCGTCGATATTCAGTCGCATCGAAGGACAATGACGTGTTGCCCTGATGCCACTCTCTGCGAGGTTAGCTTGTTTCTCGGATGAGGAGACAGACAATGGTCTGCCCCCTGAAAGGTCCTCCCTGAGGTATGTGTCCATTCTTGAACTCGGCTCGACAATGATAGCGAACCCTGTTGACCGTCGCACTGTCAGTCTCGAATCAAGTGCTCTCCTACAGCAGATGCGATTATCGCCAATGCGTACTGGTAGCGCCCGAAGCGCGCGTTATCGGCAGCCGCCGAGGGCCGTGATGCGGCCGCGATCGAGCCTTGTAGTAACAGACGCGCTCTCCGGTGGTCGGGCCAGCACCTTACCCCTCTTCCCTATGGCCCCAAGGCAGAGCAATTGCCAATGCGGGACATCCCGCTTCTAAGTCTCCTGCAACATTATTGGAGGCCGCGACGGCCCTGCTCGTGACGATCAGGGGTGGTCGCCGCACACCAGCGGGATCATTGCCCCACAAGCGCATCCAGATTCCGGCCGGGCGTTCCGCTGTCAATATCAAAGTCGGCCGGCGGGCGCTAAAGTGTCGATCCTCACCTTGCCGCCAGGTGAGTTCGACCGATATGTTCCTGCTACAATGGTAAGCGGCCTATACTGTCGCATCCTCAACAGTCAGCGGGAGACAGGACGACCCTATGTTCGAGCTCCCTCCGTATGGACTCCTCTGAATATAACAAGGGCTTGTATTCGCCCCGTTGCCAATCGTGATTGAGGTCACGATAATGACTTGAGATCGGAACACCCGACTGACCTGGATTGTTAATAAAGAGACTGTCATCCCATGACCCAACGTCCATGATTATCCGCACTGACGGTCCTTCTGAAACAGAGAATTGGCCGCTTCGGTAACTCGAAAAATTGAGCGTTGAGCTACTTCCGCCGAGGGCTATGGCGCCCAACGACCATTGTTCAGACGTCAGTGCCTGCAGAGGGTGGCGCAAATCAAGCTTATGTATACTGCCCCATGCCCATGAGGCAGAATCGTCGCCAAATCGACATATGCATTCACTCCAGGCAGAAGTTAGGGATTCCATTATGGAATGCTTCAACTTTTCACTAGGCTCTGCCTGTTCGAGCCAAGAGGCTATGGCCGAAGGCTGTAAAGGCACGAGCAGTGCCAACACTTCATCGTCAGCGCTTTCTAAGCGAGCTACTGTCGGGCCAAGGTGTTTGCTAAGCCAAATCTCAAAGAACGCGGCGGCTGGCGAACTCGCATCCAAATGCCGGTCCCAGTTAGAAAATAAGTGCAACGCAGGCATGTTTGCAACCGAACCGAGAAGAGTGTCTAGTTTCGCAAGAATACGAACTGCTATCGGCGAATACACCGAACATTGCAGCGACATGCAGTCCCGCAACGAGATCTTCTCTGATCGTGAGAGAGTTGTATGAAGGGTATCATGTCTGCTGCTGTCAGACCACTCGTAGCCAAAAGCAGGATGCGATCTACTCCATTCCTCCGGAACATTCATTGCGTTGGCAGTGGCGACAAAACCTTTGGCGGGGTTCATCTCGAACGGCCCATCGTCCGGTGACAAATACCCTTCCCATTCGAACCGACCGTCTCCTGGAACCGGAAGCAGGCCGTCCCAATTTCTTCGGACCGGAGCCGCACCTGACGGTTTCCACGCAATTACATTCGACGTGTCCGCATAGATGTGATTAACTGAAGGACAACCCCAGTTTGCTAGACTGGAGGTGTATTCTGAAAATGTCTTAGAGCGCATTACGGCCAAGCTGGCCATGTAAGGTGCCATGCCGGGATCCATCCATACGGTTCTCAGTGCGAAGGCGCGGTCTTTTTCAGCATTTTGGTTTAAAATGGGTCCATGGCGTGTGAACTGAAGCTTTACCTCCTGGTCGGTGTGGGCGCGAACTGGAATTTTCTCGTGTATAGTCTTCACCTGCTCCCAGGCCCCTTTATATAAGTATTTATTTCCCTCACTCTTGGTTTCGTAAACATAAATATCTTCTTGGTCAGCGCCGAAAATAGTCAGACCAAAGGCGGCTGTCCCGTTGTGACCCATGGAGATTCCTGGGATCATAGGCTCTCCAGCGCCAATTACATCGAGCCCGGGCATACTCAGGTGTACAAGATACCTGATGGACGGAAGGACGTGCTTGCGATGCGGGTCTAGAGCAAGGATTGGTCGCTCCGTTGTGGTTTTTGTTGCGGATATGGCCCAGTTGTTTGAGCCCTCTTGGAACACCGTCTGCATGATCTCATCACTCGGTGTTACGCGGGTCCAACGGTCAGCTTCCTGAAGACTTGCTGCAAGTCTTTCCCTCGAGAATGAGACGGGACAGATTGCCAAGCGAAAATCCTGCAGTACTCGATCTGTCATAAAGGCGAGGTCAAGGCCCTCCGCTGGTCGTGGCGCTATCGGAGGTGACAATTCTTGTCTCAACCTGTCGAGGCGGGTACCTCGTTCCACACCTGCCAATGCCATCACCCTGCAGCGCAGAAGCTCCGAAATCGCATTTCGGGTTAGTGAGTGCGTTCGCACGCGAACGACGTCTTCGGGTTTCCAATAGTCGGGAGTGTGACCGAGGAGGCCAAACTCGGGTGGCAAGGCAATCAAACCGTCATGGCAACTGTCTACGTAGGAATTGATCCCCTCGGCAAACGCTGAGCATATCTCTTCGGAATCCGGGCCGTACGCCTGCCATTCTGCACTCATGGCTCCGCGAAATAAAAAGAGACGCGCCGCCCGATCCTGCTCCAAATATCCGGGGCCAAAGTCTCGTGACAGGAGACCGAGACCTCGTTTGCGCGCAATATCAATTTGCCAGAGGCGGTCTCGAGCTGCATTCCAACCCTGCGCGAAAAATAGGTCGTGCAAGTTCTGAGCCTTGATATGAGGAACCCCCCATTTATCAATGTCGATCGTGACCTCACTCTTAAGCTTGTCGGAGCTGTGGCGGTCGAAGGTTATGTTCTTTAACATGTGTTGATCCGTTTGGTTCACCCAAAGATGGTCGGGAATCTGCCAGAGGACGACGTCTGCAGATTGTGGTCGGTTGCGGGCAGAGGGTTGAGGCCGCACTCTTGCAACCTGATCATGTGTGGCGAGCCAATCCTCAGCGCGCCTGGACGCGAACTGGCACGGTGGGCTGCGCACAAGCTCAGCGGGATCCTACTCTCGCGCTTCCGGGAACGAGGCGCTTGCCGAGAACGCTCTGATGTATGTCAGCCAATACGTACGAATACAATATCCGCACATGTTGTCTCGCTGGCCTGAGGCAACGCATTCGATACACAGTAACTCGGTCGAACGGCCTCGTTGAAGGATGGCTCCCTCAATGCGACAAGATCTGGCTGAGAAACAATTTCGTTCTTTCGTGCTGCGGGTTTCTGAAGAAGTCGTGCGGTGTACCCTCTTCGACGATCTCACCTCGATCCATGAAGATTACTCGATCGGCCACGGCGCGCGCAAAGCCCATCTCGTGGGTGACGCATACCATGGTCATGCCGTCGCGTGCGAGTCCGGTCACAGTCTCGAGCACTTCAGCGACCATCTCTGGATCGAGCGAGGAGGTCGGCTCATCGAAGAGCATGACTGCAGGCTCCATACAGAGGGACCGGGCAATTGCGACGCGCTGCTGCTGTCCCCCGGAGAGCTGAGCCGGATATTTGTTCGCCTGTTCGGGAATGCGCACGCGCTCTAGGAATTTAAGCGCGATCTTTCTAGCCTCACCCTCTGGAACGCCCTTTATCCACATCGGCGCCGCCATACAGTTCATCAGCACGGTCATGTGCGGGAAAAGATTAAAGTGCTGAAAAACCATGCCGACGCTTTTGCGAACTTCAGCTACGTTGCGCATTTTGTTATGTAACCTAATCCCAGTGACGGTAATCTCGCCATCCTGGTGCGCTTCGAGCCGATTGACGCAACGGATCAGCGTCGACTTTCCCGAGCCTGAGGGCCCACAGATGACGATACGTTCGCCCTTGCGGACGGTTAGGTTGATGTCAGTTAGTGCTCTGAAGGCACCATACCATTTGGATACATTCTTAGCTTCGATGACTTCGTCGCTCAATATTGCATCTCTCTTGTTCATTGGCGCATCTGTAAGTGCCTTGAAAATGGCCGAACCAACTTAGACGTCTTTTTTAGCTTGACCAATGAATTCACGATCATCGCTTCTTACTTCTGGCAAAATGGTCCTCGATCCGGGATTGGACCAGTTCCAGGCAGGCGGATAAAATCCAATAAATCATTGCCGCTGTTACTAGCATCTCCATAGTATGGAAGGTTGGCTGGCCGAGTGAGTGAGCTAGATACGTCAGCTCCCAAACGCCAAGAACCGAAACGAGAGAGCTGTCTTTGAGCATTGAGATGAACGTGTTTCCCATCGGGGGAATGATAACCGGAAGCGCTTGCGGCAGAATGATTCTGCGCATTGTGAGCGCAAAGCCGAAACCTAATGACCGGGATGCCTCCCACTGGCCGCGATCGATGCTGGCTATGCCCGAACGGAAGATCTCCGTCATGTAGGCACCACTGCATAGCGAAAGCGCCAACACGCCTGCAGGCACGGCATTAATAACGTAACCTACCTGGGGCAAGCCCATGTAGATCAGATAAACCTGCATGAGAAGCGGCAGACCCCGGAAGCATGAAGTGTAGAAGCTGACTATCGCGTAAGCCATGCCGTTGCTTGACAGTTTCGCAATCGCGCCGATTATTGCGATAGCCGACGCAAATAGCAGTGACATCGCTGATACGTAAACTGTAGTAACTACCCCCTGCGTAATTAGAAATGGCAGGTTTGCCCAAATAAATGGCATGCTTAAGTCAAATGCCGCGAAGAGCGAAAGGAACAGTAGCACCAACTCAAACCATACGATCCCGATTTGGATTTTGAGCGGGACAAAACCAATCAGCACGAGGTTGAGGCAGAACATTGCGGCAATTACAAAAGCGATCGCAATGCGACTGTAAAACTTCACTTGTGCGTGATCGCCAATCACGGGCCGTAGGAGTTCGCCCATCGTGGTGCCCGCTACGTTGAAGATAAGAAAAACCGCGAGCACAATTGCAAATATGCAGCCGATAAACCATGGCTTGTGGACGAGCACCTCAGATTCAACTGTATCGTGGTAAAGCATAAGCATTTTCTTCCTAAGAAGAGGCGCCCCCGGGAAGGGGACGCCCACGATTGTGTCATGTTATTTATCGACGCTGAAATCCCCCCCGAACCACTTGACCGAGAGTTTAGCAAGAGTGCCGTCATCCTTCATCTTCTTGACCGCGGCAGCGACCTTGTCGATAAACTCCTTATCGCCACGCTCGATTGTGACAGCGCCCGGGGCGTAGAATAAGGGATCGCCAATAACCTTCAATGGATAGCCAGATTTGATTGCCGCAGCCGCCGTCGTTCCTTCAGTAATGACGCCATCGAGACGAACACCATCGCCGAGGCGCAGGTCGTCAAGCGTAAGAGAGTTAGCACTTGGATAAGCCTTCACTTGGCCCGCTGTAAATTGATATTGTATTGGCTTAGCGCCGATCCATGCCGGTGTGAGCTTGTGATTGGCATACAAATCGCCAAGAGTTCCCGCTCGGACGCCGACGATCTTGCCCTCCAGGTCGGAAGGCTTCGTCGCTTTGCTATCCTTGTGAACGACAGCGACTTCGCCTTCGTAGAAGTACATGGCCGGGAAGGCGAATTTTTTGGCGCGATCGTTGGTCGGCGTCATTTGACCCATGGCCATGTCCCAACGCCCCCCCCACTGGCCTGCCTGAATGATATCCCAGCCCGGGGTCACGAATTTGATCTTCACGCCCAAGTAGTCCGCAATGCCCTTCGCGACCTCTACATCATCACCGTCGAGTTCATGTTGGTCGTTCAAGTGAGACAAGGCTCCCCAGTCGGACCCGACCGCTACCGTCAATGTCTGTGCCGCGAGCACACGATCAAGGACTTCGCCGGCGCAAGCCTTGGCTGACAAAGACATCGACGCAACCGCCATGGAGACTGCAACTACGACCGTCGTTACATGATTGTTCATCTATAGTTCCCTTTTTTCTCGTTCTTATTTTCTTGAAAGCTACCTTCGTCGCCACCGAGAGGAGTGTCTTAGCGGTGCGCCATTGCTCCCTGCTGATTGGACCCATCCCGGTCCGTCATTTAACGAACGACACCTTATCGCTCTGCATTGTTGGCATTCAGCGAAATCGAGTTCGATGATGCAGGTTTCCTGCGAACTACCCTTGGCTTTCGCCGGATCGCTCTGGCGATTTCACAAAGCACGGATACCCTGGCCTCAGAGAGGTCGGCGAACTCGCCAACTCGCTGGACTCCGAAGGCTGCAGATTGCATCGCCACAAGACGTCTTGTTTGGAAGGATCTAAACTGGACTGGCGCGTTGAATTACACCTTGCAGGGCTGACTCTGGTCACGTGGGAACTGCGGTCCAAGCCCCTCTCTCTCCCTAATCTCGACCTCCCTAATCTCGACCTCCCTAATCTCGACGACCTCTTCGCCGGCCGTGTGCGCACCCGCTACTCAACCGTCGGGGCGCTCGAGGAAGAATGCTTCTCTGCCGACATCGTGGTCGGGGCCGTGCTGATCGCCGGTGCTGCCGCGCCAAAGCTCGTCACCCGCGAAATGATGTCCGGCATGAAGAAGGGCTCGGAGCTGGTCGACGTCGCTATTGACCAGGGCGGTTGCTTCGAGACGTCGCATGCGACGACTCAAGCCGAGCCCACCTACGAAGGCGACGGCGTTATCCACTATCGCGTCGCCAACATGCAGAGTCGCCCATGCCATTTCGCGATTTCTTGCCTTGCGAGTTCGCACGTATCCCTCTGGGTCAACATCGTTGATAGACCAGAGAATTTTTGACTCATCGTAGCTCGGACAGCGGAGACGCGTTACAATTGTCAACCCGTTCGGACCCGGTTTAATCGAGATGTACTCGGCATACTGCGCATGATGGCTCATGCCTCTTGTAGCTGGAAGCGTTCGGCAAGTTAGGTCCTACTTGCCACGCGAGAGCGGGGCCGCAAGTATGCGCCGGCCGCAATACAACGCTGATTTGCTGCGTTGTCGAGGACATTTCGCATAGAATGCGCGCCTGCCGCTGCTATGATCATAACATGTTGTGATTTAGTCCAGTCCGAACTCCCGAGGTTGGGTCGCAACTCTCGATAGCCAGCTGGCGCCGGGGGCGCCTAGGCATGAAATTGGATCCCATGTATGACAGAATTCAAACAACGGCAAACCGTCGGTAACGCGTCGGAGAGCGTACTCGAATTCGACGGACAGCAATACCTGGACGGCCGTGCATCGGATCCTCGCGAATTTGGCTGGATGCGCGGTGCGCCGCCGCCGCCAGACAAGCGTGTAACATTCGAGAATGAAACTGTTTGGACCTTTCCTCAGCTTCGCTGGTCGCTATCGCATATGCGTGAGCTGCGGCCCACAGTCCAAGTGTGGCGAGGGCGGGGCGGACCGTCGCAGCTTGAGTGCAGCAACAGGTCTACCGAAATCGATGGGCTCACGTTCGTCGACATGGACGACCGCACCAACCGGTTCGAGGAGGCGCTATTCGACACCTACACCGACGGCATTTTGGTCCTGCATCGGGGGCGGATCATATACGAACGATACTTCGGCGCACTCGCGCCGCACGTACAACATTCGTGTCAGTCAATCACCAAATCGTATGCGGGCACCCTAGCCGCGGCGTTGGTGCATGAGGGCATTCTCGACGACAGGAAGACAATATCGCAGTTTGTGCCGGAATTACGAGGTACAGGGTGGGAAGATGCAACGCTCCGCCAAGTCATGGACATGCAAACTAACGTTGCTTTTACTGAAGATTACACAAGTGTAGACAAGTCATATAGATGCGAATACCTGCGTACCATACGAAAGGAAGGGGCGCACGGCAAATTTGTCTACAAAGGCGTCGATACCAATGTTATGGCTTGGGTTATGTCGCGCGCAACGGGCCGGTCGTTCGCACAACTGTTGGAGGAGCGCTTATGGTTGCCACTGGGCTGCGAAGAAGACGCCTATGTCGAGATCGACCCGACAAACGGTATGCCGAGGGCGCATAGCGGACTCAATGTGACGTTGCGCGACTTGGCGCGTTTCGGCGAGCTGATGCGATGTGAAGGCTCGTGTAATGGCAAGCAACTGGTTCCCGCGAGTGTTGTCTACGACCTTCAAGATCTCGACCACCCCGCCAAGCCGGACCTCCCATTCGGCTATACATACCGAAGCCAATGGTGGGTATCACACGACGAGCTTGATGCTATTGAAGGTCGGGGCCTTTACGGCCAGAACCTGTACATAGCGCCAAAGGCGGAGATGGTGATTGCGCGCTTCGGGTCGCACCCCGCTTGCGACCACATTGATCGGATTAGAAGGCCGCAGATGCAGGCATTGGGGAGGATGCTCCGCGCGTAACTTGATGCACTAGACGGTCACCGCGCTTGTTTAGGAATTTCCTGCAAATTCGCGGTTGAAGAACTGGGGCGCCTACGCCGAATTCCTGCGTTCGGCTAGGGGGCAATTGGCGCAAAAGGCCTGTAGACGCTGCTACGCTTATGAAGTAAATACCAGAAGCCTCGCTTCCCATATGCATAATGCAGACCGATCTGGCTCGCTTTTGCTGAGGAAACAATGATCACCGAACATTGCATATTGATTGGGGCCGTCGCGACTTTGTATTGCGAGAATGGAACCGGTGGACCTATTGTATTCTTGCATGGTGCCGCTTTCGGGCTTATCCGTCAGCTTGACCTGAAACAAAACCCAACCCAAACATCAACGAGACCCAGGATCAGACCGAAAAATGGCCGCCTTCAAATCGGAATGCTGGCCGGAATGAAATCGGAATGACTGGCCGGCTTCAAATCGGAATCGGTGGCCGGCTTCATCGGAATACGCAGGCAATGGTATCGGCATCAGTGGCAGCGCTCTTGCGCTGCTTCTGGACGGTGAGATCGGCGGTTACCTGGGAAAGCCGGGCGACCAGCGCCTTGAGCCGCTGCTGGGCCGCGCTCGGCGGCAGCGTCGGCTGCAGCCGTTTGACCTCGCTATAGCGGGCGATGACGGCGGCGTCGATCCTGTCGGTCTTCTCCAGGAAGCCCATCGCCTCGGCGAATCAGCGTACGCTCCTCGCATTGGCCATGCCGCAGGCTACTCCCAACTCCCACGACAGCAGGAAGGGAAGCCGTTCGTAGCCGCCACTGGCCTCCATGACGACGAGCTCGACACCATTGACCTAACACCAGGCAGCAAGCTCGGCTATGCCTGCCGCATCGTTGCGAAAGCGGCCCGCCGCTCCGCTCGGCACGACATGGGTATCGAGCCAGTCTTTCGAAACATCCACTCCACAGATAGTCTTGTTCACGGTAACCTGCCTTGTGCGTGCGATTGGAGCCAAGCGACTATTCGGTCGTACGTGACGAAGGCGAAGATCCCAGGCTCACCCACGGTTGTGGCCGGAGGGGTGTCGGGCGACTTCGCCTTGCTTCGAACCGGATGGCCATCCGGTTCGAGGCTCAGTCGCTTCCATCGCACAAAGTCCTCTGCGTGCAGATACAAGGGGTTAACCTCGAAGAGTCAGTGTCGGAGAAAATAACGTGCTGATTCATCGGACTTTAGGGCCGAGCTTGTTGGTCGCTCGATAAAAAGCATGATTTTAGGCGGAAGCTGTCCTGCATGCAATTTCAGCACTTGTTTACCCAATTCCTTGTCTGCTTCCGTGAGACGATGGTTCAGGCGAAGGTAGTCGGTCCAGGTCGGCGTGCGGAATGTCTCTATCCATTGCATAGGCTCCTGAAGGTTGCGCTGGAGAGTCCAATGACGAGCGCCGACGCGACTGTGCACATGCCGGCGCGCCCGCATGAGTTCCAGGAATGCTTCGCGATTTTCCTCGGGCACTAGGTACTCGACTTTGACCACGATGGGACCGCTTCTTGGCTTGAGATTGAGGGCGACTGCCGGTGCGTCGAAGTCCTCCAAAGCATCTGGATCGGATTCGCGGCGCTCGCGAAGGGGAAACAGGAGGCCCGTGGCGGCGACCAGCAGAAGGGCTCCAGCGGAGCCCTCCAGTGCCAAGGTCAGTGAATGGTTCTGGGCCACCGTGCCCCACACCCAACTGCCCGCTGCGATGCCGCCATCGATCAATGCATAGTAAATCGAGATGGTGCGCCCCACGACCCAGCGCGGGCTTGCCAGTTGCACGGTCACGCCGACCCCGGACCAGGCGGTGACCCAGCCCGCGCCACCCATGGCGAGTGCAATTGCCGCCACTGCAATCGAAGAAGTCAGCGCAAGCGAAAGGGAGCATGCCGCGCAGGCGACGCATGCGAGCGTCATCAGCCGCTCTTGTGACAAGCTCCGTCTGAACACGCTGTTCGAGATGCCGGCGAAGACGGCGCCTGTCCCGAATCCGGCCATGAGCGTGCCATAGGCGAGCGGTCCGCCTCCCAGCTGGTCGCGGACAACCAGCGGCAGCAGCGCGAGAATGGCGATGCTCGCCAGACCAAAGAGGGTTCCGCGAGTGATCGCCGTCTTAATCTCCGACGACATCGCCGTGAAGCGTAGCCCGTCATAGATCGCCGTCCTCATCGACTCACGTGGGAGAGGTGATGAGCGAACCATCCACTTGCAGCGCCATATGGTTACCAAAGGGACCAGATAGGTAAGACTGGTTACGGCGAAAGCCGTCATCAGCCCAAAAGAGGCAACTACTATGCCACCGAGCGCCGGGCCTACGGTCCGAACAGTGTTGAAGCCAACGGAGAGGAGCGTGACGGCGGCGGGAACGTCGCGTCGGTTCACCATATCGCCAACCGAGGCCTGCCAGGCTGGATCGTGGAGAGCGCCGCCGCATGCGATCAAGAAGCTGAAGCCGAGGATCATCCACGGATCGACAAAGCCCAGCACCACAAAAGCCGTCAGCATCGCAGATGCCAATACCATAAGGCACCGGCCGGCGAACATGACCCGGCGCCGGCTGAAATTATCAGCCAAGGCCCCGGCGAAGACGGATAAGATGAACGCTGGCAGGTTTGAAGAAGCCTGAACCAGCGCGACCATCAGATCGGAAGTCGAAATCGTAGCCATCAGCCAGCTGATGGCAACAGTCTGCATCAACCAGCCGAGCGAGCTGACCTGCGTGGCGAACCAGATTGAACGAAAGCTCGGATTTCTGAGGGGCGCAAATGCTCCTGGCGAATTTGGATCGGCGACTTGGTCCGCAAGACTGCTCATCAATCTAACTCTTGCCTATGAGCCAGTTTTACATTGCTCCGACAGCCAGCAGCCGCCCAACCCGTTGAAGGTCCGAATCGGCCAATGTGCGCAAATAGTTACAACGCCCGGCAGGAGATTGAACTCGCTGCCGGGCCGATGCGCCTTGGGAGGAGGCGTAGTTGGAACCTTTGTGAAGACTTGGAACCAGCCGCATCAGGCCAGCCTACACTTACAATATGAGGATCAGACCACTCCAGGATTTTAGTGCATTGAATGGGTACTCTTCCAGCAATCCTCGCCAACAAATGCAGGAGATCGGCGTCGAGCTCCTAAATCTGCATAATATCGGTGATTCGCGGGCGAGCAGTGCAGTGGGCACATTCTCCAAGCTAAACGCTGAACGGGCTTTTTGCTTCTCAAATCGCCATAACAGGGAGAGATGGGCAAATACTACTTCAATATGCTCCCAAGGACGCTGAGTTGACTGCAGCCTCAGCAGAGCTCTCCGCGTGCCTTTTTGCGGCTCCCCGCGGTGCTCGCGCCCGCCGCGCCTGCAAAGGCTTTCCTCAACAGTCGTTCAGTTCGAGCAGCCTTTGCCAACTCTGACTCAAAAGCTGCCCGACTGGATTGACGGCCTCAGCTTCTTCGGCGGGTCACTGAGGCGATCCGTCTGCTACAACCTGGTGTGGCCAAGGCGCTGTGGTTCGCGCCGACGCTGAACGCGACCGTTGCGACAATGACCGAGCAGTACGACACTGCCATATTGATCGCTGGGAAGCGCGCGAAGGGTAAATTCAACTTGCCCACCACCGCGATCAAATGTGCGCCGGGTAATGGCGCCGCTAACAGGATCGACCACCGGAACCGGTTACCGGCAGAGTCGGTCTGCATCCGGGAATTGCAGGGCCATCCTGTGTATAGGCTTAAATTGCGCTATTCTTCTCTACTGTGACAGGCGGGAGCCGCCGTCGACGGGGATCACTGCGCCCGAGACGTAGAACGCGTCGTCCGAAGCAGGAAGGCGATCACCGCCGCCTGCTCCTCCGGCGAGGAGACGCGCTCGAGCGGATTGGCGCGACCATCAGGCGTTGGTAGCTGCGTACGTGCAGCGCTCGAGTCATGTCGGTGGGGACCACGCCGGGCGCCACCGCATTCACGGTTATACCCTACAGGCCCTGCTCGCCGGCCTGCTGGAGCGTGAGATACGCGATCCCGGCCTTGGCCACCGAATAGCCTACCGTTCCGGGATAGCCCGTAAGCCCGAGGATCGAGCTGACATTAATGATCCGCCCGCCCGGCTGGCGCATCCGCGGCCGCAACTCGCGGGTCAGGCTGATGACTGCACGCAAGTTGATATCGATCAGCGGGAACAAAAGGCATCGTCAGTATCGGCGAGCGACTTCGAACCGCCAATGCCGGCATTGTTCACGAGGACGTCGAGCGTCTCGATCCTTGCGGCATCCAAGGCGGCCAGAACCCGCCCTGCGGCGTCGGGCATGGCCAGATCGCAGACGAGCGCCGTCTGGCCAAGGCCCGCAGCTGTGTCGTGCACTTTATCCAGAACATCCACTAGCAACACCCACGCCTCTTCCGAGCCAAGCCACGCCGCTGTTGCGGCACCGATCCCGCGCGCCGCGCCGGTGACGACGACAGTGTTTCTGACCGGAGCTTAGGCAAGGCTGCCTCCGTCGACCGTAAGCGCGGCGCCGATGGTGAAGCCCGCCGCATCGTCCAGCAGATAGCCGACAGCTGTCGCCACCTCGGACGGCAACCCCATTCGGCCCATCGGATGCGCAGCGATGATCTTCGTCCGGCGCTCGACCTGTGCCGCTTCTCCCCGGGCGAAGGCGACGCCGGCCTCGGCCAACGGCTGGCGATGGTTCCGGGGCAGACACAGTTTGCGCGGATATTTCTGCCGCGTGGTTCAGCGCCAGCGTGCGAGTCATCATCACAACCGCCGCCTTGGTCACCGAATAGATCGGCACGTCCTTCGAGGCCTGCAGACCAGCAGTCGAGCTGAAGAGCACCACCGATCCGCGGCCAAGCTCGCGCATCTGCGGGATGCAGCTTGCAGATTCGCCAAATGGCCCCGACGTTGAAGCTGAACATGGCTTCGTACCCTTCACGTCTATCAGCCGCTTCATCGCACCGTAATGCCAGCGGCCGCGACCAAGCCCTCAACCGGCCGGCCAAAGCTCTCGCGGGCGAGGTCGACCAGCCCTTCCAGCATCGCCGGATCGGTCACGTCGCAGACAACTCAACGGGCACCAGGACAGGCGGCCAGAGTTTGGTCCAGAGCCTCTTGCGACAGGTCAGCCAACACCAAATCCGCTCCACCCGCCGCCAGCAGTTTGGCACTGGCCGGGCCAAGCGCGCCACCCGCCGGTAATCAGCACCGTTTTTCCGGCAAAGGTCGTGTCAATCAAGATTGTAGTCCTCCTCCAAGATAAGAACTCCCACTGTACCCGCTCTGAAAGCGAATACCGGACAGCGGATGATCCGCGTCATTCCAAATCCATTGGTGACCGCCGCAACGGTCGAGGCGCAGGACGGCTTGCGCCGCCCCAAGAACACCGCACTCTACCGGCGTTCCTGTCTGAGAGTTTTCAGAGACATGAGGACGCACGCTCGGCGACCTGATGATGTGTGGCGAACCAAACGTCACCCTTTGCTTTGGCGCGTCGAATTAATTCTTCTACGATCCAGATCCGTGAGCGATATCCAATGACGTGTGGATGCAGAGTCAGCTGAAATAAATCGGCATCTTGATAGGCCCCTTCGAACTCCCGAATAAATACAGAAAGCACGTCGTCGACTGATAAATCTGGCCGTGAAGACCCATCGGGACTCATCCAAAGATAAGTGGCATCGTCTCGAATCCATTCGACCGGTATTTCAATCACTCCCGTGGGTTCCTCGTCTTCCAGCAGCTCATAGCAACTATCATCGGCCATAAGGGATGAGTCGTATGTCAATCCGGTTTCACGTATGATCCGTAGAGTTGCGTCGGAAAAATCCCAGGAAGGCGTTCGAATTCCCGTCGGGCGTTTGGAAGTGATTTTTTCAAGAGTGTCGGCACTCCTCATCATTAAAGAGCGCTCGCTCTCTGCGCTCAGTTCCGAGTTTAGCTCGTGTATCCAGCCGTGCATGCCAATTTCATGGCCTTCATCGACAACTGCGCGTTGCTCGTCTGGATACAACTGAGCGATCACAGCGGGAACGAAAAAACTCGCCGGAACGTCGTACTTTCTCAAGAGTTCCAAAGCCCGAGGCATCCCTCGTCGGCTCCCGTACTGACCCCAGGATAATCTGCTTAGCGATCGCCCTCCCCTGCGCAATTCGTTCGACTCATGATCGACGTCGAACGAGATGGCGAAGGCACAGCGTTTACCGCCGGGCCACATTGGTCTTAGTGCCTTGCCCGCTCTGACTTTGTTGATGCGCCGCCGCCAATGGCTTTCAGGCCATTCCCAGGGATTGAGTGCGGTCGAATTGGCCACCAGTTCCTCCTGAGCAGTGTCTGCATTGAATTCCGCCGAAAACTCAATGAGCGGAACGCGGCACCAGCTCAGCTGGCAGCCCCGCAAGCCGATCAGGCCGTCGCTTGAGTTTGCGCCTTGATTACGACAAGATGGCCCAACTCATTCAGATTTTCTCACTCTCGCGAACAAGCTCATCCATAACCGAGCGCACGGCGCTTTCTGCGATTGCAACAATCTCCTCCGCCTCAGCTTTGGTTGTAACCAGCGGCGGAGCAAAGCCCAAAATGTCCCCGTGCGGCATGGCCCGAGCGATAAGACCACGGTCACGGGCGGCCTTCGAGATTCGCGCACCTACCTTGAGCGCCGGATCGAAACGCTTCCGATTGTCGCGATCGGCAACGAACTCGATTGCGCCCATAAGACCGACGCCCCGCACTTCGCCGACGATCGGCAACTGCGCGAACCTCTCCTGCAACTGCGCCTGGAAAAACGCGCCGACGTCACGCGCATTGCCGGGGAGGTCTTCTTTCTCGACAATATCGAGGACCGCGTTGGCCGCGGCGGCGCCGATCGGATGACCAGAGTAGGTGTAGCCGTGCGAGAATGCCCCGACCTTGTCGGCTCCATCCTCCAGGACTTTATACACCTTCTCACCGACGATTGCCGCTGAAAGCGGGAAGTAGGCCGACGTCAAACCTTTAGCGATCGTGATGAGGTCTGGCTCGATGCCATAGTGCTGTGAGCCGAACATGGAACCGGTGCGGCCGAACCCTGTGATCACTTCATCGGCAATCAGCAGCACATCATGTTTTTTGAGGACCGTCTGTACCGCTTCCCAATAGCCTTCCGGCGGAGGCGTGATACCACCTGTGCCGAGGACGGGCTCGCCAATGAAGGCGCCGACGTTGTCCGGGCCGAGCCGCTCGATCAACTGATCAAGCTCGGCGGCGCGGCGAGCGGAGAATTCGCGCTCGGTTTCGCCCGGGGTTGCGCCCCAGTAATGATGTGGAACACCCGTGTGAACAATCTGCGGAAGTGGCAGGTCCATGTGGTCGTGATAAAAGCTCATGCCCGTCATCGAGCCCGACACGACGCTGCAGCCGTGATAGCCGCGTTCACGGGAGATGATCTTCTTTTTGGTCGGCTTGCCACGCAGGTTGTTGTAGTACCAAACAAGCTTGGCCTGGGTCTCGTTCGCATCCGAGCCGGACATGCCATAGAACACCTTGCTCATCTTGCCCGGCGCCATCTTCACAAGGCGATCGGAGAGGATCGCAAGCTCGTCGGTCGTGTGCGCCGCATAGGAGTGGTAATACGCCAAGCGATAGGCCTGACGCGAGATCGCATCGGCGACTTCCGTGCGGCCATACCCGACATTGACGCAGTATAGGCCGGCAAAGCCATCGATAAATTGGTTGCCATGCGCGTCCTGGATGCGGATCCCCTTCCCTGTCACCACGATCGTTGGGTCGCCGAGCTTGCCAGTGGCGAAATCTTTAAGCTGAGTGAAAGGATGCAAGACCGAGTTGCGGTCCTTTTCGGTGATCTCTTTGATGTTGATGGTCATTGAATGCTTCCTTTCAGGCCGCGATGTTGCCGATGCAGAGGTATTTGGGTTCGAGATATTCGATAAGACCGTGCCTTGAGCCCTCGCGACCAAGGCCGGATTGTTTCCAGCCGCCGAACGGAATGCCCGGCCCCGTAAATTTTGGAGTATTCACGGCAACCATGCCATATTCGAGCCGGTCGGAGAGCCGCATGGCTCGGTTGAGATCTTGGGTATAGACGTAGGCCGCAAGTCCCATCTCGGAATTGTTGGCTCGCGCGACCACCTCCCGTTCGTCGTCGAAGGGCAGGATTGCAGCGACAGGTCCAAACGTTTCGTCCTTCGCAATCACCATGTCATCGGTCACATTAGCAAGCACGGCCGGCGTGACGAAGTTCCCGCCAAGCGAATTGTGCTGTGCGCCTGCTACCATTCGAGCCCCGGCTGCTAGAGCCTCAGAAACCTGGTGCCTGCATTTGTCAGCACCAGACGTCTTTGTCATCGGACCGATGTCGACACCTGGCTCCAATCCGTGCCCGACCTTTAGTTTACTGGTGGCCTCGGCAAATTTTTCCGTAAAATGCTCGTAAATCTCTCGCTGCACATAAATCCGGTTTGCCGCGAGACAGTCCTGACCGGATGTCGCGAACTTGGCTGCCATGCAACCGGCGACCGCAGCGTTGATCGGCGCATCGCCGAAAAGGATGAAAGGAGCATTGCCGCCAAGTTCGAGCGAGACTTTCTTCACTGTCTTCGCGGATTGCTCGAGAAGGATTCTGCCGACCTCGGTGGAGCCCGTAAAAGAGAACGCACGCACGTGGGTATGCAACAACAGCCGTTTGGCAAGTGGCGGAGCTTCGCCCGTGATCACCTGAAACACGCCGGGCGGAATGCCAGCATCCCCGGCAAGGCGGGCAAGCGCGAGGGCCGACAGTGGCGTTTCGGGTGCCGGCTTTACAATCATTGTGCAGCCAGCGGCCAGTGCAGCTCCAGCCTTTCTGGTGATCATTGCCGCTGGGAAGTTCCATGGCGTAATGGCGACAGTCACCCCGATCGGCTGCAAATGCACGGCCAGCCTGCTTGCGGGGAGATGGCTGGGAATCGTTTCGCCGTAAGCCCGCTCCCCTTCCCCTGCAAACCAATCTAAAAAGCCGGCAGCGTATGAAACTTCGCCGCGGGCTTCAGCAATCGGTTTTCCTTGCTCGGCCGTTATGATGACAGCCAGGTCTTCGGCGCTCTCCCGCATGCCTGCCGCCCATTTCCGCAGATATGCACCACGCTGTAACGGAAGCATGTCGCGCCACTTGAGGAACGCTGCTCTTGCGCAATGGACCGCGTCGTCAACGTCGGCGTCTGCGCAAGCCGCAACTTGAGCGATCTCGTCACCGCTGGCAGGATCAAACACGGCAAGAGTATCTGATTTGGAGAGCCAGGCGCCGTTCAGATACGCATCACCACGCAAAAGGTCTGGCCGTTTGAGCCTGCGTAATGCCGTGATTGACGTACCCCTCATCTAAGACTCCAATGGTATGCTGATGCCTTTAGGTTATTGCTGCCACAGCGCCGATCGGCAGCGCAGTTGATGCCCCTTTAGCTGCATTCCTGCAAACAGCAGCCAATTCGCGTAGAATTGGACACGGCTCACAACTTCACTTGCCAGGAGGCTTAGCGACCGCGAGCGAAGGTCGCGCTGGTCGCCGGCGGCGCGGAAAGTAGTTGGTTCCAGCGCCGATCTCCCGATCCCGAGTTCCCGATCTGGCCTCGTGGCATTAAGTTCTCGACCGACACCGATCAGGCGCACTGACGCAGGCGCAACCGCCTCGAATCTTAGACGGAACTCGCCGCAAGGCTACTTTCGTCCGGCACTGTGCAGGGTGACCGCGACCGCTTCAGACACGATGGCATCGCGGACGACTTCATTCGGAAGGAGGTCTTGGGGTCCCGAAATTGAGGTCCCCGCGATAACCCAGACATTCACTTGGTGAAGTGGTGAAGTCGCACGAAACAGCAGAAAAGGATGAAGCGAGCCCCGGGCAAAAGGCGAGCTTCGCTGCCGAGCCATCTATCGGGAACAACGTGTGCTGATGTCGCGACGTGTTGCACGGACGGGGCGGACCATACTCGCGTTCCCACCGGCGCGCAGGGTTGGCAAGAGCCCGCTTCAGGCGCGCGTAAACTCGTCCTCAATGCTCCTCAAAAGCTAAGTCCTCTTGCGTCATCCGCGCATTTGTAGAATGGGGCAACGTTCACGCCGCGCTCGCGTCACAGGTGGCTCATTTCGGCCTACGGATCTTAATCTCCGCTGATGCAGAGAACTCATGTGCTAGGCGAGATTCTCCTGTCCCAGAGGTTGGGCATGCCGCACCTCTCAGACAGCGCCGTCCTTAAGCTAGATCCGTTCATCCGCTCGCCGCAGAAACAAATTTCAACCGGCTTCGAACGGACCCAGTGAGATCGCAAAACGATTTGGGTCACATCCAAATCACCTAGTCCACGACGATCAAGCGGCGATCAACATCTGCCAATCGCTCACCGCCCCTTTCGGTTACAATAAATGATTCAGAGATGGCGGCGCCGAACCCTTCGAGCCTAACCCCCGACTGAAAATGGAAGCACATTCCTGGTTGTAGGATGGTCTTGTCGCCCGCGCGAATACTAACCGTGCGTTCGCCCCATTCCGGCGGGAAGTTGAGTCCGATTGAATAGCCGGAGCGGCCTATCTTGATATACCCGTTCCGCTTGAGGATATCTTGCCACACCGCATTAAGCTCCTCAACGACGGTACCAGGCTTTGCCATCTCGAGCACAGCATCCCCGCCTTCCACTATAACCTCAGCAAGACGCGAGACCTCTGCGGGTGGCTTTCCGATGTGGACGGTGCGGCACAGCGGCGCACAGTAGCGGCGTCGGGTGGCGCCGAACTCCATGAGAACCAGGCCAGAGGTCGGCAAGGGCTCCTCGGTCCAACTGAGGTGCGGAGCGTTCGTTTGTTCGCTAGTCTGGATAAGAGGAGGACCGCTAGAGTCGCCATATTTACCGTCCACCCCTCGTGTCTGGGCCCGGTACACCTCCGCGACGACCTCATGTTGCGGCACTCCAGGCCTTAGGTTAGCGATTGCCGTCTGCATCGTATGCGTTGCAAGGTGGCCCGCTTCTCTCATGTAGACTAGTTCAAGGTCAGATTTTATAAGCCGTGCCCAATTGACTAATTCGCGGCTATCAGAGAATTTTGCATTCGGAAGGCCTTTGACGAGATGTTGATGTGCTCGGGCAGTATAGAAGTGGGCGTTAAGCTCGACACCGATTCGATCAGATCCCCAGCCGCGCGAATTGATAAGCTCGCAAAGATCGTCAAATGGATGTAATTCTGGATGTTGAAGTCTATGATCGGAAAATGAGCTTATATTTTCTCTAGGCAGATCCGTCGTTATATAAGCGGAATTTACATCGACGAAACGTCCGAACCAGAGGGGCATGTCCGACTGGAGATGCACTAAGACCACCTGAGGCACGTAGAACGAATAGCCGTCAAAGCCGGTAAGCCAATACATATTCGCGGGATCCTGGCAGATCAGCAAGTCCAGCCCCGCTCGCTCCATCCGCTGCTTCACGTCATGAACACGACGCCGAAACTCCTCGGGCGGAAATGGCTTCTCATATTTCATCTCGTCGAGTCCTTCAAAACAGGCATTCCTCGAACGGATCAGGCATTCGTCCTGTCCGCATACTTTCTCTTCGTATCACGTCACAAGAGGCTGTTTTCCCCGAGGATTTCTTCTTGTCGCGGAAAATCTGCATTTCCTAGGCACTTGCCGTACGTTATCCGCATATGAGCGCCAAATTTTCGGTGGCTCTGCGTCTCCGGTGGAAGATCATGCCCTCCCTATGGTGAAGACGCACTCTGCCTGTCGCAACAGAATTTCAAGCACGGGCGGCAAGATCTACGTGGGAAGCGCCGACGAGACCAGCGAAGATCGGGACGTTGCGGCCGCCACGCTCATGCAGCATCCGGGGCGTCCGCGGCCCAATGGACGGGGTTTGAGCACCCCCATCAGGCCGGCCACTCCTAATATGTGAGCATGATTCTCTGGTACAAATCAGCAGCCTTGGTCAGTTGATCGATTTCAACGAACTCGTTGTTCGTATGGGCTTGGGCAGTACGCCCGGGTCCGATAATCACACACGGGATCCCAGCCAATGACAGCTGATTTGCATCCGAGCCGCCGGTGGCTCCCTTCTGCTCTCCGGTCCCCGCGACGTGGGCACAAGCCGCTCCTGCGACTGCTGCAATTTTGCTCGACCCGGAACTGATTGGAGGCGGGTCTTCCAATGCGGGAAGCAATGACCGAACATTGATCTTGTCTTCGCCCTGGCGAAGGCCTTCCAGTATGCTTTCTACCTCCGCCAACGCGTCCTGCGGCCGCTCCCCGGGTATGAGACGCCGATCGACCCAGATACGGCATACCGGCGGTACAGTGGTAAGTTCCAAACCTCCTTCGATGAGGCTCACGGTCAGCTGTGATGACCCTACCAATGGGTGCTGCGCCCGAGACACAAGGGATCGATGGTGCTCATCAAGTGCCAATACCACCTTGGCCATGCCCGTGATCGCGTTCACTCCGAGATGAGGCTTCGACGTATGAGCCGGTACACCCTGAACCTCGATTTGCCAGCGGACAGAACCCATGTGAGCTACAACGAGCTCTAATTCGGTGGGTTCACCGACTACCGCACCCTCATAAGCGACACCGGAATCGGCTATAGCGCGGGCGCCAAGTTTGCGGTACTCTTCGTCAATGCTGGCTGCCACAACAACCGTGGCCCGGGGCTGCCGTTCACCAAGTGAGCTAAGCGCAATCAACATAGCTGCAAGTGAGCCTTTTGTGTCGCAGCTACCTCGCCCATATATTCGCCCGTCCCGTTGCTCACCCGAGAATGGATCTGATTCCCACCTATCGATAGGAACGGTATCCATATGAGCAATGAATAGAATACGCCTATCGGGTTCTTTCCCAGGTACCCAGGTCAGGAAATTCGAGCGACCATCGGCCACCTCCTGTATCCCGTAAGCCAGCTTCCGCTCCTTGCAAAAACCCTCGAGGAACTTGGCTACACCTTGCTCTCCACTACCTTTTGGCGACAGCGATGGATTGATGCTCTCGATCTTTATAAGATCTTGGAGAAGTCCGATAGTCTCGGCGCTCTGGGTCGACATGTACTCTCCTGTGTGCATGAACTAGCCGTGTCGCTCTTACTTCGACCAGCTCTTGGCCAGATTGATTACGCGATCGACTTCATCGGCGGTGTTGTAAAGATGCAGGGAAAACCGGAGCATGCCTCTGCGTATTGAGACGATTACCCCGTTCTTCGTGAAATGCTCGTGAAGCGACCGAATGCGGGCGTCGACTGGGCGCCCTTCAACAAGATCGCTGGAATCGCCAACGGCTACGATACTTCCAGTGTGAGCGCCTGGTGGCCCGCCGCAGACCGGAAGCCCGATATCTAAGAGACCAGTGGCCATACGTTTTGCGAGTGAGGTAACGCTCTGGTCGATCGCCTCGGTTCCGATATCAAGTAGCTGGCCCATTGATGCATATGCAGCCAACATGCCAGGGAAGTTGTAATGCCCGATATCAAAGCGGGGCGCGCCAGAGCGCAACTTTACAAAACTAGGTACCGGAGCTGATTCTGGCGCGTTTCCGAAATCTACGCTGAAGCGCGCAAGATAGGCCGGGCTCAGCCGATCGGCCCATTCTTTACGGCAATATAAAAAACCCGATCCATAAAGACCCATCAAACCCTTCACAGTGGACACTGCTACACCGTCTACGCCAAGTCGATTGACGTCGGTGTGGAGTATCCCAACAGATTGCGTCGCGTCCGCCAAAAGAAATGCACCGTAGTGCCTACAGGCTTCGGATATCTGCTCCATGACGGTCCGAAACCCCGGAACCATCGTCACCGTCGCCAAGGCAACAACGCGGGTATGAGAATCAATCGCCTTTACGAATGCATCAGGGGGAATTGAGCCGTTATCCGGCTCTACGACTCGCAACTCGACATTGTAGCGGTCTCTGATCTGAATCCATGGCAAGATATTATTTGCGTGTTCCAATTTTGGGCATAGAACGACGTTGTCTCCATCTCTCCAATCGATCGCATTAGCGATGATGTTGATGCCTTCCGATGCATTCTTGGTAATTGCAATTTCATCGTGATCTGAATTGATAAATTGTGCGAACCTAGCGCGAGTACGCTCGACGTGTTCGAGCATTCTTTCTTCGTCGTTTAGGCCATGCAGCCGATTGTTCAAATGAGGCTCGATTGAAGCCAATGTTGTGCTTGATATGAGGCCCTGGTTCGCGACATCCATGTAGATGGCGTTTGCTGTGGCTGGAAACTCCTTTCGGAGGATGTCCAAGGGAAGCATATGGCTTTCTCTCCTGGGAGTGCGGACGGCGGTTGAGCTACCTTGTTCAGGCGATCGTTCCGGCAAGGGTAAGAATGCCGCCAGACTGGTCTGCGCTGACCTGCCCATTTTACACGGTGCTCGTGCCGACTTTGGTCTAACATTCGGTCTCCCACGCCGCATTCCTGCGCCAAACCGCGATTCACGCAGAGATCGCGAGCCATTCTCGCGGATCACTGAAGCGTCTCGACGGAATGCAGCTGCAACAACTGCCTCACGAGAGATCAATTTGGGTAATTCTCAGACCGCGGATAGGGCTTCTTACCAGTGCTTGGAGCGACGTTAGCCTGACTGAGCCGACGACCTTCTCCTCCAGCCCCACACCCATGCGGATCATAGTTCACTCGCGGCCGACGCGCGAGGGCCGTAAGGCATCCGAAAGCCGGGGCCGGTTCATAGCCTGACTCTCATGGTCTCCGATTTATGCTGCAACGCCGACACCCTTGGTGATGTCGCTCCCTAACACGCTTGCCTCGAACTGATGCGAGCGTGCTGCAACTCATGTTTTCTGCGCCTGAGCAACGAGATCGGTAGGATCTTTTCGACCGGGGATCGCCCCCACCCGATCGAATCTGCCGTTCTTGCGCTGGCCCGCAACTGCTCACCAGCAACGCCCATCGATTCAGCGGCACCCCTCAGATAGTTATACTATGCCGGTATTGTGCGCAGATGGCGAAAGAAACGCCGATTTTCTGCGACTTGGACCGACTTTAGCGCCGAGAGGGCGTTTGGCACTTGCTACATTTTGGACGTACGGACTGGCGGCCTTGGCATTGGCCGATATCATCATGAGCAGAGATTGTGAATGGATCTGGATCGAATTGACCGGAAGATTCTCAACGTCGTGCAGCGCAACAATCGCCTTACGACAGAGGAATTGGGCGAACTTGCCGGACTATCGGCTACCGCTTGTCAGCGGAGATTAAAGCGACTTCGAGACGCTGGCGTCATCGAAGCGGACGTTGCCATAGTTTCACCGGAAGCCGTCGGTCGGCCCCTGCTCCTGCTGGTATCCATCACTCTCGAGCGCGATCGCGCCGATATCATCGATCGTTTCAAGCAGGCAATTCGGCGGACGCCTGAGATCATGAACGCTTACTACGTTACGGGTGAAGCGGATTTTATTATTACGGTCTCTGCTCAGGACATGGCCGAGTACGAGGCGTTTACCCGTCGTTTTTTTTACGAACATCTTGAAGTAAAGGGGTTCAAGACAATCGTTGTAATGGATCGGATCAAGGCGTCGTTTGCTCTGCCAATTGCTGAAGAGTAGCCTTCAAAAGAGCCCGCCCAGGCAACCACCACGCGCCTTCCGCGGGTCGCAGTTGTCCCGCACTTCTGAATGTCGGCTGTCCTATTTTGAATGGTCCCGCATATATACCAGGGCACCTCCTCTCAGCCTGCAGGTGTTATGCGCCAATGACCAAAAAACGATGATATTCTGCGGGACCAAGGCGCCCTTCGCGCAACCAAGCTCTTTGGCACTTGCTACATTCTGGGCGGAGCGGAATTCAGGATTGTCGGTCCCCGGCTAATTGGAGCGGCTTCAGTCGGCGGAATAGCTGGGGTGCCTACGTCGCACAGAGGATGCTGTGCTCCCGGCAGCGCGGAAACGGGTCTCCCGGCTCTCGCAAGGACAAAGCGTGAAATTCGCCTGCAACCGGCAAGAAAGGAAAGTCCCCGTGGCAATTCTCAATAGCGTCGCAGAGTTTCTCCCCGAGATAGTGGCTTGGCGCCGGGACATCCATGCACATCCCGAACTGGGCTTCGACATCCCCCGTACTTCGGCATTTGTCGCCGAGCGCCTGCGCGAATTCGGCTGCGACGCCGTCGCGACCGGCATCGGCAAAACCGGCGTCGTTGGCGTCATCAAGGGCAACGGCGTCGTGAGCGACGGTAACCCAAAGGTTATCGGATTGCGCGCTGACATGGATGCGCTGCCGATCAACGAAGCGACCGATCTGCCCTATGCGTCCAAGAACAAGGGCTTGATGCATGCGTGTGGGCATGACGGCCACACCGCGATGCTGTTGGGTGCCGCGCGCTATCTTGCCGATACTCGGAATTTCGCTGGAACGGCGGTCATGATCTTCCAACCTGCCGAGGAGATCGGTACCGGCGCCGTTGCCATGCTAGATGACGGTTTGATGGAGCGGTTCGGCATCGAGCACATCTACGGAATGCACAATCGTCCGGGCTTGCCGGTAGGTGTCTTCGGAATCCGGCAAGGTCCAGTGATGGCGGCAACTGATAGCATAGAAATTAGCATTGAAGGGCGAGGGGGGCACCCTGGAAGGCCTCATGAATGCATCGATCCGATTCTGGTCGGCGCTCAGCTTGTGACGGCCCTGCAGCATATCCTGGCTCAGAACATTGACCCTGTCGACTCGGCAGGAATTTCGTTCCACCAGTTCCAGTCCGGGCAGAGACTAGTCCCCGTCGTTCCGCAAACAGCGGAGTTGGTGGGCACCATGCGGACGCTAAAGCCGGAGGTGCGCAAGTTCGTGAAGGAGCGGGTGGGCGAAGTGGTCGCCGGCATCGCCCAGATAACCGGCGCGAAGATAGATATTAAATTTCAGAGCTTCGACGCAATTCTCTTCAATGAGGTCCAGCAGACCGACCTTGCGAGAAGCGCGGCCAAGGGCGTGGCCGGTGAAAACAATGTGCTCGAGACGCCACCGGTAATGGGGGGGGAAGATTTCTCCTTCCTGGCGCAGGCGCGGCCGGGTGCTTTCGTCTGGTGCGGGAACGGTGACAGCGCCGGCCTGCATCACCCTGCCTACAATTTCAACGACGAGGCGATTCCTTATGGAACATCGTACTGGATCAAGCTCGTAGAGAACACGTTGGGATCCCGTCCGACGTCTTGATGATCGGTCTGACAAGGGCCGCAGAACGAATGAATAACTGCCGTCTTATGCCAGGCTTGAATGTAGCGGACCTCGTAAAATGAAAACTCGTTCATCCGTGCCAACATCTCTTGAGGGTCTGTCGGCGTGCGAATGCCTGGAACTCTACCGAAGGCGGCAGCTCTCGCCTGTTGAAGTCGTCGATGACTGTCTCAGCCGCATCGACGCCAACAACCCGGCGCTGAACGCATTTTGCCTCGTCGACCACGAAGGGGCCAGGTCTGCTGCCCGGGCCTCGGAGGGTCGATGGATGAAGGGGGAACCAGCCGGAGTACTAGATGGCATTCCGGCCACCATCAAAGACCTCACCTTGACACGAGGCTGGCCGACAAGACGTGGCTCATTGTCCGGCAGCACCGAGGGACCCTGGACTGAAGACGCCCCTGTTCCAGCCCGTATCCGTGAGACCGGTGGCGTTATCCTGGGCAAGACAACCACTCCAGAATTTGGCTGGAAAGGGGTAACAGACAGCCCGGTCTACGGGATCACCCGCAATCCCTGGAATCCTGACCTGACACCAGGCGGGTCGTCGGGAGGGGCGGCAGTTGCGGCTGCGCTCAACCTTGGCTTTCTTCATCAGGGTAGCGACGGCGGGGGATCAATCCGGATACCGGCGAGCTTCACGGGGACCTTCGGCTTCAAGCCAACCTTCGGCATCGTTCCGCAATGGCCAGCTAGCGCCATGACAACGCTGTCTCATTTGGGGCCGGTGACCCGCACCGTTGCGGATGCGATCCTGATGATGAATGTGATTGCACGAAAGGACGCTCGCGATGGCTATGCGGGTCCGGCGTACCTAGGTCTCGACCCCGATCCAGCAAAGACCACCATCAGGGGCCTGCGGATCGGCTACAGTCGGAACCTCGGCTATGTCAAGGTGGCGCGAGATATCCAAAACGTTACCGATAATGCGATCGACCAGCTTCGAGCTCTTGGGGCCGAGGTGGCCGAAGTCAATCCGGGATTTGCGGATCCGGTGGAGGTGTTTTCTACATTCTGGTTCGCTGGCGCCGCCCGTATTGTGTCACGAATGAACAAACAGCAAAGACAATTACTAGATCCTGGCTTTCTGGAAGGTGCCGAACGCGGGCTGAAGATCACCCTTACCGAATTTCAGGAAGCTGAGGCGATGCGGTTCGAGCTCTCCGCTCTGATGGCGAAGTTCCACGAAAATTACGATCTCTTGGTCACACCGACGATGCCTATCGCGCCGTTCCCCGTCGGGCGAAATGTGCCGGATGATAGTTACAAGGGGTGGGTGGACTGGACGCCCTTCACCTACCCTTTCAACTTGACCCAGCAACCAGCAGCATCGATTCCATCGGGCCTGGATGATCAAGGGCTGCCCGTCGGGCTACAACTGGTCGGCGCGCGCTATTCCGACACCTCCGTCCTAGCCGCGGCATATACGATCGAAAGTCGCCTGGGGCTTCCTTCTTTCGCGAGGAGCAGATTCCACGCTGCCACCCCTTAAAACTTGAGACTGCCGCGCTCAAGCACCTGACGGCCTCCAAGCGGTCAAGCCACGGACGCGAATGTCATTCGATAAAGGGGCGCGGCGTCATAGATGGGCAGTCCTGTCCTACGACGGATTGCTGACGTCACCATCGGGGACAATGTACATTCAAATAGGAGTGCGTCAATCTTGGGATGTGCGGCGCGAAGTCGCGACACAGACTGCAACCCGGGGACTCCATTTCGGTAACACTAGCCGGCCGCGTATTACCTTCGATGCCGCCGATGGCTACTCTTGCCCCTGCGGATGAATCCATGCCCAGCAGCTCTTCGCCGCAGTGTCTTGAGTCTGCGGCCAGACGGCGAGCTTTGCGCCGGCCGGAAGCTGCCGGAGGAGCGTGGGCGCCAGTAGCAGGCTCGACATGGCCACGGGAAGTTTGACAGACGTGGCCAGTGCAGCCTGGCACCAGATACTGAAGCCGCAGTCCCTGGTTATCGCGACGGCTCCGCGCTCAACCAACCGCCTGGCAGCTGCAATGTAGGCCGGCTCGAGAGAGGCATCGCCAGGACTGACCCTCTCCGCCAAAGCCCCGGCCGCGGTCTCTATTATAATTGGGAAGTCGAAGTTGCCGGGTTGAAGACCGACCCCGATGCGGTGGCGGAAATTCACCAGGGCGCAAGTCCGATCTCCAGCCTGTGATTTTTGCAACACTGGCCATCCAATGAGGATCCAACTGCCGTCTGATCGTGACAATTCAGCTGCGTCAAATGCCTTTGCCGCCAAGATGGCGCGTATCGTCAGGTTGTGCTGACCAAGCTGGGACGCTCTACGAGCGCAGGAATCCTGCATTCGCCTGACGCTTCCGGCTCGGTTGCAAGGCTCGGGAATAGTAATGACGAAACAGTGGATCAGCACGCCGTAAGCCCAGTGCAAAAAATGCGGGCTTCGTGCCGAACCTTTTTTTGGAACGGCGGGCGCGGATCTCATCATTGAGATTACCGGAAAGCCTGTCCGGACTTTTCCGAAGCCGCACTGTTATCCTGTTCGAGAGCGACGCATCGATGGTTCCTTTCCCCGCCTCATCGACAAGCTCACCCGTGTCCACTTGGCTCATCCACGACGACTTCGGCAACCATGCTCTCTCCGATCAGCAGCGCTTCCACCTCTTCGAAAATCGTCGAGGAGCGCTATCAGAGAAAATCCACCCTGATCACCGCCCAGGTCCCCGTGGCAAGCTGGCACGACCTTATTAACGACAGCACGGTCGCCGACGCTATACACGACCGCTCGTGCACAATGCACACCGCATCGCCCTTCAGGGCGAGAGCATCCGAAGAAAAAAGCCTCGGCCCTCTTGACCGACTCCGAGAACACCGAAATCAATCAGCCCTACAGCAACCAGGCTGCCGAGGACCAACCTCGACGAACTGTCGGACTTTTGTGAAAACGCTGTCCGGGAATTAGCGGAATCGCTGTCCAGCTTTTGAAGCGCGCAATAACACTATGGCCGTCATCGAAATGAGCAAGGCGAAGTGCTGATTGCCGCGTTTGTTCCGGGATTAAGCGCCAGCCTCTCAAGAAGATTTATGCCGACTCGCCATCATTGTTGAAACTGCTGCAGCGCTCGCACGTTGAAGCCGGCCAGGCCGGGCATACGATTATGCGGATCGCCTTCGCCCAACTTCAATTCTGGACGCCAGGGCTCGATGTAAGGGACCGGCGAGCGTCAAAAGACTGCGGATGGGTCGCCGCTCGTCCCCTGGGATACGATCTCTGTCGGATTTTGTCGCGCCTGCGACATAGTGGTTGTGCGGGCCAGTTTAGTACCTGATATGACCGTAAGTTTGATATCAAACTCAAAGCACTGGCCGACGTGCATTTTGCGAGGTTGGCACGGTTTTTGAAGCGATCATTTCGCGTCGGAGCGCTCTCATCCGCCGGTTATCATCTGTTTTGGCATAAACCCTGCATAAGGCTTTATTGATGGTACCGCAACCCAACTCGCCGTCTTTCGAGCTACTTGGGCAAAAAGAGCACCGCCAGCGGAAAGGGTCGGGAACCGGAGAGGGAACCGGGTGGTGGACCTATGTTTGTGGAGGGGGTTGTGAAAAGGGTCAGCCATGGTGCTTCGAGCCTCTTGTACTCGTGCAGGTCGTCAATGTTGATATAGCGGTTGGCCTCCATCCAGTTTTCATTGGTTTCGTGACAGCAGACAAACGTCAAAGGAGATAGCTCATGCGAGTAGCCATCGTAACGAACAGTGATTTCAACGGTGTGATTAACCGGTTCGGTCAGCCTTGTCCGCAGCCGCCGCAGCCTTGGCCGCATAGCGGCACGTTGGAAGATGTGGTGGCGGCACTTCAAGAGGGCGGCCACGAGACGGTAGTGTGTGAAGGCGATAAAGGACTGCTCGCCAGTCTCGAGCGGTTCATGCCACCTGATCCGCAAGGTCGCCCCTCGGGAATGGTCTTCAACTTGGCGGAGGGAATTCAGGGCGAAAAGCGTTACACTCATGTTCCTGCCATGCTTGAGATGGCCGGTGTTCCATACACTGGATGTAGCCCCTTCGGGATTGGGCTGACGGGAGACAAAGTCATTACCAAAATGCTCATCCGCGATCAGGGCGTGCCGACTCCGAACTTTCGCGTGATGCGTCGCGGCACCGAGAACACCGGCGACCTGAGATTCCCAGTGGTAGTGAAGCCGCGGGAGGAGGACTGCAGCTTCGGATTGCAGATCATACATGAACACTCTAAGTTGCGGCAGGCCGTCGAAGTGATCGTCACGCAGCATGCTCAGGATGCGCTAGTGGAGGAATACATCGAGGGGCGGGAAATCTGCGTTGCGTTGCTCGGAAACGGGGAGCCCGAAGTTTTGCCTCTAGTGGAGCAGGACTTCGGTGACCGCGAAACGCGTGTTATGAATTGGGATGCGAAGTACGTGGCGGCCGCAGCGGTGCCCAAGATTTGCCCGGCGAAAATCGAGAGCGGGCTTGAGACGATGTTACGGGATATTTCGGTTGCGACCTTCCGTGCCTGCCACTGCCGGGACTATGCCCGCGTCGATTTCCGGATCGATCGCTCAGGCCAACCGTTTGTCCTAGAGATGAACTCGGTGCCGGCCCTTGGTATACACTCCAGTTATGGCACAGCTGCAACGGCCGGCGGACACAGCTTCGTAAGCTTGATCAATCGCATCCTCAATGTCGCCCACACCCGCTATTTCGGAATCGGCGTCTCATAGTGGATTGATCGGATCAAAAGAGTCCGATTTCGGGATTCCGTTTTGCGGTTTGGCGTGCGAGTTAGATGCATGCGCAATAGCATCCCCCTTCACCGTTTTGGCCAGCGACCGTCAGCGCCTGCAAGCGCTCGTCGCGGCGCCAGGAAGCCCGCAAGCACGTTCGGGGGCCGCATCGTCGCGCTGTGCTTCGAACCACGAAGCCAAAGCATACTTGGACCACCGGCTAGGTCGAGCGAATGAACCGCACCATCAAGGACGCGACGGGCAAGCGTTTCCACTACGACGATCATGACCAACTGCGTCGGCATCTTGCCGACTTTGTTGCGGCCTACAAATTTCGGCCGCAGGCTGAAGGCCCTCAAAGGTCTCACCCTACGAGTTCATCTGCAAGGCATGGGCTTCCCAGCCCGAGCGCTTCACTCTCAATCCGCTCCACCAAATGCCTGGACTTGTCTATTCGGCGTGTTGAAGTCAATCCCATTCAAGCTTCCTAGGCTGACCTGCCGACGCGATTATCCTAGCCTGATTGATGTAACCGCGGCGTCAAACCGAGATACGGCCCCACGTCCTTCGAATTCCTGAAGGGGGCAGGAATATCGACCGTGGCGTTGAAACCCAGTGCAACGATAGGGCCGACGCCCAGCACGGTCATCAACCGCCTGCAAACCGTGTCACCCCTCACGATCGACAACAGTCTTTCGTGTAGCACCGTGAACTGCTCGCAAAGTTTCCGACGGGCGGTGAGCAACGTCTCCATGATGTCTCGAGTTCCGGAATGTCACCGGAAGGGTCCCGGATGCGATCCGCGAATTTGCCGGCCGTCGACAATGCCAACTTTGAGACCGAAGTTACGAAACAGGCCACGGATGTCGTTCTCGATGGCGATGGCCTTTTCCTGAAGCGACTTGAGGGCCGTCAGCAGCGCCCGGCGATTCTGGGTCGTCAGCGTCTTGACAGTAAGACCGTATGTCCGCCTCTGCCGATGAGGTGGCTCGCCCTACACTGCGCGTCCGAGGGTTGCTCGGACGGGCCGAGCCGATCCTCACCACAGGAGGACGAGCCGTGGCGGATTATAGAGAAGCATTTGTCGGAATCGATGTTGCGAAGCTTAAGAACGCTATTGCGATTGCGGAGGCAGGCCGGGAAGGAGAGGTTCGGTTCTTCGGTGAGGTCGACGCGTCGGCGACCAGCATGCGGCGGGTCATAGGCCGGATCGCCAGCCGCTTTGATTACGTGCATTTCTGCTATGAGGCTGGGCCGACCGGGTACGGCCTTTATCGCCTGATCCGGTCGCTCGGGCACGAGTGCACCGTGGTTGCACCATCATTGATACCAAGGAAGCCCGGCGATCGGGTGAAGACGAACCGTCGAGACGCCATTTCCCTTGCCCGACTATTGCGCGCCGGCGAGCTGACCGCGGTGTGGGTTCCCGATGAAGGGCACGAGTCCATACGGGATCTTGTTCGCGCGCGGGCGGGCGCGGTCGAGACGCTGCGGGTCCATCGCCAGCAGGTGAGCGCATTCATGCTCAAGCACGGCCGTAGCTATCCGCGAAAGAAGAGCTGGACGATGCGCTATCTACGCTGGCTTCAGGAACAAGGTTCGATCATCCCGCGCATCAGATCGCACTCCAGGAGATGGTCGAGGCGGTGCGCGTCTCGAAAGAGCGGGTCGAGCGGCTGGAGCGTGTGATCGAAGAGTTCGTCCCGGCCTGGTCGCTGGCACCGATCGTGTGGGCGCTTCAGACATTGCGTGGGGTAGACCTAATTGTCGCCGTGACGTTCGTCACCGAAGTCGGCGACGCCAGCCGGTTCGAAAGCCCACGCCAGCTCATGGGATATCTCGGTCGGGTCCCCGGCGAGCGCTCAACCGGGGAGACAGTCCGGCGCGGCGGCATCACAAAGGCAGGCAACGGTCGGGTTCGCCACATGTTGGTCGAGAGCGCCTGGACCTATCGACATCCGCCCAAGGTCGGGAAGGCGAAGCTATACCGGTTGGAGCAGGCGTCACCGAAGGTGCGTGAGATCGCCTGGAAGGCGCAGTCCCGCCTGACAGCCCGCTACCGCATGCTGAGCGCTCGGGGCAAACGGACAACGGTCGTCTGCACCGCGATCGCCCGTGAACTGGTCGGCTTTATGTGGGCAGTCGCAAGGGAGGCGCGCGTCACCTGATCGCTCGCCGCGATGGCGCACATATCGCGCATGGGCGGAGGCGGGACCACGGCAGGGGAATGCCCGTCAGACGCTTTGTGGCCGGCAAATCGACCGACGCCCGCAGTAAGATAGGAACAGCCCCGGACGCACAATCGGGAATGCGGTAGCCAACCCGCGCATCAGAGCTTGATCACCGACGTCCTTCAGTTCCGCCTCCCCACCCATGCGCGATCATCAGAATGAGCAGCCGTTCCTCGGATCGGGCGACCTCATGCGTTCCAAACCTTGACAGCGGACATCAGAGCGGTGTTTCCGGACCACCTTTCGGGAGTGGTCGCGATCTGTGAGGTTGCCGATCCTGTATTGGGATCGGAGATCGGCTTGTGTCTGGACTTGACCTTACGCTTGACCCGGAGCGGCAGCTTCGGCGTTTCGAGGTGATCAACGGTGCCGGCGGTCGGCGTCACTGGTCGGTGGATGACAAGGCGCGGATCATCGCAGAGACGCTGGAGCCGAATGCGATCATTTCCGAGGTCGCCCGCCGTTATGGTCTCAGGCCGCAGCAGGTCTTCGCCTGGCGCCGCGAAGCGCGCAAACAGGCCGCTTCGGTGCAGCAAGATTCTCCTGCCTTTGTGCCGGCGGTTGTGGCGGCGGCGGAACCTGCAGCCAGCCGTTCACCGAAGCAGCGGAAACGGCAAGCCACCCGAGATGCCGGCATGATCGAGCTTGAGATCGACGGCATCGCGATGCGCGTCGGCCGGGGCGCCGATACCAAGACGGTGGCCGCAGTGATCCGCGCGCTGAAGGCGACGTCGTGATCGGGCCGACGGGTGCGGTCAAGGTCATGGTGGCGACGAAGCCCGTCGACTTCCGCAAGGGTGCGGAGGGATTGGCGGCGCTGGTGCGAGAGACAATGGGGGCCGATCCGTTCAGCGGGGCCGTCTACGTCTTCCGGGCGAAGCGGACTGACCGGATCAAGCTGATCTTCTGGGATGGCACCGGGGTTTGCCTGCTAAGCGTTTGGAGGATGGGGAGTTCCGCTGGCCGAAAGTGCATGACGGCATGATGCGGCTGACGGCCGCGCAGCTCTCGGCGCTACTCGAAGGTCTCGACTGGCGGCGAGTCCATGAGGCGCGCCGGACCCGCGTGCCAGCCCAGGCGGGCTGACCCGCGACGAAGTGAATCAGCCTAGATTCCGCTGTCGCGGGCTGTCGGCGAATATGGTCTGATCCGTTCATGGCGATGACGGCTGACCAGCTTCCCGACGATCCGGACGCGCTGAAGGCGATGGTCCTGGCGCACGACGTCGAGAATGCCCGTCTGATTCAGATCATCAAGGAATTGCAGCGTCACCGCTTCGGCCGGCGTGCCGAGACGCTCCCCGAGGATCAATTGCTGCTGGGGCTCGAAGAGGCGGAGCAGATCGAGGCCGCCGGTGAGGAAGAGAAGGAGCAATCTGCTCCCGCCGAGCGGCAAGCAAAGGCCACGAGGCGCCGGGCCAACCGGGGCGCGCTGCCACCCCATCTGCCGCGCGTGGAGATGGTCGTCGACATCGAGGACCATGCCTGCCCATGCTGCCGCAATGGCTTGCATCGGATCGGCGAGGACGTGAGCGAGCGGCTCGACATCGTTCCGGCGCAGCTGCGTGTAATCGTCGTGCGCCGGCCCAAATATGCCTGCCGCGCCTGCGAGGACGTCGTGGTTCAGGCTTCCGGCGCCGGCCCGGCTGATCGAGGGTGGTCTTCCGACCGAGGCAACGGTCGCCCAGGTGCTGGTCTCAAAATATGCCGATCACCTTCCGCTCTATCGTCAGGCGCAAATCTACGCCCGGCAGGGTATCAATCTCGATCGCTCTACGCTCGCCGACTGGGTCGGCCGCGCCGCCTGGCACCTGCGTCCGGTGCATGAGCGGCTGCTTGGCAAGCTGAAGTCCTCGGCAAAACTCTTCGCCGACGAGACGACCGCGCCGGTGCTCGATCCCGGCCGCGGCAAGACTAAGACAGGTCAACTCTGGGCCTATGCCCGCGATGACCGACGATGGGAGGGGAGCGACCCGCCGGGCGTCGCCTATGTCTATGCGCCGGACCGAAAGGCCGAGCGTCCGATCGCTCATCTCGCAGGCTTCACCGGAATCTTGCAGGTCGACGGCTATGGCGGCTATCGCGTGCTGGCCGACAAAAGCGGCGTCACGCTCGCCTTCTGCTGGGCGCATGTCCGTCGGCGCTTTTATGAACTGGCAGCAGCCGGTCCCGCGCCGATCGCCAGTGACGCGCTGAGACGGATCGCCGAACTCTACAAGATCGAGGATGACATCCGTGGCCGATCGGCCAACGAGCGCCGCGCGATGCGTCAGGACAAAAGCCGCGCCATCGTCGCCGATCTCGAACCCTGGCTGCGTGAGAAGCTCGGCCTGATCAGTCAGAAGACCAAGCTCGCAGAGGCAATCCGCTACACGCTCTCACGCTGGGAAGGCCTCTCGCACTTCCTTGACGACGGCCGCATCGAGATCGACAGCAACACCGTCGAACGCTCGATCCGTCCGATCGCAATCTCGGGGTCATTCTGCCCATGTTGGGCAGGAGGTCGAAGTCCCGTGCGCAGCAATGGATCTGGGCTCCCCGCGCGCGTCGCTTGCTGCACTGCTTGAACTGAACAAGCTCTTGATCCAGCGCCGTTTCCGGCGAGGCTCTCCGGATGGTTTCATCATCGGGGAGACTCAAAATGAGAACCTTGCCGCCACCGACACGATCTCTCGTGATCGTTCGCCAGCTCAGCATGCGCTCGACTCGCACAAGCTAGTCGGGCTGAGCGCAGCGCAACGAACGATCGTGATCGCCCGGCTCGCCAATGTGCTGATGGCCGCCGCCGGTATCGTGACGGAGGAGAGCCGCGATGACGAGCCGTAATCTGATTCCGGCCACCATCCTCAAGCGCAAGGCCGTTGTCTATGTACGTCAGTCCACGCAGGCGCAAGTGCAGCTCAATCTTGAGAGCCAGCGTCGGCAATATGAGCTGGTCGACGTCGCGCGGCGCTGGGGATTCCGCAAGGTTGAGGTGATCGACGAGGACTTGGGACGCACCGCAAGTGGAGCTGTGGAACGTCCCGGTTTCGAACGCCTGGTCGACGATCTGTGCACCGGTCATGTGGGCGCTGTGCTTTGCCTGGAGGCGTCCCGCCTGTCTCGCAACGGACCGGACTGGCATCGGCTGCTCGAGTTGTGCGGCGAAGTCGATGCACGGGTGATCGATCTGGACGGAGTCTACGATCCGGGACTGCCGAACGATCGCCTGCTGCTCGGCATGAAGGGGAGCATAAGCGAGTTCGAACTCGGGGTGCTGCGTGCTCGCATGTACGAAGCTGACCGCGCCAAGGCACAGCGCGGCGAACTGCGCATCTCTGTGCCCTTCGGCTACGTCTGGCACCGGGATTACGGTCTCGGGTTCGATCCCGATATACGCCTGCAGGAGACCATTCGCCTGATATTCGCGCGTTTCCGCGAACTCGGCAGTGCCCGCCAGGTCCTGATCTCGATGATCGACGATGGCGTGCATTTCCCCAGACCCTCCGACGGCAAGAAGATGGTGTCCTTCGCCTGGGTTCCGGTCCGCTACCGCAACGTGATCTCCGTCCTGAAGAACCCGTTCTACGCCGGCGCTTATGTCTATGGTAAGAGCGAGAAGCGCACCGAGATCGTGGATGGCCGCGTCCGCAAGAGCTATGGTCATTACAAGCCGGCCAGCGATTGGGCGGTGGTGCTCAAGGAGCATCACGAAGGCTATATCGGATGGAGCGAGTACGAACGGAACCAGGAACTTCTCGCCGCCAACGCCTATGGCAAAGCCGGCGGCGTCAAGTCGGGCCGCGGCGGTCGCGCGTTGCTCCCGGGTCTTCTCTCCTGTGGTCGATGCGGGCGAAGACTGGTTGTCACGTATGCCGGACGTGGCCAAGGTTACCCGGTCTATCGTTGCGAGAACACCATGATGGCGCAGGCGCGATGCATGTCGTTCAACGGCTTTCGCACCGATGCGGCGGTGGCCCGCGAAGCCTTGGAGGCGGTTGCGCCGATGGCGATCGAGGCGGCGTTGGAGGCTGAACAGATGCAGCTGGAGAGCGAAGCCAGGCGGCGGCAGATGATCGAGATGGACCTGCAGCAGGCACGCTATGAGGCATCGCTCGCCGAGCGCCGCTACGCCGCCTGCGACCCGGAGAACCGGCTTATAGCGGCCCAGCTCGAGAGGAACTGGGAAGCTAGGCTCAGGCGCGTGGAGACCTGCGAGGCCCGGCTCAGTGAAGTCCAGCGTATGGAGCCTGTCGACGCGATCCCTGACTTCACCGGCCTCGCCCAGGATCTCGAAGCCGCCTGGAATGCGCCGGGTGTCGATATGCGGTTCCGTCAGCAACTGCTGCGCGCGCTCATCAAGGACATTGTGGCGGACGTCGATGACGACGCGCGCGATGTGATCCTGACCATCCATTGGCATGGGGGCCAGCATTCCCAGGTAAGGGTTCGCAAGTCCAAATCCGGAGAGCATGGCCAGAGTACGCCTGAGGAGGCTCTGGCGGTCATGCGATCCATGGCAACGCGATGGTCGGATGCCGAAATCGCCGCCACACTCAACCGCATGGGCATGAAGACGGGTCAGGGAAAGACCTGGACGGCGCGACGCGTCCAATCCCTGCGCACGGTGCACAAGATCAGCGGCTATCGGTCTTCCGACAAGAACGGCGAGTGGCTTACCATGTCGGACGCGGCCGCGAAGCTTGGCGTGTCGCACGTCAAAATCCGCCGGTTCGTCAGGGACGGCATATTACCAGCCGAGCAGGTCATGCGCGGCGCGCCCTACCAGATCCGCGCCAGCGACCTTGAAGATGAACGGATCAAGGCCGATTTGGCGCGCAAATCTCCGCGTATCATCAACGACGATAATCAGAAATCGCTGTTTCCCGCCATTTGAAGAGGGGGTGCATAATGAATCAGTCTTCGCGCTCAACCGCAAGAACGCGCTCTTCGCAGGCTCTGACGGCGGCGCCGAACACTGGGCAGTCATCGCCTCGCTGATCGAAACCTGCAAGCTCAATGGTGTCGAACCGCTCGGCTTATCTCGCCGATGTCCTCACCAGGATCGTCAACGGCCACCCCAACAGCCAGATCGACGATCTCCTGCCTTGGGTCTACATCAACAAGCTCGAGCTCAAGGCCGTGGCCCGAGAATACCGCTTACTCTTGACATGCACGGGCCGGAACAGGTTAACCCGCATATCTGCGCGATGCCGCGAGCATGGTTGCGGTCGGTCTTGTTGACCTGTGCCTTGAGAACGCCTTGGAATGACGGGGCTCGATACAGGTCACGTAGTCCGGCTGCCGCCAGACCAACCATTGGGATAAGGGGCCGGCTTCAAGCCTGATCCGGGCGAGATTCCATGCGGGGTTCTTCAATGCGTCAGCAAGATCGTCCGGATGACTAGCAACCTTCATCTCTCGGCAAATTCGGCGCCCTTCTCACGATGCAAACGGTGGTCTCTTTCACGGAGACGTCCAGTCCGGCATAATTTTTCATGCTGCGCTTCCTTTCCTGATGCTTGTGGCTGTTCACACAGACCACGTTTTGTCATCATCTCGAAGCGCAGCACTTCAAAACAACCCGTTCAAGGCGGGGGGCAAAGCCGAATACCACAATCTAAACACCTAGCGATGCTGTTCAAATTCGCCTTGCCGGCATGGGACCCCATCGCTGTCATCACAGGAAGCAGTACGTGGGAGGGGAACTGCTCGCAGTGATGAATCGTGTTCCGAGCCACTACCCATTCAGTTTCGTCCCAGTTGTTACCTCCCGTATTCAGGTTGCGGTCGAACCGCGGGAAGGCCGAACTAGTGATTTCCAGGCGAATTTGATGGCCGGCCGGAAACCAATTACTTGTGGCGTCGAGATCAATCTCGATTTTGCATATAACGCTCGGTTCCATGAAAACAGCCCGATCAAAGCCCTCGCGATAGCGGACGCGCAGTATCCCGTCCACCACGTCAATCGCACGGCCATCGGGATGTACGTCCAACAGTCTGGCCACGAAGTCCGTGTCCGGGGCCGAAGAAGAGACGAAGAGGACCGCCCGGACAAATCCGGTAACCTCCATGCCCTCTGTGAGGGGCGGTGAAGTGAAGCAGAGGACGTCTGGACGAAGCTGGACGTCCTGGTAATCGCGGGGTCCTATAGTAGTTCCACTTGACTTCCCGCCGTCCATCCCCAAGAACGGCGCCGGATCCCCAGGGTCGTAGGTAAACGTGTCAGCCGGCTCGTCGGCACTCGGAGGCTCTACATCAAGAGTCCCGTCGCCTAGACGGGTCGCGGCATTCCCGCCGCTGCGGAGGAACCAGTGCTGCAGTTCCACACCAAGAGGGGGCCATTCTGACGCGGCACGCCACTCGTTGCGACCCATCACGTAGTACTGGACGCGGGGCATTCCCTCGATCCGGTCGGGCTTGTCGTTCAGCCAGCAGTCGAACCAGTCCAGGTAGATCTGCCAGCAATCCAGGCGCGCGTCGCCCAGCTCGCGCTCGCCGATAACCGTCGGGGCTTTGAGACTCTCGGTGCCACAATGCGTGGCTGGCGACAGAATGATATGTTGGTGATCGCGTGCCGCCGGGCTCAATCCGCGAGCACTAAAAACGCGCTGCTGGTGAAGCGCGTCGGCAGCCCCCACGTCGTACCACGAGTTCACGAACAGGGCTGGGACGTCGATGGTCGAGTCCTCGCTAAGCATCCCATTCCGATCCCCCCAGGGATCGCCTGGGTCACGCGAGACCCAGTCCTCCCAGTCAGTCGGCGGTCCCCCAAGGCTCTTAAGCATGTTGACGAGCGGCAGCGACGCGAAAGCCCGCTGATACTCCTCATCGCTTTTCGGTTGCACTCGGGACCGGTCCTTCGCTGCGGTTTGGTGGAACCAGGGGACAAACGCGGCAACCTCCACCGCACCGCCGAGACGGAGATCCCCGTTGCGATATCGCCCTCCGGCAGAGCCGTTCGCGCCGCCCGATCCCTGCGCAATTGCGCATCGGTGGGCTGGATGGCACAACTGCGCCAGCAAAACCTGCGCGATACCAAGCGCCGAGCACCCATATGTGCCCACGCGTCCATTCGACCATGGCTGCTGCGAAATCCAGGACAGCGTGTCATAACCGTCGTCCCCTATATGTTCCCTAGCGTATACGCCGCCGGAATCGAAGACGCCACGACGCTCCTGCACAAGTACAGCGAACCCTTGTCCAGCAAACATTCTTGCCACTTTGTGGCGAGGCTCAACCGGACAGCGATAGGGCGTCTTACCGTATGGAGTTCGGATAAGGATTGACCCGAGTTCCCCAGTGTAACCAATAGGCCGATACAGGTCCGTGGCGAGCTCAACGCCGTCCCGCATTGGAACGCGCAAGCCGGTCTGCAAAACCACTTCGTATCGCGGCGTTGGCGGTTTAATCGGGCCTAGTTCATTACACACTTCAGAGTGCCTCCCAGACATTGAGACTGATTCAAGATGGAGTGGCCAATTTCGACGGGTCTCAGCATTCTATCTGCACGGTGGTGTGTTCGTCGCATTCACAGTACAACGATGAACTCTGTGCCGTTGCTAAGTTGTTTGAAAAGAAACTCAACCGTGCTTCTCTAGCAGGTCCGGCACTCAATGATGGCGCGTTGCCACCCCAATTTCCCTATTGCTTAAATCAATGTGACAGCGCGCCTACGCCGCTGTGCAAAACATCAATTGTGAGTCTCACCGCCATTATGTGCCGATCCATGGACCCCCATTCCATGCTGATTGACGCGGGCCGATGGGGCAAGCTGCTTGATGTGAGAAGCGACGGGCTCCCCGACCGATCGCAGCTTGTTATCACCGTTTGTTTGAAATAGTGGAGGTAGGCTAGCCAGGCGGCAAGCTGTTCAAATTCGCCTTGCCGGCATGGGACCCCATCGCTGTCATCACAGGAAGCAGTACGTGGGAGGGGAACTGCTCGCAGTGATGAATCGTGTTCCGAGCCACTACCCATTCAGTTTCGTCCCAGTTGTTACCTCCCGTATTCAGGTTGCGGTCGAACCGCGGGAAGGCCGAACTAGTGATTTCCAGGCGAATTTGATGGCCGGCCGGAAACCAATTACTTGTGGCGTCGAGATCAATCTCGATTTTGCATATAACGCTCGGTTCCATGAAAACAGCCCGATCAAAGCCCTCGCGATAGCGGACGCGCAGTATCCCGTCCACCACGTCAATCGCACGGCCATCGGGATGTACGTCCAACAGTCTGGCCACGAAGTCCGTGTCCGGGGCCGAAGAAGAGACGAAGAGGACCGCCCGGACAAATCCGGTAACCTCCATGCCCTCTGTGAGGGGCGGTGAAGTGAAGCAGAGGACGTCTGGACGAAGCTGGACGTCCTGGTAATCGCGGGGTCCTATAGTAGTTCCACTTGACTTCCCGCCGTCCATCCCCAAGAACGGCGCCGGATCCCCAGGGTCGTAGGTAAACGTGTCAGCCGGCTCGTCGGCACTCGGAGGCTCTACATCAAGAGTCCCGTCGCCTAGACGGGTCGCGGCATTCCCGCCGCTGCGGAGGAACCAGTGCTGCAGTTCCACACCAAGAGGGGGCCATTCTGACGCGGCACGCCACTCGTTGCGACCCATCACGTAGTACTGGACGCGGGGCATTCCCTCGATCCGGTCGGGCTTGTCGTTCAGCCAGCAGTCGAACCAGTCCAGGTAGATCTGCCAGCAATCCAGGCGCGCGTCGCCCAGCTCGCGCTCGCCGATAACCGTCGGGGCTTTGAGACTCTCGGTGCCACAATGCGTGGCTGGCGACAGAATGATATGTTGGTGATCGCGTGCCGCCGGGCTCAATCCGCGAGCACTAAAAACGCGCTGCTGGTGAAGCGCGTCGGCAGCCCCCACGTCGTACCACGAGTTCACGAACAGGGCTGGGACGTCGATGGTCGAGTCCTCGCTAAGCATCCCATTCCGATCCCCCCAGGGATCGCCTGGGTCACGCGAGACCCAGTCCTCCCAGTCAGTCGGCGGTCCCCCAAGGCTCTTAAGCATGTTGACGAGCGGCAGCGACGCGAAAGCCCGCTGATACTCCTCATCGCTTTTCGGTTGCACTCGGGACCGGTCCTTCGCTGCGGTTTGGTGGAACCAGGGGACAAACGCGGCAACCTCCACCGCACCGCCGAGACGGAGATCCCCGTTGCGATATCGCCCTCCGGCAGAGCCGTTCGCGCCGCCCGATCCCTGCGCAATTGCGCATCGGTGGGCTGGATGGCACAACTGCGCCAGCAAAACCTGCGCGATACCAAGCGCCGAGCACCCATATGTGCCCACGCGTCCATTCGACCATGGCTGCTGCGAAATCCAGGACAGCGTGTCATAACCGTCGTCCCCTATATGTTCCCTAGCGTATACGCCGCCGGAATCGAAGACGCCACGACGCTCCTGCACAAGTACAGCGAACCCTTGTCCAGCAAACATTCTTGCCACTTTGTGGCGAGGCTCAACCGGACAGCGATAGGGCGTCTTACCGTATGGAGTTCGGATAAGGATTGACCCGAGTTCCCCAGTGTAACCAATAGGCCGATACAGGTCCGTGGCGAGCTCAACGCCGTCCCGCATTGGAACGCGCAAGCCGGTCTGCAAAACCACTTCGTATCGCGGCGTTGGCGGTTTAATCGGGCCTAGTTCATTACACACTTCAGAGTGCCTCCCAGACATTGAGACTGATTCAAGATGGAGTGGCCAATTTCGACGGGTCTCAGCATTCTATCTGCATGGTGGTGTTCCAGCCCACCTGCCTGTGCAATACCAGATGGAATACGCTCATTGGGGTGGCGCTGATTGCATGCCTTTCACTTAGCGAGCCAGCAGGCTGACAGGTGCTGTGGTCCAACTTCGATCGCCGGCGGCTCCTCAGCTTTGCAACGGTCGAAGGCAAGCGGGCAACGAGGATGGAAACGGCAGCCCTTCGGCACGCGCGCGGCACTTGGAACCTCGCCCTGCAGGGCCGGCAACTCGGCGCGACCTGCGTTGCCGCCAATCTGCGGTGTGGCGTTGCGCAAGGCGACGGTATACGGATGGCGAGGGTTGAATGTGATCTCGTCGGCGCTACCAATCTCGACCAATTTTCCAAGATACAAGACCGCAATCCGGTCGGCGATCAGCCAGGCAAGGGGCAAATCGTGGGTGATGAACAGCAGCGCCATGTTGTGCCTGTCGCGCAAGTCAACCAGGACCTGAAGAATCTGAGCGCGTATCGAGACATCGAGCATCGATACAGGTTCATCAGCAACGATGAGTTCCGGCCGGACGGCAAGCGCTCCTGCAATCACGACGCGCTGGCGCTGCCCGCCGGATAGCTCGTGCGGGAAGCGGGCGAAGAAATCGCCGGGAGGATTGAGCCCAGCGGCCGCAAGCGCTTCACTCACCCGGTCGGCGAGTTGAGTGGCGTTACCGACCAGCCGCAGGGACTGCAACGGCTCCGCCACGATGTCGAACACGGTGTGTCGCGGATTGAGGGCCTGATAAGCGTCCTGGAAGATCATTTGCACGCGACGCCGGTACGGACGTAGAGCCGAGAAGCCCTCTACCGACCTCATGTCGCGGCCTTCGAACAGCATTCTGCCGCCAGTCGGCTTGGCAAGCTTGGTGATGACGCGGCCCACAGTGGTCTTGCCGCTTCCCGATTCGCCGACCAGGGCGACGATCTCGCCCCGCCCGACGTTGAGGTCGATCCCGTCTACCGCGCGCATGGCGCCGACAGATCGGCCCAGGACACGGTCGAACAGACCGCCCTGGATAGGAAAATGAACTTGCAGGCTCTCGAGACGCAGGATGCCGGCAGTGTCAGGCATGAACAGCGACCTTGTCTTCTTGCGTCAAGGACCGGTGAAGGTGACAGGCGACACGTCCCCGCCCGAACTTATTGAGGCTGGGGACTTCGGTCGCGCACCCCCCCATGACCGACGGGCAACGCGGATGGAAAGCGCAGCCCGAGGGTCGATTCACCAAGTTGGGAGGATCACCCGGTATTGGCCGGATCATCTTTTTGCCGCTCGCTGGGTTCGGGATCGATTCGATCAGCTGTCGGGTGTAGGGATGTTTGGGCTGGGCGAAAATCTCGGCGACAGTGCCATCCTCGACGATGCGGCCCGCGTACATGATCATTACGCGATCACAACACTTAGCCACCACAGAAAGGTCGTGGGTGATCAAAATCAGGGCGAGGCTCAACTGCGATCGCAAGTCGCCTAGCAGGTTAAGGATCTGAGCCTGAGTGATGACGTCGAGCGCTGTGGTGGGCTCGTCACCAATGATAATCGAAGGTCGACACGCGAGCGCCATGGCAATCATCACCCTTTGTCGCATTCCGCCCGACAACTCGTGAGGGTAGGCGGAACCACGATCCGCCGGGATGCCGACCAGTTGAAGCAACTCACTTCCCCGCTTGGTCGCCTCGCCCCGCGACATGCCGAGCTTCAGCATGCATGGCTCGGCGATCTGCTTGATAATGCGGTGAACAGGATTAAGTGCGTTCATCGCGCCCTGGAAGACAACGGACGTTTCGCTCCAGCGATGTGGCCGCATCGCCGCATCATCGTCGATCGGCAGTCGGTTGCCACGATAGCGCACTTGGCCGCCGCTGACCCGCGCGTTGGGTGATAGTAGACCAGCGATCGCCATCGCGGTCGTGGTCTTGCCACTGCCCGATTCTCCGACGAGGCCCACGGCCTCTCCGGCTCGGAGCGCGAAGCTTACGCCGTCGATTGCTCGCAATGAAACGCCCTTGAGCCCATAATCGACAGAGAGCCGGTCTATTTCCAGAAGCGGTGTTTTGTCCTGGGAGGAGCTGGTCATGGGATCACCCTCCGCCGTGGATTGAACGTGTCGTCAAGGGCACTGCCAATCAGGACGAAGCTAAGCGAAACCGTGAGTACGCACAGTCCTGGGGCGCCGAGGTACCACCAGGCTCCAGCACTGGCCGCGCCGGCGCGCTGAGCGAGCGAAAGCAAAGTGCCCCATGAAGGCTGCAACGGGTCCCCGAGTCCAAGGAATGAGAGCGATGTCTCGACATAGATTGCGCTGGCGACCACCAGCGCACCATTGGCTGCGATTTGCGGCACGAGATTGGGGAGGATGTGCCGCACCATGATGCCGAAATTACTGCTACCCGCAACGCGCGCACGATCAATGAATGGTCGCTCCTTAAGCGACAGTGTCTGACTCCGGACGATACGTGCAACAAAGGACCAGCTTGTCATGCCTATAACGACAATGATCACGAAAAGAGAAGGACGGAAGCCCAGGATTTCTCCACCGCGCCCCATCACCTCGAGAACCACGGGTGTAATGACCAGCGCCAGCACGAAGGACGGCATGACAAAAAAGAAGTCTGTCAAGCGCATCAGCCAGACGTCGACCCTGCCACCATAGTAGCCAGCGGTCGTACCGATTGTAGTCCCAACGACGAGGCTGATCACAGTCGCGAGTAGCGCAATCGTAAGCGAGATCCGGGCACCATGGAGGACCAGATTGAGCACGTCCCGCCCGATTTCGTCCGTGCCGAGCAGATGCTCGCCTGATGGGGGTGCGAGGAAATCGCCAGTTGCATTGATCGCAGTCTGGAGCGGTCCCGCCAGAATATTGGGGACCGCTCCCACAACAAGAAAGAATACCAGACATACGAGGCCCACCTGAGCACCGCCATAGCTGAGAAATTGACGCAGAAAGCCTTTTATTGCGCGCGCCCGGCCTCGCGGGCAATATCGAACAATATTGTCGCTCATTGTCGGACCCTCGGATCTAGAAGGCTGTAGGCAAGATCGGCTACGAGGTTTGCGAGAACAATTGAAACGCCAAGCAACAGGAATATGCCTTGAAGGACTGGGTAGTCCCGTGCGTTGAGTGCTTCCACCGTCAGCCCGCCGATACCCGGCCAGGCGAAAACGGCTTCGACAGTGATGGCCCCGGCGACCACATAGCCAATATTGAGGGTGATCAAGGTCACGACCGGTAGCATTGCATTGCGAAATGCATGACGCATCAGCATTTGACCGTTGGTCAGCCCTTTCGCCCGTGCGGTTACCATGTAATCCTCGGTGAGTACGTCACTCATTGCGGCACGAGCGACGACGACGTACTGGCCGATTAGCCCAAGCGCCACCGCAGTGGCGGGAAGCGTGAGATGTTGCAGGTAGTCGAGGAACGAACCAAGAGAGCCCGTGATCAGGCCGGGCGAGTATGCACCATAGCCCGGGAGCCAACCCAATGCCGTGCTGAAGATTACCACCAGGATCATGCCGAGCCAGAAAGCCGGCGTAGAATAGAGCGCCAGAGAGGCTCCGGTTGCGATACGGTCGCCGGCTCCTCCCCGGCGCCAGCCTGCGTAGATCCCAAGCATCACCCCAATAACGATTGCCATTATCTGAGCAACCCCGACTAGGACTATGGTGTCCGGCAGGCGTTCCGCTATCAGGTCTGCGACATGCCTGCCCCTGAACTTGAAGCTGTAGCCGAAATCGCCGCGGAGTGTTGCCGACAGGTAGTCGACCGCCTGGTCCGGGAACAGCGGCCGGTCAAGGCCCCAACGTTGGTTCTGCGCCTCAATCTGCTCGGCGGTGACGCTGACGCGCGCCCCGCCAAGCAAAAGAGATGCAGGGTCACCTGGAATAACTCGGAATAGGATGAAGTTCAGGACTGCCACCATCAGGAGGGTTATAGAGGCCCTGACGATGATGCGCAGGATGTGACGGCTCCCTCCCCCTCCGTTCACGGCGCGGGCACCGGCTTCAAGCGATCGAATGGGAAGTAGCTGTCCATCGACATGATGCCTTGCTTTCCCCAACCCTCGAAGCAATCCCTCCGGTGGGCTTCGAGCAGGGTGGGGTAACATAGTACGATGTAAGGCGCTTCAGTATAAATTAGTCGCGCTGCCTGGTCGACCAGCTTTTGGTTTTTCTTGAGGTCAACGGTGACCTGCACCTCCGCGAACAGTTTGTCGAACTCCGCATTCGTCCAGTACGCCTTGTTCTTGATGCCGATGGAATTGCTGCTGCCGAAGATGAGCAGGTCTTTAGGTGTTGGGCCTTGCCAGGTATCGGAAATGAGCAGATCCCACCCTCCGCCGCCTTTCGCCGGAGCTGCGGCGCGGGCGCTCAGCGCACCGGAGTCGAGCCGAGTCACCGATACAGGGATACCGATTTGCTCCAACCAGCCAGCGATAAACTGCACTGCCGCGACCGGCATCTCTATATTTGCTGAAGGTCCAGACACCAGCTCTAGCTGGAAACTCTTCCCGTCCTTGTCCTCCCGAATGCCATCGCCGTTCGTGTCCCGGTACCCTGCGGCGTCAAGCCGGCGGTTGGCTTCGGCGAGATCGAAGTGGCGCCTGATGTCGTTCAGATCTGAATAGTAATCGGCCGCCACCGGCATTGCGAGTCCGACACCAGGGTCGGCGTGTCCGCGCATGGCTCGATCGACGATGGCCTTCTGATCGATCGCGTAGCCGAGCGCATCGCGAAACGCCGGATCCTGCAGAGCCTTGGTGCTACCTGCGCCATCTCCCGAAGCGGTGTTGAAGGCGAGATAGGTTTTCTGAGCTATGCGGGATTCACCGACTACAATGTCGGGATCCTTCGAGAGATCAGCCCACTGGGCGGACGTCAGGTAGTTGCCATAATCGAGTTCCCCGCTCTTAAGACCTTGCGCAATCGGATCGGCGGCATCGAAGGACCGCAGGATCACCCCCGCGATTTGGGGCTTCCCCGTACGGAAATAGGGGTTCGGCGTCAGGCGTGTAAACTGGCCCTGGTGAAACTCCGAAACGATCATAGGTCCCGTACCCACCAAAGGCGGATCGTTGCGGAAGGTTACGCGTGCGTCAGCATAGCTGATGTCCTTCCAAATGTGCTCGGGAACGATCATTATGATATTGTCTATTGGCCAGGTCGCGGGGAACTTGGTCACGATCTGCAAAGTCTCGTCGTCGAACGCTTTGATGGACTCGACGTTCTCAAGACCGCTGGTGCTGTTCCACCCGACGTTTAGCTCGTCGGGCTTGCCTATGGAATCGTGCAAATAACTATAAGTGAACGCCGCGTCCCTAGCGGTAGCAGGCTGGCCGTCCGACCACTTCATGCCGGGCCAGATCTTGAAGGTCCAAGTGAGGTTGTCGTCGGCGACGGACCAAGATTGGGCAAAGCCCTTTCGATCGTCGTATCGCTGGGCGTCTATGCAGACCAAGAAATCATAGCAAATAGCCAAGGGCCAAAAGGAGCCCCAAGTGGCGAAGGGGTTCATCGAATCAGGGCCTCCACCCAGTCCGCCGATTCGCAGGATGCGATCGTCGCACGACGAGGCGAACGCCCTCGAGTTAATCCCCCAAGGGGTCGCCGAAATCGCCAGCATTGCCTTCATAAGCGCACGACGATTATATGAGTATTGGCTCATTTTATCCTCCCTGTTTGCCGGCTTTATCATCACTTCATGTTCACACGACCACGATGATCTACGGCCTCAACCCGGAACATCTGGCTTCCTTTTGACGGAAGCTCCACAGTCCCCTCATTCCAGATAAGTAGCAGTGCCCAGGGGGGTGGTTCCTGCAAATTGGCCGCTGTGCCTGCATGAATCCGGCGTTTTTCTCGATTCTGGGCACAGCTAGCCAGAATTAAAGTCGATTGGCCGGTTCCAGCTCCTGGCGGCGCCCACGGACAATTCGCATATAGCAAACGAGGCAGTCATTCAGGTTCTGTTCGCGACCTCGGGTTGGAGGGTCCCGTCGAGCCGCAAACGCCTTTATCACGGATGTGTGATGTCGGAATGTCGATGCCGAAATTCCAGAGGATATCCTCTTCCGGCACACGACGGTCTAAGAGGCGTTCGACAAGCTGCGCGCCGCGCAACAACACGGAGCTTGAGCCGCCCGTTGAAAAACGATGTAAACGCTGATGGATCTCCAGCCTGATGCGTGGCCGCCAGCTCGTCGACCGTGAACTATCCGCAAGCCATTGATCTGGCCTTTTGATTGAGGCGGATAGCGTCTTTTGAATTGCAGGATTAGCGGTATTTGGACGCTGTTTTCCTGCAATTCGGTTTTGCGATTCCCTTGTGCTGCGGAGCGTGATTCACTCGGTTCGGCGGCGGCGAATCGAGGGGACGGCGAATGTCCAAGCCACGCGAGACGGGAGAGCAGGACCTGTTCCGCTCCAGGCTCGATCAGATCATCAACATGAAGCAGGCGATCGACCGGCCGGTGCTGGAGGAGCGTTTCGGCGCCGTCTATTCGGACGGCCCCGGCATGCCGCCGCTGCCGACCCGGCTGATGGCGGGGCTGGCGATCCTCAAGCACACCTTCAACCTGTCGGATGAGGTGCTGTGCGAGCGCTGGGTGGAGAACCCTTACTTCCAGTATCTCACCGGCGAGACGTTCTTTTGCCATACGCTGCCGTTCGACCTCTCGTCGATGACGCGCTGGCGCAGCCGCATGGGCGAGGAGCGGATCGTGGCGCTGTTGCAGGAGAGCCTCAGCCTTGCGGTCAAGACCGGGGCGATGAAGCCGGCCGACACGCGCCAGGTGATCGTCGACACAACCGTGCAGCCGAAGAACGTCATGTTCCCGACCGACGCCAAGCTCATCAACCGGGCGCGCGAACGGCTGGTGCGGCTGGCCAAGAGGGAAGGAGCTCCATTTGCGCCAGAGCTATCAGCTGGCGCTGATCAGCCACCAGCGCTATGCCCACGCCAAGCAGTTCAAGCGGGCCAACAAGGCGCTGCGCAGGCTCAAGACCTATCTCGGCCGGACCATTCGCGACATTTCTCGCCAGATCGCCGGCGATGCGGGGCTGGACGCGCTCTTCAAATGGCCGTTCTACCAGGCCGCCACCGTTCTCTAGCAACGCCAGCGCCAGCGCGGCCGCAAGATCTACAGCCTGCACGCGCACGAGGTGGAATGCATTGGCAAGGGCAAGGCGCATATGCCCTACGAGTTCGGTGTGAAGGTGTCGGTGGCCACCACGCTGAAGCGCTCCAAGGGCGGCCAGTTCGCCCTGCATGCAAAAGCGCTGCCCGGCAATCCCTATGACGGCCACACGCTGGCAAGCGTCATATCGGCCACATCAAGAACGAACACCGCATGGGCCGCAACTACCTCGCCGGCCAGCAGGGCGACGCCCTCAACGCCGTCCTGGCCGCCGCCGGATACAACTTCTCCCTCCTGCTCAGGTGGCTGAAGTGATTTTTGTGGCCCTTGATCGCCCTGCTTCAACTCCGGCCGAAGTCGGTCGCCGCTTAGCGTCTGGATCACGGTCGACCAGCACGAGTTCCAAAAATCCAACCTGCATCTCAGGCACCGCGTCCTGACCTCGGAAATCGAGGATCCAGTCTCGACAGAGTATTCGACAAGATGCGGACGTGTGTTACAATAACGAGCCGCAACTCATACCAGACATGAGCTCATATTTTGGGATAGTGGCCTCCAAGCGGTCAAGCCACGGACGCGAATGTCATCCGATAAAGGGTCGCGGCGTCATAGATGGGCAGTCCTGTCCTACGACGGATTGCTGACGTCACCATCGGGAACAATGTACATTCAAATAGGAGGGCGGCAATCCCCGGATGTGCGGCGCCAAGTCGCGCGACACAGGCTGCAACCTCCGACTCCATTTCAACAACACCAGCCGGCCACGCGTCACCTTCAATGCCGCCGATGACTACTCTTGCCTCTGCGGATGAATCTATGCCCAGCAGCTCTTTGCCGCAGTGTCTTGAGTCTGCGGCCACAACGGCGAGCTTTGCGTCAGCTGGAAGCTGCCGGAGTAGCGTGGGCGCCAGTAGCAGGCTCGACATGGCCACCGGGACTTCGACAGACGCGGCCACTGCAGCCTGGTACCGGATACTGAACCCGCAGTCCCCGGTTATCGCGACTGCTCCGCGCTCGACCAACCGCCTGGCAGCTGCAATGTAGGCCGGCTCGAGAGAAGCATCACCGGGAATGACCCTCTCCTCCAAAGCCCCGGCCGCGGTCTCTATTATAATTGGGAAGTCGAAAGTTGCCGGGTTGAAGACCGACTCCGGTTGCGGTGGCGGAAATTCACGAGGCGGAAGTCCGATCTCCAGCCCAATAATTCCGAGGGCCCTTTGTTGAGTTGTCACGGAAGCATCCTTCTTCTGGAAGCAGCTAAGATGGTGATTTCGGCAGCAAATGCCCATCACCTGCGCGATACAGGTTCTCTCTGAATGCACGAATTTAACAGCGTCGAAACGGCTGTTTCAGAGAAACATGCCTTTCCAGGCGCAGTAAGTCGGCATTGTTTTGGTGCATTCGCATGAAAGCCGTAAAAACTGGGAAACCGCAGAACGCTTGTGCGACCCTCCCCGGGCCTGTAGGATACCGGGTTTGCGTCCGCCGTCAGACAATCGTGTTAGGGCACTTTCCAGAGCCCAGATGCCCTGAATGGCAGATTGAACGCACATCAGATCTTCAAGCTCGCAACTGCCGAACGGGCAGCGCTATTTACCTAACTCGACCAATCTGGGGCTTGGACCGGACGATCCTAGTTATGCAGTCCTGAATGAACTGGGGCAGTAACCTCGACATCAACCCGGCCCTGAAAAACCGCGCGTAGGTTCGTCGCAGGGCAGCCTGCTCCGAACGGACCAGTTCCTGCCCGGAAGCCACCCACGGGATAACTCAACTAGCGGCACAACCCGCAACTCACCTCGTCTCCAGCACCGCATTGAGAAACTGCTGCGTTCGCTCGTTTTGCGGATTGCCTAAAAGCTGGCTGGGCGGGCCTTGCTCGACAATCTTACCGCCAGAAAAGAAGCACACGCGATCGGAGAACTCCTTGGCAAAGCCCATCTGGTGCGTGACCATCAGCATTGTGAGGTCATGTTCGGCGCTGAGCTTGCGGATGACGTTGAGCACCTCTCCAACCAGTTCCGGGTCAAGCGCTGATGTCACCTCGTCAAACAGCATCACCTTGGGCCGCATGGCCAACGCCCGAGCGATCGCCACGCGTTGCTTCTGGCCCCCGGAAAGCTGGATCGGGAAATGGTTCTTCTTGTCGCCGAGGCCCACCAAGTCGAGCAGCTCTGCCGCTCGGGCCTCCGCCTCCTTCTTCGAGAGCCCAAGGACGGAGATCGGCGCCTCCATGCAGTTCTGCAGAGCAGTCATATGCGGGAACAGGTTAAAGTGCTGGAACACCATACCGATCTTGGCACGCACGCGACGGAGATGACGCTCGCTCGCCGGCACTATTTGGCCGTTCTTCTGCGTATGCGTCAACGGTTCACCGTCGACCCATATCACCCCCCCGTTGATGTGCTCAAGCGTCATCAGCATGCGCAGAACGGTGGTCTTGCCCGAGCCGGACGGACCAATGATGGACACCTTCTCGTTGCGTGCGATCTCGAGATTGAGTTCGTCCAGCACCGTCAACGCGCCGTAGCGCTTTGTGACGTTCTCGAAGCGAACTATGGGTTCGTTCATGACTTTTTCGCTGCGCCTGATATCGAGGTCAAGCTCGTCCCGCCTGGCTGATGCCCTAGGGCGCTTCGTGAGATCGTCCTCGAAGCGAAGCACAAATTCGCTCATAGTATAAGGCCTCCCTATTGCAGATGGTAGCGGCGGTTGAGCCAGACGCGGACCGACTGCACGATAGCGGAAGCAACCAAGCTGAACACGTAGTAGAAGAAGCCGCACATAGTGATCGCTTCTATGTATCGATAGTTATTGCCCCCGAAATTTTTCGCCTGCTGCAGCATCTCGAAGATCGAGATTGCCGCCAGGACCGGCGTGTCCTTGAACATGCCGATGAAGTAATTGCCCAGAGCTGGCACCATGGGCGGGATCGCCTGCGGCAGAATGATTGTTCGCCAGGTCCGCGTTCGCGAAAGGTTTAGTGCCGTACAGGCCTCCCACTGGCCGCCATCCACATTCTCGATGCCGCCGCGGAAGACTTCGGAACAATAGGCTGCATAGTGGATCCCCAGCACGCCAACTCCCGCCGTCCAGGCAGGAATGAAGATTCCGATCTGCGGACCAACGAAATAGACAAAGAACAACTGCAGCAGCAAGGGCGTTGAACGGATAAACTCCACGATCTCCGCCATGGTGGTCGAGACGTAGCGGTTTGGCGACTGGCGAATCATCGCGAAGACAAGACCCAATATCAGCGCGATCGCAAACCCGAGCAGCGTAGCCTCAATGGTGACGATCGCTCCCTGATAGAGATATGGGAAAGCCTCCCATACGTAAGACCAATCCCAGATCTTCAAGCCACCTGCTCCCGAACGAAACCGCGCGAGACGCGGCGTTCCAGCCAGCGCACGAAAGGAGTGATGAGGGCGCGCGCGATGATGTAATAACCGAATAGTGCAACCGCAAAGAACAGCATATAATCGCCAGTTGCGTCGGCCGCCTGCTTGGCGGCGCTAGTAAATTCGGGAATGGTGATGAAGAAGACGAGCGAGCTACCCTTAAGCACATCGATGAGCATGTTACCCCAGGTCGGCAGCATGGCGCGCATTGCCTGTGGGAGGATAATACGCCGCATCATGGTGAGCCGCGAAAAATTGAGCGCTGTAGATGCCTCATACTGGCCCCTATCAACGGCCTGAATGGCGGCGCGGACATACTCGGCTGCGTAGCCAGAGGCATTCATTCCGATCCCCAAAATTCCGACAGTCCACGGCGACAGGAAAATACCGAAAATCGGCAATACAAAGAACCACCAGTAGAGCTGAACCAGCATGGACGTCCCGCGGAAGAATTCGATGTAGGCGATACTGAACCAGCGCAACTGCCGACGGGGAGAGACTCGGGTCAGGCCCACGAAAAGCCCAAGGACGATCGCTACGACGCAGGCGCCAAGAGTGACGATGACCGTAGTCATGACGCCCTTGGTGAGCACGGCAAAGATAAAGCTGAGATCGACCTTACTCATATGCCCTCCCCACTGACCGCCTACCGGCCAAGGGCCGGGGAGCGGTCAGACGCATAGCTTCAGCCCTTGCAAAGATCAGCGGTCTTGCTGCCATCCGGGAGATCGCGTTTGGTGTAACCATATTTGCCGACCGCGGCCATCATTTCGTCAGAGCCAATATAGTCTTTCAACACAGCATTGAACGCGTCTACCGCAGCCTGTTCGCTGAGCGGGAAGGCTATGGCGGGATGTTCATTCGGTCCCGGCGGGGTATACGGGTCAGCCACCTCAATGCTGGGATCCTGCTCGGCAAGAGTCGTCGCGTTCAGACTATAGAGCGAGCCGGCAGCGGCGCGGCCGGCCTTTACAGCCTGTACGACCTCGGGCGGTCCGGCGACCTGCATAACCTTGTCGTCAGGGAAACCTAATTTCTTCGCCTGCTCGACTGCGGTGGTACCCGTCATGATGGCCAGGGTAAGCCCCTTCTTCTGAGCGTCATGGAGGGAATGCAGCGCTTCCGGATTGCCCTTCGGCACGATCATCGAATCATTGCTCGATGCGATCGGTTCGCTGAACAGGACGTTGCGGCACCGCTCCGGCTTAATCCACATGCCGCCCGTGATGATGTCAAAGCGACCAGCCTGGAGGCCCGGGACAAGGGAACCCCAATCGGTTACGACCGGCTCGATTTTGGTCGTTCCCATCTTTCTCAGAACGTCCAGTGTCATCACATTGACCAGGCCAAGCGGCTCGTTGTTCGCACCAGGATAGGCACTGGGAGGCTCATTGGTGAAGCCAAGACGGATCGTTTCTCCGTTCTTAATCTTATCGAGCAGCGACTCCGCCGAGGCCGAACCGGCAAAGGACGAGATTGTCATCGCCGCCAGGCCGAGCGCGGCAATCCTCTTCAAGATTGCAGCCTTAAAGCATTCGTCGAGTTTCCACTTGACCACTGGTTAGTCCTCCGTTTTCGCATCGCCGATGGTCTCCCGATATGCCTCGGGAAAAGACCATTGCATCATTTGTTGAGCTTGTAGTCCGGCGGTTCCCATCATCGTGTGAGCTGCAGGGTCCCCACTTAGGTATAGATTCCTCCAGTCGATCCTTTGCTACGCCACTTGTGCATGCTTCGTGAGCGTAGCAGCGCAGCTGTGGTGCTTTGTGCGAGAAATGCAAGTTATTCGCAGAAATTCGGTGATTTTTGGGTGCATACGCACATTTCCGTCATCCCCGTGGTTCGTTGGAAGTGAACAATCGCGAGCTGTGGTATGGCCAACTGAGGCACACCACGTCTTGCATGACTCCTGCCCTGCCCGGTTGGATGGGCGCCACCGCCTGGGCTATGCCCTTGTTGCCATGGCAGGGCACAAGTTCGTCGTATGCGACACGCCGCTGAGAGATTCGCCTCGGAGACGCTGGCCCGAGCATTGTTCCCGTCACAGTTGATCATTCGTGCCATTGACGGATGAGTCTGTTCACGGCTTCGCTCCGGATCAACCTGGACGGAATCGCCGGCATTATTGAGCAGATGGAAATCTGAATTCCTGATCAGCTTCGCCAGGTTGATCCCTTGCTCCGGCGTCGCGGTAGGGTCGTTCTTGGACCAGATGATCAACGTCTGGGCCTGAAGCTGATCAAGGTAGGGGAAGATATACTTCTGCTGCAGCAGTGGATAACGATGCAGGTTTGTCTCGTCTTCCGGCAATCTCTGCCAGATCTCCCATTGTCCCCGAGCCGCGGCCCGCCGATAGGCTTCTCGCTCGGCGCATTCCACATCCTGCCCGTGGGCGCGGCAGCTTTTCCGCCGTGCGGTGATGTATTCCTCTTCGCTCGGCATCGGGCCGGAACAGCCGTAAGCCTGCCGGCAGGCCTCCAGCCAAGCTTCGTCACGGTCATCTCCGAACGCCGGCGACACGGAGTTAGCGGTCAGCAGGACAAGCTTAGAAACAAGATCGGGACGCACGATCGCGACCCGCGCGTCGACGAATGATCCTTCTGAATGGCCGACTAGCGTGATCTGCTTCAAACCCAGTTGTTGGAGGAAGCTAATTACATGATTCACACGACCGAGCCGGTTAATGTATTTGCAGTCAGCAGGATAATCCGTTCCCCCAAAATGGAGTTGATCAATCGCTACTACCGTAAATTGATCGGATAGCCCGTTCAGCTGCCGAACAAAGGAACTCTTAGCCTCTGCACGGAAGCCCGCCCCCTGCAGGAAAACAATCGGCCTACCAGCTCCGTTCTCGCAGTACGATGTCTCGACACCATCAACCGATACGCGATGCTTGGTGATCATCGGTTCCTCGGCAAAAGGAGGGGCATCAGGTCGGCATTGCGACATGCGAGATGGACTGCCATTGCTCACTCCTGAGCGTAGCAGCCTCACATGCCACGTTGCCGAACTATCTCGTCTGAATACCGGAAATCGGCACCCCGGAGCCTCGCGTCTTGTCACTTTGCTCTGTCGTCGCCCAGCCACTGCGGCCGGGAGCCTTTTAGGTGCATGGGTGGCATTCCCCGCAAGATTTCAACCCTTGCACAGGTCGCCGGTCTTGGTGCCGTCCGGCAGATTGATTTTGGTGTAGCCGTATTTTGACCGACTGCATCATTTGGTCGGAGCCGATATAAGTATTCAATACCTCGTTGAAGGCATCGACCGCCTGCTGATTGGGCAGGAAGGCGAGACTTGGGTAGCCGGCCTTCCCAGCCGGCGGGGTGAACGGATCTGCCATTTCAACGCTGTCGACCTTGTCAGCGAGCTCCTTACCGTGAAGTAGTTTAGCGACCCCGCCGCCGCGCGGCCGACCTTCACTGCCTGCAAGAATTCGGCCTGGCCGGCGACCTGCATGACACGATCCTCCGGAATGCCCGCGTCTTTGGCGGTCGTGACCGTGTCGGAACCGGCGGTGGTGACCAGCGTTAGGCCCTTATCACGAATATCGTCAAAGGAGTGCTGGTCTTTTGGGATTGCCATTCGGCATGAGCAGGGCTTCGGTGAACTTAGCAAGCGGCTCGGTGAACACCACATTGCGGCAGCGCTCCGGCAGAATGTACATGCCGCCTGGCCTAGCTCCGTCTGCCGTCTCTCAAGGTTGTGTCGGCCAATTTCTCAGCCACCATAATCGTCGGAATGTTTGTGTTCGCCCGAGGGCAAAATGGCATGACGGAAGCGTCGGCGATCCTCAAACCCAAAATACCATGAACGCGTCCCGACGGATCGGTCACAGCGCCAGGATCCGCGGCTGCCCCCATCCTGCAGGTCGACGTCGGATGCCAACTTGGGATGACGTTCTGGCGAATATACCGATCCAGATGTTTCTCGTCGTTGACGAGATCGGAAATGCTATCCCCATCCGTTATGACGCGCCTAATCAGCCCACGGCGCAGCCGCGGCGACGCGTCCATGAGCAGCGCCAGAAATGACGTGAGTGCATAGTTTGTGCTTGTGACCTTGCTCACCAGCTTCGCTCGCGCATTCAACGCTGACGGAAACGGGTCCAGCGCCACAGAGGACAGCGAATCTTGCTGCAGCAGGCGGACTATGAAGCGAAAGCCCTGCTTGAGGCGCTCGGCGTCCCGCTTGTCGCTCAACCAGTTGAAATCGACCTCCGGCTCTATTTTATGCGAACTACCCTTGAGCGCCACAGTTCCCGTCGAGTAGCTGCGATTGACCCACACGGCGAGAGTGCCGAGGCGCCTCCCCAGCGGGTGCCAGGATGATTTGGCAACAGTCGATATTGCCATATCGGTCGACGGGCAGCCTTCGTAACCCGACGAGTAGCGGGCGTGCATCTGAATATATTCGCTCACGCCGGGTGACAAGCGATCGGCCGGCTTCAAATAGGCCGAAACGCAAATCGTGGGGTGTTCCTGAAGATTCTGGCCCACACCTTTCAAATCTGCAACGATAGGGATTCCGAATTGTACTAATTCCTTCGCGGGGCCGATCCCGGAGCGCATCAATATGGCGGGTGAATGGAGTGCTCCTGCGCACAGGATAACGCAAGAAGCGCTATACGATTGCACGCCCGATTTGTTCTCCGTCTCGACCCCCGTTACCGTTGTTCCCAAAAAGGTCAGCCGCGCAACTGTCGTTTCGGATAAAATCGTTAGATTGCGGCGAGAGCGGACGGTTTCGGGTAAGTACGCCATCGCGGAGGAGACCCGATGACCATTGCGGTTGGTCAATGGGACAACTGAATAGCCATCACCGAATGCACCATTGAAGTCTGGCCTGAAATGAAGCCCCAAAGCATCGTAAGCATCGGAGATTGCCCGGATGAAGCCCGACCAGTCTGATTGGCGCACACGTTTGATTGGCAAGGGGCCGTTCGTGCCATGAAATTCCCCGCCGAAATCCAAATCGCATTCTAGACGACGGAAGTAGGGCAGCACGTCTTCCCAACCCCAGCCCGTTGCACCGCTTGAGGCCCACTCATCGTAATCTCCGGGCCCGCCGCGGTTGGCGACTTGGGCATTGATGCTGGAGCCGCCACCCATGACGCGCGCCTGTTCGTAATGGACAGGCTTGCGGCCACCTCGCACCGTTGTCGCGTGGAGTGACTGCCATCGATAACCGGGATTAAGGTAAGCACGCGTTGGGTCGCCATCCTGGATGTCGTCAGGAATGGCATTCGGCGGCGTATCAGGGCCAGCTTCAATGAGCAGCACGCGAGCGCCATAGGCGGAGAGCCTGCTCGCCATCACGCATCCAGAGGAGCCACCACCCACGACGATATAATCGAAAACCACGCAAACTCGCAAATGTCTGAGTCGGGCAAAAATCTAGCAGACGGCGAGCAAGCAAAAACGCGCAATTATCTTGCAGGACGCAGGAAATCAGCGCATTCTTAAGAGATTCGCATTATGGCGGCCTCCCAACGGGGCGGAACGTTTAAACATGACCTTGCCAGCAGTCCATCAGGGCTGAAGGCGATGCCGGAGCGTCGTGACTTAAGTGGACAAAGCGCATCGCGACTGAAGGGGACAAACCTATCGCGAGATACATCAGAATGCAGCCCGGTAGGTCCAGAAGTGCTTTTGCAGCATCGCGCTGACGAGGCCGTTGTAAGGAGCAGAATGATGCTTCGCCTTGCGCTCCATCGCCGCTTTAGCGGTACGAAAACTCCCGTCCCAATCATGGCCGGCGGGCAAGGCGGCTGACCCTTGCGCCAGTCATCGGTGAATCGGATCAACCAGTTGTTGAATGCGCGTAAGATTGCGCGTTCTATACATCGATTGGCACCGCCAAGGTTACCTTCGTGCGATCCATCACAATCATCGTGCTGTAATTTCTAACAGCCGGGCTATCAAAGAAGAAACGCCTCGAGAATGCGTCGTACTCTGCCAAGTCACGCACGGAGAGAAGGAGAACGAAATCGGCGTTACCGGTGACCGCATACGCGCTCATTACTTCAGGCGCCTTCTGTAGAGACTGCTTGAAGCGATCGATGACGTCGGAACGATAGCGCTCAATGTCGACCAAGACCAGCATCATCAGGGACCTGCCCACCGCCTCAGGCGACACGATTGCAACATCAGCCTCAATTACGCCAATTTGTCGCAACTGCTTCAATCGCCGCTGACAGGCCGTGGGCGATATACCGGCCAGTTGGCCCAATTCTTCCGTTGTTTGGCGATTGTTGCGCTGAACAGCGCTTAAGATTTTCAGATCTATCCGATCCAATTCCATGGTCATTCTCCGGAATAGCTGCAATTTGCGCAGAAAAACTGCGATATGCACTCGACTGTAGCCTCAACCCCGCGCAGACGGAAGCCCAAACGATCAGGCCAGGCATGGGACCAAAGTCGGCTATCGTCCTCGACGTCAGTTATAGCCATTGGCCGAAGAGTGCTGTCCACCATCGCCCAACTGACAATGGCAGCCGACGGTCAAAAGCCGAGGCCTTGCGCCCAGTTCGGCCGAGGAAACGTCTCGGAACTTAAACGCTAAGCCGACTGGACGATGATGATAGGGGGGACCTCTATTTCCGCGCTTCGGCTTCCATTCGTTGGCTCACGCTGCCAAGAGTCTCATCTGTGTATAGGGAATCGAGCGCTAGGTTCGCCTGCCCCGGTTGCTGCATCAAATGCAGCCGTCTTGAGGTGGTTGGGAAAAATCGTCACCGCAGCCACACAAACCGCCGGCCTTATGCAACCTGCCGGCAATTTCGCATAATTACTGCATCCCGCCGCTCAGAATTTGCGCAAGGCGCCCAATGTAGCGCGCTATTGTCTCACAACGGCACCTACACGCCACTTCATAAAGCAGAAGAGGCCTGGCTTTGCAGGCTTCAGATTGAGGAGTTCGCCTATGAGCAAGCAATTCGCACCTGAAATGGATGCAGGTCTCGCGGTTTTCAATCGCCTGGAGTCTGAGGTGCGCAGCTACGTCCGCGCCTTCCCCGCCCTATTCGATCGCGGAGTCGGGACCACTCTCATCGCTGCAGACGGTCGGGAATATCTCGACTTTTTCGCCGGTGCAGGCGTTTTGAATTATGGGCACAACAACCCCGTCATCAAGAAGGCGCTGCTGGATTATATCGAGCGCGACGGAATTGTGCATGGGCTGGACCTTGCCACGACGGCCAAGAAAGCCTTCATCGAAGCTTTCGAGCGATACATTCTCAAGCCTCGTGGTCTGACATACAAATTACAGTTTCCCGGCCCCACAGGTACGAACGCGGTCGAAGCGAGTCTAAAACTGGCTCGCCAGGTGACCGGGAGATCGAACATCGTCTCGTTTACCAACTCGTTCCATGGGGAAAGCGCTGGAGCATTGGCAGCGATGGGAAACAAGGAGCACCGGGCCGCTGCCGGGTTTCCCCTCGCCCATGTGACATCGTTGCCATACGAAGGCTACCTGGGGGCGTCAGTTGACACAATCGATTACTTCGAAAAGCTTCTCAATGACCCCAACAGTGGCCTCGACAAACCTGCCGCGGTGATCCTGGAAGGGATCCAAGGTGAAGGCGGCATCAATGCTGCGAGCGTTACTTGGCTGCAACGGCTGCGCGAGCTAACGTCGCGGCACGGAATCTTGATGATCCTCGATGACATCCAGGCCGGGGTCGGTCGCGCGGGCAGTTTCTTCAGTTTCGAAGCGGCTGCAATTGTGCCGGACATCGTTACCCTGTCCAAATCTTTGTCGGCGATCGGAACCCCAATGGCCCTTATTCTCATCAAGCCTGAACTTGATGTCTGGGCCCCGGGCGCACACACCGGGACCTTCAGAGGCAACAACTATGCTTTCGTCACTGCTCGTGCGGCCCTCGAAGCTTACTGGTCCGACTCCAAGTTCGAGGATGAGATCGCTCGCAAGTCTGCGATCTTGGTCCAAGAACTCAACGCGATTACCGAGGAATTCCCCACCCTCGGCCTGAGCGTGCGAGGCCGCGGTCTGATGTACGGACTCGTTTCACCGAAGCACCACTCCTTGCCAGGTCTGGTCTCCCAGGAGGCTTTTCGTCGGGGCTTGGTGATCGAGATCGCCGGCTCATACGGTGAGGTGCTTAAGTTCATGACTGCCCTCACCATCGCCGAGGCTGACCTTCGGCGTGGTCTGTCCATCATTCGCGACAGCATTGGCGCAGTAGCGACTACCCTCGACGGTGGAGGCGCGGCTCGCTAGCCGACAAAGCACCGGGCCACTAGCAGGTCCAAAATCGGGCCGCTCGCAGTCACGGAACGGGAAGGCCGTTCCGTGGCATGTGGCAGTGGGCGAACTCGGAGCGGCTGAACGGCAGACTAGGGCTTTCACTGCCGGACCGATACCACGGTTGCCGTTCTTCCTGCGGCGCCGACCACTGTCGCTGCGCCAATTCGAAGAAAATCGAGCGATAAGAAAGAGGACTGGATGGCCAGCAACGACGTAGTCAAAAATTATATCGATGGCGAGTGGCGGGATTCTGTGTCCGGCACACGCATCGAGGTCGATGACCCGGCGAGCGCCGAAACGATTGCTGTCGTAGCTGAAGCAGGACCCCAAGACATCGAGCTTGCCGTTACTGCTGCTCACCGCGTTTTTCGCGACCGCGTGCTGATAGACATGCATCCGTATGATCGCGGTCGCATGTTGTTTCGCGTTGCCGACGCCCTTGAAGCGCGTTTCGACGAGATCGCAGCCATTAACTGCGCGGAGACGGGGAAGGCATTGGAACTTGCCGATGGCGAGGTTCAGACCGCCATCAGATACCTGCGATACTATGGTGGCTTGGCCGACAAACTTGAAGGGCGCTCGATCCCGCGCGGGGCCAACCTGGTCAACTACACAGTCAGAAGTCCCTTCGGCGTGTCCGCCCAGATCGTTCCGTGGAATGGTCCACTTGAACTGACGGCCCGCTCGCTGGCCTGCGCCATCGCAACCGGCAACTCAGTCGTGGTGAAGTCGCCGGAACTAGCTCCCCTTTCCGGAGTTGAACTTGCGCGTGCCTGTGAGACAGCGGGGCTGCCTGCCGGAGCGGTCAACGTGCTCACTGGATACGGCCAAACGGCAGGCCAGGCGCTGATCGAACATCCCGACGTTCGCCACATCGTCTTCACGGGCTCGATTACTACTGGGCGGACGGTGCTCAAGACGGCAGCGGATCGGATCGTGCCCTGCATAATGGAACTGGGCGGAAAGTCGGCTGCAGTTGTGTATTCCGATGCCGACCTCGACTGCGTTGTGGAAGCGGTACGCGTCGGGACCTTTCTGAATGCAGGCCAGAATTGCAACAACCTTACACGTCTTATTGTGGAACGTTCTATTGCAGACAAACTGGTGGAAAGAGTGAGGGTCTGCGTCGAAGGACTGTCGGTCGGTCCAGGACGCGAAAACTGCGACATCACCCCGTTGATCTCCCGAAACCAACGACAAGGAGTTGAGCGGGCCTGCCAGACGGCCCTCTCGCAGGGCGCGCGACTCGTAACCGGCGGGACTGCGCTTTCGGAGCGGAGCGGTTACTTTATGGCGGCCACGGTGTTTGCCGATGTCGCGCGAGACAGCAATCTCTTCCAGCAAGAAGTATTCGGTCCTGTTCTTGCCGTTACCACGTTCGATAATCCGGGAATGGCCGTCAATCTCGCGAACGACACCGTTCACGGTCTGGCAGCGGGCGTGTTCACGCGGGATATTGACCGGGCCCTCTGGACCGCCGACCGCCTTTGGGCCGGTCAAGTGTACGTGAATGGGTGGTATGTGGGCGGGGTGGAAACACCGTTCGGTGGGATAAACCAGTCCGGCTACGGCAGGGAGAAGGGTCAGGAAGCGCTGGACGGCTACGTTCAGACGAGAAACGTTGGTATCCGCCTCTCGCAGCCACCATCTGGAAATTGAACGCTTGCTGATCCCTACCGACGGCGCGGCTGTCGGGCGATGCAGGATTCAATGACCTCGACCAAATCGAAATAAGCCCGGCGAGAGAATCCGTATCGGAGGTCATCGAGAACAACTCTAATCATAGGATTTTTGGCTGCGGACGGGCTTTACCCACCACGGACATGTAGGAGCGCATTGCCTAGCCCGCTGCGTGGGTCGCATGGGTCAGGAGAGGATCACAGTGCTTCAGAGACAATTGAGATTCGCAGAGCTGCCGCCGAAGATTTCGACAAGTTGGCAATGTTGAACCGCGAGTTGATCGAGGCCGAGAAGCATCGAAACCCCGATGACGGTTTCAGAACTCAAGGAGCGGTTTATTCAGTTGGTGAATCGCGAAATTTGGATGGTCGACCTCTTCAGCCAGAACGGCGAGATTGTGGGCCTCGCCACTCATCGTTTGGAGCCAGACAATGCGGAGCCGAGTGGGCAACGCGTCTTTTTGAGGCAATTCTACGTCAGCTGCCAACACCGACGTTCGGAGATTGGCTGCAGGACCCTTGAGCTGCTTATTCGGTCTCGTTTCCACAACAAATCAAGGATTTTCCTCGACGTGCTGGAGACCAATCCTGGCCGCAAGACCTTCTGGTCTCACACCGGTTTTGTCGCCTACAGCACGCTCATGGAGCGTCTCGTTGAAAAAGCGGACACCAAATAACCTGCGGTGCTGGGAATTAATTTGGGGATCGGATTGTCTGGCATTTGCGTGCGTCGCGCAAAAACACGAGAATAGAATCGAGCCGGTCGTAACCGAATGGGGCTCACTTGTCCCCGGCCTGCAGGCTAGCCGCTTCGACTTCATCACGGCCGGCATGTGGATCAAGCCGGAGCGCTGCCGCAACGTGCTGTTCAGCGAACCGATCGCTACGGAGAGAGGCGCACTGCTGGTGCCTAAGGGCAACCCGGAAGGGCTGCATTCTTATGAGGATGTGCGTGACAAGGGACTCACCTTCGTCAGTGATACAGGCTACACCGCGGTCCAGGACGCGAAAAAGTCAGGCATCGCCGACGACAAAATCATGCAGGTCGCCGGACCGCCGGCGGACAGGCTGTCGCGCCGCCGCCGGTGCCCTCGACTACTTTACAGCGACTGGACTTGTTAAGAAGGACCACAGCCTTGAGCTGGCCGATTCGTTCATCGCGCCAGCCAACTATCCTGCTATCGCCTTCGAGCTCAACGAGCAGGCTGCGGTCGACGCGTTCAATGCCGTATGCAGGACTATGTTGGCTCTGGCGAAATGATGGCAGTATTCGGCAAATACGGCTACGGCAAAGACAACCTGCGGACGGCAGCAAGACCGCTGACCTCTGCAGAGGCTGAAGGCAATGTGCCTTAACACGTCCCCGGTCATGGCGGGGACGTGTTCAGTGGGCAAGCGTCTGTGAGGCGATTTCAGGTCCACCGTGGCGGTGCTCACAAGACGCGCCTCATTGCCTGAAACAAACACATCTACACTTCATCGGGTGCGCACATGTGAGCGTCGCGGCCCACAATACGACGGCCAATATGCGGGCTGGCTCACCTGCCACATCAGGCAACTGCGCAAGCAAATCCCCTGACGTGTGCCGGAACGAGAAGCAGGAGAATACTGTGGAAATCAGAGTTGTACGCCCGGGCGACCTTTCTCAATTGCGCAAGATTTGTGACGAACACATCGACTTGGAAGGGGTGACAATAGCGGACCAGGACCTGAGTCCTTATTGGAACTCGGCGTTTTTTGGAACACCTGCCCAGTTGTTCGGTTGGGTTTGTGATGAAGGAGGGTGTGTGCTGACAGTTCTGCAAATTCGCTGAGAGAGGGCGGTCATGGCAGGCTGGTGATTGTTCACGTCACCGATTCCCGCGAAGGAACGCCACCATGACCAAGATTGAAAGTAAGACCGGCAGCGCTGCCATCAAAGACATTCTGCTTTCGGACCCGGACGGACTTCACGAAGTGATCCGTGCGGTGATGCAGGAGGTACTCGAGGCCGAGATGGACGAGGCGCTGGGGGCTTCGAAGAGCGAGCGCACACCTGAGCGGCTCGGCTACCGCTCGGGTTATTACGGCCGCACCCTTGTCACGCGGGTCGGCAAGCTTGAGCTGCGGGTTCCGCAGGACCGGGCCGGCCGCTTCTCGACCGAGCTTCTCGAGCGTTACCAGCGTTCGGAGCGGGCCTTGGTGGCGACGCTTGCGGAGATGTATGTGCAGGGCGTGTCGACCCGCAAGGTCAAGGCGATCACGGAAGAGCTGTGCGGCCATGCGTTCTCGGCCTCGTCGATCTCGGCCATCAACAAGCGGCTGGACGAGAGCCTCGCTGCCTTTGCCAGGCGCCCCCTTCAAGAGCCGTTTCCTTACCTCATCCTCGATGCGCGCTAAGAGAAGGTGCGTGAGGCCGGCGTCGTCATGAGCCAGGCGGTGCTGATCGCTGTCGGCATCGACTGGGACGGCCGGCGCCAGATCCTGGCCGTCGAGATGGCCAATCGCGAAAGCCGCTCGGCCTGGAGGGATTTCCTCGTCGCGCTGAAGGCGCGCAGCCCCAAGGGCGTCGAGCTGGTTGTCTCCGCCAATCATGCCGGCCTGGTCGCGGCGATCGGCGAGGTGATCCCCGAAGCCGCCTGGCAGCGCTGCTACGTCCACTTCCTCAGGAACGCGCTCGATCACCTGCCGAGAAAGCACGGCGCCGACTGCCTGCAGGACTTGCGCTGGCTCTAATGACCGGCGCGATCTCGCCGAGGCCAAGGCCGATCTCGCCGCATGGCTGTCCAAATGGTCGGGCCGCTATCCGCGACTGACGAGTTGGGTGGAGGAGACCATCGAGCGCACGCTGACCTTCTTTTGCCTGCCGCGCCAGCATCACAAGCATCTCAAGAGCACCAACATGCTTGAACGGCACAATGAGGAAATCCGCCGGCGCACCAATGTCATGCGCATCTTCCCCAATGAAAGCTGCCTGCGCCTCGTCAGGGCGCTGGCTGCGAGACCAACGAGAACTGGATGGAGGCCAACCGCTACATCAACATGGACGATCTGCGCGAGCACAAGAAGCTCGCTCTACGCCAAGCCGCATGACCAGCATCGTGGCCGCCCCATTTTGCAGAACTTGACGCACACAACCTGAAGGAGGTAAGCGTCATGACAACTCTTAGAGGATACATGACCGCGTCGATCCGGCTTTTCCTTGTTGGTCAGGGGCGATCCTCGGGTACGCCTCCGGCGAGGGCCGCCTTGCGCGATCATGGCACGGTAGCGAGGCTGGGCTCTTAAGGTCGTCCTTAGGAGCGTAAGCCCCGCGACCATCCCATCGCTGAAAACAAACCCTTGATCAGCGGGCGCCCGACGGACCGCCTCTGTCGTCGTGGCGCTCCCATGAAGAACCTGGCCCATAGTGCATCCTTTGATTCGGAAGATAAGGATGCCCCATCAAAACCTGAGATCAAACATTTAGGCAGGCCTCGACTGGGACAAGTAAAACGGCCGCATTCGAGGCATGAGGCTGCACGCGTCTAAGATCCGAACAGCCAATACCCGAGCGTCCTCGACATCCCCGCCGCCAGAAGTCAACGATGCCCAGATCGGCCGCACGACCACCAGCAGAAGGGCGCCACCTCAACCCGTCCTACACTCAACATTTTGTCGCGTCCGCGACGTGCCTTCTTGATCCGATCCGTGGTCTGCTCACCTAAATAGCTGAAAGAGATCACGCATTTCTGTTTCCGGCCTGATTAGCCAGTTTGGCACGAGGTTTGCAACTTTGTGTGCGATCCAGTTGAACGGGCCGATTGGCACAGTCACCTGAAATCACAACTAATTAAAGGAACGGAACATGTCGGAACTGTATCGGATGGCATTACCAATGGGGGACAGCCGGCCGGCAATGCCTCCGCCCACCACAACCAGCCTTCGCCTGACTGTCTCGTGCTGGCCACGCCAGAGTAATCAATTTTGTCCTAAGAACCACAATACGACAAATCGCAGAACGTCCATCCATCCATCCTGAAACCAAGACACAGCAATCGCTTGTCGACGCAGTGTCCCACCGCCGAGAGGAAATGTAGATGAGAAAATTTGTTGCCGCCAAGCTTCATGGAATAACTGTGACCGACGCGAATTTGAACTACCGGGGCTCAATAACTTTGGATCCAGATCACTGCGACGAAGCCGGCATCCTTCCAATGGAATTCGTTGAAATCTGGAATAAATCATCGGGCGCTCGAATCAGCACTTACGTGATTTATGGAGAGCGGGGTTCTCGTTGCTGCGTGCTGAACGGAGCCGCTGCTCGCACCTGTCAGGTCGGGGACGAAATAATCGTTTGCTCCTCCGCATACATCGAGGAGCATCAGATGGTGGAGATCAAGCCGCGAGTGCTGACTTTCCACCGGGATAATTCTATCTGCGACCACATGTTCTACGAGGGTGCAATAGACGACGATGGAAGGATAACGTTCTCGATTCGCGAGGGCTCTCCCGGCGATAACGCGCTAAAACTCACTCCCTAGTAGGGCCTTTCGGTGACAGCTCGTGGCGCCGGGTCCCGGTCAAGGGCGTACTCGTCCCCAGTACTCTGGTACGCGATACAGTGCATTATCCCACTCGGCCACTATTCGGTCAGTTGCCATCAAGCCCAATCGGTTCTGCCCAGATCTGGGAAGACGATTTTGCTGCGCCAAAGGCAACTTCAGCTTCAGCCAGCGGCTGCGGGTAGAGGCGACCAATTTCACGGAATGTTTGGCCTTGGATCGTTGTCTTTAAGTCTGAGGTCCACGATGGCAAAACGACCTATCGACAAAAACGCAGAGTGGAGAACAGCCAATGTCAAGGAAAGCTCTCATCCTGGTTGAAGGCCATGCAAGAGGTAATGGAATACGATACATCCACGCGGCCCGGCGTCTTGGCTTTCATCCAATTACACTATCAGTTGATCCAACACAGTACGAGTATCTTGCGGCGGAAAGAAGCGAGGCAATCCGTGTCGATACAACCAATCTTGATACCTTGATTCGCGAATGTTCCAGGCTGCGTGAGACCAATGACATCGCTGGTATCACGGGCTTCTCGGGCATCGACGAGTCGGTCTATGCAACCGTTGGCAAACTATGTCGGCATTTCGACTTACCGGGACCCAACCCCGAATTGATTGAACGATGCTGTGACAAATTCTCTCAGCGCCAGCTACTTGCGGAAGCCGGAGTTCCGATACCCGCTTATCGCATGGCGCTGAATGTGGCAGAAGTAGAAAGCGCTGTCGCGGAGATCGGCTTTCCCGTAATTGTTAAGCCGGCAATCGGCAGCGGTAGCATCGGTGTCCGATTGTGCCGCAACGCCGATGAGTTAGCTGACCACACGACCTATCTGTTGGGTGGGAAGCACATCTGGCCGTCTTCGCCGAGGATATTGGTTGAGGAATTCGCGCGCGGCCCTTTTTATAGCGTGGAGATAATGGGCAATGAGGTTATTGGGATTGTCGCCGTTGATTTCGGCCCCCCACCGCATTTCGTCTTCCGTGAAACGACCTTCCCGGCCCCGCTTGCGGAAGACGATCATGACCGTATCGTTGATGTTTCGCTGAGGTGCTTGCAAGCTCTTGGCCTTAATTGGGGGCCAACGAACATCGAGCTCCGGTTGACTAATCATGGCCCGGTTGTAATCGAAGTGAATCCGCGTCTTGCTGGTGCGCTTGAGCCTGAACTGGTCCAACTGGCGAGCGGTGTCGATCTGGTCACCGAGCACATCAAGCTTGTCGTCGGCGAGGAATGGGATTTGCGCAGAAGGCATTTGCAGACCGCAGCCGCGCGGTTCCTAGTTGCTGATTGCGACGGCACCCTCGATTGGATCGATGGCGGCAGTCAGGCGATCGCGGTACCAGGTGTCGCTGAAATCAAATTGTATGTTGAACCCAACGCGCCGATCTTCAGGAAAGGCGATTTTCGAGACTGGATAGGACATGTCGTCGCCGTTTCACCCAGCCTTGCTCAGACCGAAGCGATACTCCAACGAGCTGTCGACTTAATCGCTTGGTCTATCACACCGCCGTCGGGCGAACAGGAGCGATCTGCAGCCCCACGACTCCCCCCCAACTGAGAGGTGATCCGTCGCCAGCATAAGAACTCTTACCCGCAATAGCTCGCCTTGTTGTCAAAAGCATAGCTGGAGTTCAAACTTATGAATATATCCAAGGGACCCCAGGCATTCCCTAGAAGTGAATACCTTCGCCGGCTCGGCTCGGTGAAGTTCGAAATGGGTCGGTGCGATATCGACGCGCTCGTCGTTTCCGACCAACATAACATTACCTATCTCACGGGGTACACCGCGCTATCAGCCTATGTTCCTCAGGCCGTTGTGGTTTCGATACGAGAAGAGGAACCGACGTTCATTCTGCGCCGCTGTGATGCGCCGGCAGCCATTCATCAATGTTTTATGGAGCGCGACAAAATCGTCGCATACCCCGAAGCGTATATTGGAAATCCTGACAAGGATGGCTATGACGCGGTAGTCGATTACTTGGAGGACGTCGGCCTCGCGAGTCGAGGCATAGGAATCGAGCTATGCTGCCTTCCATCGCAATCGGCGAAAAAGTTTAGGATGCGCCTGCCTGGTGCCACGATCGTCGATGCTACTAAGGCGGTCACTTGGAAAAGGCTCATCAAGTCAGATCTCGAGATAGCTGTAATGCGGGAGGCGGCGGCAATCTCAGACGCCGCGATTCGACGCGCTGCTGAGGTAATACGCCCCGGGGTGCGTGAAGCAGACGCGTGCGCGGAAATTGTGGCAACGTTGGTGCGCGGCGCAAACGGTAAGCCAGGAAGCGGGATCGAGGGAATAAGTTTGTGTTCATCACCGCGAACGGGAACGTGCCACATTCCGTGGAGCGAGGACGTTTTTCGCTATGGATCGCAGGTGAATCTCGAAATCGGCGGTGCGCGATATGGTTACTGTGCTGGGCTTATGCGCACTTACACGATCGGCTCACCCTCCGATCGTCTACGTCGCGTGCATGAGATCCAAGTCGCCGGCCTTGAGGTCGCTCTTGATGCGATACGGCCAGGAGCGACTTGCAGCGATGTTGCCAACGCCTTCAATCGCAGCATCGAGAAGCGGGGCCTCAAAAAGGAGACGCGTTGCGGCTATGCACACGGCATTGGTTGGTTGGAGCCGACCGCAAGCCTTAAGGATGGCGATATGACAGAGTTGCTACCAAACATGACCTTTCACCTGATGTTAGGTAATTGGATCGAGGAGGATTTTGGATACGTCATCAGCGAAACGTTCCGTGTCACAGACTCCGGCGTCGAGGTACTGACCACTGCTCCCCGGAAGATTTTTGAGATCTAAATTAGAATATGGCTTGTCATAACGACAGCGCGGACGTCCGGAATAGATCTTGCCGGTCGACGAGATGTCGCCTACCTTGTTGAAGTGCGGACGGCGAGCGGCGGTCGGCATGCGGGGCCGATCCGTGTCGAGGCGAAGCCGAACGCACGCTGGTCGCTGTACGACCAGTTCTCCTGCGGCCGATCAACTCGTCGACGACGTGACGCGCGAATGCCTTACGCGATTCCGGACACAGATCTCTGGTCGCCGCGTTGCTCGCGAACTGACGACCTGATCGCCCAGCGCGGCAAGCCCGGCATGATCGTCGCAGACCACCGCACGGAGTTTACCTCGAACACGGTCCTTGCCTGATCAATGGATCATCGCGCCGAAAATACATTCCGCTGCAAGCCCATGTGCGCAACATAAATGGCTGCACCTCTAGTCTACTCGCCACTGTTTAAAAGACTGGGGCAGGTCAATGCGCTTTCGTTACGACCTCAGAGCAAGTCTACAGGTCATAGTAGTAGGTAAGGTATGGACTCAATTTACCGATCTTGTCATAGAGCGCCCGCGCATGATAATTTGATCTGTCCGTATTCCAATAGATTCTCAGCCAGCCTTGGTCGCGACCGTAGGAGGCCAGATTCGTGAGCATGGCTTGGCCAATCCCCTGGCGCCGCGAAGACTCGTCGACATAGAGATCTGCGAGAAAACAGACCGGACGATCGCTAAGAGTATACGGGTGAATGACAAAGGTAGCAAAACCTATGGTAACGCCAGTTGCTGAGACCGCGATCAGCGCGTTAATCGGTTCGTCTGGGCGCTCGATGCGCCGCCAGATCCTATCTGTCGCCTGTTCTGATGAATTGAGACCTTGGTCGGCGCAATATGCGTACCAAAGGGACCGCCATGCATCGCGGTCGGCAGTGCCTGCGAGACGAATCTCCATGAGGGGCGGGCTCCGGCTGAGAATGGGCTCCAGGGCGCGAGGTGTTCGGCCTGAAAGGTTGACGGCTTGCGATAACTGCCACCGGCCCGCAAGACGTGCAGCACGCGACCGCCGGGTGTTATAAGATCTTTCCGCCTGTGACGGCGTCGTGGTCGCGCTGGAACTGGTTCCCGGGAGCTCGGTTCGCGATACGTCAAGCGCGAGTTGGGCGAGCGTTATCATGGGATCAAGTTCCCTCAGGTTTTCCCGCAGCACGTTTGCGACAGCGGTGCAGATCTAGTGCGATCTTTCCCTGCGACCACACGATGCAAACAATCTGACACCATAGGTGCATTCATCCCGAAGCGGGCTTCCGACCGCCGCGCTACACGCGCGACGGCGGGACAATCTAGCGGATGCGAGAGTTCTTCCAGCTTACCACGGAGATCTGCACCGCGTCGGCGCCATAATTGCGCATGCTTTAGAAAAGCAGACAATCATTGCAGTTCGCGCGCGCGTCCGGCGCCATTCCCAGTCACCCATATTGACTCAACGTTGCGCAGCATCATTTCTACAACACTAACTTGCTGCCCTTGTCGCGAAGTCAGGCGAGCGTCGATCTCGGGATAAATAAAGAAGGGCAGCGAAATTCGATCAGTCGGACCACTATGCACGACCTGGTGGGGCGTACTCTTGAAGCGGCCGTCGCTCAAGACCTGAAGGAGGTCGCCCAGATTGACTACGAGACTATCGGGCAGGCTCGGCACCGGCATCCATCGACCGCGGAACCACACCTGCAAGGAACGCAGGGGGAGTTCCTCTTGCAGCAGCAGCGTGAAGAAGCCATGATCCGTGTGCTTTGCGCAAGTGCCGCCGCGAGCTGGATACCGTATCACGCGTTGCCCAAGCGTCGGCGTGCTGAAATGGCGTTGGAACCATGCCTCTTCCATACCTATCAGGTCCGCCAGCGCATCCCCGATCTGGGGGACAATCCCGGCGAGCACGGTAGCCTGCAAAGCAAGCAGGTTTCTTGCGAAGCCAGGAGCCAAGGCTTCATCCGGAAGGCGCGTGCGGCCGGAGAACGGACGCCGGTCGCCTTCGTTCTCAATTCCGAGGTCGAATACCTCCTTTGGATCGAAGCCGGCCTCAGGATGTAGCATTTCGCCGTGTAAAGGACTGTATCCACGGGCGGCAGTGGGGTACACGTCCTGAAAGGCGTGCCCGTAGCGTTCCTTAACCGACTGTGGCAATGCGAAGAATCGCCGGGAAGCCTCAATGGCTTGCGCGATCTGTTCCCCGGGGATGCCGTGCTCGACAAGGTAGAAGAACCCGTATTCCTGGCATGCCATTTGCAGGCGCTGGCGCTCGTCACGTCGCGTTGCATCGTCTCTCAATTTCGAAAGTGAAATTTTCGGCAGCGTGGTCATAGTCAATCCCCTTTTTGGGCGCTTAAGTTGATTAGTGTTTGCCGCGGCTCTCAAAGTCGACAGTTCCTTGGATGTGGGCAACGCGCCGTCTCTTCCAATAATAACGAAAGTCGACATGATGTCCCATTCTAAGGCTAAGCCGATGGCTGGGCGGTGATTCCGTCTTAGCAATTGATCTCTAGCGCTTCCTGGTGAAGATAACAACGATTTGTATGTTAATATAGTTGTATATATTGTTACATCCGTCGCGGTTAGTTTAACATTATCACGGCCAAGATACTAAGAGCGATTTACAATTCTGAATTGCTTTATGACTTCCAGGCTCAATCCAGACCAGCGCCGACCTCCGGGTTTCATGGCAGGATCGGCCATCTCGAAGAGCTCTATGACGCGAGGTATCGCCAGCTACCTGAGCTCGTCCATCACACACGCCGTCCCGGACGATGGCCGAATGGCAGAAACCGACCGCTCGAAATTTTCCTATCCCATAGTCTTTTTCGACGCTATCCGGGTCGAGCGGTCAAGCTCAGGGACGAAGACTTCGTTCGCAAAAAAGCCATCTACATCGGGTTCGGCGTTCTGCCTGGCGGCACCAAGGAGCACATGAGCTGAGGAAGCGCTTGTCGACGTTATCCGCCGTCTCGACGAGACGACTAGCCGAGCAGCAAAGCAGGCAGCGATTTAGCTCCGTCTGCCGTCTCTCAAGGTTGTGTCGGCCAATTTCTCAGCCACCATAATCGTCGGAATGTTTGTGTTCGCCCGAGGGCAAAATGGCATGACGGAAGCGTCGGCGATCCTCAAACCCAAAATACCATGAACGCGTCCCGACGGATCGGTCACAGCGCCAGGATCCGCGGCTGCCCCCATCCTGCAGGTCGACGTCGGATGCCAACTTGGGATGACGTTCTGGCGAATATACCGATCCAGATGTTTCTCGTCGTTGACGAGATCGGAAATGCTATCCCCATCCGTTATGACGCGCCTAATCAGCCCACGGCGCAGCCGCGGCGACGCGTCCATGAGCAGCGCCAGAAATGACGTGAGTGCATAGTTTGTGCTTGTGACCTTGCTCACCAGCTTCGCTCGCGCATTCAACGCTGACGGAAACGGGTCCAGCGCCACAGAGGACAGCGAATCTTGCTGCAGCAGGCGGACTATGAAGCGAAAGCCCTGCTTGAGGCGCTCGGCGTCCCGCTTGTCGCTCAACCAGTTGAAATCGACCTCCGGCTCTATTTTATGCGAACTACCCTTGAGCGCCACAGTTCCCGTCGAGTAGCTGCGATTGACCCACACGGCGAGAGTGCCGAGGCGCCTCCCCAGCGGGTGCCAGGATGATTTGGCAACAGTCGATATTGCCATATCGGTCGACGGGCAGCCTTCGTAACCCGACGAGTAGCGGGCGTGCATCTGAATATATTCGCTCACGCCGGGTGACAAGCGATCGGCCGGCTTCAAATAGGCCGAAACGCAAATCGTGGGGTGTTCCTGAAGATTCTGGCCCACACCTTTCAAATCTGCAACGATAGGGATTCCGAATTGTACTAATTCCTTCGCGGGGCCGATCCCGGAGCGCATCAATATGGCGGGTGAATGGAGTGCTCCTGCGCACAGGATAACGCAAGAAGCGCTATACGATTGCACGCCCGATTTGTTCTCCGTCTCGACCCCCGTTACCGTTGTTCCCAAAAAGGTCAGCCGCGCAACTGTCGTTTCGGATAAAATCGTTAGATTGCGGCGAGAGCGGACGGTTTCGGGTAAGTACGCCATCGCGGAGGAGACCCGATGACCATTGCGGTTGGTCAATGGGACAACTGAATAGCCATCACCGAATGCACCATTGAAGTCTGGCCTGAAATGAAGCCCCAAAGCATCGTAAGCATCGGAGATTGCCCGGATGAAGCCCGACCAGTCTGATTGGCGCACACGTTTGATTGGCAAGGGGCCGTTCGTGCCATGAAATTCCCCGCCGAAATCCAAATCGCATTCTAGACGACGGAAGTAGGGCAGCACGTCTTCCCAACCCCAGCCCGTTGCACCGCTTGAGGCCCACTCATCGTAATCTCCGGGCCCGCCGCGGTTGGCGACTTGGGCATTGATGCTGGAGCCGCCACCCATGACGCGCGCCTGTTCGTAATGGACAGGCTTGCGGCCACCTCGCACCGTTGTCGCGTGGAGTGACTGCCATCGATAACCGGGATTAAGGTAAGCACGCGTTGGGTCGCCATCCTGGATGTCGTCAGGAATGGCATTCGGCGGCGTATCAGGGCCAGCTTCAATGAGCAGCACGCGAGCGCCATAGGCGGAGAGCCTGCTCGCCATCACGCATCCAGAGGAGCCACCACCCACGACGATATAATCGAAAACCACGCAACTCCCCATCAAGGTACCAAGTGTGATGGGCTTCTTCAGCAAAGCGCTCCTCCTACCGCCTGAGATATGGTCACTTACGGCGCGGCAGCTCCACATCATGCCGTCTGTAACGGAGCGATTTGATCGCCAAATCGGTCGAGGGCATGCCCGAAGCGAGACCGAGCGACCCATCTGAACTATCTCTGAACCGACAAGCTCTCAATTCCAGGGCACATGCATCTCCGGACACGCCGGTGCGTCGGTGTGAATGATTGCAAGTTCGTAGGGCGAGAGCAGCGCTCGCCTACGGTTTCTTGCATCACCGTCTTCCGAGAAACAATGATACTAACAAGAGATAACGACGACTTTTTCGATTTTTACAGCAGTCAAGACTGTCACTTCAAAATATCGCATAACTACGTTATTGTAGACCCGGTCTCTTACATAGCGAAGGCCTACTTTCGGTGCTTTCCGAAGCGAACGCGTGTTCGTTGGGCGAATGAATGAAGTGACCTTCTCGAGCGTTAGGTTCTCGAAAGCAAACTGGATCGCTGCCCTGCCGGCCTCTGCGGCGATCCCCTTACCGGAAGACGCAAGGTGGAGGCACGATACGGTTTCCACATTAGTGGGATCTTCGGGCAGATACGGGCCACTGTACATCAATCCACAGTAGCCTGCGAATTTTCCGACTTGGCCTTCGCCTTTTACGAACACCATCCATAAGCCGAAACCATTGCTCTGCCAATGATGGATGAACTGTTGTAGTTTAGCTTTCGATTGCTCTCGGGTCGGATAGACTCCATCCCACATGGCATTTACCACAAATGGATCGCTATGAAGCTCATGTAGAAGAAGCTCGTCGCTATGCGACGGTGGCCTTAGGATTAGGCGCGGCGTTTCTAGAATGTACATGAGAAGCTCCCTTCTAGCCATAAGTTAGAGCCGCACTTACCTCCAACGCGGCCATGATCTCCTAGCATGAGCGTCAAGGCCGCAGTGCTTGATTGAAGGCGTTCGACGAGGTTTATGCTTAAGGTAGCGAGGTCTACACAAATCAAGCTTTGGGCGCCTAACCGTGTCAGTGTTGACGGCACCTGGAAAGCCGGCCCGAAGGCGATAAAAAAATTAGGCGCCTCCTTTCAGAATGGAAGCAGGCGACGCGCTGGTGAGCGGGCGCCTGATACGCGCAACATGCTGCGGCGGCGTTTACGCAAGGGGTTGCTTACCCCAAGGGGGGGGTATGGTATTGGCCCAAAACCGGCTAACTACATTGTTCATTTAAAATACGCGCCTCCTTCAAGCTTAACCTGCACTGGTCACTTTGCGAATGCCCGCCAGTGGGTTCTTCAGCGTGCCGACGGTGTGCAGGTATTCTCCCGGATCACCGAAGTCCACCATTTGCTGGTTTTTTTGTATCTGCAGTCGATTCATACATCGTCGCAGAAATTCTGGAGCGAATAGGTCATGCTGCCTGTATTTTTCGTCATATTCCGGATGTTTCGTCTGGTAGCCAAGGATGGACTCGCTTACGAGCTGCCAGAAGTGTGTCGACGGAAAATCAAGATGTTCTTCGAGTGTTACAGCCAAGTAACGAAAGAAGCAGTCGAAAACGTCGGTGAAAATGAAGTCGTGCTTCATGTCGCGATTTACTTGAATGCAGATCCTCTTAATCTCCTCCGGCACGTTGAGATCTCCGCCTAGAATACGAAGCTCCTCGCCAATGTCTTTCATGATAACTCGCGTCGGAGCGTGATCTTTCATAACTAGAATTATATTTTCTCCATGTGCCATAAACGCTAGATCGTAAGCATAAAAGCAGTGGAGAAGCGGCGCCAGATAAGATTCAAAATAGCGGCGTAGCCAAGCGGCGGCGTCTAACCCCGAGGCATTGATGAGGGCTGTCACGAGTGCTTCACCATTGTAATCGACATGAAGCAGCGACGCCATTGTCATCAGACGTTCCCCTTCTTTCAACTGCCGAAGGGGGCTTTCCCTCCACAGCGCAGAAAGCATCTGCTTGTAAGGGGAGTCCTTCTTGAGGGCGGTGTTGAAACAACGATTGCGATAGCCAATCGTCGCGACCTCGCGAAGGATGCTGAAGCCGTTGGCGGCTAAATAGGAGTCACTGTCGAGCAAATTCTTCAACCATTCGTTGATGGCGGGCGTCGCCAGCATGTGTGTCGGTGACAAGCCGCGCATAAACCCCATGTTAAGTATCGACAGCGCCGTTTTCACGTACCGTTTATGCGGATCGCTTATATTGAAAAGTGTGCGGATCGATTGCTGGGCATGATATATGTCCTTCCCCTGGCCTAGGCAGACAATGTGCCGGTTGGCGATATCCGCCGCGAAGATAGTTGAGAGCCGATTGAACCATTGCCAAGGATGCGCTGGCATATAGATGTAATCGGTCGAGTTTAGTCCCTTTTGACGCAACGCTGCGTCGAACTGTTCCAGCGCCTGTCGACCGAGTTCCTCGTGCATGAGAAGGTCGTAGTCGAGCGTTGAAATGGACTTAAACGTTGCCATTTCTTTATGGACGGCCAGCCATATGAGTCTTATCGAACTGCCCACCTCCGGCGCATAGCGACTATAGTCGAGCGCGTCAAAGCCAATGCGACCGTTATTCGCGATAAAGGTCGGGTGGCCCTCCGTCATGCCAGCCTCAACGATCTGGTAATCGGCAAAAGCCAGTTCTGCGGCGGATATCTCTGTTTTGGCCTGCTTGTACGCGCTGCCATACAGCGTGCTGCTGATCTCCTGCAGGTAAACCGGCATCATCTCTTCCTTTATGCCAAGATGGCGGCTGAACTCAATAACAAAATCAAGCGCATCCAGGGGGGCCGGCCTGCCCTCAATCCTTTTCTCCAGAGAGCCGGCGTCCACTTGCCAGTGATCTAGCAGGAGGCGCCGAGCCTGGAACCAATACTCCAACCCAGGGGTCTCGCTTTCCAGCACATACTTCCCCCAGTCGCCTTCCATTCGCTGGAGTCGAGGAGCAATTAGCAACTCGTGTGCAAATTCGCTGATTGCTTTACGGATAAGGAGCCGGTTGGCCTTTGCCCATAAATGCGGTTTCAAATGCTGCGTTACGCGTTCGGCTAGGCTTATCTCATCGTCTCGGGCTGTCATATCACTCACGATCTCAACTCCTTCAGAACGTAACGGTGTAAGGTTCGCGAACGCGCCTTACACTCGTCTCGCCAAACTTCGACGTCGCACAAAATCCGTTCTATTTTTCATCAGAAAGGATAAGAAATACCGGACCTCTTATACAAGTTAATTTCTAATGTGTTGTGTACCGTTCGTCTTCGCTCGTGATAAACCAGCAATATTACCATCTTACTTATATAATATATTAGAATACCGGTTTCACCGGCCCTGGACGTCGTCCTTCATCTTGCAACGAGCAAGAAGTGTGTATTGATTTGCACATGCCGTACTGTCGTTCGATCACGTCAAGCGGTCGGTGTCCATTGTTTGAGCTCTCCGAGTGTCCATTTTTGCTGTCCGTCTCCATACAATCGCATACGTCTAAAGCGGAATTTCCTTTGCTTGATAAGCCCAGACTGGGTAGGGGGGACTGAGTGAATGCCTACTCCGCTGAAATGCTGTCCTGCACCGCGCCAATGCTGTCGCGTACGATCGACAGACCACGGCGCAGTTCAGCCTCGGTTATGGTAAGGGCTGTCATGAACTTGAGCACCTCACCATACGAGCCAGCGATCTCGATCACCAAGCCGCGACGAAAAGCTTCCCGGGAAATGAGCCCCGGCAATGAGTGGTGCTTTGGTGATACGAGTCCATACATCAAGCCGCGGCCTCGGACATTCAGAGCAAGGCTGGGGAAGTCGTCTGCGATCGACTTGAGTTCTTGAGCCAAGATGGCTGATTTGCGAGCAATCTCATCTTCAAACTTGGAGTCGGACCAGTAAGTCTCAAGGGCCGCACGAGCAGTGACGAAAGCATAGTTGTTGCCCCTGAACGTGCCGGTGTGCGCACCCGGCGTCCAGACATCAAGTTCAGGCTTCATGAGGACAAGGGCCATAGGCGTTCCAATTGCAGACAACGACTTTGACAGGGTAACGATGTCCGGCACGATCTCAGCCGCCTCGAAACTGAAGAATTTCCCTGTGCGACCGACACCAGCCTGAATATCATCGAGGATCATCAGGATCTCGTGCCGAGAGGTCAGATCACGCAGCCGTTGCAGCCATTCAACGGTAGCAGCATTGACACCGCCTTCGCCCTGCACTGCTTCTAGGATCACCGCAGCGGGTTTGCCGAGACCACTGCTAGGATCATCGAGAAGCTTCTCGAAATACTCGATCGTGTCTGAAGCGCCGAGATAGCCCTCGTACGGCAACGATGTCACGTGCGCGAGGGGAAAGCCGACAGCATCTCGGAACTTCGTGTTTCCGGTTGCCGCCAACGCCCCAGCGCTGACTCCGTGAAACGAGTTCGTAAACGAAACGATGTTTGACCTGCCGGTCACTTGGCGAGCTAGCTTCAGAGCCGCCTCGACCGCGTTCGTACCTGTGGGGCCAGTAAATTGCAATTTATAAGACAGACCGCGGGGCTTCAAAATAAACTGCTCAAAAGCTTCGATGAAGGCCTTCTTGGCGGTCGTAGCAAGGTCGAGCCCGTGCACAATTCCGTCGCGCGCAATGTAGTCCAACAACGCCCGCGTGAAGGCTGGGTTGTTGTGCCCGTAATTCAAGGCTCCCGCGCCTCCCAAGAAGTCGATGTATTCCCGACCGTCTGTAGCTATGAGGGCAGTGCCGACGCCTCGATCGAACAGAACTGGGAACGCACGGACGTAGCTCCGCACCTCAGACTCAAGACGATCAAAGATCGCGAGGCTTACATCGTTTGTAGGAGTAAACTGCTTCTTCATAGGGCGAGTCCTGAATTGTAGCCTGCAAAGGCATCAGCCCAAACTGTCTGGCGAAGGCCATTTCAATCGGTTCGAGGTTCGGCTTGTATGACGGCAGCATGAGCAGTCACACGCCTGGCCACGCCAACTCACGGCCCAAGCCAGTCGATCGCTGCGAGGTCCAACGTCACGTCCACCAGAGAACAAGATCAGGCCGCGCAAATCCGAAAAAGCAATTCAGCACTAGGCGACGCTTTCCGTCGCCTAATTGACCGGTAACCCCGTGAACGAAGCCGCCATCGATTAGGGCGATATCCCCGGTTTTGAGCTCGAACTCGCGGCAAGGGACGGCTTCCAGATAGGCTGCCGAATAGGGATATCCAGTGGTCTCCACACCTTGCGATATCCGGTCCGCAACCGTCGGCTTGTGGCTCCAGAGCTTCAGATTGCCGCCTTCCTCAGGCATGCTGGGATAGAGGTTGAGCGCTGCGACCGTATTGTGCGCCACCGCAGAAAGCTCGTAATCATCGCCAGCACGTAAGACTTGAGCGACGTCGTCGTGGGGATCCAAGGAAAATGTGCCTGTGCCCGACCAACTGAGGCCGCGACAAACATTGGCCTGGCCGTGTTCGGAACGGGCTAGCCGCAATTCGATTCCCTGGTTGTGAAGCTCTCGCTTCAACGCCCTGAATACTGCTCGAACCGGGTCAACCAAATTCTTAAAAAGGGCATCGACGTACGGCCGCGCGTTTTCGGCGTCTGCGAAATAGGTGGCTGCATCCTTCCTGTAGTGAGATGCGCCGACATATTGTCCGGGCACACCATCTTTACGCTCTCTGAGACCAGAGCTTCCAATAAAGTTCGTAGTGATCTCCTCGGCTACTTCGGTGCTGAAAGCTTGCTTGATGTGCAGAGCGGTGAGCTCACCTTTCAGGACCGAGATGATCTCCGCCGTGTTGATCGACCCGGTCCGTTCTTTGATCGAAACCGGCGAGATGGCTGGCACTTGAGATATCTGACTAGGCATTGTCTTGCTCCTGTAGTGCGTGTTCAAGGATGGTGATGCCACGATCGAGTTCGGCATCGGTGATGGTTATCGGTGGGAGGACTTTGATAACGTCGCGATTTGGCCCCGAGGATTCGATAAGAAGGCCATTTTCGAATGCGACATCGTGCACGCGGCCGACAACTGCCGGTGAACGGCATTTCAGGCCGGCCATCAGACCGCGGCCGCGCTTCTGTTCGATGTATCTTGGAAATTTCGCAACCAGGCGATCGAGGTGCGTTTGCAGCCTGACGGCTGTCCGCTCGACACCTGCAGTAAATTTCCTATCCGACCACATCTTGCACATGGCTCCTGCCGTCACGAAGGCGAAATTGTTGCCTCTGAAGGTCCCGCTATGTTCTCCGGGCTTCCATATGTCCAAGTCGGGTCGAATCAGAACGATGGACAACGGACTACCTGAACCGCTTAGGGACTTGGAAAGACACACAATATCCGGTTCGATTTTCGCGGACTCGAATGAGAAGAAATCGCCAGTTCGGCCCGCACCCGCCTGAATATCGTCGACGATAAAAACAATGCCGTGCGTACGGCAAATGCGCTGAATTTCCGTGAGCCAAGCTGCGGATGCGGCGTTCATGCCGCCTTCGGCCTGGATGGTCTCCAGAATGATTGCGGCAGGCTTTTCTATGCCGCTCCCCGGGTCGCTCAAAACGCTGTCGATGTAACTGGCGGAATCGAAAGCTTGGCTCGGATAGCCGTCATAGGGAACACGGATCACATCGTGGCGAGCGACGCCTCCCAGTTCCCTGGTTGAGGCCGAGCCCGACACCGCTAGAGAGCCGAGCGACATGCCGTGGAACGCATTCGTAAAGGCCATGACGCTCGAGCGGCCGGTGTATTTTCGCGCCAGCGCCAGCGCCGCTTCGTTGGCGTTCGTGCCGGTCGGCCCGGGAAACTGAATCTTGTACGAAAGGCCTCTGGGTTTCAGGATCCAATCGACGAACCCTTCAATGAAGTCACGCTTTGCCGCCGTATGCATATCAAGCGACAGAAGAATGTTCTCACCGACGAGATATTCAATCGCTGGCGCCATAATATCCGGATTGTTGTGCCCGTAGTTGAGTGCGCCGGAACCCACCAGGAAATCGATAAAGGGCTTACCCGTCTCGTCCCAGATCGTCGCCCCAAGGGCCTTCGTAAAGACGGTGGGGAACGCCCGGCAATAACGACGAACGTTAGATTCATGAGCCGTGAAAGCGTCGGTGTCCATATCAAGTCCTCTGCACATAGTCTTTCAAAGAAGAGAGCTGTTTAATGGCTAGTGGTTTGCGGCAGATGTTCGTCGCTTAACGTTGAAGCAGAATGCCGGAGGCAGCTTTGTTTGGTCTGGGTTTGGTCTGGTGATGCCGGCATCCTCATCAAATATTGTTGGGTTGCGTTGCCCTCCATTCGGATGCTTTCGAATGTGCTGCAACAGGATGGCTTCTAAAGCTTCCGCGAAAGCATCGCTACTATGGCATCAGGTAGTTGACGTACCCACCCTTCGCTGCCCATAGCGCTCCGGACAAATGAATGAGTCCAAGGAGATCAGCAGGGTCGCGTCGCCAGAGGTTGTGTCGCTCGGCGGTAGCGAAGCCGCTCGCGAGCGCGCTCCTCAATAGCGCCGTAGCGAGCGAGCGGCTTCGCGGCGGTCATCAATATTCGCCGTTCAACCTCGGGCTGCGGACACCAACCTGATTCAAGAAACTATTTGATGACCGATGACACAGCGAAAGCCACGCTCTCTTTGAGAAGAATGCGGATTCCGATCTCTTGCGCGATGACTGGCCCGAGCCGCCGGATCAAGAGGGCGGGGCCGCCGTGGACCCCCTTGACGGAAAGCCCGTTCGTAGGCCAGGCGGAAGCAACCGGGAGACGCGCTGGCGAAGGGCCGCATCGGTTTCGAGAACGTCCACTACCGCGACGGCAACCATCCCCGGCCGCAGCTGGGCTGCTGCCTTCAGGCGAGTCGAAAAGGAGATCGTCCGGGAGGGTGAAGGCGTTGACGAGGTGAGCCGTGAGTAAGCAATCAAGCTCTGATCGGGATCGACTAACACTGTTTCCATCCGACCGATGGTTGACCTGTGATCGGCGTTACCTCAAGCTAGGCAGGCCGACAAGCTCGGTTGGAAGGCGAAGACCTTTCGATGAGCTCGTCTCCGAAATGCTCGAGGCCCACTGCCGCGCCTACAGGAACATACTGGCGTAACGTGAAAACACGATGGCGTCGCGGGCAGGTGCATCTGTCGTGGGGCCATCCGCACTGCCAGGCACGCCCTCTCGGCCGGCATGCACTCAGGTCCGGTCGTTTGGGTCGGCGAATTCACACATCCTGCAAAGCAGAAAACCATCTGCTCCATTCATGCGGTCGACGATTTCGCGAAAAACTGGCTTTTCAAACAGAGCGGAGTAACCCTCATATAGAAGGTTGCCCAATACGTGACGCCGTTCAAAATCCATAGAGCACAGGGTAACGTCGCCGTTTGGAAGAAGAACATTCCGATACTGTCGTGCGTCCACGCAGGTTAGGGCTCCGACCACTGGCTGACGTGGTGCAACGATCTTAGGGTCGACGCTTCCACCCCTACTGCTCACCGGCCGCGCTTTTATCAGGGCTTCGGTAGGAATAATGTCGGCTATATCTGGGTGGGGCTCGCCCAAGGCCACGAATCGGATCAAGGGGATGTCCGCGTCGACGAGTTGACGAACCAGATCGCGATACTTGTCTCCGACCAGGCGGCTGTTCATGTAGGTGCCGTCATCGAAAACATGGACCACGAATACGCCCAAGCGCAAGGCTTGCAATCGCTGCAGGTCCTGCCCGTTCATTCCCACCAGCGTCGTAAAAATCCTGATGCCATGGCCTTTGGCGAAGGCGTGCTCCACCATTTCGGTACAGTCCGGATTGAGCCAAGGTTCGGAGTATCCCGCAAAACCAATGTCGACGGAAGTCGGTACGCGGGCCAGACACCGCTTGAAATCTTCAAGATCCAGATGACTCGCATGAGACACTTTTCTTTGCCGGACCGCGAACTTGTCCTGGGGACAATATGAACATCCTACGACGCATCCCGTGGTCGTCGTTATCTCCAAAACCCTGCCGGCTGTGTTTGCTGAGCGAAGTTCCGGTAAAATCACTGGTGATTACTCCCATCTACTTCCTGCGAAGCGCCACGATGGTGTGCGTGTGCCTTTGGCTTTCTGATACCGCCTGCTGATCTACCGAGGCAACGCAGACATCTACCCTTTTTGGCAGCCTAAGCCGCCCGGTTCACCGATTTGCCGGGCCGACCCTTCACAAACTTCCAGCGCGTCGGACCAGAGACAGCATTGCATCTTTCGAGGCATCACTCGCTCCGGAGATGTAGCCTCAACCGTTGGTCGCTGGCCCGTCGCCGAGATGCGCGCGCAGCACCCTCGAACCCGCCGGAGAGAAGCTTTCTGGATGCCGTCGATCATCCTTCATCGAGCGAGTTCCGTGTTCTCATGCGGGTCAGCCCTCACACTATATTGCCGCACATCGACCAGCAAAGGCCGAGCTAGTGCGCCTGGCGCGCAGTTACTGCGAGATAGGCTTCGAAAAGCCCGACAGGGCTAAGACGCTCCGCTGTATTGAACCCGAAATGTTTTCTGACAGCTGTCAGATTTTGGACACACATCACTCATCGTCAGTCGCTTAATACGGATGGTAATTTCTTCCAGGAATCGGTGACATTGAACACCACCCTGTCATGACCGCCCAATCTCAGCGAAGCGAACTCAGCATCGCCACCAGGACCAAGCCTGAAGATAAATCCGCCGTAGCAGCGTCAACGACATTTTGCTTTCGAAGCCGGATGGATTGCACGAGGTGATTCGCGCCGTGATGCAGGAGGTGCTCGAGGCCGAGATGGACGAGGCGCTGGGTGCTTCGAAGAGCGAGCGCACGCCGGAGCGTCTCGGCTATCACGCGCGCTACTACGGGCGGAGAACTAGCTGCGCACCTACGGCGGTTGGATAATCCCAAGGTTCAAAGCTTTTACAACAGCTACCGTTCTGCTGGTCGCATCCAACTTCCGCATTACATTTTTTAAATGGAAATCTATCGTATTTCGTGATCTGCCTAAAATAGTTCCTATTTCCCAAGATGATTTTCCTTGTGACACCAAATCAATGCACTCTATTTCTCTCGGAGACAGGTTATGAGCTCGTTCCGACGCAGTCGTAGTGTCGAACTTCGTAACCATCCGATGAAACCGCAGCGCGGCCATTTGCAGGTAGGTGATCGCTCTATTCTGCAATTCGCAGTCCGAGGATTGAGCAAAACTCACAAACCTAAAGCTGCCACCAGGGCCATGTAATGGGACGGTAACGCCTGACCTCAAGCCGAATGTTGCTGCTTCGTCCAAGACGCGGCGTCCATCTTCAGTTATGTTTTCATCAGTATACACCTCGCTCCATCGAAAGGGTCCCGCCTCCTTTCGACCTTTCTTGATGAGGGGGTCTATTTTGGCATAGCCCATTCTCGAGTAGCGCTCCTGCCATTCAGCAGGATAATTCCACATCACCACAGAACCCTCCCGGTTCGGCTTGAAAGCCCTCTCTGATGCGAGCGGCCCATAGGCAATCCACGGGCAATCGAAATTCAGCGCAAACGCAGACAACAGTTCGAACAACTGTTCGGATTGAGCGACATCATCAGTCATCTTGAGGAATAGGTCTAACTCCACCGCAATCCGCCGGAGTTCCATGATGTCTCCTTCATTGCGTTCTCATTGGTGCACAGTTTGCTCCAACCCAGCCTCGCAACATCCGAAGTCAACGGGACTCGAGCCGGAGTTCCTTCCGCCACCTGGAGTACCCTCAAGAGTCGTGCCAGCTTGCGAGCGAAGCTTCTCCTTCAGGTCGTCAATCGACGGGGGAGGTACCCAGGAGGCGAACCGACAGCACTGTGTCGGGGAGCGCACAATCCGACAGTCGAGCATTCGATTGACGGAATATGGGCAGGAAAGTATTCGCGGCGCGCTTTTGAAATCAGCACCTAAGTGCCGGGCCTGAGAAAGCTGCATTGCAACTGTACTTATTTGATCGAGGCAAGAACAAGCTCAAAATTCAATCGATACATCGACCTTCTTTTCCAATCTCCCGAGTTGAGCAGCCGTAGCAATCGTATCGACTGGATGGCGGCTGACTTTCTCCAGGCTCGGTAACCTGCTGAATTTGTCCTTCGGATGTTCCCGCTCAGTTGGCACGACTTTTGAACTCACCGTCGTGAGGCGGCAAGAGCTGCCCGCCAAAATTGATGCTGTTATGGGGGAGGTCGAAATTCCAGTTTTGTCTTTTATCGTCTTTGGGACCGAGCGTGTTGATGCGCCCGCTTGGAAACTATGAGACGTTTCCCCGTCCATGGGCGCGGCGCCACTTGTCGCGACGTTTTCGCCTTCACTGTTCGCCTCTGGAACAGGCAGCCGGCCCGGCTCGCGATCATCATGACCGCGATGCTCGCCTCCACGCTGGCTGACGTGTTGATGCCGCTCTATTCTGGCCGACTCATCGACGCTGTTTCTCGTGCTGCTAATGCGGCAGCACCAGCTTCGGATTCAGCTGTTGCAGCATTCTCTGTACCGATTGCATTGGCACTCGGTGGCATTGCCATGCGCCACGTCGCCTTCATTGGCCTGAGCGACCTGGTGTTGAAAATGATTTCCGACGTCGCGACCGAAGCGTTCCATCATGTGCAGCGCTTTTCGACAGACTGGCATGCAAACAGCTTCGCCGGCTCGACAGTGCGCAAGATAACGCGCGGCATGTGGGCGCTCGACCTCCTCAACAGCACGATACTCGTCACGCTGCTCCCGTCGTTTGTCATCTTGATCGGCTCGACGGTGCTGCTCGGCTGGCACTGGCCGGTCATGGGCGTGATCTTTGCTTGCGGCTCTCTCGTCTACCTTGCGTTTTCGATTTCGCTGTCGCTCGGCTATGTCGCGCCAGCGGCGAGCCTTGCCAACCGATGGGACACAAGGCTCAGCGGCGCGCTTGCGGACGCGGTCAGTTGCAACGCTGTGGTCAAGGGCTTCGGCGCAGAGGTTCGCGAAGACGAGCGGCTTGCAAATATCATGACGAAATGGCGGCACCGCGCGCGCCGGAGCTGGGTGCGCGGAACGATCATCGGCTCAACCCAAGGCGTAACTTTGGTTGCGCTCAGGGTGGCGGTGGTCGGATATGCCCTGCTTCTGTGGTCGCATGGACAGGCAACGCCGGGCGAGATAGCATATGTTCTCACGTCCTTCATCGTCCTGCAGGGCTATCTGCGTGATGCCGGCATGCATGTCCGCAACGTGCAGCACTCGGTTAATGATATGGAAGAACTGGTGGCCATCCACAATCAGCAGGTGGATGTTGCCGATCGTCCAGAGGCCAAGCCGATCCGGATCACGAACGGCCGTATCGATTTCGAGAACGTCCACTTCCGCTACGCCAACCATCCCCTGCCGCTCTATAGCGAATGTTCGCTGTCGATTGAAGCTGGCGAAAGGGTTGGGTTGGTTGGACCCTCCGGTTCCGGCAAGACAACATTCGTGAAGCTGATCCAGAGACTCTACGACCTGAGCGGCGGCCGGATCCTGATAGACGGTCAGGACGTCTCGGAGGTGACCCAAGAGTCCCTTCGTTCGCAGATCGCGATCGTGCAGCAGGAGCCGATCCTGTTTCACAGGTCGCTTGCCGAGAACATCGCCTATGGCCGGCCTGGCGCGAGCCAGGCCGAGATCGAGCAAGCGGCACGACTGGCAAGTGCCCACGAATTCATCGCGCCCCTGCCGAAGGGCTATGGGACATTGGTCGGCGAAAGGGGTTTGAAGCTCTCCGGCGGCGAGCGCCAGCGCGTGGCGATCGCGCGCGCCTTCCTCGCGAACGCGCCGATCCTTATTCTGGACGAGGCCACATCGAGCCTCGATTCGGAATCCGAGGTGCTCATTCAACAAGCGGTGGATCGGTTGATGGTGGGCCGAACCACACTCGTCATCGCACACCGGCTGTCGACGGTCCGCTCGCTCGATCGGCTGCTCGTCTTCGACCGTGGCCGCATCATGGAGGACGGCGATCATGCCGCCCTGATCAATCTCGATGGTGGCATTTACCGCCGCCTCTTCGAACGGCAGGCGTTGGAACTCGCGAAGGGCCTGGCCTGATCGCTAAACCGGCTTGCGCGATGCGCCGAGCCGTTGCCGGAGAGGGGTGTGGCAGTGACGAGCGGCGGGCGTTAGGCGGCAAAACCAGCACGGCCGGAACTGTCCGCCAAACGGGCGAGCGGGAATGCACCACGTCTAAGCTTCGGCGAATGCGCGCAGTTACACGCGGGCACCGAATTGTCGCGCCTAACGGCGCACGCACCAAAAGGGCGGGAATGTCGACGGCCCGGGAAGAGTGCGGCCCTCGCCGTTACCCACATTTCGCCAAAGGAAGCGAAGTCAACGCACATTGAGAGGGCGGTGCTTCCCGGCCGGCCGGGATCCCTGTCGCTGGCCCAACCTACCGCACGCTGGCCACGTCAACGGTTCAAAGTCCCTTCGGTTCGCAAAGTCGTCCCCTTGGAGACCCGGAAGCGCAGGAGCTCCGACCGCAGTCTTCGCTCAACTCTGGCCATCTGCTCCGGGATTGGATTCCGTTCCCTTGCTAGCACAGTGGCAGCTGAGCACGAACTCGCCGGCCCCGTGTCTTTCGATTACGGCCAACGGGCTTAGGAAGAGATTGGATTCGCCGGCCCTCTGCGGAGCGAATGAACAGTTCTACAGATCATCGACGTCCGCGAAAAAGAGCACGCAGCCGAAATAGCAGGCCTGAAGCAGCAGCGAACAGGCCAGCGTCGTGACGACTGCCACACGGATCGAATCCAAAGCGAAGTAAACCATCGACGCATTGCTGCACAGGACCAGCCCCACGAGCCGACAAAAAGATGAAGTGC